>NZ_JBXSOR010000017.1:0-132993 GCF_057784455.1 Martinezella sp. CNPSo 3890 | reverse complement strand
GCGGCCAGGCCGTGTTACAATAGGCCGCTAACGCGGCCTTTGTCGCTTCTGAAGGGAAGCACAAACGCTTCTGGAATTTGGTGGGAACCCACAGCAAGGGTGACTACACGCGATAAACCCCTCGGGTTTACGCTGGAAACACACGATAAACCGCTCCGCGGTTTATCGTGGATGACGCAAGCCTAAGGCTTGCTACTCGCGACAAATCGCTCCGCGATTTGCGCTGGCGCGGGGTGGAGCAGCCCGGTAGCTCGTCAGGCTCATAACCTGAAGGCCGCAGGTTCAAATCCTGCCCCCGCAACCAATCTCTCCAACTGAATACATCGCCAAGACCCTATCGCTGGCGCAAAGCATTCCGCTTTGCTGGCGATGGTAGCTCGTCGTCCTGCGGACCATAACCTGAAGGGTGAGGCGCGCTCGAGCATAGCTCGATCGGACAGTCCAGTGGACTGTTCGAAGCAACAAACGGTTCAAATCCTGCCCCCGCAACCAATATTACCCACAACGCCCGCTTCCCGCGGGCTTTTTGCGTTCCAGCAACGCCTCATGCCTCCAAACCATCAGCAAGCCCTCGCAACAACCCAAACAATGCAAACACGGAACCAAGCGTTCTCAATCACCAAGGTCAGCTATCGCAGGCCCAAAACATAAGCGAGCGTTCATAGATCTGCGTTGTAGCGCTTTCGCCGGGATAGGCGACGGCTGCTCAGTCAACGGACTCGCTCAGCGGTGATGATCCATGCGCGGGAGTTGAACAGCACGCCTTCGGAGGTCACATGCGCTTCCAGCAAATCACGCAGCCGCTGCAGTGGTTGGTCGGGTGCCTCGTTGGTGTACATGAGTGCGTCCTTGACCATATAGAGGCCGGCAAGGGCATCGAGGGCGGCCTCGACATTTGCTCCATAAAACACTGGTTCCTTCACCTCGGTGAAGTCGATCGAGGTGAAGCCGGCGGCGTTTAGCAGCTCTTTGGCCATGGTGGGATCGCCAAGCGAGAACGGCTTGCCGGCATTTTCTGGAATTGCGTTTCCCGGAGCCAGCGCATGCCTGATGGCGCTTGACCATTCGTTGCGCTCCTGGCTTTGCCATACCATCCAGGCGATGCGTCCACCCGGGCGGATTGCTTGGGCGATGTTGGCGAATGCCACCGGCGGATCGGCAAAGAACATAACGCCGAACCGGCTGATGCATAGGTCGAAGCTGGCGGCTGGAAAGTTGTGAGCTTGAGCGTCACCCAGCTCGAAGCTGACGTTGCGCAACCCCGCCTCAGCGCTACGTCGGCGCGCAATCTCGAGCATCTCGGCGGACGTGTCCACGCCGACTGCGCTGCCTTGTGTCGCGGCAAGAGCTGCTTCGCGGGTAGTCTGCCCAGCGCCGCAGCCGATATCGAGTATCCGGTCATGGGTCCGGACGCGGGCAGCGGCCCGCAAATGCCGGTTATGCCGTGATAGTTCAGCGTCGTAAAAATCAGCACATTGCAGCACTACAAGCCTCCCCTGTCTCGCCTCGATCTCCATCGGGCGCAGTTCTTGCAAGATCTTCCAACAGCTCCAACGGCATTATTCCCACGCAATTCCGAATGGAAAACTGCTGAGCGCTTCTCTGGAACTGCTCTGACGGACGTCGATGACCGTGTTGCAGCTTCCTCATAAACTGATTGCATAATAAGAGCAGTTATGCAATATCAATCCAGTTGCGATTTGCAATCGGATGGATTCTGTCATGGAAGAAACGAGATCATTCATCGCCACCGAGACGTCAATCGAGGTCAAGGGAGCGAAACTTCAGACCCAGGCTTTCGGTGATCCCTCCAGCCCGCCCATCATATTGATCATGGGGATGATGGCTTCGATGCTGTGGTGGCCGGAGGGGTTCTGCGAGGCGCTTGCCGCCCGTCAACGCTATGTGATCCGATATGACCAGCGCGATACAGGCCTTTCGACACATTATCCGCAAGGCGAGCCGTCTTATTCGTTCAGCGACCTTGCCGACGATGCCATCGCCATTCTCGACGGCTATGGATTGGAAACGGCGCATGTGGTGGGCATGTCGATGGGCGGCGTCGTTGCGCAGGAAGTCTCGTTGCGCCACCCTCGACGTGTTCGGACGCTCACGCTGATCAGCACATCACCGCTCGGAGTCGAGGGCTTGCCTTCCTCGACAAAGGCCTATCAAGAGCATTCCAAGTCTGCCGAAGCAATCGACTGGTCGAACCTCGAGGCCATTGCCGATTTTTTGCGTCGCGATACGGCCATGCTTGCCGGCACCCGGCACCCGCATGATCCCGACGCTGCAAGTGCCTTGATCGCCCGCGACATGGCGCGGGCGCCTTCATTTGCCAGTGCCACGAACCACTTTACGCTCGTGAGCGAGGAAAGGCCCGAAAGACTTCAAGCTTCCGATATCAAGCTGCCGGTGCTTGCGATCCATGGCACGGCCGATCCGCTGTTTCCCATAGGGCACGGCGAGGCCTTCACCAAGGTCGTGCGAGATGCCCGGCTGCACCGGGTCGAGGGTGGAGGGCACGAAATCCACGAGCGCGATATTGACGAGATTGCGCAAGCCATCATCGATCACACGACCTGACAGGCGTCCGGCCCGACAGACGACCGGAAAGCAAGGCATGACCTCGCTTTCCGGTCTGTTGGAGATCAGCTTCTCGGCTTCAGGTTCTCTGCGTCGTAGAGCGGTTTGTAGCCAACGCCGGCGACTTCGACCGGGTAGGTCTCGCCGAAATATTCGACCTTCAGCTTGCGGCCTTCCTGGGCATAGGACCAGGGGAGATAGGCGAGCGCAATGTTCTTGCCGATTGTCGGGCCGTAGGCGATCGAGGTGGTGAAGGAGCGGCGGCCGAGCTCGTCGACCAGGGTTTCGCCGGTTTCGGGATCCATGACCGGCAGGATGCCGACGGGGTAGCGGGCCACGCCGTTGGAGTCGATATTGTCGGTCATCACAAGCGTGCAGAGCATGGCCGGCTGATGCTCGCGGGCGCGGTATTCGAGGTGCTTCGCCTTGCCGCGGAAATCGGCCTCCTTGACCTTCGGGCGGGCGAGATCGGCTTCGAGAAGATTATATTCCGTCAGCAGGTCGGCATTCTGCAGGCGCAGGCTCTTTTCCATGCGGCGGCTGTTTGCATAGGTCTCGACGCCGACGGCAATGGCGCCCGTCGAACGCAGCGCATCCCAGATTGCCAGCGCGTCGCCATAGGCCATGTGCAGTTCCCAACCCTGTTCGCCGACATAGGAGATGCGGAAGGCCGTGACGTTCTTGCCTGCGACGCGGATCTGCTTGATGGCGGCGAAGGGGAAGTTCTCGTGCGAGAGGCTTTCAGGGTTCTCGACAACCTTCTGCAGGTTGGTGCGAGCATTCGGCCCCCAGATGCCGATCGTGACATAGCGTTCGGTGACGTCGGTGATGGTGACGTCTAAACCTTTATCCTGGGCAACACGGCGCATGTAATGGAAATCGCGCGGGCCGGCATCGGCGCCGTCGATCAGACGGCAACGGTCGGCCATGCGGATGACGGTGAAGTCGGCGCGCACCATGCCCTCGTCGTCGAGGAAGTGGGTGTAGATGCCCTTGCCGATATTGGCATCGCCACCGATCTTGGCCGCACAGAGCCATTCCAGCAGCTCGACATGATCGGGGCCCTCGATGTCGTACATTGCGAAATGCGAGAGGTTGATGATGCCGCAATCTTCGCTGAGCGCCAGATGCTCGGCATTGGAGACGCGCCAGAAATGGCGGTTATCCCATTCGTTTTCGCGCACGGGAATGCGATCGCCATATTTTTCCAGCAGGTGCTCGTTGGCGGCATAGCCATGCGCGCGCTCCCAGCCGCCAAGCTCCATGAAGTAGCCGCCGAGCTCCTTTTCGCGCTCATAGAAGGGCGAGCGGCGGATGTTGCGGCCGGTCGCGTAGGGCTCGCGCGGATGGACAGCGGGATTGTAGATCTTCTGCGCGGCCTCGGTGCAGCGGCCTTCGATGAATTTCTCTTCCAGCATATGCGGGTAGAAGCGGGAATAATCGATTCTGTTGTGATCGATCGGCGTGCGGCCGTCGGTCATCCAGTCGGCGACCAGTTTGCCGAAGCCCGGGCCGTCCTTCACCCAGATGGCGACGCAATACCAGAGGCCGCGGACCTTCTGGCTTTCGCCGACGGATGGGCCGCCATCGGTCGTGACCTGCAGGAGGCCGTTGAAGGAATGGCCCTCATTGTAGCCGAGTTCGCCGAGGATCGGCGTCAGCTCCATGGCGCGTTCGAGCGGCTCGATGATCTGCTCCATATCGAGATCGCGCTGCGAGGGAGAAAGACGGGCCTCGTGCTTCTCGAGGAGATCACGCGGGTGGCAGAGGCGCGGGTTCTTCTCTTCGTAATAGCCCCATTCGATCTGGCCGCCTTCGGCGGTCTTCGGGTCGCCGGTGTCGCGCATATAGGCGGAGTTGCCCTGGTCGCGCATCAGCGGGAAGCCGATTTCCTTGCCGGTATTGGCAAACTCGTTGTAGGGGCCGAAGAAGGTCAGCGGATGGTCGACCGGCATGACCGGCAGGTCCTCGCCGACCATTTCGGCGATCAGGCGGCCCCAGAGACCGGCGCAGACGATCACATATTCGGCTTCGATCGTGCCGCGATGGGTGACGACGCCGCTGATGCGGCCATCCTTAACGATCAGTGACTGGGCCGGCGTATTGGCGAAGGATTGCAGCTTACCGCTCTTCTCGCCCTGGTCGATCAGCTTGCCGGCAACGGTCTGCGAACGGGGAATGACGAGGCCGGCATCCGGGTCCCACATGCCGCCCTGAACCATGCTTTCCTCGATCAGCGGGAATTTTTCCTTGATCTCGGCAGGCTCGATCAGGCGGGCGCGTGTGCCGAAGGCCTTGCCCGAGGTCACTTTGCGCTTGATTTCAGCCATGCGGTCATCATCGCCGACGCGGGCGACTTCCAGGCCGCCGACGCGGGCATAGTGGCCGAGCTTATCGTAGA
This sequence comes from Martinezella sp. CNPSo 3890, assembly GCF_057784455.1. Classification (NCBI taxonomy): domain Bacteria; kingdom Pseudomonadati; phylum Pseudomonadota; class Alphaproteobacteria; order Hyphomicrobiales; family Rhizobiaceae; genus Martinezella; species Martinezella sp. CNPSo 3890. The sequence goes on along the minus strand of NZ_JBXSOR010000017.1, from coordinate 128,006 downwards.
AATCGATGGAATAGAGGGTCGTCCAGCAGGAAAGGAAATCATGGCTCGTCGTATAGCAGAAGTCGGAGGCATGCGCTGTCGAGCCGATATCCGTCGGGATGCCTGATTTGTCGATGCCGACAATATCGTCCCAGCCGCGCTCGATCAGATGGTGGGCGATCGATGCGCCGACGATACCGCCGAGACCGATGATGACGACCTTCGCCTTTTGAGGAAATACTGCCATTGCGTGCGACCCTGATTGATATTGAATACGGATTTTATGACGTGTGCGGCGGCGACCAGAGCCTGTCTACGACATATTGAAGATGCTTGCACGACGACCGTCACGCTGTCCCGTCCGGAATGGTTGGGTTTGTTGGCGACATATGATCAGGAGAACTGTCGCAAAGGCGACTTTGTGACAACCGGAAAGTTGCTGCCGCATTATTGCGGAATCGACTGCATCATGATCTCGCGGCGCAAGACCGGGCCTTCCTCGCCGAAATAGGTGGTCAGCAGCTTGGCGAAATCATCCGACTGGTAGATCTCGGTTAGCGTTTGATCAACGAGCAGGCGGAAGGCGGAGTCATCCTGCCGGAGGGCGATGCCATAAGGCTCATGTGTGAAGAGACGGTTGCCGATGGCGAGTGTGGACGGATTGCGGGCATGAGAAGCGAGATCGAAGAGCAGGGCGCGATCGGCAAAATAGGCATCGATCTTGTGGTTTTCGAGCGCGACCAGGCCGTCCTGATGCGTAGCGAAATCGGCGATCCGCGTCTTCGGCACGTCGGAGCCCAGCGCTTCGCGCAGGGTCGCGCCTGTCGTCGTGTCGGCGCGAACGCCGATCGTGCTCGTTGCGGGGGCGGGCTTGGCGGAGACTTGCGCCAGCCGCTTGTCGAGGAACAAAGCCATCAGATAATCGGGCGAATCCTTGCGCAGCAGGGCGCTTGCGCCGGTGATGAAGATCGGCTGCGAGAAGTCGACGCTTTGACGTCGCCCGAGATTGATGGTGATGGCGCCGCAGAGAAGGTCGACCTGGCCGCTTTTGACTGCATCGAAGCCATCGGCAAGCGTGGTTTCGACATAGTCCCGCTTCAGATTGGCGACCTTGGTACCGACAGCATCGGCAATCTTGCCGCAGAGGTCGATGGCATATCCCGTTGGGTTGCCATCCTTCTTCTTAAAGGAGAAGGGTTCTTCGTCGCTGATATAGCCGATGCGGATCGTGCCCTTTTGCGCGATAGTGTCGAGTGTCTGTGCGGCCACCGCCGTATAGGCAGACATGCCTAGGAGAATGCCTGCCAGAACCAGTCGTCTCATGCAGTTTGCCGGCATGATCCCGATCTCCAAAAGAAAAATGGGCAATCGCAAGGGCTTAGGCGCAGATTATGGGCTGGCAGGTTTTTGTCAACGATGGATTGTTCCCGGTGGTTAGTGATCGAGCACGAGTGGCGCAAGGCTCCTGTTCGATTACGAGGCCTATCTGGAGAAGGCGTGACGATCCGCCCAGTCGGAAATCGCTGACGCGATGGCCTCCGGCTGATCTTCCGGCGCATTGTGCCTGGCTGGCCCGCAATTCCTGATCTCGAGGTCGGCTATATTCTCCCGGCACCAGGCGGTCATCACCTCGCTGATTAGCAATGTCTCTGCCGGTCCTTCGAAGGTCAGCAGTAGCTTCGGGACATCAGCGCTTTGTGCCAGCCAGGCGTCATAAGCTTCGATGCGCTTGATCACGTCGGCCGGTTCTCCTTCGATTGGCATCGAGCGGGGCCAGGCGAGCAGCGGTCGTCGGCTGTCGCGCGTCGGATAGGGTGCCGCGTAGACGGCATGATCCTCTTCGCTGAGGCCGTTGAGAACGGTAACCTTCAATGCCTGCTCGATGAAGAAATTCTCGTCCAGCACTTTGGTCTCACCGATACCAGGCGACCGGAGAGCTTCAAAGCGAGGACGCGCGCCCGGAAAATCGTCCCAGGTCATCGGCCGGACGATCGTTTCCATGAAGGCGATGCCGCGCACACGCTCTGGGTGGCGAGCTGCCCAATCGAATCCGAGCGCACCGCCCCAATCGTGGCCGACAAGCACGACATCGTTCAGCGCCAGGGCGTCGAACCAGGCGTCGAGATAGCGGGCGTGATCGTGGAAGCTGTAGGCAATATCCGGTTTGCCGGAGCGGCCCATGCCGATGAGGTCAGGCGCCAGACGACGGCCCGACGTGGTGACGCCAGGCGACACATTTCGCCAGAGGTAAGATGAGGTGGGATTACCATGTAGGAAGACGAAAGGCGTTCCCGTTCCCGTGTCCTGATAGAAAATGGTTGAATCCAGCACGTTAAGCGAGGGCATGTGGATATCCTTTCCTTGGTAGGAATGGTAAGGTACCTGTCTATCTATCATAATGGTCAGGTACCTGTCTATATCCATGAAAGAACCTATATCCTCCCATCTGTCGCTGGGCCTGCTTTTGCGGCTCGTTCATCAGCATTATGCGCAGGCTGTCGATGCCGCGCTGGAGGAGGCCGGCTTCCGTGACATCCGCCCGCCGCATTCCAATGTCTTCACCTTCGCGCGTCCGGAAGGCATCCAGGTGAGCGAACTCACCAAGCTCGCCCATGTGCGCAAGCAGACGATGACCCAGGCGGTGGAGGAGCTGGAGCGCCTGGGTTATGTCGAACGGCGACCGGATCCGAACGACCGGCGTGCGCGGCTGGTGTTTCTGACCGAGCGCGGCAAGGGTGTGCGGCCGGTCGCCATGGCCGCGGGCAAGATGGTGGAGCAGCGTTGGTCCGACATGGCCGGTTCGGGCGAAATCGAAGTGATCAGGCAGGGATTGCAAAATCTGCTGGAGAAGCTGCGTGGTGGCGAAAAAGGTAGCGAACAGCCGTCCGACGATGCCGGCGCCTAAAGCAATTGCGGGAAAATGCGCAGCGGTTTTCCGTCCGGGATTGCGTGAAAACAAAGGGATAGAGCGGCTCAGAGATTCCGTGAAAAACTGAACCGCTCTAGCGGCTCCTGTTGCTCGCCGTGATCCGGGCGGGCGGCGCATCACGAAGAGTTTCGGTGCCCTGTCGGAATTTATGGCCTATCTCTCTTCCACCACCGTCAATCCAAGAGGACGTCGATGCAGGAGAGGAACTCGATCAGAAAAACAAGCGGCAGGGTAGGCAAGACAAGCTTCGCATTCGGTGCGGGTTTTGCAATCCTATGCATAGGCTTCAGTTCTGCGCTGACCTCGCCGGCGGCCGCCCAGACGATCATCGATGACTGGCAGAAGGTGAAGCCACCGGCGGCGCCGGAGCTGAAGCAGGTAACCGTCGATCCGAAAACGACGGCGCTTCTGATCCTTGATTTCAATGGCGCACAGGACCCGACCAAAGGGCCGTGCAATGCAAAAATCAAGCCGCGTTGTCTGGCGTCCGTCCCCAAGGTCAAAACTCTGCTCGATCAGGCGCGCGCCAAGGAGATGCTCGTCGTCTTCAGTCTGGCCGGCGCTGGCGAGGCGCAGGATATCGCAACGGCGCTGGCGCCTCTGGCGAGCGAACCGATCGTCAAATCCGGCCCGGACAAGTTTATCGGCACCAACCTGCGCAGCATTCTTTCCGACAAAGGCATCAAGACCGTCATCGTCACGGGTACGGCCTCTGAGGGCGCGGTGCTCGATACGGCAACGGATGCTGCATTGAATGGTATGAATATCGTGCTGCCCGTCGACGGCATGTCATCGACAGAGCTCTATGGCGAGCAATATGTGGCCTGGCACATGGTCAATGCGCCCGGCGTCTCCCAGAAGACGACGCTGACCAGCATCGACAGGATCAAGTTCTGATCTCTGGATCGAATAGCGGCATCCCGCTCGTAATGCCAACGGGATGCCGCCATCAATCGATTACACCAGGGCTTCCTCGAACAGGTTCAGCAGCCGCTTCCAATGCCTTTCGGCGCCGGTCTCGTCATAGACGCCATGATCCGGCACGGTCCATCCATGCGCCATTCCGACATAGTTTTCGATGGTGTGATCGACGCCGCCAGTGCGGAGCGCTTCGGCAAGACGCGCCGATTGTTCCGGCGGAAAGCTGTTGTCGACGCCGGCGACACCGATATAGGCGCGCGCCTTGATATTGGGGGCGAGCCGGTGCGGGCTGTCTTCCGCGTCGCTCGCAAGATTGCCGCCGTGGAAGCTTGCGGCTGCCGCGATGCGATCGGGATAAGAGGCAGCGGCAGTCAGCGCGCGGCCCCCGCCCATGCAATAGCCTACCACGCCGGCCGCACCTTTGGCTCCGGCAGCTGAGAGAGCGTCGAGGAAGGCAGCACTATCGACTTTGGTCATTTCCTGCGTCGTGCCGCGCAGCATCGTCATGATCGTTTCGCGGGAGGCCGGATTGCCAAAGGCACCGCCGTCGAAGGGGCCATAGGCGCCGAAGCGATAGAAGAGATCGGGAAGCAGCACGATATAGCCGGCATCAGCCAGCCGCTGCGCCATGCCATCGAGCGCCGCGCGCGGACCCATGGCATCCATATAGAGTATCACGCCATGCTCGGCTGACGCGCCATTGTCGGGGCGGAATATGGCGGCTTTGGCGGTGCCGTCGGCCGTCTTGATTTCGATATCCTGTTTCATCGTCGTTTCCCTTGCGATCTCATTATCGGCTGATGTCCCCGCGGCACATACCACTTTGGCAAACGATATATAGACCCTCAAGATCATGGTTCTTCGAAAAGGCCGAGACCATCAATCAACATCTCTTGAGTTTCGGCGCTTGTCGTTCGTGACATAGTATCGCCGGTAATGACGTCTATGCGACGATCCCCTTGGAGGATGTTATTTCATGTCTTTTCGCCAGATAGTTCCCGGCCTGGCGCTGGCCCTTTCGCTGCTATCGGCAACAGCATTCGCCGCTCCGCCCGAGCAAGGCCATGGCGCGCCTGCAAGCGCCGGTGGCGTGCTCTCGCTCCTGTCGCCTGATGCGGTGAGCGATCATGTGCTGAATGCCGATGGCAAGACCATTCCCTACACGGCGACAGCCGGAACGCTCGATCTTTTCGGCCAGGATGGTCAGCGCAGTGCCGCGATCTTCTACACTGCTTATGTCGCCAAGAACCGCGATACGAGCCGCCCCGTGACCTTCGTGTTCAACGGCGGGCCGGGCGCGGCTTCGGCCTTCCTCAATCTCGGGCTCGTCGGCCCACGCATCGTCGATTTCGGCGCAGACGGGCGCGATGGCGCCCATGCCAAGCTGGTCGACAATCCGCAAAGCTGGCTCGAATTTACCGATCTCGTGCTGATCGACCCGATCGGCACCGGCTGGAGCCGCACCGCAAAGCCCGATGATCAGAATGATTTCTATAGCGTCGACAGCGATGCCGAAAGCCTTGCCAAGGCGATTGCCCTCTACGTCGCCCATAACAGCCGGGCGGCATCGCCGAAATATATTCTCGGGGAGAGCTATGGCGGATTTCGTTCAATCAAGGTTGCCAACAGCCTGCGCGAGGATCAGGGCATTCTGATTTCCGGCGTCGTGATGCTGTCGCCCCTGCTGGAGGGCCGGTTCGTCTTTGGCGGCGGTGAGGATGCGCTTGGCGCAGCCTTGCAACTGCCGTCGCTGGCGGCGGCCGAGCTGGAACGGCAAAATGCCTTCAGCGAGAAGGCGGTTCAGGATGCCGAGGCGTTTGCCCTAAACGAATATCTGCCAACCCTTGCGGGGCGCCCGCCCTCGGGAGATGCCGGCCAAGCCTTCTATGGGCGCGTGGCGAAGCTGGCCGGCATACCGCAGGATGTCGTCGCCAAGAACCAGGGCTTTCTCGGCGGGGTCTATCGCAAGCATTCCGATGGCGATGGGGCGGATGTTGCGAGCGCCTATGATGCTTCTTTCTTGGCGCCCGACCCCTATCCGCAGTCGGAGGCCGAGCATGGCGGCGATCCGGTTCTGGATGGCTTCGTCCGCGCCTATGGCGGTGCCTTTTCAGGCTATGCCCGTGACGAGTTGGGCTTTCATACCGACATGACCTACACACTGCTATCGTCATCCGTGAACAGGGAATGGAAATGGGGTGGGCGAAATGGCGGCTCGCGCGGAACCGCCGGTGTTGGCGACGATCTCAAGGAGCTGCTGTCGCTCTCGCCATCATTCCGGGTGATGATTGGGCAGGGTTACAGCGATCTCGTCATTCCCTTCGGCGTGAACAAATATGTGCTCGACCATATGCCACCCGCTTTTGCGGATCGCATGGAGATGAAGCTCTATCGCGGCGGCCATATGTTCTACACGCGGCCAGCGTCGCGCGAGCAGTTCACGGGCGATGCCAAGTCGTTTTATACGGGGCAGGTCAAGGCGGTGCCGACACCGCAATCGAACTGACCGCCATGCGGGGCTCTACCTGGAATGCGGCGGCGTTGGCTGGCCTTCATCTGTTTCTCGCAACCATGGCCTTGATGGTTTCAAAGAGTTCGTCCTTTGCCTGCTGCGGGCTGATATCCCCCGTCGTCGCGGCATAGGACAGGGCTTCGGCCGCACCCAGCATCGCCCAGAGGCCTGCCGATGCAATGGAACCGGTAGTAGCGAAGGGAGCAAGCAGCGCACGGCACTTCTCGAGGAAGGCCGTTTCATATTCGCGCTTGATTTTTTCAAGCTCCGGCGAGCCCGCGAGCGCGGCGATAATGCCGGGTATTTCGCGCCCCTGCAGCAGCACGCAATCGACATAGGAGGCCGCTATCACCTCCGCCCGACCTGCCAGTGTCGGGGTACTTGCATCAAGCGCCTTGTCCATCACCTCCGTCTGCCTGATATCGAACTCGCGATAGAGCGCGGCCAGCAGGCCGGAACGAGTCGCGAAGTGGTCGTAGACCACAGGTTTCGTCACGCCGGCACGCTCAGAAAGCCGGCCCAATGTCAGGGCTTCCGTTCCCTCTTGGCCGATGATCTGCCAGGCGACCTCGATGAGCTGCCGGTAGCGCTCCCCCCGCGTCAGCCGGCTGCGGGACTCCGGTTTCTTTGTCTGCATGCTTGACATTGCTATATACCAACAGTAACTTACTAAAAGTATATAAGACTGAGCCGCCGCTCACAATGTGTCAGCAGGAGTTTTTCACATGCACGCGCTTATCGTCGTCTCCAATCCGAATTCGGCTTCTTTCAGCCACTGCGTCGCGGCCAAAGTCGCCGAGGGTGTAACGGCTTCGGGCGCTACATTCGAAATCGCGGATCTTACGGCGGAAGGTTTTGATCCGAGGTTCAGCGCTGCCGATATTGCAGCCCATCTCAGAGAAGGTCCATCGCCCGAAGATGTCGTTGCCGAGCAGGCGCGGATCGATCGCGCGGATGCACTGGTGCTCGTCTATCCCGTCTATTGGTGGTCCATGCCCGGGCTTCTCAAGGGATGGATCGACCGGGTGTTCAGCAATGGCTGGGCCTATGACGACATACCGGGTAACGGAACGATCAAAAGGTTAGGCCATCTCCGCGTCCATCTGATCGCCATCGGCGGTGCGACCATGCGCACCTATGCGCGCCACGGCTATTTCGGCGCCATGAGGACGCAGATCGATCATGGAATTTTCGGTTATTGCGGCGCTCCCGTCGCGACCTCCGAATTGTTGCTGACGGAGACGCAGGATATCAGTTCCCATCTCGACACCGCCCGCGCCATCGGGCGAAATCTCTTTGCTGTTTCGCGATCAACGAAGGCAGCGGACGCGGCCTAATCGTGCTGCTGCAGTTGAAAGAGATGCTTGATGCGCGAGCTTAGCGAGGTCACGTGAGTGCCATGGCCGAGCATATCGACATTGGCGAATAGATGCTGCTCCGCCTCTATGCGTTTTGCCAGAATGGCGCCGAGCTCTTCGGCAAGGGTCGGCCGATCGTGCAATAGCGGCGCCAGACATTCCTCGCCGATTTCGTAGGTGACGACGAAGGTCAGGGCGCGAACCGTCCCGACTTCACCCGACCCCATCAGCAGCCCGTTCTCCCCGAAATAATCCCCTGGCGCAAGGCGCGTCAGCTCGATCTGGCGATGTCCTTCGCGGCGGGTGATGCTCACGACGCCCGAGCGGACGATCGTGAGCGCCCGCATGCGGGCGTCCTGTTCGGCGATGACGGCATCCTTGCGGTAGGTCCGGCGCTGCATATGCGATGCCAGATGTTCCTTTTCATCCTCGGTCAGCGAAGAGAACAGAGGGATATTGCTGACCAATCGCCAGGGCGTTCCGGGTGCATGTTGCTTCTCGTCGGCCGCCTCGGGCTTTTGCTCCATCGGAAGCATGATCGTGCCGGGGGGATCGGCGAATTTCAAGTTCGCCGCCTTGGCGTGGCGAAATAGCAGATCATAGATCTCGTTCTTCGCGGCTTGTGTCAGCGACATGTCGCGCACGCGAAAAGACAGCTGCAGTTCGATCGCCTGCCCATCGATGGAATTGATGGCGACATTGGGTTCGGGGTTCTTCTGGATCGAATTGCAGCTGATCAAGACGTTTTGCATCACATCCGCGATGATGCGCGGCAGAGTGGTGGGCTGAATCCGAACGGTGACGGTGGCGCCATGGCTCTCGTCGGGCGCGGAAAGATTGGTCAGCCGCGTCTTGGCAAGGATGCTGTTCGGAATGACGACCAGATCGTTGGTGCCGCTCAGCAATTGCGTGGCGCGCCAATTGGTTTCGACGACGCGGCCCTGGACATCATTTTCGAGCACGATCCAGTCGCCGACGGAGTAGGGGCGGCCGAGATTGAGAGCGATGCCGGAGAAGACGTCACTCAGGGTACTCTGCAAGGCAAGGCCGAGAATGATGGCGAAGACGCCCGATGTCGCGATCAAGGTGCCGATGGGCACACTAAAAACATCGCCGACGATGGAGAGAATGGCCCCGAGATAGATGACACCGACGATCAGATCCTGCAGCAGCCGGCCTTCGCGGGGCTTGCGCTCGAAAATCAGGAACAGCCGCACGCAGGCGATCAGTACCCAGGCACCATTGACCCACCAGACGATCTTGGCAAAGCCCGTGAAGGTGCGCAGCGTCACCGAGTCCTGCGGCGGGCTCGGCTCATAGGGCACGATGCCGTGATAGAACAAAAGTGCGGTCAGGCAGACGAAAAAGGCGACCTGACCGATCAGGCGGCCGGCCCGCTGACGACGCAGCATGACGCGGCTGACGAACGTGCCGACGACAACCAGAATGAAGAACTGGACGATCGGATCGCCAAGAAGTGCAATGGACATGGGGACTTGGTCGCACTCGGTCTTTCGGATGGGCGCTAAATTGGCACGAAAGAGGCCGCAGCGCCATATCTGGAAAAAGTATGATTAATTGACGCAGACGCCTTGATCTCAGGACTTGTACCTTGATAATTAGATGACGATTATCATCTTATATCTGTCATCCCGTCCTGCTATCTGCTCTCGCAGCGCCACCTAGCGCTCCGACATCATTAAGGAATACCCATGACACAGTCTTTCGAGATTCGCGGCGATCTGCTGATCGGCTCAGATTCCACCGGCGGCAACAGAACCGTGCGTGCCATCAACCCGGCAACCGGCGCAAGCCTGGAGCCGGCTTTCGCGATCGCCGGCGAGAGCGACGTTGCCAAGGCGTGCGAACTGGCGGCGCAGGCGTTTGACGTTTACCGTGCGACCACTCCCGAACAGCGCGCAGCATTCCTCGAAAAGATTGCTGACAATATCATGGAAATCGGCGATGCACTGATCGAGCGGGCGACGGAAGAGACCGGCCTGCCGGTGGCGCGTCTGCAGGGTGAGCGCGCCCGCACCGTCGGCCAGTTGCGGCTCTTCGCACAGGTGGTCCGTGCCGGCGAGTGGCTCGATCTGCGCGTCGATCCGGCCTTGCCGGAGCGCAAGCCGCTGCCGCGGCCGGACCTGCGTCTGCGCCAGATCCCGCTCGGTCCGGTCGCCGTCTTCGGCGCCAGCAACTTCCCGCTCGCCTTCTCGGTTGCCGGTGGTGATACGGCTTCGGCTCTTGCCGCCGGCTGCCCCGTCGTCGTCAAGGGCCATCTTGCCCATCCGGGGACGGGTGAGCTTGTCGGCCGCGCCATTCGCGCCGCCGTCGCCGCTTGCGGTCTGCCGGAAGGCACATTCTCGCTGCTGACCGGCGCCAATGAGACGGGTGCGGCGCTGGTGCGCGATCCCCGCATCAAGGCCGTCGGCTTCACCGGCTCGCGCGGCGGCGGTCTGGCGCTTGGCGCTATTGCCGCTGCCCGGCCGGAACCTATCCCGGTCTATGCCGAGATGAGCAGCGTCAATCCCGTCTTCCTCTTCCCGGCAGCACTTGCCGCGCGCGCCGAGGCGATCGGGACCGGCTTCATCGATTCCCTGACGCTTGGTGCCGGTCAGTTCTGCACCAATCCGGGCCTGCTTTTTGCAATCGAGAGCCCCGATCTCGACCGCTTCGTCCAGGCCGCCGGCGATGCGCTGAGCGGCCGTGCGCCCGCACCGATGCTGACACCAGGCATTCACGCCGCCTTCGACAAGGGCGTTGCGGCATTGGCAGAACATGAGGCTGTCAAGACCGTCGCTCACGGCGCCCCGGCCGAAGGCGTCAACCGGAGCCCGGGCATCTTCTTCGAGACAGAAGCGGAGGAGTTCCTCGCCGACGAGCGTCTGGGCCACGAAGTTTTCGGCGCAGCAAGCCTTCTCGTGCGTTGCAAAGACGTCGATCAGATGATCGCCGTTGCGGAAAAGCTCGAGGGCCAGCTGACCGCGACGCTGCAGGTCGAAGCGGATGACTATGCGACGGCCGCCAAGCTGGTGCCGGTGCTGGAGCGCAAGGCTGGGCGCATCCTCGCCAATGGCTGGCCGACCGGTGTCGAAGTCTCCCATGCCATGGTGCATGGCGGGCCTTTCCCGGCGACCTCGGACAGCCGCACGACCTCGGTCGGCACGCTCGCCATCCGCCGCTTCCTGCGCCCGGTCTCCTATCAGGATCTGCCGGAAGGTTTGCTGCCGGCTGAGCTGCGTGACGATGGGGTGAAGTCGCTGCCGCATCTGCTGGATGGCGTGCGCAAGTAACTGATCACAGCCTCATCCGCCCTCGCCCTTCGAGGGGTCCTTCGGACCCTCCTCAGGGTGAGGGCTATCGCATATGAGCGGAGATCGCCGCCGTCCCCTTCTCCCCAGCGGCGAGAAGGTGCCGCCAGGCGGATGAGGGGTGCCCGCCAAGACCACAAAAATCCATGAATTCAAATCGATAACCCCCTCATCCGACCCTTCGGGCCACCTTCTCCCCAAGGGGAGAAGGTGCTTATGGTGCTCATCCGCCTCCATATGCGATAGCCCTGCTCCTCAGGGTGAGGGCTACTCTCTTCCACCAAACGCACCAAATAAAAATAGCTTCAGCATCATTGCTTCAGGCGAGCGGCTTGTCCCGCCCTCATCCTGAGGCGGGAGCGACTGAGCTTGGCGAAGGAGTGCCCCTCGAAGGACGAGGGTCGGCCCCAAAGCGCCACGCTAGGCACACAAAGCATATTCCAACCTCAAATCTCCGCGTAAACAATCCCTGTGAACGAGCCGGCATGGTGCAGCAGTTCTCGCTCGCCCGAACCATCGAGGCTGGCGGAATAGAGATTGCCGCCGATGTCGGTGAAGAACATGCGGTTGTTGGGGAGATCGAGTGAGAGGCCGATGCCTTCGTCCAGGCCCTCGAGGACGACTTCGGAGGTTGCGGCGATATCGTTCATCGCTGCGCGATTGACGGTATTACCGCGGGGGAGATTGCCACGGTCGGTCCAGTAGATCGTGCGGGTGGCGAGATCCAGTTCTAGGTCGATCGGTTCGGGCAGTTTGTCGAGCAGGGTTTCGATGTCGCTGCGGCTTGTTGCGGTTTCGCCGGCGGGAATATTGATGCCGGCACGGAAGATGCGGCCGAGACCGGCATCCGGCGGTCCTTTCTGGGTCCAATAGATCTGGCCGAGTGGCAGATCGAGGGCAATGCCGACGCACCAGCGTTCAATATCGGCACTATCTTCCGGGCTGTCGCCGTTCTGCACAAGGGTTTCGATATCGCTGCCGTCGATATTGGCGCGCATGACGCGCATGCCTTCGCGGTCGCACCAATAGAGCTTGCCGTTGTCACGGTCGAGCTGGATCTGCTTCGGCGTGACGAGCGTGCTGCCCGGCGGGATCAGGGTGATATGGTTGCCGCCGTCGAGGTCCATGCGCTCGATGGAGCCGTCATGGGCGTTGTAGTCGTTGCCCATCTCCGTCCAGTAGATCCAGCCGTTCTCGCTATCGACGAGAATGCCGTCTGGGCTGCGGCCTTGCCGCTGGACGATGAGCTTCAAATCGGTGCCGTCGATGGCGGAGGAGAGGATTCGTCCGTCGTTGATATCGAGGAAAAACAGTCTTTCGATCTTGTCGGTGGTGGAGGCAGGCGTCCGTGCTTCTGACATGAGAGCATCCTTTCGAGGGGCGGATCTGCGGATCACAGTGCGGCAATCATGGCATCGGTTGATGACAGCATCATTGGCGGCTGCGAGCGGGACGAGCATCTGCTGCGCTGCAGCAAAGATCAAGGGCCGGATTGTCGCGGTGCGCGCGGAGGGCTGTCAAATAAGTGTCATCGGCCTGATATAAATCCCCGACATTCCCTTAGGGCTGCACCAGTCGAGGGCTGACACCGAAGCCGGAGGTGATTGATATCATGTCGACGCTCCAGCAGGTCGCCTTTCGCGCCGGTTGTTCCGTTGCGACCGCCAGCCGGGTGATGAATCGCACCGGTCCGGTCAGCGACGAGATGGTACGGCGCGTGCGCCGGGCGGCGGCAGAGCTTGGCTATCGCGCCGGCAGTCGCAGCGCCAATGGCCGGCCGGCGATCGGCGTGCTCATTCCCAGCATCACCAATCCGGTTTTCGCAGCTTCGCTCTCGAGTATCCAGAACCGAGCCCTTCACGCGGGGCATAGCGTGCTGATCGCGCAATCGAACTACGATCCAGCACAGGAGGTCGATGCCGTCGCCTCGCTGCTCCAGCAGCAGCCGACTGGGTTGATCCTCACGCTCTGCGATCCCGAACGCAGTCTGGTCCTGTCATCCGCCCTCCCGCCGACCGTGCTGCTCGGAAATCTTCCGACCAGCCGCTTCACAGCTGCGGTCGCGACCGATAATTTCGGTGCAGGCCGGGACCTGACCGAGCACCTCCTGCAAAGGGGGCACCGCCGTATCCTGTTCATATCAGGCCACTTCGCGGCATCGGATCGAGCCAAGCTACGCTATCTCGGCTATATCAGGGCGATGGAAGGGGCGGGGCAACAGCCTCTCGATGCCCTGGAGATTTCCTTCGTGAATAGCCTGGAACAGCTCGATCTTTCGGATGCCGTTTCCCGGTTCGGTCCGACGGCGATCATTGCCTCCAACGATCTTCTGGCGCTCGGCGTCATGGGCGCGCTCCGGCGTCAGGGTCTTTCGATCCCGCGCGATATTTCCGTCGCCGGCTTCGACGGGATTTCCCTCGGTTTTCTGGGTGAGGTGTCCCTGACGACGGTGGAAATTCCGGATGGAACCATGGGTGCCGCTGCCGCCTCGCTGCTGCTCGATATGGCTGAGAATGCCGCGCCGCCGCGTCATCTGACCGTGCCCTATCGGCTGCGTTCCGGCGGAACGGTGCGCAATCTCCCCCTCCAATCCTGACATACCTTTGCATATGAAAACGCCGCCTCTCGTTAAGAGGCGGCGCGGATGTTTCAGATGGGTTCGAAAGATCAGCTGCGTGGCAGCAGGCCCTCGACGTCGGAAGCGGCGTCGTCGAGCGCTTCCTTCGGCTCTGCCGAGCCATCGACGATGCGCGAGAGGTTGTCGACGATAGTCTGCGTGACCTTGACGCCGTTGGAGCCCGGGAAGGCGTACCAGGGAACCATGATCGACATCTGGCTGAGGCCGGCCTGGAACAGCGGGTTCTTCTTGTAGAAGTCGCCGAGATATTCGGCCGACTTGGCAGCAAGCTCATTGTTCGGAACATAGCCGGTACCGGGAACGACGACAGAGGCGCCATAGGGGCCGGCGGCGAACTTGGCGAACTTCCAGGCGGCTTCTTCCTTGACCGGGTCGTGGGTCAGGATGACGACGGCGTTGCCGCCCGTCGGCAGGCGGCCGTTGACCGGGTCAATCAGCGGTAGCTTGGCAGTGCGCAGGTCGAACTTGGCGCCGACATTCTTGATGGTGTTGACGAGCGCGCCGGTCGTCTGGAATTCGAAGCCGACCTTGCCCGCAGCAAAGGCCTGTTCGCCGGCAGCCTTGGTGAAGACCGGCATGCCGCCTTCCTTGACGAAGCGCTGGATCAGTTCGACGGCCTTCTGGCCCTCGGGACCGTTGAAGGCCACCTTCGTCTCGTCGTCGCTCAGCATCTTGCCGCCGGCGCCGAAGAGGAGGGCGGAGAACATCCAGTCGTCGCCCTGCCAGCGGAAGTCCATGCCGTCGACGCCGTTGCCGAGCGCCTTGATCTTGCCGGCAAGCGCGATGACCTCGTCCCAGGTCTTCGGCGGGTTGTCCGGGTTGCCGCCGGCAGCCTTCACCAGGTCGGCGTTGTAATACATGATCGGGTTGGACGTCGCGAAGGCGAGGCCGACCTGCTTGCCCTTGACTTGGGCGAGCTTCAGGATCGTGTCCGAGAAGCCTTGCTCGGCCATGTTGCCCTCTTTCTTGACGAGGGGACCGAGGTCGACGGCGACATTGCGCTCGTCGATCATGCGCAGGCGGTTGAGGCCGATGAAGGTGACATCGGGCATCTCGCTGGTGCCGGCCTGGCGCAGGATGGTCTGGATGCCTTCCTCATAGGTGGCCGAGGGAGCGGCGAACTGGATCTTGATGTCGGGATTTTCCTCCATGAACTTCTTCGAGATCGTGTCCATCACGTTCTTGAAGAAGCCGGGCATGGGATAGTGAACCGTCAGGGTGGTTTCGGCGTAGGCCGGGACCGACACGACCATCGAAATGGCCGCGGCGGCGAGAATCTGGGTGATATGCTTCATCGCTCGTTCTCCGTTTTCGAATTTCGAACCGGTCAGGTCAGCCCTTGAGACCGGTCATGGTGATGCCCTCGACGAAACGCTTCTGTGCCAGAAGGAATGCCGCGACGAGGGGAAGGGTGATGATGAGGGTTGCAGCCATCAGCGCGCCGTAGTCGTCGCCGGCTTCGGCGGCGCGGAAATACATGAGACCCAGCGGCGGCGTGAAATATTCCTGCTTGGTGATGACGATCAGCGGCCAGTAGAGGTCGTTCCAGTGCGCGACGACCGAAAAGATCGCGAAAGCCGTGACTGCCGGCCAGGCATTCGGCACGATGACGCGGGCGACGATGCCGATTTCAGACATGCCATCGAGGCGGGCGGCATGGATCAGATCGTCAGGCATGGCGCGGAAGAACTGCAGGAACATGAAGATCGCGAAGACCGAGATCGAGAAGGGCGCGACCAGGGCGGCATAGCTGTTCAGCAGCGACAGGCTGTTGAAGCCGACATAGAGCGGCAGCGCCGTCGCGTGGATCGGGATCAGCAGCCCGAGCATGACCAGCACCATCATGGTGCGTGCGGCCGGGAATTTCAGCTTCGCCATGGCATAGGCGCAGGGGATGGCGATCAGCACCTGGAAGAAGAAGATCAGGCCGCAGACCAGGACGCCGTTGAACAGCAGCGTGCCCATCGAAACCTTGCTCAGCGCCTTGGCGATGTTCTCGACGTAATAGAAATGCGTCGGGATCAGCTTCAGCGCGGAGGTGAAGATATCGTCCTGCGCCTTGCCGGCGGTCGAGATCATGAAGATGTAGGGCGCGAGGAAGATGAGCGAGCCCAGGATCAGCAGAGAGAGGCGCAGGATGCGGCCGGGAGTGAAGCCTGTCGAGGTCATGTGTAATGCACCTGCCGGTCTTGGGCGCGATATTGCAGGAAGGTCAGCACCACGAGGATGGCGAGAAACACCGTGGTCATCGCCGAGGCATAGCCGACCCGGAGGTAGACGAAACCCTCCTGGTAGATGCTGAAGAGCAGGACCTCGGAGGCATGGTTCGGACCGCCGTCGGTCAGGGCCTTTACAGTGTCGAAGACCTTCACCGCATTGATGATGCTGATGGTGGTGACGAAGAGCGTCGTCGGTCCGAGCATCGGCCAGGTGACGAGCCAGAAGCGGTCCCATGCCGATTTCGCACCATCGACTTCGGCTGCAGCGTAGAGTTCACGCGGGATGGCGGTGAGGCCTGCGAGAAACAGCACCATGTTGAAGCCGACCGATTGCCACACGCCGATGATCGACAGGCTGTAGAGCGCGGTCGCCGAGGCGCCGAGCCAGTTAGGGCCACGCACGCCGATCTCGCCGAGCAGCGCGTTGATCGGGCCGATCGTCGGGTGGAAGAGATATTGCCAGACGGTCGCCATTGCGACGATCAGCGAGGCGACGGGCAGGAAATAAGCCGTGCGGAAGAAGCTGCGGCCGATGCCTTCGCTCTCGATCAGCAACGCGACGCCGAGGCCGAGCACGATCGAGACGGGTGCCACGATGGCGGTATAGGTCGCCGTGTTCCAGAGTGATTTCTGGAAGGCGCGGTCGCGAAGCAGATGCGCGTAGTTCTCAAAAGCCACGAAACGCAGGCTCTTGTCGCCGAGCTGGAAATCCGTGAAGCCGAGTACGACGACGGCGACGATCGGCACGATGATGAAGAGCACGATCAGGACGATGGCGGGCAGGGCGAACAGCAATGCCGTACGGGCTTCGCTGCGTTCGCGTGCCGCGGCCGCCTGCATCGGCAGGGAGGTGGCAGCAATGCTAGCCATGCGCCTTCTCCCGCGTGGCGTCGACAGCCGTGGGGCTCGCGCGCAGGCGGCGGCCGTCTTCGGCGAAGACCAAGGCTTGCTCGGCCGTGAGCGTCAGCGCAATCGGCGCACCGGCGGAAAGGCCGGCAGCTTCGGCCGGCGAGAGCTTGACGACCATGGTTTCGCCGATGGCGTCGAGCTTGGCATAGAGGATGACTTCGGAGCCGAGGAATTCCATCCGCTCGATATGGGCGGCGAGCGCATCCTGGCGGCCCTGGGAGAGCTGGACGAATTCCGGGCGAATGCCGAGGGTCACATTCCTGCCGGCAAAGCTGCTGTCGTCGAGCGCCAGCCGGATGCCACCGAAGGCGACGGTGCCGTTTTCGGCGAGCGCCGGCAGCAGATTGATGCGCGGCTGCCCGACAAAACGGGCGACTTCCACATGGGCCGGGTCGTCATAGATCGTCTGGGGAGAGGCGAGCTGCAGCAGCTGGCCGCCGATCATGACGGCGACGCGATCGGCCATCGACAGCGCTTCGGCCTGATCATGCGTGACATAGACCGTGGGAACACCGGCGCGGCGGTGCAGATCGACGATCTCGCCGCGGGCATGGACGCGCAAATTGGCATCGAGATTGGAAAGCGGCTCGTCCATGAGGAAGACGGCGGGACGGCGGACCATGGCACGGGCCAGCGCCACGCGCTGGCGCTGGCCGCCCGACATCTGGCCCGGCTTGCGATCGAGCAGGTGATCGATCTTCAGCGAGACGGCCATGTCGCGGACATCGCGGATGATGCCGGCGCGAGCTGCGCGCTGGCCGGGGATGAGCGAGCCGATGAAGGGCAGGCGCTGGACGCGCGACAGGCGGCGCATGGCGAGCGGCACGGCAATGTTTTCCGAGGCCGTCAGGTGCGGATAGAGAGCGTAGGACTGGAAGACCATGGCGATGTTGCGATCGGCAGCTGCAACGCCGGAAACGTCGCTGCCGCCGAGGATGATTTCGCCGCTGTCGGCATGGTCGAGACCGGCGAGGATGCGCAAGAGCGTGCTCTTGCCGCAGCCCGAGGGGCCGACGAGGGCGATGAATTCGCCGGGCTGGACGTCGAGATCGACGCCCTTGAGGATGGCGTTGCCGCCGAAGGATTTGGCGATGCCGCGAAGCGAGAGTGCGCTCATTCGGTCGGCTCCTTTGCCTTGGGGGCGGCCTGCGGATAGACTTCCATGACGACATCATCGAGGAAGTAGGCAGTCATGCCGGGTACGGCGACGAGCTCCGTCGAGACCGTTTCGCTAAGTTCATGGATCGCCGCGCCGATCAGCCGTTCGCCGGGCATTTCGCGTTCCATCTTGTCGAGGATGAAGGCGCCGGGCGGTGCCCATACCAGGTTGGTGTCATTGAAGCGGCCTTCCCAGGTCCAGTGCAGGTGGCCGCTGCCGAAGAGGGCGACGTCGTGGGCCGCGATCAGATCGTAGAGACGGCGGCGCTGGGCCGGGCGCACGCTCCAGTAACCGGTATCGCCCTCATCGGGCGCATCGACGAAGAGCGGCTTGTGGGCGAAAAGGGCAATGCGACGCTCGCCACGGCTTTCGAGTATCTCTTGCAGCCAGTCGAACTGCTTCTGCTCCTCGGCATCCTCGAAGCCCATGAGCAGGCTGTTGAGGCCGATCAGGCGCCAGTTGCCGACGTCCTTCGCCCAATAATCCGGGCCGACGAGGCGGCGCCAGCGGTCCAGCCGTTCGGGATTGACGGGCTGATAGGAGCCGGGCAGGTGGCCGACATCGTGGTTGCCGGGGACGATGAGCATTGGCACGGAGACCTGCCGCATCATCTCCATGGAGAAGACGAGATCTTCATCCTTGTCGGCGCCGTCAACGCTGAGATCGCCGGTATGAATGACGAGATCGGCGCCGCTTGCCTCGATCCATTTCGCCAGCGGCTCCCAATTGCCGTTGAAATGTGGCTTGTTGGGGCTCAAATGGGTGTCGGTGATCTGGATGATCTTCACGGCGCTTCTCCGAGGTCTTCAGAACGGTGCGCCTGTGGAAGGGATTGCCTTCAAATGGGCGCGTCTATGCGCTTTCTTTAGAAGGCGCCCATGTCAGTCAGGTAACAGGTCTTTTCAGCTGTTTTTCAGTTTTGTCATATCGCCGTCAAACGGCGCCAGTGTTCGCTTCACACCGACTTGCGGGATTGTACGCAGCCGCCTCGATGCTATAGATCGTTGCGAAAGGGATCAGACATGTCAGACGAAGAGAGCCGCATCACCAAACTCGAGGAGATGGTCGCCCATCAGGCCAAGACGATCGAGGAGCTTTCCGACCAGATTGCCGAGCAATGGAAGGTCGTCGAACAGACCAGGCAGAAGCTCGACCGGCTGACCGAGCGGTTTTTGACGCTGGAGGAACAATCGCTCGAAGCGCCGGCCATTACCAAGCCGCCGCATTACTGAATCAGGTCACCGCGTCATTCACGTTTCAGTGTTACACGCGGGCGTGTGTAACAAAAGAGCCTGTCTTCCCGTATTTCTTTGTGACCGGAGCATTTGCATCGCGGTCGAGAGGAAATCACCATGAAGATTTTATCGACGGACATGATCCGATTCCGTTCAGCACGCTTTGTTCGCTTCGCCGGCCTGACAGCGGCAGTATTGCTTGGCGGCGTTGCGCTGCAATTTGTCGGCCGTGCTTCGGCCGAGGACGCGCGTGTCATTCCCGCACCGAGCATGGACGAGAAGGCAGCCTCTGCCAACACGGAGACGGCGGTGCTTGCCGGTGGCTGTTTCTGGGGCGTGCAGGGCGTCTTCCAGCACGTCAATGGCGTCATCAGCGCGACGTCAGGCTATACCGGTGGCAGCAAGGATGCGGCGCATTATGAAATGGTGAGCGGTGGCGACACCGGCCATGCCGAATCCGTGCGCATCGTTTTCGATCCGCACAAGATCAGCTACGGCCATCTGCTGCAGATCTATTTCTCAGTGGCGCATGATCCGACGGAGCTGAACTATCAGGGGCCGGATACCGGGACGCAATATCGCTCGGCGATTTTCCCGACCAGCCAGTCACAGGCCGATATTGCCAAGGCCTATATCGACCAGCTCAATCACGCCAAGGTCTTCGATACAGCCATCGTCACCAAAATCGAGCCAGCGCGGCAATTCTATGCCGCCGAGGCCTATCATCAGGATTTCCTGGCAACGCATCCGAGCTATCCCTACATCGTCATCAATGATCTGCCGAAGATCAAGAACCTGCAGCATCTCTTTCCCGGGGATTATCGCGCCGATCCGGTTCTGGTGACGGCAAGCGCGAGCGCGAAATGAGGGTCCGCCTAACCGGCGAGCGATGCCCGCCGGTCACGGCCGCCTTGCAAGAAATGCTCATTACTCTCAGCGCGTCTGGTGTATTGCTGCGCCATCAGACATTCATCGAGAGTGCGTTTCGTCATGATCGTCCGCGACCGGCCGAATCTTTTCCAGCTTTTCTTCATCCTTCGTGGGTCGATCATCCGGCGTATCCTGCCGCAGATCATCGCCATCTTTCTGCTGTCAGCATTGATCGTCTGGGGCCATGAGGAGCGGCCGAACCTCATCGTCTCCTTCAACGGCTCGGCGCTGTCGCTGCTCGGTATCGCGCTTTCGATCTTCCTCGGTTTTCGCAACAATGCCTGCTACGACCGTTGGTGGGAGGGGCGGCGCGACTGGGGGCAGCTCGTCCATCTCGCGCGCGGCTTCGCCCGGCAGACGTTGGTGCTGGAGAGTGCAGGGGAGGCCGGCATCGAAGCGCGCAAGAACCTGCTGCGCCTGACCATGGCTTTCGCGCAGGCGTTGGTCTGTCTTTTGCGGCCCGGCAGCGACGAGGGCAAGGTGTTTCGCCTGCTTGCTCCAAGCGAAGCGGAATTCTACCATGCGGCCCGCAACAAGCCTGATCTCATTCTGCGCCTGATGTCCGCCGATCTGGCGCGATTGAAAGCATCGGGCACCATTTCGGATATCCAATATCAGATGCTGGATATCAGCATCGGGCAGATGGGAGCCGCGCAGGCCGCCTGCGAGCGGCTGCGTAATACGCCGCTGCCGTTCGGCTATACGCTGCTTCTGCATCGCACCGCCTATCTCTTCTGTTTCCTGCTGCCTTTCGGCTATGTCGACACGCTCGGCTGGGGCTCGCCCTTCGTGACGGCCCTCATAGCCTATACCTTCTTCGGTCTCGATGCGCTGGGCGACGAGCTGGAAGATCCTTTCGGCCATCGCCCCAACGCGCTCGCCATCGGCGCCCTTGCCGATACGATCGAGATCAATCTGCGCGAAGCACTCGGCGAAACCGACCTGCCGCCGCTGCCGCAGCCCAAGGATTTTCTGCTGATGTGAAAATCGGCAAAAAATATTTGTCAGGCGATGGAATAGAATCCGGAGTGCTTCCGTATATAGGTGTATGGAACGCAAAGGACGCACATTCGATGTTTTGGGGCAGCTCGGTTCGCTGAGACGTTATGCCCGCTCGCTCGTGCGCAACGCGGACGAGGCCGAGGATCTGGTGCATGACGCGCTGGTCAAGGCCTATGAGCGCAAGGCTTCTTTCAGGCGCGACGGCAATCTGCGCACCTGGCTGCTATCGATCCTGCACAATGTGCATATCGATCGCCTGCGTCAGAAGAAGTCGTTGAACCGCCGTCACGAGGAGGCTGCGGCCGATCTCGAAACGGCACTGCCGGCATCGCAGGATCACACGGTTCGCCTGAACCAGGTCCGTGAAGCCTTCTTCAGTCTGCCCGAGGAGCAGCGTGAGGCGCTGCATCTCGTGGCGATCGAGGATCTCTCCTATCAGGAGGCGGCATCCGCGCTTGGCATTCCTCTGGGCACCCTGATGTCCCGCATTGCCCGGGCTCGCGCGAGCCTGCGTAGTTTCGAGGAGGCTACCTCGAAGATTTCACATCTCAGGCTTATCGAGGGAGGCGGCAATGAAAATCGTTGATCCGATCATCGATACCGATCTCGACGCCTATGTCGACGGCGAACTGACGCTTGCGCGCCGTGTCGAGGTGGAATCCTATCTCTCGGAGCATCCGGAGATCGCCGCCAAGGTAATGGCCGATATGAGCATCCGCGGCGAGCTGCGCATGGCCCTGGCCGGAGAAGGCCATGTGGTTCGGGTGGAAACGCGTGAGGCCGCACGGCGGCTGGAGCGCGGGCTGGTCTACGGCCGTATGCTGGGTTCTTTCCAGCGTGTTGCGGCCGTTGCCGTGCTGGTCACGACCGGCTGGGTTGCGCATACGTCCTTCGGCGCCTTTACGGCGAGCGAGGTCAGCGCGTCGACACGGCCGCCGGCCTTCGTCGACGATGCGGTGCGCGCCTACAAGACCACGGCCGTGCGCGAAGAGATCAAGCCGCAGTCGGCGGCTGCAAATTACAATCCGGATGAAATCCGCGCGTCGACGGCAATCATTTTGCCGCAGCTGCCGGGCGACTGGCGCGTCACCGATGCGCAAATCTATCCGTCCGAATTCGGTCCGAGCGTCGAAATGATGGTGGATGCCGGCGAAGACGGACATTTGTCACTATTTGCCGTCCGTCCGGGCAATTTCGCCGTGCAGGATGTCAGTCACATCAAGCGTGACGATGTCCAGGCTGCCTATTGGCAGATCGGGGAAGTCGCCTATGCGCTGATCGGCAACGGCAAGGCCGGTCAGCTTGACGGCGATGCCGAAAAGCTTGCCCGCAGCCTCTACTAGTTTGGATTAAAGGAGAACGACCATGAACCCGACCAATCCGCGATACGGCTACGGAGCCGCCGCCGGCTCTCAGGCGCTCTTCGACGAGGGGCTGCGCCGGCACATGCTGCGCGTCTACAACTACATGGGTATCGGCCTTGTCGTGACGGGTATCGTCGCCCTGATCGTCGGCACGACGCCGGCGCTCTATGTGCCGATCTTCCAGAGCCCGCTGAAGTGGGTCGTCATGCTGGCGCCGCTTGCCTTCGTGTTCTTCTTCTCGTTCCGCATCCAGTCGATGTCGGCCAGCACGGCGCAGATGATGTTCTGGGCCTTCTGTGCCGTCATGGGCCTGTCGCTGGCCTCCGTCTTCCTGGTTTTCACCGGCACGAGCATCGCGCGTACCTTCTTCATCGCCGCGACCATGTTCGGCGCGACCAGCCTCTACGGCTATACGACGAAGCGTGATCTCTCGAACATCGGCTCGTTCCTGATGATGGGTCTGTTCGGCGTCATCATCGCCAGCATCGTCAATATCTTTCTGGGTTCGAGCGCACTGCAGTTCGCCATCTCGATCATCGGTATCGTCGTCTTCGTCGGCCTGACCGCCTGGGATACGCAGAACATCAAGGAGCAGTATGCCGAAAACTACGATCAGGAATCGCAGCAGAAGCTCGCCGTCTTCGGTGCCCTGTCGCTCTATCTGAACTTCGTCAACATCTTCCAGTTGCTGCTGAATTTCACCGGCGAGCGGGAGTAGTTTGAAATTGCCTGCTTGAGCATGATCAGAGCTAAAGGGCACTCCACGCCTTTGGTGATCATGCTCCGGTAATGCGTCTCCCTGGGGGCTTGTTGAGACGCATGACGCGCCTGCAGTATCTGCGCCGATACTGCAGGCGCAACTTTTTTGGGAGAACGGCACACGGGATGTGCAGCGATATTCGCCGCCACGCGGCAAAGGGGAAGGTGCCGGATTAAGAGAGCACCGTCTAAAGAAAAAGGCCCGATAGCGCAGATCTGCTGCCATCGGGCCTTTCATCATTGGATGATATGCGGTTTCTCGTCCGTCAGGTGACGAGCGTGGTCTTACCACTCAGCGACACTGCCATCTTCATGGCGCCAGACCGGGTTGCGCCAGCGGTGGCCTTCCTTGGCGCGTTCGATGACATAGGCTTCGTCGACTTCGATGCCGAGGCCTGGACCCTGCGGGATCGAAACGAAGCCGTCGGCATAGTGGAACACCTCCTTGTTGGAGATGTAGTCGAGGATGTCGTTGCCCTTGTTGTAGTGGATGCCGAGGCTCTGTTCCTGGATGAAGGCATTGTAGCTGACGGCATCGACCTGCAGGCAGGCGGCAAGCGCGATCGGGCCGAGCGGGCAATGCGGGGCGAGCGCCACGTCATAGGCTTCGGCCATGGCCGCGATCTTGCGGCATTCGGTGATGCCGCCTGCGTGGGAGAGATCGGGCTGAAGAATGTCGACATAACCGTCCGACAGGACCGACTTGAAGTCCCAGCGCGAATAGAGACGCTCACCCAAAGCGATCGGCGTCGAGCAATGATTGGCGATTTCCTTCAGCGCCTCGCGGTTTTCCGACAGCACCGGCTCTTCGATGAAGAGCAGCTTGTAGGGTTCCAGCTCCTTGGCAAGCACCTTGGCCATCGGACGATGGACGCGGCCGTGGAAATCGACGCCGATGCCGATGTAGGGGCCGATCGCTTCGCGGATGGTGGCGATGGTTTCGACAGCCTTCTCCACCTTGTCATAGGTATCGACGATCTGCATTTCCTCGCAGCCGTTGAGCTTGATCGCCTTGAAGCCGCGGGCAACCACATCCTTGGCATTGTTGGCGACGTCGGAGGGGCGGTCGCCGCCGATCCAGGAATAGACCTTGATCTTGTCACGCACCTGACCGCCGAGCAGCGAATGGATCGGCTGACCCAGCGCCTTGCCCTTGATGTCCCAGAGAGCCTGGTCGATGCCGGCCAGCGCCGACATGTGAACGGCGCCGCCGCGGTAGAAACCGGCGCGGTACATGACGGTCCAGTGATCCTCGATCAGGAAGGGGTCTTTGCCGATCAGATAGTCTTCCAGTTCGTGCACGGCGGCCTGTACAGTCAGCGCACGGCCCTCGACCACGGGCTCACCCCAGCCGACGATGCCTTCATCGGTCTCGATCTTCAGGAACAGCCAGCGCGGGGGAACGATATAGGTCGTCAGCTTGGTGATTTTCATGGGAATGATTCCGTTTGGCTTTGGGTTGTGTCAGCGGCGCGAGGCCGCAGATCTCCGGGTTTCGGGATTGGTTATCCGGCCTTCGTCCAGCCGTCGTTCGACAGCGAGATCGCGGGCCGCAAGATCGAGCATGCGATGGGCACAGGCGCGTGCGGCATCGCGGTCGCGCAGGCGCAGTGCCTCGACAAGTTCGCCGTGAACGGCAATCGCTTCGTCGCGGCTATCGGCGGCGACGTTGGAGGCGTGCAGAGCATATTTCAGGCCGGCATGCATGGCGCTGGAGAGGCGCCGGAACACCTGGTTGTGACTGGCGCTCAGAAGTACGCTGTGGAAGGTCACGTCGGCTTCGGTAAAGCCTTCCGGATCATCGCCGCTGTCGCGCATCTGCTGCCATGCACTCTCCAGGTCGGCAATTTCGCGGGCCGTGGCGCGCTCGGCCGCATATTCTGCGGCGGCGGGCTCTATGGTGCGGCGCGCTTCGAGAATGGAGCCGAGAATATCGAAATCGGCGATATAGGGACCCATCCATGCCAGCACGTCCTGGTCGAGAATGTTCCAATCGTCCTTGTCGCAAACGGTGGTGCCGATGCGCGGCTTGCCACGCACGAGCCCCTTGGACTCCAGCACCTTGAGGGATTCGCGGATGACCGTGCGGCTGACGCCGTACATTTCGCAGAGATCGTTTTCGCGCGGCAGGGTCGAGCCGGAAGCATAGCGCTCGGCGCAGATGTCTTCAGCGATCGCAGCCGTCACGTTTCTGCGCACGCGCGGACGACGACCCGGCTGAGCCGATGAGTCGTGCCCCTGTCTTTCGAGCGATTCCACCCTATCTCCTCCACACCGTTTCGCATGCTTTTCCGACTACCTTCTCTTTCGACGAGAGGGGCTTCCATGCGGGCGATGCCTTGTCGCGCTTCGCGACCATGTGAACGCGATGATATGGCAATCATCATACATTGGCAATACGCTTGTATGATGATTTAAAAGAGCTTCGGTGAGGCTATCCGGGAACAATCCCTCGCTCCATGCTTTTCGAAATCGGCCTCGCTGCTGTTACGGCGGCGTCGTCTTGGGCGGATAGAAGGACTATGGTGACGATGCAGGCGGTCAAGCCGCTTGCCGTCGATCATCAACGGGAGGCGGTTCCACTCCCGAAATTCATTCAACGACAAGGAGGACGACATGCAGATCAATCGCACAGGTTCGGCTCAATGGTCCGGTGGCTTGAAGGACGGCAAGGGTCAGATCTCGACGCAGAGCGGCGCGCTCAATCACTATCCTTACGGTTTTGCCAGCCGCTTCGAAGGCGTTGCCGGCACCAATCCGGAAGAGCTGATCGGCGCGGCCCATGCCGGCTGCTTCACCATGGCCCTGTCGCTGATCCTCAATGAAGCCGGTTTCACCGCCGAAAGCATGGAGACGACGGCCAAGGTGACGCTTGAAAGCGTCGAAGGCGGCTTCGCCATCACCGCAATCCACCTGACGCTGACCGGCAAGGTGCCCGGCGCCGATGAAGCGACCTTCACCGAGCTTGCCAATAAGGCGAAAGCCGGCTGCCCGGTTTCCAAGGCGCTTGCCTCCGTTCCGATCTCTCTGGAAGTTCACGCCGCCTGAGCGGCCTCTAAGGTCTTCGCGTCGCGCTGGCTGGCGCGGCGCGTTTCGTATATATTCCGCATTCGGGGCATTGGGCTGTCATTTCCATCGAAATGCAATGCTCACTTGGAGGGGCGAATGTCTGGAATTCTCTTGATTCACGTCGTCATCAGCTTGGTCGCCATCATCAGCGGCATCGTGGTAGCCTACGGCTTTCTCACCGCCGACCGTCATAATCGTTCGACGCTCGTCTACATGCTGACAACGGCTCTCACCAGCTTGACGGGTTTTCTGTTCCCGTTTCATGGCGTGACGCCGGCGATCATCGTCGGCATTATCTGTCTGCTGATCTTCATTCCGACGGCGCTGGCGCGCTACACATTCCACCTTGCCGGCATATGGCGTGCCGTTTTCGTGATCGGCGCGCTCGTGTTGTTGTTCTTCAACTGTCTGGTGCTCATCATTCAATCGTTCCAGAAGATACCGGCGCTCAACGCGCTGGCGCCCACCGGAAACGAGCCGCCGATTCTCGCGGCGCAGGTCGCGCTTTTGGTGGTCATCGTCTTCGTCGGCTTTTTCAGCCTTCGACGTTTTCATCCGACACTCTTGAGCGCCTGACAACGCAGCGGCCGTGCCGCGATAAAATTTCGGACACTTTCGGCTTCGCCCCGCGAGGCTGTTGTCGATCGTTTAACTGTTGCTTCAAGTAGTTCGGCGCATTCTCGGTTTATTGAATAGCATCTAAAAGCCGCCCAAGTTGTGGTCGGCTTCATTGACATCGGCGCTCTGATGGTTTACGAGTGACGAAAATTGAAAATCGTCACTCGTAAACCATCAGGCCTGCTTATGCTCGATCTTTCCGACGTTAGCGCCGATCCTGCCCGCCAGGAAAACATCACGCGCATTCTCGATGCCGCCGAAAAGCTGTTTCGCCACTATGGCTACAGCAAGACGAACGTCGCCGATATCGCCCGGGATCTCGGCATGTCGACGGCAAATATCTACCGGTTCTTCGGCTCCAAGACGGAAATTCACCAGGCTCTTTGCGGGCGCATGCTCGGCCAGAGCTATCAGATGGCTCTTGGTATCCGTAATCAGCCGATCAGCGCGACCGAGCGGCTACGGGCTTACGCACTATCTCAGTACAAGATGATATTGGAGACCATGCTGGATGAGCAGAAGGTTCACGAGATGGTCATCGTCGCCATCGAGCGCGACTGGCATGTCATCGAAAAGCATATCGAGCGTACGCAGGCGCTGGTCGCCGAAATCATCGCGGAGGGGATTGCTGCCGGCGAATTCGCCGAACAGGACCCGCATCTTGCCGCCAAATGCTTCGCTGCGACGACCGTCGATCTCTGTCACCCGCAAATGGTGGCCCAGTGCCTTGCCAAGCCCTACCAGGCAGATCCCGAAGATATCATCGCATTCGTCATCAGGGCTTTGAAGAAATAGCAATGCGCGCACCGGATGGCCGGCGTGTTTCCACTTTTTGTTCGATTTTAGGAGAGCGACATGGTTTCGCTGACGACCAACACTCTACGGGCCGCTGCCGGTGCGGTTCTACTTGCAGCCTTGGGGCTCGGGCTTTCGGGCTGCAATGAGAAGAAGGAAGAGACGGCGGAGGTGATCCGGCCGGTCAAGGTCGTCGAAATCGCCCAGGCGGACACGACGCGCAAGCTCGACTATTCCGGCGCCGTTCGTGCGCGGACGGAAATGAATCTCGGCTTTCGTGTCAACGGCAAGATCATCGAGCGCAAGGTGGATATCGGCCAGAGGGTAAAGCCCGGCGATGTGATCGCCCGCATAGATGCCACCGACTATATCCTCGCCGTGCGCCGCTCGCAGGCCGATCTGGATGCGGCCGAAAAGCAGGTGCAGACGACCGAGCTTGCCCGCACGCGTGCACAGACGCTCTTTAACAAGAATGTCACCTCGAAGTCGCAGCTCGAGCAGGCGGAGCTTTCCTATGAGCAGGCCGTTTCGACGCGCGATTCCGCGGTGTCGGCATTGACCGAGGCGAAGAATCAGGTCGCCTATGCTGACCTGACCTCTGACATGAATGGTATCGTGACCGCAATCAATGCCGATGTCGGCCAGGTGGTCAGTTCCGGCACACCCGTCATCACCGTTGCCGTCGATGGCGAGAAGGAAGTGCAGGTCGCTGTCCCGGAAATGGACATCGCCCAGTTCAAGGTCGGCAAGGACGTCAAGGCGCGCTTCTGGTCCGACGCGGCGCTCGTGCTTGACGGAAAGGTGCGGGAAGTGTCCGGGAGTGCCGATCAGTCGCGCACCTTCGCGGTGCGTGTGAGCGTGCCGAACGATCCGCGCGTTCTGCTTGGCATGACCGCGACGATCGAGGCGCTTGCCGACAATACGCAGCCCTATGTTTCCATTCCGCTGAGCGCGCTTGCGCAGAGGGACGGGCAGCAGATCGTCTGGCTTGTCGACCGCAGTGCCGGCACCGTGCATTCCCGGACCATCAAGGTCGCGGACTTTTCCGATGACGGCGTGCGCGTGGCCGATGGCCTCAAGACCGGTGATGTCGTCGTTGCAGCCGGCACCCAGTTCATGAGCGAAAACATGAAGGTCAAGCTTCCGAGCGCCGGTGCTCAGCAGGCCTCCGCAGACACCAAAGCCGCTTCGGCGGATATCGTACGCTGATCCGGATAGAGGGGGACGACGTCATGTCCATCAACAGCACCTCTGGCGAGAGGAAGCGTTTCAACCTGTCGCGCTGGGCGATCGCCCATCCAAGCATCGCGCGCTTCCTGTTCGGGCTCATCATCATTGCTGGCGCACTCGGCCTGACCCATATGGGTCAGAAGGAAGACCCGGATTTCACCTTCCGCGTCATGGTCGTGCAGACCGTCTGGCCCGGCGCCTCGCTGCAGGACATGGAAGACCAGGTGGTCAACAAGATCGAGCGCAAGCTACAGGAAACGCCGCATCTCGATTGGGTCAAATCCTACACCCGCGCTGGTTTTGCCATCACGACAATCCAGATCAAGGGCGACACCAATACCGCCGAGGTGAAGGACGCCTTTTACCAGATCCGCAAGAAGGTCGGCGATATCGGCAACGAGCTGCCTGCCGGCCTGCTTGGCCCCTATTTCAACGATGAATTCGGCGATACCTTCATTACGCTGCATTCGATCAGCGGCGACGGCTACACCTATCCAGAGCTGAAGAAATTCGCCATCCAAGCCCGTGACATGCTGCTTTCGACGCCTGGCGTCGAGAAGGCCACCATCATCGGCGATCAGGCGGAGCAGATTTATATCGACGTCTCCTCCAAGGTTCTGGCCGAGCGCGGGCTGACGCTCAACGATCTGAAGAACGCCGTTGTCGGCCAGAACAATGTCGATCCGGCCGGCAATGTCGATACGAGCACGCGCTCGGTACGCATCTCGGTCGAGGGTGACGTCAACAAGATCGAGGATATCAAGAACCTGCGGCTCAACGCCGGCGGCCAGGTGACTCGTCTCGGCGATATCGCTACCGTCACCGCCGGTCTGCAGGATCCCTATACGGCCAAGTTTCTCTACAATGGCCATCCGAGTGTTCAGCTCGGCGTCGTCATGGCTCCAGGCTTCAAGGTGACCGATGTCGGTAAGTCGGTTGAGGAAACCTACAAACGCTTCGAAGCCTCGCTGCCGGTCGGCGTTCAGGTCGATCAGATCGCCAACCAGCCTGATGTCGTCACCGACGCGATCAGCGAGTTCATGCATGCGCTGGGCGAAGCTCTCGTCATCGTGCTGATCGTCTCGTTCCTGTCGATCGGCTGGCGTTCCGGCCTGGTGATCGCAATCGCCATTCCGCTGGTGCTGGCCGCCACCTTCGCCATCATGTACGAGTTCGGCATCGACCTGCAGCGCATTTCGCTCGGCGCGCTCATCATTGCGCTCGGCCTGCTGGTCGACGACGCCATGATCGTGGTCGAGCTCATGGAGCGCAAACTGGAAGAGGGGCTCGTCAAGCTCGATGCCGCCAGCTTCGCCTATTCCTCGACTGCCTTCCCGATGCTGACGGGCACGCTGATTACGACAGCCGGCTTTATCCCCGTGGGCTTTGCTGCATCGACGGCCGGCGAATATGTCCGCACGCTCTTCTACGTCGTTGGCATCGCGCTCGTCGTTTCCTGGTTCGTGGCCGTCTATTTCACACCATGGCTTGGCTACATGATCCTCAAGCAGCGCCACCATGCCGGCGAGCATCATGATGTGTTCGACACGCGCTTCTATCGCCGCCTGCACTCCTCGGTCGCCTGGGCCGTACGCCATCGCGTCATCGTTCTGCTGCTGACGCTTGCCGCCTTTATCGGCAGCCTGTGGTCCTTCCAGTTCATTCCGCAGAACTTCTTTCCCCAGTCGTCGCGTCCGGAAATCCTGGTCGATCTCTGGCTGCCCGAGGGCACCAGCATCAAGGAGGTCGAGCGCCAGGCTCAAGCGCTGGAAGCCCGCATGGCCGATGATCCGGACAAGCGCTTCATCGCCACCTATGTCGGGCAGGGGGCGCCACGCTTCTTCCTGCCGCTCGATCAGCAGCTCACCAACCCGAACTATGCCCAGATGCTCGTCATGGCCAAGGACGAGCCGGCACGCGAGCGGCTGATCGCCAAGATGCGCGGCATCCTGGCGGCGGATTTCCCCGCCGTCCGTGGCAAGGTCGACCGCCTGTTCCTCGGCCCGCCCACCGGCTGGCCTGTGCAGCTGCGCGTCATGGGTCCTGACCGGCAGGAGGTTCGCCGTATTGCCGACCAGGTGAAGCAGCGCTTTACCCAAAACCCGCTGCTCGGCGC
This sequence comes from Martinezella sp. CNPSo 3890, assembly GCF_057784455.1. Classification (NCBI taxonomy): domain Bacteria; kingdom Pseudomonadati; phylum Pseudomonadota; class Alphaproteobacteria; order Hyphomicrobiales; family Rhizobiaceae; genus Martinezella; species Martinezella sp. CNPSo 3890. Next base: position 96,953 of record NZ_JBXSOR010000017.1, on the reverse strand, counting down.
CATCCATGATGACTGGCTCGAGCCGGTGCCGGCGATGAAGCTGGTGATCGATCAGGACCGTGCCCGCGCTCTCGGCGTTACCTCGCAGCGCATCCGCCAGATGCTGCAGGCCTCGATGTCCGGCTTCACGCTCGACAATTATCGCGAGGGTGAGGAAACCGTCGGGATCGTTGCCCGCGAGCCGGAGGCAAGCCGTCATCTGCTGACCTCGGTCAACTCCGTCTATATCCCGACCGACTCGGGCGGGTTCGTGCCGCTGTCGCAAGTCGCCAAGATCGTGCCCGTCATGGAGCAGAGCATCGAATGGCGCCGCGATCGTCTGCCGACTATCTCAGTGCGGGCAACCTTGCCTGATAACGTGCAGTCGAACGACGTGACGGCCAAGCTCTACAACGATATGGCGGATCTGAGGAGCAGCCTGCCGGCCGGCTACAAGATCGAGATACAGGGCGGCGCCGAAGACAGCGCGGAGAGCCAAGCCTCGATCGCCGCCAAGGCGCCGATCATGCTCGTCATCATCGTCGTGCTGTTGATGGCGCAGCTGCAGCACTTCGGCAAGGCAATGCTGGTGCTGGCGACCGGCCCGCTCGGCATTATCGGCGCAGCAGGGGCTCTGCTCATCAGCGGTGCGCCCTTCGGCTTCGTCGCGATCCTCGGCGTCATCGCTCTGCTCGGCATCATCATCCGCAACTCGATCATCCTTGTCGACCAGATAGACCAGGATATCGCGGCCGGGATGGATAGGAAGGAGGCGATCATCGGCTCGGCCGTACGTCGTTTCCGCCCGATCATGCTGACGGCGCTGACGGCCGTTCTGGCGCTGATCCCGATCTCGCGCGGCGTCTTCTGGGGACCGCTCGCCTACGCCATGATGGGCGGCATTCTAGTCGCGACCGTGCTGACGATCTTCGTCCTGCCCGCCGGCTACGCCCTGTTCTTCGGCCGCGAGCCGAGGAACAAGTCGGCGGAACCGCCGGCCAAGGAGCAGGCCGATGAGGAGGAGCGGAATACGGTCCAGCTGCCGCCGGCCGTGGCGGCGGAGTAAGGCACCTGAAAGAAACAAATATCCCGGCTTCGAGCCGGGATATTTGTTTGAACCGTTCAGATCGATGGCAGGATCGTCTGTTTACCTTCGGCGATCTTGAGGATCGTCAGAGTTCCGCCCATCGAAACGGCCGTATCGATACCGATGCGGCTGAGACCAAAAACGGGATGCGAACCTGGTGTGTGGCCGTGGACCACCAGCAGCGGCAATTGCGGTCCGCCCGACAGGAACGGCTCACGAATCCACATCAGATCTTCATCCGTCTGCTCACTGAGAGGAAGGCCGGGTATGATGCCGGCATGGACGAAGAGTATCGAGCCGTAAGTGACAGCTATAGTTAGCGAACGCAGCAGGTCGACATGCGCTGCCGGCATTGCCTTTAGCGTCATGTCGCGCAACTCCGCGACGCTGTAGCCCAGGTCGAAGAGCATATGTCTGGCGTCGATGCCGTAGGATGCGAGCGTCGGCAGGGCACCGAACTCCAGCCAATGGATGTTGGTATCGGGATCGTCCAGAAAGCGCAGGAACACGTCGTCATGATTGCCGCAAAGCGCATAGCGATCAAAGCCTTCAGGCGGCGGTGCACTAAGATGCGCCAGGACATCGCTGGAACGTGGGCCGCGATCGACATAATCGCCGAGAAACAGCAGAAGCTTTCGGCCGGGAAAGGTGCGCGCATCCGCGATGATGCGCCTTTCGGCCTCCATCATCTCATCATAACAGCCATGGATGTCGCTGAGCGCATAGATCGCCGTGTAATCACGTCCGGTGAGATCGATGCGGTCTCGTTGATGCTGCATGAAATCGACCATTTCCTGCCGGGTCGCGCCTGAACGGCCGCGGCAGTCCAATTGCTTGACATGGTGTCGAGAAACCCGCCTGTGGCGAGCCTATAGTGGACGGTATTCCAAGCATCGATCCGCCGCAAGTCTTACGGGCGCAGGCATTGGTCTGAACCGCTGAAATTGCAGCGAATTTCAGAACATCTTCGGCGGACCTCGCCCATGACGCGATCCCCAGAACAGTCGCTCAGCCGCGATAGGCGGCTTCGAGCCCGGCAATGTCGAGCTTGACCATGCCCATCCAGGCTCGCATGACGCGAGCGGCCTTGGCCGGATCCGGATCGGCGATATATTTGCGGAGCACCGCCGGCACGACCTGCCAATAGACGCCGTAGCGATCCGTAACCCAACCGCATTCCACCGGCGCGCCGCCATCGACAAGGCCATCCCAAAGGCGGTCGACCTCAGCCTGGTCGGCGCAATCCACCTCCAGCGAGATCGCATGATTATATTCGATGCGGTCGCCGCCGTTCAGTGCCATGAAGGGCTGACCGGCGAGCGTGAAAGTAACGACCAGAACCTCATCGGGCTTGCCGGAGGGCATGTCGACAATGTTCTTCTGCACGTGATCGATCCGGGAATCGGGGAAGAGCGAAACATAGAAATTCGCAGCCTCCTCGGCTTCGCGCGCAAACCACAGGCATGGGGCAATCTTGGACATCGGGTGCTCCTCTCACGGATAACTCTCTTTGCAGCTAGGCGGCCAGAGGACGTTTGAAAAAGCGAGATGTCGACATGAGGATTTGAAAAAATGCTTTCAAGACGATGCAGGTAAGTGGAGTTGTTTGCTCGGCTTGCGATGTTCACGGAAGGCGGCGGTGATGGCGCGTAGGCTGTCTCTGGATTTTGGATCAGACAAAGAGGAATGCAGCACGAGTGACAAGGATGGAAGCGGCGGCAGGCCGAGCGTGTCGCCAACATCGATCACATCGCCCGGGGCAAGGCGACGCGGAAACGGCGAAACCGCGAGCCCCGCCGATAGGGCAGCCGCGATCGCCGCCGTCCCGCCGACGAAGACTTCCGTCCACGGAATCGAAGACCGGTCGAGCAGCCGGATTGCCATATCGCGCACTGCGCAGGTCGGAGACAGGGCGGCCAACGGCAAGGGCTCCCCCGCTCGATGCTCGAAATCCGGTGAAGCAAACCAGCCGAAATGCTCCGGCCCGAGGATCTCTCCATCCCGTCGGTCGTCGTCGCTGCGAATGATAATGGCATCGAGCTTGCCCTCCTCGAAGGCCTCGATCAGCGGTCGGGAGACGTCCAGCCGCACTTCTATGGTGAGCGCCGGATCAACCGCTTTCAGACGCGCCAACAAGGTCGGTACTTCAGGCCCCATGACGTGGCTGGCAATTCCCAACCTGAAGCGCCTGCGCGCTACGGAAAGCCCTGCGATGGCACGTTCGTGTGCGGCGAGCAACTCCCGGGCGGAGGGAAGGAATGTTTCGCCATGGGCTGACAGACGGACATGGCGCGGCGTTCGCTCAATCAGCTTCTTGCCGACACGCTCCTCCAGCCGTTTCAACTTTACGCTCACGGTAGCCTGTGTAGTACCCAGCGCCTCCGCCGCTCGTGTAAAGCTTTGGAAATCGGCAATGGTTACAAAAACCTGAACGGCGTTGACATCGAGCGACATCGCATAAATCCAAATTTGTCATCACTGATATAGATAGTCATAGCATTTAAACATGATCAAGCACGGGATACAGATTTGATGATCGACGGCGTTTCGTGTTGCAGAATGCACGAGCAACGGCATGGATGCCCAAGGGAATGCCGGCGCTGATCGACGACAATTTCATGTCGAAAGGCGAAATTATGAGCAATATCCAACGCCAAAACACAAGGCTCGCTCTGGCCGCTGTCTGTCTTTCATCGATGATGTTCGGTCTTGAAATCTCCAGCGTCCCGGCAATACTGCCGACGCTGGAGCGGGTGTTGCATGCCGACTTCCAGCAGCTTCAATGGACCATGAATGCCTATACGCTAGCAGTTGCGACCGTGCTGATGGCGGCCGGAACGCTCGCCGACCGCTATGGCCGTAAACGGCTTTTCGTCGCGAGCATGATTGCCTTCGGCATCAGCTCGCTCGTCTGTGGTATCGCGCCGAACATCACAATCCTCATCGCCGGCCGCGCTCTACAAGGTGCGACCGGTGGCGCAATGCTGATTTCCCAGATCGCCGTATTATCTCAGCAATATGGCGATGCCGGCGAGCGCGCCAAAGCTTTTGGCTGGTGGGGGATAGTCTTCGGCTTTGGTCTCGGCTTCGGACCGGCCATCGGAAATGGCATCTCAGCGCTCATGGGCTGGGAATGGGTGTTTCTCGTACACGTCCTGATCACGATCCTGACGATCTTGCTGGCATTTGCTGGCGTGCGGGAAACACGAGATCCCAACGCCCAGCATCTCGACATTCCCGGCATCGTTTCGCTATCGGCCGCGGTCTTCTGCCTGGTCTTTTACATCACGCGAGGTTCGCAGTTCGGTTTTATCAATCCTGTTTCGCTCACCGTCGCTGCTATTGCTGTCATCAGCTTCACAGTCTTCATCGTTATTGAGCTATCCAAAAGCCACTCCATGTTCGATTTTACGGTCTTCAGGATCAGGCGCTTCTCGGGCGCAATCTTCGGGTCGATGGGGATGAATTTCAGTTTCTGGCCGTTCATGATCTACATTCCCATCTGGTTTGAAGCAGGCCTTGGCCTAGACGGAGTGGCAGCCGGTATTGCGTTGCTTGCCTATACGTTGCCGACATTGATCGTGCCGCCGTTTGCCGAACGACTTCTGCTTCGCCGCGGCCCCGGTCTTGTCATTCCTGCCGGCCTGTTCACGATCGGGCTCGGCTTTCTGGTTATGAAGCTCGGTGCGGCTGCAGGTGAGGAGAGCCTGCCGGTAACATTGCTCGGAGCACTCGTCGCCGGCGTCGGCCTCGGAGTGACGAACACAACCGTCACGAACACGACGACGGGCTCTGTTTCGAGCGACCGAGCCGGCATGGCTTCGGGTATCGACATGAGCGCGCGAATGATCTCGCTTGCCATCAACATTGCCGTGATGGGATTCGTTCTCGTGCGCGGCGTTCTCGCAAACCTGCAGACCGTGCTTCCAGCTTTGCCCGACGCGACTTCGTTACCTCGGCTGGCAGAGCGCATCGCAGCGGGCAGCACCGGCGTGGTGGACGAGCCTATGACGAAATTTTCGCGCGAGATCGTGCACGCAGCGCTTGCCCAAGGTTTTGATTGGGTGATGCTCTACGGCGCCCTGAGCGTTTGGGTACTCGCTTTCTTGAGCTTGCTCGCCTTCAGGACGAGAGCGCATACCAATGCGGCTGCATCGAAATAATGTCATGCGCAATTCGCATTGGATATCGATCGTGAAATTCGTGGAGAGGTATCAGAGGTGCGGCATGCTGGGCGACCTTTATCCAGCTCGATCGCCCATCGCCAGCCTCTCCGCGAATTCGATCGCCTCTATCAGGCTGCGCTCATTGGCAATGCCCTTGCCGGCAATGTCGAAGGCTGTGCCGTGGTCGACGGAGGTGCGCACGATCGGCAGGCCGAGGGTGATGTTGACGCCGGAAAGATCCATCCATTTGCCTGTCGCCGGATCGATCTCGAAACCGAGCAGCTTGACCGGAATATGCCCCTGATCGTGATACATGGCGATGACCGCGTCATACTGGCCGGCGCGCAGCTTGACGAAAACCGTATCGCCGGGAACCGGGCCGACGATATCGAGCCCGTCGGATACCGCCTTGGCAATGGTGGGCGCGGAGATATCAATATCCTGCCGGCCAAAGAGGCCGCCTTCGCCGGCATGCGGATTGAGCGCCGCCACCGCGATCTTCGGGTTGGCGATGCCGAGGTTTTTGAGAGCCTTGTGCGTGAGGTCGATGACGAGCCGCAGCCGCTCGGGCGTTAGCCGCTTCGGCACATCCTCCAGCGCGACATGGGTAGTGACGTGGCTGACACGCATATTGCCGTGGGCGAGCATCATCACGGAGCCGCGCGCGCCGGTGAGCTCGGCCAAAAGCTCGGTATGGCCGGCATAATGGAAGCCGGCTTTGTTCAGTGCTTCCTTGTTCAGTGGTGCGGTGACGATGCCGGCGACCTTGCCTGATAGGGCGAGTTGAACGCCCTTTTCGATCGCCTTGAAGGCCATACGGCCGCCATCGGCGGAAAGCCGGCCCGGCAGGATCGGTTCTCCCTCGGCATCGGCCTGAATGAAGCAGAGGTTCGGCCAGTCGCCTTCCATCTCAGCTTCGGGGATTTCGATATCGAGGCCGAGCTGTTTTTCGGCGAGCCGCAGGGCGGGGCCACTGCCGATTATTGTAAGTTTAAGCTTACATTCGTCGAGCCTGCCCTTCAAGCGGGCGACAGCCTTGGCGATGATTTCCGGGCCGATGCCGGCGGGGTCGCCCATGGTGATTGCAAGATGCCGCGTCATGGTTCTTCTCCTCCGGCAATCAGCCCGTTTTCACTTAAGAGATCTCGCCATAGGGTGGGGCCGCCAAATGCGCCTGATTTCGAGATGACCGTCGTGCCTTCCCAGGAACCGCCGACGATCGTCGAGCGCGGCAGGCCGGGTGCTGCCTGGCCGGTGATGCTGAGGGCTGACACATCGAGCGCCGAACAGAGATTGCGCAGGGTCTCGCCGCCCGCGACGATCAATGTCCCTGGGGCGGGCAGTGCCTTGACCATGCCGCCGAAGCTCGCCGCTATCCGCCTGGCAGCATCATCGCGTTCAAGCCCCGTCGGCAGGTCGAGGCTGACCATGGCGACGCCGCTTTGCCGGATTTGATGATCGATGGCATCGGCATCAGCACCCTCGCCAAGCTTCAGCCAATTGGGGCCACAGGCCTGGAGCTGCGCCAGCGTGATTGGCTGGTCGGAGCCGAACAGACCGAGCACCGGCCTCCGCAGCTTGCGCGAGATAGGGACCGATGGCGCTGAGTGGCGTTCGCCTTTGTCCTTGTTTGCGCGAGGCAGGTGATGAGTCGCCAGCTCGATATTACGCGCTAGAGCCCGGGCAAGGCCGCCTGTGCCGCTCCAGAGGACCGGCCCCTTCAGCTCAGATGAGACCCATGCGATGATGGCATCGAGATCATCATCCGTGTGCGCATCGAAAACATGGATGCCATCCGGGATGGACTGGCCTTCGAGCCTATCGAGTGGTGTGTTAAAAGCTGGCAAACCCTCGGCGCGCAAATGCGCTGTTATATCGCCGCTAATGTCGCGCCAGGCGTCCTTACCGGCATAAAGCACCTGTCGTCCGCCCCGCGTGTGCCGCCCGTGATGCGGGAATGCCGGCGCGAGGATGCAGTGCCGCCAATGGCCGAGCCGAAAACAGGCCGCAAGCTCCACCGCCCAAGGCCCCCGAAACAGGCTGTCCACCTTCTTGAAGGCGAGATCGGCGCCCTGGAGCAGTGGCGCTATGCTGGCGACGGTCACTTCTGCTTCGGCGGCCGTCTTCTCGCGGGTACCGCTGTCGATCGCGAGACAATCCGGCAGGTTCTCGGAAAGCGCATCGCCGCGCTCCACGTCAATTGGCCCGTAGACGCCGACGAATTCGACGGCGGTATCGAGTGCGCCGGTCAGGTCGTCGGCAATGAGGCGGAGGGTGGGCATGAACTCAACGAGCCTTGCGGGTATCGGATATGGAAGCAAGGCCGTACGGCTGCTTGAACGAAGCGCAATCTTCAGCCTTCCATGGGCCTTGTCAACGCTTGCTTTGTCATCGTTTCATTGATCGGAACCGTGACATTCGTTGTGTTCTCGCAGGCGCCTAACGGAGTGTCGCTAACGACGGCTCGCGCCTGCGAGAAAATCAGCTTTTCCGAGAATCCGGAAAGTCGGTACTCAGCGTAACATCCTTCCAGGCATCGAAGTTCGCTTTCAGCGCTTCGAGGCGCTTGTAGGCGATATCGAGCGCCGGAGCGCCCAGCAGCAATCGAAGCGGCGGCGCCTCGGCTTTGACCGCCTTTATGATGGCGGCCGCGGCACGCGAGGGATCGCCGGGTTGATTGCCGGAAGATGCCTTCGTGGACTGGCGGCGCTTTCCGGCGGTGTCGTCATAATCCTCGATCCGGATCGGCGACTCAACCATCGAGCTTCCGGCCCAATTGGTGCGAAACGCGCCCGGCTCGACAATCGTCACCTTCAAGCCAAGTGGCGCAACCTCATAGGACAGGGATTCCGAGATCGCTTCCACGGCAAACTTCGTCGCGTGATAATAGCCTGTGGCCGCGAATGCGACCAGGCCACCCAACGACGAGATGTTGACGATATGGCCCCTTCTGCGGGCGCGCATCCCGGGCAATACTTCCTTGGTGACATTGATGAGACCGAACAGATTGGTTTCGAACTGTTTTCGCACGCCCTCATCGTCGCCTTCCTCGATGGCGGCGAGATAGCCATAGCCTGCATTGTTGACGAGCACATCGATCCTGCCAAAAGCGTCGATGGAAGCGGCCACCGCCGTGCGGATCGTGGAAATGTCGGTGACGTCGAGGCGCAGCGCCAAAGCGCGTCCTTCGTGTTCCGCTACAAGGGTTTCCAGTTTTTCAGGCTGCCTTGCCGTTACGACGGCCCGCCAGCCCCGCTCGAGTACGGATTTTGCAAGTTCATATCCAAGGCCGGCCGAGGATCCGGTGATAAACCATACGGGTGTGTCGCTCATGGTTTGCTCCTTTGTTTGCATGTTTTGGCAGCCTTCCGTCGAAGGATCGCCTTGAGCAAATCTAGGGGCGACTGATGCCCAGGCGTTAGGGCAGAAGGACCAGAGTTTCATACGATCCTTCCAATTTTGCCTGTTGGCGATATCATGTGTAGGAAATGCCGCCATCATCGAAAGCCGGATTTATGGACCCGTCGACACAGCTGCGAGAGCTGATCAGCCGCCACGCCGCCGTTCCGAAGCAGGCGACCGAAGTACAGGGGCTGACGCTTTATAGAGTTGAGCAGCCGACGCTGCCGACGGATACCGTCTACAGTCCAAGAATCTGCATGGTATTGCAGGGGACGAAGACGATCCGGCTCGGAGAGCGGGTTTTCAGCGTCGATTCCTCGCAATATTTCATCGCGACGGTCAATCTGCCGGTGTCTGCGCGGATCGAGCAGGCCGATCCTGCCAGCCCGCACCTGGCGCTTTCCTTCGAACTGGAGAGAGAGGAGATCGCAAAGCTCCTTGCGGAGGCTCCGGTGTTCCATGCGGCGGAGCCTCGCGATCACGCCGGAATTGCGGTGTCGCAGCAGACGCCGGAGATCGTGAGTGCTGCATTGCGCCTTGTCTCCTGTCTCGACGCGCCTGACGATATCGAGATGATGGCAAAGCTTGCCAAGCTTGAGCTCTATTACCGGCTGCTGCGGGGCGAGCTCGGACCTATGCTGCGGCAGCTTGCCACGCATGGCACAAATCTGGCGCAGATCGGCCGCGTCACCGACTGGATCAAGGGCCATTTCGCCGAGGCCATGAGTATCGGCAAACTAGCCGACATGGCGGGAATGAGCCCGACATCGCTGCATCGGCATTTCAAGGCCGTGACATTGATGACGCCGTTGCAATATCGGGCGCTCATCCGGCTGCAGGAGGCGCGTCGCCGGTTGCTTCTTCGCGAGGGCAATGCACGGGAGATCGGATTTGAGGTCGGCTATGACAGCCAGACGCAGTTCACGCGTGAATACCGCAAATTGTTCGGTCGGCCGCCGGCGACGGACGCGGCCTTTCTCAGCGGCAGATGAACTTGACTCGCCGGACGATTTGTTCTGGAGAGTGAAGCGCACCGGGTTTGCCGATATCTGGCCATGTTCCTGCCCTAGCGGCAGAAGCCATAATGTTTCGTCGCCTCAAGGAGGGCAGGGTGAGCTACGATTTCCATGTGGGCCAGAAGGTCGTCTGCATCGACGATACGTTCAAGCATGTCAGCATCGATCAGCTGATCCGCAAGGGAACGATCTACACCATCCGCTGGGTTGGCGAATACACGCATTATGTCGACGGCACCTTCATCGGCGTGAAGCTGGAGGAAATCCATCGTGGCAATGACGACGGGCCGGAAGGCTATGGCGCCGCCGACATGCCCTATCGCGCCAGCCGCTTCCGCCCGCTGGTGAAGGATAAGATCGCCTCGCTCAGAAAGCTGCTCGCGCCGACGCCGGATGCGCCTGTCGAGCCTAAGGTGAAGACCAAGAAGACGGAAAAGGTCTGACGGCAGGCGGCATCGAAACCTGCCGCTTCCTATCGATTACCCCTGCCGCGCCCGCGCAAGCCCGTGCTCGATCAGGCGGGTGATAAGCTCCGGATAGGAAATGCCCGAGGCGCCCATGGCCTTGGGATACATGCTGATATTGGTGAAGCCGGGCATGGTGTTGATCTCGTTGATGACGACGCTGCCATCCGGCCGCAGAAAGAAATCGACGCGCGCCAGCCCTTCGCATCCAAGCGCGCGAAAGCCATCCGCCGCCATGCGCTTCAACCCCTCTGCCGTCTCAGCCGGAATATCCGCCGGCACGGTGACGACGGCGCCATTCTGATCGAGGTATTTCGCCTCATAGGAGTACAGCTCATACGTTGCAGATGTCGCGATCTCGCCCGGCACGGAGACGAAGAGCGAGCCGTCAGACTCTTCCAGCACGGCGCATTCGATCTCGCGGGCACGCACGAATTCTTCCACCAGCACCTTGCGGTCATGCCGGAAGGCCTCGGCCAGCGCGCTCTCGAAGGATGCAGCTTCCTGCACCTTGCTGACGCCGACCGACGAACCCTGGCGCGTGGGTTTGACGAAGACGGGCGAGCCGAGCGTGGCGACGATCTCATTAAAATCTGGCTTGTCGCCACGCGTCAGCGTAACCGAGCGGGCCACCGGCAGGCTGGCCTCGCGCAGCAGGCGCTTTGCCATATCCTTGTCGATCGCATTGGCCGAGCCCAGAATGCCGCAGCCGACGAGGGGCAGGCCAACGATCTGGGCAAGGCCCTGAATGGAGCCATCCTCGCCGTTCAGCCCATGCAGCACCGGAAACAGCACATCGACCGCCGGCAGCTCGCGCCCACCAGCACCTTCCAGCGCCAGCAGCCGCCCCTTGCCGCCCGGAACCAGGCAGACTTCGGTGCCCTCATAGGCAACCGGCTCCGGCAGCGCGCCGCCCTTTTCCTCCACCAGCAGCCAGCGCCCGGCGCTATCGATCAGGATCGGCACGATCTCATATCTTGCGCCATCGATCGCCTTGACGACATTGCGGGCCGACATGACGGACACCTCATGCTCGGTGGACTGACCGCCAAACAGAACGGCGACGCGTAGTTTCGACATTGAGGCTTTTCTCCCGGGCCAAGAAGGATGTGATGGGAGAAGGGTTTAAACGGGGGATTGCAGCGGAATTGGGGAGGGATGAGGTGTGCTGTCACAAGAACAGATTTGTACGTGCCGGAGTTCGTATCATGCCAGGGCGCGCAGCTCCCCATCTGCATTGTCCAATTTGGGGAAAGACAGAGCCTGATCGAAGACCGGCCACAATTCGTTGAGGAGGATTTTCGTTGCGCCATCGAAGTGGTTTAGACCAAGCGGCACGGGGAAGTGCAGAATGAAATCAATATCTGCGAGGTCGCCACAGAAGGTGGTCTCGATCGGATTAAGATTATCGTACATCAGGACGATGCCGACGTTTCGCGGTTGGTAGTTCCGCGCGAGCTCGACGAGATCGATCTGCATGGGTGCGTAGGCGTCAATATAGTCCTTTGCGAGCACGATGGGATCCTGTCCAAGCCGCGCACCCTGCCAGCGGCTTTCCAGTGTCGTCCTTTCGATGCGGGCGAACAAGTCCGGCCGAAAGCCGGTTTGGGGATTGATCGCGAAAGAGAGAATCGTGGCGTCGCTGCCGCTGTGCTTAAGCCGTTGATCCAGCAGCAACCCCATTCTGATCGCTGCGTATCCGCCGGCGCTGGAGCCAATCATTTTGATCGCCGCAATGTCATGTTCGACGATGTAACGCATCAGGATGTCGAGAATGCGGTCCTGATGCTCAAGATACCAGGAACCCTTCTCTTCCACGAACCAGATGGCATGCGCATCGTAGCGGATGACTTTTCGATAATTCTGGAATTTTGTTCCGAAGGGCCTGCCGGGCTGTTTGCCGGGGCGATTCTCTACGCCGTAGGAATTGAAATAGACGATCAGGTTATTGGAGCCATTTTGCCGGACAACCGAGAGCAATTCTCCCTTTTGCGGAGCCGTCGTCTCAAAAGCTGTTCGAAGTCCTCCGCCAATCATGATCGAATTTCACCCTCGGCCCCAACGAATCTGATTGGTGTATTATGGCGCAAACGCCAAGTTCAGGTAACGAGCAATCTTACGCTGCAGCTCAAAGGATTAAGAGGTTTCCGGAGGAAAACTGCTGCTGCTGGAGATTTGAACTCTCGGCTTCTCCCTTGCCAAGGCATTGCTGCCCTTCCAGCGCCGTCAGCCGGTGCCCGGTGCGGTCGATCAGGATCGGCACGGTCTCATATCTGCCGCCATCGATCGCCTTGACGACATTGCGGGCCGACATGACGGAAACCTCATACTCGGTGAACTGACCGGCAAACAGAACGGCGACGCGTAGTTTCGATATTGAGGCTTTTCTCCCGGGCCAAGAAGGATGTGATGGGAGGAGGGGTTATACGGGGGATTGCAGCGGAATTGGGGAGGGCTGCGTGATGACGCAGGAAATAGCGGGAGAGCACCTCTAATCTCCTCTCCCTAAGGCACTGGATACTTCCCATGCGAGTCGGTGGGGCTTTTTGTAGGGCTTATCGAGATCATCCGTATGATCGGACCCGCAACGTCGCGGTTGCTGGGTAGAATTAATAGCTTGCTGAAAAATAGTGCGGCCAATCCTGTGAGGGGCGTTAAAATGGGTTGGAAATGAACTCCATAAAACCTTCGCAGGTATGACAGCAGATGGCTGAGGATGTGTCTTTCATGTCAATGCGTCAGAAAGATATGTTTTCCACTCTGAGCGATGGAAAAGTGCGTTGACCGTCTGCGCGATTGGCGGAATAGTGGATCGCGCTATGCGTGTGGACGCATGCGGTTGGCGTCGGAGGTAAAATGCGGAAATTACTTATCGTATGTAGTGTACTTATATGGGGGGCTTACCCGACATTTGCCGATGAACTCTCCCCAGAGATGAAGCAATATGTGGCGGCAATTTTTACCGACCATGATCGTTTGATGCAGGAATTTTCTATCTACAGCACCAAGTTTCCGATCCAGTCTGCTTATATTGTTGGTTTGTTTGCAGCCAATTCTTGCAATAACCCACCGCCATCCAAAAAGCTCGCGACCGTTGTAGCGCCCGATACTTTTTTAAAGACTGATGATGGACAGAAGGCATTCATCGTTATGGGCGCAGTTTCAACGATGACATATCCGACCCAGGACCAAAAAGACGCATTTTGCCAATCCGCAAAACACTTGCTTGATGTCGGTGAGAAGTATGTGGCTGGCAAGTCATAGAGCCTTGGACCATCTCTGACTATAGAATTGCAGCAAACTGCCCAATCATCTCCATACGATGCCGCGGTCAATATACGTTGTGGAGACTGCTTAGCCTCACAGCTTCAATCAGGACAAACGAATACCTGTGTCGGAAACCACAAAGATATCGGCTGTGTGGCTGGTGCTGCTAGAGAGATTTGAACTCTCGGCCTCTCCCTTACCAAGGGAGTGCTCTACCCCTGAGCTATAGCAGCATTCCGTGGCGCTGATAGGTGCGCCGTATTGGGCGAGGCGGCTATTGCCATAGGTCGGGGCGGAGTGCAAGCCGCAAATTGCAAGTTCTGTGAAAGTTCGTTGGAAAAAATGTGTCGGTCTTTTGAAGGCCAGGGTTTTCGGCTATGGGAAAACCATGGCTGCGGACAAGACGAAAATCGATGAAGGGCAGGCTTTGCAGGGCGGTTCGGCCCCCAGCGGGGTCGGCGGCGAGGCGGGCGCGCGGGCGGATGCCAGGCAGGTCACGGAAGCGGATCGGCGGCGTGAGCGTGCGGCGCAGAAGCTGCGCGAGAATCTGGCGCGGCGCAAGCAGCAGGTCAGGGCGCGGCGCGCCGGGCAGGCCGACGAGACGGATGGGCTGCCGGGCGCAAAGCCTGGGGATAGTGCCGATTCCGCCGCAAAAAGGGACGAATCGCAATGATTGATGTCGCCCATCATCAATCGAATTGATGCGTTAATCTATTTCGTCTAAAGAGTGCCTTTTACCAGGTGCACGAAACCTGGCGCCTGACATTGGCGCCCGGAACTATCAGGAAAGGCGGGCCTCGCCCGTATTGCTTATATGGATCGTATCAGGATTGTCGGCGGCAATGAGCTCAACGGTATCATTCCGATCTCCGGCGCCAAGAATGCCGCCCTGCCGCTGATGATCGCCTCGCTGCTGACAAGCGATACCCTGACCCTCGAAAACGTGCCGCATCTCGCCGATGTCGAGCTTTTGATGCGCATCCTCGGCAATCACGGCGTCGATGTCGCCGTCAACGGCCGGCGCGAGCGCCAGGAAGACGGCTATTCCCGCACCATCCATTTCACCTGCCGCACCATCGTCGATACGACCGCGCCTTATGAGCTCGTCGCCAAGATGCGCGCGAGCTTCTGGGTCATCGGGCCGCTGCTCGCCCGCGAGGGACAGGCGCGCGTGTCGCTGCCCGGCGGCTGCGCCATCGGCACGCGCCCGGTCGATCTCTTCATTGAGGGCTTACAGGCGCTCGGCGCCACCATGGAAATCGACGGCGGCTATATCAACGCCACGGCGCCGAAGGGCGGCCTCATCGGCGCCCGTTATGATTTCCCGAAGGTTTCTGTCGGTGCCACGCATGTGATGATGATGGCGGCCACGCTTGCCCGCGGCACCACCGTCATCGGCAATGCGGCCCGCGAGCCCGAGATCGTCGATCTCGCCAATTGCCTGATCGCCATGGGCGCCAAGATCTCCGGCGCCGGCACCGGCACGATCACCATCGAGGGCGTCACCTCGCTCTCCGGCGCCCGCCACCGCGTGCTGCCCGACCGTATCGAGACCGGCACCTATGCCATGGCCGTTGCCATGGCCGGCGGCGACGTCACGCTTGAAAACACCGATGTCGCGCTGCTTGATACCGCGCTCGAAAGCCTGCGCCGGGCCGGCGCCACGGTTTCGCCGACCAATAACGGCATCCGCGTCATGCGCAATGGCGGCGGCATCCAGCCGGTCGACGTCGTCACCGATCCGTTCCCCGGCTTCCCGACCGACCTGCAGGCGCAGTTCATGGCGCTGATGACCCGCTCCTCGGGCGTCTCCAACATCACCGAGACCATCTTTGAAAACCGCTTCATGCATGTGCAGGAGCTCGCCCGCCTCGGCGCCAAGATCTCGCTTTCCGGTCAGACCGCCCGCGTCGAAGGCGTTCAGAAGCTGAAGGGCGCGCCCGTGATGGCGACCGATCTTCGCGCTTCCGTCTCGCTCGTCATTGCCGGTCTTGCCGCCGAGGGCGAGACGGTGGTGTCGCGCATCTATCACCTCGATCGCGGCTTCGAGCGGCTGGAAGACAAGCTGACGCGCTGCGGCGCCGTGGTCGAGCGCATCAGCGAATAAGCGCGCCGCTCCCCCGGCAATCGCATATGCTGGGATCATCCCCGGAAACCTCTTCTCCCCGAGGGGAGAAGGGGAGGCGGCAACGATTTCAGCTCATATGCGATTGTCCTGCCCCCGGGCAGCCCTCCGGTTTTTGCATTCCGCTGTCGCAAAAGCGCGACAGCATTTTGCATGATCAGGCTTATTTCCATCCGTCGGCGCGAAGAGAGCGGGCAAGCCTGCTTTCTTCGGTTGCGTCTTTTGCGCTCCCATCCTATGTCCAGAATGAAGGAACGCCGGCAACAATGCTTGCCGGGGGTTCCAATGGCGCGATCAGGGATAAAGGACGAATGAGCGATCTCAAGCTAATGGCACTCGACACCGAGGACCTGGATGTCATCTCTGCCTATATGCAGGATAGCGTCTTCAAGGTCGGCGACATGTCCTATGCGCCGAAGCAAGAGCAGTTTTCGCTCGCGGCCAATCGTTTCGTCTGGGAACAATCGGACCAGCGCAGCAAGCCTTACGAACGCCATCGTTCCGCGCTGGTGTTCAAGCGCGTGCAAGCCGTGCGCTCCAGTGGCTTCGACCGGCGCAATCGCGACGAGGTGCTGTCGCTGCTTGCGATCCGTTTCGAGCAGAAGGGCGAGGGGCCTGAGGGGACGATCGAGCTTGCCCTTGCCGCCAACGCGACGATTGCGCTCGATGTCGAATGCATCGAAGCCCAGCTTGCGGATATCGGCGGGGCATGGGAGACGGCCCATAAGCCCCGACATCCCGACGCGGGCGAATAGGCAGCGACCGTTGGATTTTTGCCGCCGCGGGCGGCCGCAGTGAAAGAGGAATATCAGTTTGGCTATCTGGCTGGATCAGGCGTCGGAAGGGTTCGAGCAGCAGTTCGCCGCGTTCCTGACGACCAAGCGGGAAGTGTCCGAGGATGTGAATGCCGTCGTGCGCGGCATCATCGACGATGTGCGGGCGCGCGGCGATGCCGCCCTTGCAGACTATTCTAAGAAGTTCGACGGCGTCGATTTCGCCGTAACGCCGATGCGCGTCAGCGAAGCGGAAATCGATGCGGCCGTCGCCGCCGTTCCGGCCGAGGTCCTCGGCGCTTTGAAGGTTGCAGCCACCCGCATCGAATCGCATCATCGCCGGCAGCTGCCGAAGGACGATATCTATGAAGACGATCTCGGCGTTGGCCTCGGATCGCGCTGGACGGCGATCGAAGCGGTCGGTCTGTATGTGCCCGGCGGTACGGCGAGCTATCCCAGCTCGGTGCTGATGAATGCCGTGCCGGCCAAAGTCGCCGGTGTCGATCGCGTCGTCATCGCCGTGCCGGCCACAGGCGGCGCCGTCAATCCAGCCGTGCTCGCGGCCGCGCGCATGGCCGGCGTCGAGGAGATCTACCGCATCGGCGGCGCGCAGGCGATTGCAGCCCTTGCCTACGGCACAGAGACGATCAAGCCGGTCTATAAGATCACCGGCCCCGGCAATGCCTATGTGGCGGCAGCCAAGCGCCAGGTGTTCGGCACTGTTGGTATCGACATGATTGCCGGCCCGTCGGAAGTGCTCGTCATCGCCGACAAGAATAACGATCCGGACTGGATCGCCGCCGATCTGCTGGCGCAGGCTGAGCATGACGAAAGCGCCCAATCGATCCTGATCACCGACGATGCCGAATTCGGCAGAGCCGTGGAAGCGGCGGTCGAGCGGCAGCTGAAGCAGCTCAGCCGCTCGCAGACGGCAGCGACGAGCTGGCGGGATTTCGGCGCGGTTATCCTAGTCGCCGAAGTGAAGCAGGCCATTCCGCTTGCCAACCGCATTGCGGCCGAGCATCTGGAGCTGGCGGTCGATGATCCCGAGCCGCTTTTGGCCGGTGTTCGCAATGCCGGCGCGATTTTTCTCGGCCGTCATACGCCCGAAGTGATCGGCGATTATGTCGGCGGCTCGAACCATGTGCTGCCGACTGCCCGCTCTGCACGCTTCTCCTCCGGGTTGTCGGTGCTCGATTTCGTCAAGCGCACCTCTATTCTCCGGCTGGGGTCGGAGCAGCTCCGCGCGCTCGGGCCAGCGGCGATCGCGCTTGCCAATTCCGAGGGGCTGGATGCGCATGCGCGGTCGGTTGCGATCCGCCTCAATCTCGAGGGGTAAGGCATGGCGAAGGGCGTCTTCCGGCTGAGCGATGTGGTCCTGGACGACACGATCGGCCGCTCGACGCCCGATGTCGAGCACGAACGCGCCGTCGCCATCTTCGACCTGATTGAGGAAAACAGCTTCGAGCCTGTGGGACATCAGGGCGGCCCCTATCTCCTGAACTTGTCGCTGGTCGACCAGAAGCTGGTCTTCGACATCCGCATGGAAGATGGTGGCGTTGTCGCCACCCATATTCTGTCGCTCACCCCGTTTCGCCGGATCGTGAAGGATTATTTCATGATCTGCGAGAGCTATTACGAGGCGATCCGCTCGGCCACGCCAAGCCGCATCGAGGCGATCGACATGGGCCGGCGCGGCATTCACAACGAAGGCTCGCAGACGCTGATGGACCGGTTGAACGGCAAGATCAGCGTGGATTTCGACACGGCGCGGCGGCTTTTCACGCTCGTTTGCGTGCTCTATTGGCGCGGGTGACTGCCATGGATGAGCCGCAGGCGATCGAGCAGAATGGCAGGTCGCCCGGGGGCAAATCCCCCGGCGCCATCCTCTTCATGTGCGGCCTCAATGCCATCCGTTCGCCCATGGCCGAGGCGATGGCGCGCAGCATGCTGCCTCAGGGCACGTATATCGCCTCGGCCGGGGTACGCGCCGGCGAGCGCAATCCCTTCGTCGATGTGGTGCTTGCCGAGATCGGGCTTTCGCTTGGCCGCCGTCAGCCGCAGACCATGGAAGAGCTGGAGGATGATTTCTTCGATGTCATCATCACGCTGTCTCCCGAGGCGCATCATGCCGCGCTGGAACTGACGCGGGCGAACGCTGTCGACGTCATCTATTGGCCGACGATGGACCCTTCCGCGACGGATGGAACGCGTGAGCAGGTTCTGGATGCCTATCGCGCGGTGAGGGACTATCTTCTCGGCCTCATAGAGAGCAGGCTTGTGGAACATCGCGGCTCGCTTTAGAGCCGCAAATGAAACAAATGCAGAAACCCTTATCAACGTGGTTCACAAAACCGCGGCGATTGTGTAGTTTCCGCGCAAATTTCCGGCGACCCAGCCTTTTTAACAGGAGCGCCGGCCTCAACCGACAGGAAAAGAAGCTTTAATGCCGAAAGAAGAAGTCCTCGAATTTCCCGGTGTCGTCACCGAACTCCTGCCGAACGCGACCTTTCGCGTGAAGCTGGAAAACGAGCACGAGATCATCGCCCATACCGCGGGCCGCATGCGCAAGAACCGCATTCGCGTTCTGGCCGGCGACAAGGTGCTGGTGGAAATGACCCCTTACGACCTGACCAAGGGCCGCATCACCTACCGTTTCAAGTAATCCGTCGTTCGCTGGAGCCGGGTGCCGCCGACATTTTCGGCATCATGCTCCGGGACCCGGCTCTCATTCCCGCATGACAGGTCGAGATCTGATGGCGTTGAAACACAAGCTGATACTGGCCTCCGGATCGCCGCGTCGCGTCGAGCTCCTGCATCAGTCAGGCATCGAGCCCGCGCGTCTCATGCCCATGGATATCGATGAGACGCCGAAGAAATCGGAGCATCCGCGCTCGCTGGCGCGGCGGCTTTCGGCTGAGAAGGGTGATGCCGCCTTTGCGGCAATCAAGAGCGACGCCGCCTGGCAGGGAAGCTATATCCTTTCGGCCGACACGGTCGTCGCCGTCGGGCGGCGCATCCTGCCGAAGGCGGAATTCGTCGATGAGGCGGCTGCGGCGCTGCATCTGCTCTCCGGGCGCGGCCATGTCGTCTATACCGGCATCTGCCTGATCACTCCGGACCGCAAGGCCCGCCAGAAGGTGGTGGAAACCAAGGTGCGTTTCAAGCGGCTTTCCAGCCGGGATATCGACATGTATCTCGCCTCCGGCCAGTGGCGGGGCAAGGCGGGAGCCTATGGCATTCAGGGGCTTGCCGGCTCCTTCGTGCAAAAGCTTGTCGGTTCCTACACCAATGTCGTCGGATTGCCGCTTTATGAAACCATGCTGCTGCTGGCAGGCGAGGGCTTCGATGTCCATGCCGGATGGCAGGAAGGATAGTCGTCATGACGAAGGCTGAAGAGATCAAGGTCGGTTCGAAAGTCGAGCCGCTGCGAAAGACGCGTCCCTGTCCGGAATGCGGCCGTCCTTCGCTGCGTGAACATTATCCCTTCTGCTCGGATCGCTGCCGCTCCGTCGATCTCTCGCGGTGGCTCAACGGCTCCTATGCCATCCCCGTCACCGAGGACGAGACGAAGGCCGACGGCTCCGACCAGGACTGAATGCGTTTTCCAAAGGTGCAGGATCTCACGAACCCTTTCATTTTGTTCGCGAATTGGCAAAATTCGATTTCCTGTCAAAAAAGAGTCATTTGCTGCTGGACATGGCCGAACAAGATGCTATAACCCCGCTCGCTTCCGGGGCGAACCAACCGCCCAGCGCCTGCCAAGGCTCTTCCCTCGACGCGAAGCTAGGATGCCCAGATAGCTCAGTTGGTAGAGCAGCGGATTGAAAATCCGCGTGTCGCTGGTTCGATTCCGGCTCTGGGCACCATCTTTTCTCCCCAATCATGCGGACAATGAAGCTTGACGCTGGCTTCGATCAATTCTTCGCCGAGATCGTGTATTTGCAAAAATATGCGGCAATAGGCCGGTTGAGGTTGCATAACCACTGAGTGCGTTGTATTGCCACAACAATCTTCTGGTTGTGTTTCATTAATTCGGTGCATGACCCCATCAAGATATTGATGACATTTGGAATCAAGCGTACGAATTATTGACAGATCACCTATTGATTCGTAGCGAGTCATACCGCACTTTAGATACAGCGGGATAAAGTGATCTCGTAAAAGCCGGCGTTAATTGCAATAGCAAGCTACCGAGGCGCCATGTTAAACAATGATGTTCTGTTCAACACGTTCGCCCGTACTTTTGAAGCACGGCGCGAAGTCGAGATGTCATTCTCAGAATACCTGGAAGCGTGCCGGGATGATCCGCTCATGTACGCAAATGCGGCTGAGCGGCTACTGGCAGCCATGGGCGAACCACTGCTGATCGATACGGCCAAGGATACAAGGCTTGGGCGTATTTTCATGAACCGGACCATCCGGACTTATCCGGCTTTTTCGGGCTTTTTCGGCATGGAAGAGACGATCGAACGCATCGTCGCCTTCTTCCGCCATGCGGCCCAGGGGTTGGAGGAGCGCAAGCAGATCCTCTATCTACTCGGGCCTGTCGGCGGCGGCAAGTCATCCCTCGCCGAGCGGCTGAAATCATTGATGGAAGTTCATCCCATCTATGTGCTCAAGGCCGGAAACGAGCTTAGCCCGGTCTTCGAAAGCCCGCTCAGCCTGTTCGATCCCGTCACCATGGGGCCGATGATCGAGGAGCGCTATGGCATTCCGCGCCGGCGCCTGACCGGGCTCATGAGTCCCTGGTGCCTCAAGCGGCTGGAAGAGTTCGAAGGCGATATTTCCCGCTTCCGTGTCGTCAGGATGCAGCCCTCAAGGCTGCGGCAAATTGCCGTCGCCAAGACGGAACCGGGCGACGAGAACAACCAGGACATTTCCTCGCTGGTCGGCAAGGTGGATATCCGCAAGCTCGAAAGCCTCGCGCAGAACGATCCGGATGCCTACAGCTACTCCGGTGCATTGAACCGTGCCAACCAGGGCATTCTCGAATTCGTCGAAATGTTCAAGGCACCGATCAAGATGCTGCATCCGCTGCTGACGGCGACGCAGGAAGGCAATTACATCGGTACGGAAAATATCGGTGCGATACCCTTCTCCGGCATCATCCTGGCGCACTCAAACGAGTCGGAATGGCAGACATTCAAGGCCAACAAGAACAATGAGGCATTCATCGACCGCATCTGCGTGGTGAAAGTGCCTTATTGCCTGCGGGTCACCGAAGAGCAGAAGATCTATGAGAAGCTGATCGAGGAATCCGAGCTCAGCGACGCGCCCTGCGCGCCGTCGACATTGGAGACGCTCGCCCGCTTCACGGTTCTGACGCGGCTTTCTAAGCACGAGAATTCGACCGCCTTCTCCAAGCTTCGGGTCTATGACGGCGAGAGCCTGAAGGAGACTGATCCGAGAGCGCGCAGCGTGCAGGAATATCGTGACTCGGCCGGTGTCGACGAAGGCATGGATGGAGCCTCCACCCGTTTTGCCTTCAAAGTGCTGGCGGCGACCTTCAACTACGATACGACAGAAGTCGGTGCCGATCCGGTGCATCTGATGTACATGCTGGAGCAGGCAATCCGCCGCGAGCAGCTGCCGCTTGAAACCGAAAAGCTGTATATCGAGTTTATCAAGAGCGAACTGGCGCCGCGCTATGCGGAGTTCATCGGCAACGAGATCCAGAAGGCCTATCTGGAATCCTATGCGGATTACGGACAGAATCTCTTCGATCGCTATGTCGACTATGCCGACGCCTGGATCGAGGATGTCGATTTCAAGGATCCGGATACCGGCCAGCTTCTCGACCGCGAGCTTTTGAACCAGGAGCTCACCAAGATCGAAAAGCCGGCAGGTATCGCCAATCCGAAGGACTTCCGCAACGAGGTGGTCAAGTTCTGCCTGCGGGCACGGGCGAGCCACGGCGGCAAGAACCCGTCCTGGACCAGCTATGAGAAGATCCGTGAAGTCATCGAAAAGCGGATGTTCTCTCAAGTCGAGGACCTTCTGCCCGTCATCTCGTTCGGCTCCAAGAAGGATGGCGAGACGGAGAAGAAACATGGCGAATTCGTCGAGCGGATGGTCGCGCGGGGTTACACCGAACGGCAGGTCCGGCGGCTTGTGGAATGGTACATGCGTGTGAAACAGGCGGGATGAGCCACCAAGGAAGAAGGAATGCACATTGTTGACAGACGCCTGAACCCAGGCGGAAAAAGTCTGGAAAATCGTCAACGGTTTTTGCGAAGAGCAAAAGCGCTGGTGCAGAGAGCGGTCTATGAATCCTCTCAAAATCGCGACATTCAGGATATTCTGAAGGGTGGCGAAATCAGCATTCCCCTGGATGGAACCGAGGAACCTCGGTTCCATCGCGGCCCGGAGGGCCTGAAGGAACATATTCTTCCCGGTAACAAGGACTTCATCGAAGGCGATATGCTTCCCCGCCCCGAGGGCGGTAGCGGCAAGTCGCGGGCCGGCGGCGATGGAACCGGCGAGGATGCCTTCCGCTTCATCTTGACGCGGGACGAATTCCTCGATCTCTTCCTCGACGATCTCGAATTGCCCGATCTAGCCAAGCGCCGCCTGATGTCGGCGGACCAGATCAATCCGGTGCGCTCGGGCTATTCGGTTACGGGATCACCTGCCAATCTTGCCATCAACCGCACGATGCGGCTTGCCATGATGCGCCGTGTCGCGCTGCATCGCCCGAAGCCGGAAACGGTCGAAAAGCTCATCGAGGAGGCCGAGGAGTGCACGGACGAGAAGCGCCGCGCACAGCTCGAAGACGAGATCAAAAGACTGGAATCGAAGGTCCGGCGCATTCCCTATATCGACCCGATCGATATCCGCTATCGCCGTTTCGAGAACGAGCCGAAGCCGGTGGCGCAAGCCGTCATGTTCTGCCTGATGGACGTCTCCGGCTCGATGACGGAGCACATGAAGGATCTCGCCAAGCGCTTCTATATGCTGCTCTACATTTTCCTGACCCGGCAGTATCGCCGCGTCGAGATCGTCTTCATCCGCCATACCGACGTAGCGGAAGAGGTGGACGAGGAGACCTTCTTCCGCAGCCCGGCAACCGGCGGCACCCAGGTTTCGAGCGCGCTCGAGGCCATGCGGCGGATCGTGCGGGACCGCTTCCCGGCATCCGACTGGAACATCTACGCCGCGCAAGCATCGGATGGCGATAACGCCTATTCCGACAATGCGACGACGGCGGCGCTGATGACGAGCGAGATCCTGCCCGTCTGCCAATATTTTGCCTATCTCGAAGTGGGGGAATCACGCAGCGTCGCGATCTCGTCCGGCTCGGCGATCTGGTCGCTCTATGAGCGGATGCAGGCGGGATGGCCGGTGCTTTCCATGCGGCGTGTCAGCGATCGCAGCCAGATCTATCCGGTCTTCCACGATCTCTTCCAGCGCCGTACGGCGGAAACAAGGAGCGGATGATGGCAAAAAAGGCATCGATGGAGCGGCTTTTCGAAGGCGCGGACTGGGATTTCGCCACCATCCAGCGAATTCACGATGCCTGCGAGAAGATCGCCATCGACGAGCTCGGGCTCGATGTTTACCCCAATCAGATCGAGATCATCACCGCCGAGCAGATGCTCGACGTCTATTCCTCGATCGGCATGCCGCTCTTTTACAAGCACTGGTCCTTCGGCAAGCATTTCGCCCATCACGAGGCCTTCTACCGCAAGGGCCTGCGCGGCCTTGCCTATGAGATCGTCATTAACAGCTCCCCCTGCATCTCCTATCTGATGGAGGAGAATAGCGCGACGATGCAGGCTCTCGTCATCGCCCATGCCGCCTTCGGCCACAATCACTTCTTCAAGAACAATTATCTCTTCAAGCTCTGGACCGATGCCGAAGGCATTCTCGACTATCTCAACTTCGCCAAGAGCTATGTGGCACGCTGCGAGGAGCGCTATGGCCACGCCGCCGTCGAGCGCACGCTGGATGCCGCCCATGCGCTGATGTCGCATGGCGTGCATCGCTATGCCGGCAAGAAGACGCCGGACCTGCGCGACGAGGAGAAGCGCGAGCGCGAGCGGCGCGAATATGACGAGAAGATCTTCAACGATCTCTGGCGCACGGTTCCGGCCGGGTCGGGCAAGAAGACACAGGATCTCGATCTGGAGCGGCGACGCTCGCTGGCGGGCCTGCCGCAGGAAAATATCCTCTATTTCCTGGAAAAGATGGCGCCCCGCTTAAAACCCTGGCAGCGCGAGATCATCCGCATCGTGCGGCATGTCGCCCAATATTTCTACCCGCAGAGCCAGACCAAGGTGATGAACGAGGGCACGGCGACCTACGTGCACTATCGCATCATGACCCGGCTGCACGAACTCGGTGGCATCGGCGACGGCGATTTTCTGGAATTCCTGAAATCGCATACCAATGTGGTTTTCCAGCCGACCTTCAACGATCCCCGCTATTCCGGCCTCAACCCCTACGCGATCGGCTTTGCCATGATGCAGGATATCGAGCGCATCGTGACGAAGCCGGAGGAAGAGGATCGCCAATGGTTCCCGGAAATCGCCGGCACCGGCGATGCAATGGCGGTGCTGCGCGATCTCTGGGCCAATTATCGCGACGAGAGTTTTGTCGCCCAGTTCTTGAGCCCGCATCTGATGCGCAAGATGCGCATGTTCCAGCTGACGGATGATCCGGAGGAGGAAGAGGGGCTGAGGGTCGCCGCCATTCATGATGAGCGTGGCTACCGGCGCATCCGCCGTGAATTGTCACGGCAATATGATGTCGGCTGGATCGATCCGCATATCGAGATCGTCGATGTCGATCTTGCCGGCGACAGGCGGCTGCTGGTCAAGCATACGGTGCTGAACGGCGCGATGCTCGACGATATGGATGCTAAGCGCGTATTGCAGCATCTGGCCGATCTGTGGAGCTACGACGTGCTGATGCAGGAAGTCGACCGCTCCGGCGCGGTACTTCGCGATCATCTCGTCCATCCGCGCGCCTCGGCGCTTGCGGCATAAGCCTTACGGCTGCTTTTTCGATTGCCGCTGATGGCCGCTCACTTGCGCGCCGTCTTCCGGCCGCAGCTTGAGAAAGCCGGGTATGCCGAGCAGCGGGATCACGGCCATCAGCAAAAATGCAATGTGGAATTTCTCCGGCGTCAGCGGCGATCCATCCAAAGTCACCAGACCCAGCAGCATGGCGGCGACGGAGACGCCGAAGCTGACGCTCAATTGCTGCAGCACACCGCCCAAGCTGGTCGCGCGGCTGAGTTGAGCCGCCGGAGTATCGGAATAGGATAGCGTATTGGACGTCATGAACTGTCCGGCCCGCGCCAGCCCGAAGATGAAGACATAGACGATGATGAACCAGTGCGGCGTATCGGGTGTGATCAGCGCGAAGCCGGCGACGACGGCGGCACCGAATACGGCGCTCCACGTCAACATGCGATCGAAGCCATAGAGCTTTAGCAGTTTTGCCGAGACCGGCCGCACGGCAAGGGCGCTCAGGGCGCTGACGAAGGTCAATGTACCCGAGACGATCGGACTCAAGCCGAAGCCGACCTGCAGCATCAGCGGCAGCAGAAAGGGCACGCCATTCAGCCCGATACGACAGATGCCGCCGGCAAGGGTGCCGATGCGGAAGGTGCGCAGCTTGAAGAGGGTGAGATCCACGGCCGGAGATTCCACTGTTCTGGCATAGCGGATGAAGCCGACCAGCAGCAGGCCGGCGGCGGCAAGCGCTAGGAGGATGGCCCAGACCGGAATTGCAGGTCGGCCGATATTCTC
Organism: Martinezella sp. CNPSo 3890; assembly: GCF_057784455.1. Lineage (NCBI taxonomy): Bacteria > Pseudomonadati > Pseudomonadota > Alphaproteobacteria > Hyphomicrobiales > Rhizobiaceae > Martinezella > Martinezella sp. CNPSo 3890. The sequence continues at coordinate 70,916 of NZ_JBXSOR010000017.1, read as the reverse complement.
GATGCCATATTGCAGCAGCACACAGCCGAGACCGACCATGACGAAACCGGGAAAGTCGAATTTCATGGTCTTGTCGCGTTCGGTATCCTCGACATAGCGCAGCGCCATGGCCATGCCGATCAGGCCGAAGGGCAGGTTCACCCAGAAGATCCAGCGCCAGGACAGATAGGTTGTCAGGAAGCCGCCGAGCACCGGCCCGATGACGGGCCCGATGACGGCGGGCAGGGTCATGTAGGTCATGGCAGTCACGAGCTGGCTGCGGGGGAAACTGCGGATGAGGATGAGGCGCCCGACCGGCGTCATCATTGCGCCGCCAAAGCCCTGCAGTGCGCGCGTGGCGATAAGCATCGGCAGGCTGGTCGCCAGGCCGCAGAGGATCGAGCCGATGGTGAAGATGAAGAGGGAAAGCGTTAGGATGCGCCGGGCGCCGAAGCGATCGGCAAACCAGCCACTCACCGGAATGAACATGGCAAGCGTCAGAATATAGGTCGTGACCGCCAGATTCATGCGCAGCGGCGTCGTATCGAGGCTCTTGGCGATATCGGGAACGGCGGTGACGAGGATGGTCGAATCCAGCTGTTCCATCAGGAAGGCGACGGCGACCACCGCGGGGATGATGTAGCGCAGGCGGGGATTGCGTTCGACCGCAAAAGTCTGGCCCTGCGGATTGGGATCTATCGAATCCATGAAATGAAATGGCTTTCCAACGTCCGGCTGGGGACCGGCGCGTTTGACGATTTGCATGAATCCCTTCGGAAACCGCCTCGTGTGCTCTCGGGAAACATGGTGCTGGCGGCCGGTGATCCGCCGACCTTCGGAATCGTTGCCTATATGAGCACTATCGATGGCGCAGCGCAACAGGAACCCAGCCTTTCGAAGGAATCCATGTGATCAATTAGTCGATGGCGGGGAGGGCAGTGTCCAGCGCGCCTTGTCGAAGACGATCGCGGTTCGGAGCTGTTCCGGCGACGTTCTGCGCAATTCCAGCTGCAGATTGAAATTGTTGTCGCTCTGGAATTCCTTGAAAAAGGCAAGCTTGGCGCCGAAGGCTTGCAGCGTCACATCCTGCAACTTGCCGACTGCCTCGAGTGCGGCCTGAAAGTCCAGCCAATGTGTCTCGTTCAGCAATAGGACGACGGTGTCGACAAAGGTGCCGGCAACGGCCTTTCCGTCGTCATTGTCAGGCATGATGACCTTGATGCGGATGGTATCGATTTCGCCTGATGGCTTGCCCCTGGCGATGATGAAGAAGGAAGCTGCCTTGGGATCGCCATAGGCGCCCTTCTGGACGGCATAGCTGCACTCCGAAGTGCTGGTGCCCAGTTCGCTTTGCCGCCATTCGCCTACGGACAGGCCGAACTTCTGGAGATCGGCGCAAAGCGCCTGGCCCGATATCCGCCAGCTGCGCACGAAGGCACTCAGCAGCGCGTCGACAGGCTCATCCAGCAGATGGGATCTTTTCTTGACGGATGGCTTGGCGGTGACCGTCGCTGGCTTGACACGGACGCTTGTGGCCGCCGGGCCTGACGTCTTCGGCGCCGCCACCGCAGGCGTAGCCGCATGGGCCGGCTGCTGTTCCTGCGCAGGCGCGGCGGGCGCTGCTGCATGTTGTTCCGGTTTCGGAAAGAGATTGAGATGATAGCGGCTATCCAGCGCTCTTAGATTGCGCATATCGTTGGCAAGGAGCGCGGTTGCCAGGATGATCGAACCGATGACAACAGCTGCAATCCAAAAGACAGCCCTGCTTTTCTTGCGAGGTGGCGCCACCGACATGGTTCAGATCACAGCTACTCCCGAGGAAACTTACCTTGCTGCAATAACTGTATGTTGCGCAGCCATGTTCATGGCTACAGCATATGCGTTTATGAACGATTGATCATTCTAATGTTTCTTTGTCAATTCATGATGTTGCTTAAAGCAGATCGCGACCTTCGGCATGCGGTTCCCGCGTTCCCCGCGTCCGGCTTTTTGCATGTTCTTGGAGCAGTCCGCTCTAGGCGAAATACGCCTTAAGTGCCCTGACGGTGGCGGCATCCGTGCGGCGGACCGATGGCGGAGAGAAGCCGAGGGCGATGACACGCTCATCCGTCTCCGAGGCGGTTGCGGAGCAGGAGGCGTGGATCTCGCTGATCTGCAGGCGCGGCCATAGCTGGCCGACCGTTGCAAGCGTCACGCCGGAGCCGGGCATGATGGAGATGCGGCCGGCGGCGGCTGCAATCGCCTGTTCAAGCATGGCAACGCCTTCGGCCGCAGTCCTTGCGCCGCCGGAGGTCAGAATGCGTTCGAAGCCGAGAGAGATAGCGACATGGACGGCTTCCTCGACGTCGGGCACCAGATCGAAGGCGCGGTGCAGCGTCTTGCCGAGACCTTCCGCTTGGGCGGTGAGCGCCTTGAGCGTGTCAACATCCAGTCGGCCATCCGGCAGGGAAGCGCCGAGCACGACGCCCGGCAAGCCGGCAGCTCGTGCGGCATCGATGTCGCGCTTCATGATCTCAATTTCATCCGCCGAATAGACGAAGCTGCCGGCGCACGGACGGATAATGGCATATGCAGGGACCGTTATCTTCGCTGCGGCGGCCATCAGCCCGGCACTCGGCGTCAGCCCGCCGAGAGGAAGCGCGCTGCAAAGCTCGATACGGTCGCCGCCACCCTCGACGGCCGCCTTGAGACCGGCAATATCCTCGACACAGACCTCAAGCAGCATGGGTGCGCTCTCCGGCATATTGCAGGCCCAGCAGGGCGGCGCCGATGAGGCCCGGTTCCAGCTTGCACTCGCTCGGCACGACGAGCGGCCGGCCGAACTTACGCAGGGTGCGGGCGCGCACCGCCTCGTCCAAACGAGCTAGGAGCGGTTCGACGTTGGAAAGGCCACCGCCGACCGGCACGATGGTCGCGCCAGTTATGTTGACGGTGAGGGCAAGCGGCGAGGCGACCAGATCCACCATGACGTCAATCGTGCGTTCGGCACGGTCTTCGCCCCTGAGCCACTGGCCGATGATCTCCTCGCTGGAAAGTTCCAGCCCGTGAAGCGTCTTGTGCAGGCGTTCGATGCCGCGTGCGCCGCCGACGGTGTCGACGCAGCCCTTCTGGCCACAGCCGCAGGCATAGGCGGGAATAGCGACTGATGGATTGCCGGCGGAGGACGCGATGATGGGGCCGTGGCCCCATTCCCCGGCAAAGCCGCCGGCAGCATTGACCAGCCGGCCATCCGCGACAAGGCCGCCGCCGACGCCGGTGCCGAGAATGGCGCCGAAGACGATGCGATGGCCACGGCCCGCTCCGGACATGGCCTCCGCCATGGCGAAGCAATCGGCATCATTGGCGATCAGCACGGGATAGCCAAGTTCCGCTTCCAGATCGGCGGCAAGATGCCGGCCGTGAATGCAGGGAATATTGGCGCAGGTGAGTGTCTGCGTATCGGGATCGACGACGCCGGCGATGGAGAAGGAGAGGCAATCCGGCCTCTCGCCGGCTTCGGCAATCACCTCACGCAAGGCATTGACGAATTCGGCGAAATCGTGCCTGGGCGTCGGGCGCCGCGCCAGCGGCACGATGTCCGTCATGGAGCGGGCAATGCCGCCTTTGATGGCGCTGCCGCCAATGTCGAAGGAAACGATCATGGATACCGACCCGCTGGAAACATGGCGCACTTGCTCGCACCCTTTGCCGGTCTTTGCAAGATCAATCCTCTATGAGGCCAATCCCTGACAGTTAGAGCGTCATCAGCCGGACGGCAGGGTGATCCTGGCTTCAAAGCCATCGGTCCTGCCGGTCGCCGGCGACAGTAGATCGAGATGGCCGCCGATCTGGCCGACGATGCGCTCGACGATCGAAAGTCCAAGGCCGGAGCCTGCCGCTTTCGTCTTGCCGCGCCAGAAGCGCTTTTTCAGGCCGGCGAGATCATGTGCGGAAAGCACGGCGCCGCCGTTGATGACGCGGACGGTGCGGTCGTCGATCCGGACGGTCACTTCGTCATCCGCCGGCCCATGGATCAAGGCGTTTTCGATGAGATTGCGCATGACGATCGCAAATGCGTCAATATCGACGTTGCGCATCAGTTTCTCCGCCGTTTCGTTCTCCAGAAGGACACGGCCTGCCGTTCCCGTATCGCGGTCGTAATCGCCTATGACGGTTTCGATGATGGCCACGAGATCGGCGGGTTTGTCACCCGTGCCGATCCCGGCCTGGGCGCGGGAAAGCTGCAGCAGCTTTTCCGCGAGCCGGCCGAGATTGGAAAGCGACGTCTCGATGCGGCCGGCGCGTTCCGTCAATTGCCCCTGCGGCAGTTCGGCGATCAGCCTCTGGGTCTGCGCAAGAGCGCCTGCAATCGGGGTGCGCAGCTCATGGGCGCTATTGGCGGTGAATTCGCGCTCGGCTTCCAGCGCCAGGCGCAGGCGCTCCAGCAGCAGATTGACGGAGCGGGCGATCGGCTGCAGCTCGAGCGGCAGCGTCTCGCTCACGAGCGGCGCCATGTTGCCGCCGTCCTTGGTGGCGATCTCCGAGCGCAAGCGGTCGATCGGCCGCAGCGATCGGCCGACGATGACGCCGATGGCGATGATGCTGGCGGGAATGAGGGCCAGTAGCGGCCAGAGCAGCGCAACGCCACTTTCGCGCGATGCCTCGCGGCGATTCTTGAAGGCGTCGGCGACGTGCAGGAAGATCGTGCCGTCGGCCGAGGATTCGGTATAGATCCGGTATCGCGACGTATTGTGGAAGCCGATCTTCAGCGGCACGTCATAGGCGGTTGGAGGGGCATCGTGGGAGTGCAGGATAACCTTGCCGTTCCCATCGAGTACCTGATAGGTCAGATATTCGCGGTTCAGCCCCTTATTGAGCTCTTCCAGGCTCTGAGGATCGCCGGAATGGTCGCGGTTGGCGAGATCGTCGAGCACCAGCGGCAGAAGACGCTCGGCGGTTTCCTGCAATGCGCCATCGAATGTTTCCGAGAGTTCCTTGTTGACGACATAGACACCGATGCCGACCGCAATCAGCCAGAAGACGACGACAGTGCCGGTCAGCGCAGTGATCAGGCGCCGGGTGATGCTGGCGCGGCTGGGCTCCTTGTGTTCGGTCATCGCTCACCCAGGCAATAGCCGACGCCGCGGGCCGTCCTTATGCGGTCCTTGCCGATCTTCTTGCGCAGGCGGCTGACATAGACCTCCACCGTGTTGCTCTCGATTTCGGAGCCGAAGGCGTAGAGCGCCTCTTCTATCTTGTCCTTGGAAACGATGGCGCCCGGCCGCGTGATCAGCAGGTCGAGCACGGCCCATTCTCGTCCTGTCAGGATCACGTCCTTGCCCGCCAGCTTGACGCGGCGCTGCGGCTGATCGATTTCGAGGTCGTCAAACCGGAGGGTCGGCTGCGGACTGCCGGCATAACGCCGGGCGACCGCCAGGATACGGGCCGTCAATTCGCCAAGGTTGAACGGCTTGACGAGATAATCATCGGCGCCGCTGTTCAGGCCTTCGATACGGTCGGAGATCTGATCGCGAGCTGTCAGGATGATGACGGGCGTTTCGTCAGGCTTGCGGCGCAGCCGCTTCAAGAAATCGATGCCGCTGCCATCGGGAAGCTGCAGATCCAACAGGATGAGGCCGTATTGCACCGCACTGGTGACCTCCTCCGCATCGGTCAGGTTCTTGACCCAATCCACGGCATGAGGGCCTGCCGCGATATGGTCGCGAACCGCGCCGCCGATCGTGTCGTCGTCCTCCACCACAAGAATGCGCACATGCACCTCTCAACCGTTGAACGTACCTCAGTTAATGCCGACGAACCTATCGGGTCAATAACGGCTGAAATAAGCCGCGGCGGGATGCACAGTTCATGGCCAGAGCGGTTCAGTTTTTCACGGAATCTCTGAGCCGCTCTATCCCTTTGCTTTCACGCAATCCCGAACGGAAAACTGCTGCGCACTTTTCCTGGAATTGCTGCAGGCTACCCGCCGAAAACGTTCCCGGCGCCTATGGACAGAGAGGAACGCGATGGTTACTTGTTTGCGCGGAGAACAAAGCGGCCGCGAAGTGGCCGCCACAGGCTATCGGAGGATCGTTCATGCTGAAGGGAATTTCGCCGCTGTTGAATGCGGACGTGCTCTATGCGCTGAAATCGATGGGGCATGGCGACATGCTCGTCGTCGTCGACACGAATTTCCCGGCGGAGGCCATTGCGAGCCAGACGGTCCTGGGCGAGCTGCTGCGCATCGACAATGTGCCTGCTGCCGATGCCGTCGCGGCGATATTGTCGCTGATGCCGCTCGATACCTTCATTGATGACGCCGCGACGCGCATGGAAGTTGTCGATGCGCCGGAGGAGGTGCCGCAGGTCCAGCGGGAGGTTCAGGCGGTGATCGACAAGGCCGAGGGCAAGCATTGGCCGTTGATGCCGGTCGAGCGTTACGCCTTCTACGAGCGTGCCAAGGATGCCTTTTGCGTCATTCAGACCGGCGAGCGCCGCTTCTACGGCTGTTTCACCTTGACCAAGGGCGTCATCCCGCCGGAGACTGCATGATCCGGCACGGATAGTCTGGATCATCCCGAGCAAGGGCGCTGTTTCGGTAAAGGAAGGCGATGGCGAAGAAGCTGGATTCCCAAGGGCGGCTTGACGATGCGGCGCGGGCCGGATGGCTCTACTACGTCGCCGGCCGCACGCAGGATGAAATCGCCGTTGCGATGGGAATATCCCGGCAGTCGGCGCAGCGTCTGGTGTCGCTGGCCGTTGCCGAACGGCTGATCAAGGTTCGGCTGGATCACCCGATCGCCGCCTGTCTGGAATATGCGGCGGAGCTCAAGAAGAAGTTCGGTCTGCGCCATGTCGATATCGTGCCGAGCGATCCCGACAGCACATCTTCGACCATTGGCATCGCCGAGGCCGGTGCTGCCGAAATCGAGCGCTGGCTGCGGCGAGCCGACCCCATCGTGCTGGCGATCGGCACGGGCCGCACGTTGAAGGCTGCAGTCGACCAGCTGCCGGCGATCGAATGTCTGCAGCATCGGGTGGTGTCGCTGACGGGCAATATCGGTCCCGACGGTTCCGCTGCCTATTACAACGTCATCTTCAGCATGGCCGACGTCGTCAAGGCGCGGCACTTTCCGATGCCGCTGCCGGTGCTGGTGTCGTCGGCCGAGGAGCGGGAGCTCCTGCATGCGCAGGCACTGGTGCGCTCGACGCTCGATATTAGCGCTCAGGCCGACGTGACTTTCGTCGGTATCGGGGAGATGGGCGTGGAAGCGCCGCTCTGTCTCGACGGCTTTCTCGAGAGGGACGAGATGCTGGCGTTGATGGATCGGGGCGCTGCCGGCGAGATCTGCGGCTGGGTTTTCGATGGCAATGGCAACCTCATGCCCGATGATGTCAATGAGCGCGTCGCCAGTGCGCCCTTGCCGTCGCGCGATACCTGCAGCGTCATCGGAATCGCAAAGGGTCGGCGCAAATTCCAGGCGATCAAGGCGGCCGTTGTCGGTCAGCAGATCAATGGTTTGATTACCGACGAGGCAGTTGCCGAATTTTTGCTCAAGGTTTGAGCAAAAAATTTAACTCATAAAAACAAAAGGATAGGTTGCTTGCTCGGCAATGCAGCAACGAATCTGCATTGACATTTTGTCGCAAGAAGTGAGTAATTGCCCACGAGCAAAGCGAATGCTCATTTTTAATCTTCTGGGAGGAAGATATGAAATTGAAAACTTTACTGCTGGGCGCCTGCTCGGCTCTGATGTTTGCCGGCCTGGCGTCTGCCGAAACTCTCACGATTGCAACCGTCAACAACGGCGACATGGTCCGTATGCAGAAGCTTACGGACGATTTCAAAGCCAAGAACCCCGGTATCGACCTGCAGTGGGTCACGCTTGAAGAAAACGTATTGCGCCAGAAGGTTACGACCGACATCGCTACCAAGGCCGGCCAGTACGACGTGCTGACGATCGGCACCTATGAAGTGCCGATCTGGAGCAAGCTCGGCTGGCTTGCCTCGCTCGACAAGCTTTCCGCCGACAAGAACTATGATGTGGATGACCTTCTCCCGGCCATTCGCAGCGGTCTGACGACCGACGGCAAGCTCTATGCAGCGCCGTTCTACGGCGAAAGCTCGATGGTGATGTACCGCAAGGACCTGTTCGACAAGGCCGGCCTGAAAATGCCGGATGCGCCGACCTGGGACTTTGTTGCCGATGCAGCCCGCAAAATCACCGACAAGGACCATGAAGTCTATGGCATCTGCCTTCGCGGCAAGGCGGGCTGGGGCGAAAACATGGCGTTCCTGACGGCGATGTCGAATTCGTTCGGCGCCCGCTGGTTCGATGAAAAGTGGAAGGCACAGTTCGACCAGCCGGAATGGAAGGACACGCTCGACTTCTACGTCAAGCTGATGAAGGATGCCGGCCCTCCGGGTGCATCGTCCAACGGTTTCAACGAGAACTTGGCCCTGTTCCAGTCCGGCAAGTGCGGCATGTGGATCGACGCCACCGTTGCTGCTTCCTTCGTTTCCGATCCGAAGGAATCGAAGGTTGCCGACAAGGTCGGCTTCGCTCTGGCTCCGGATAAGGGCCTCGGCAAGCGCGGCAACTGGCTCTGGGCATGGAACCTCGCCATCCCGGCTTCCTCGAAGAAGACCGAAGCGGCGGAAAAGTTCATTTCGTGGGCCACCAGCAAGGACTACACCAACCTGGTCGCACAGAAGGAAGGCTGGCTGAATGCACCTCCCGGCACCCGCACCTCGCTCTATGCGAATGCGGACTACCAGAAGGCAGCGCCTTTCGCCAAGATGACGCTCGACTCGATCAATTCGGCTGATCCGACGCATCCGACTGTCAAGCCGGTTCCCTATGTCGGCGTTCAGTTCGTCGCCATTCCTGAATTCCAGGGCATCGGCACGGCTGTCGGCCAGCAGTTTTCGGCTGCTCTCGCCGGCCAGATTTCGGTCGATCAGGCTCTGAAGGCTGCCCAGCAGCTGACGGAACGCGAAATGAAGAAGGCCGGCTATCCGAAGTAACGGCCTTCGAAGCTAAGGAAAGCAGCGCCCCCTCTCGAGCGTTGCTTTCCCCTAGGCCGCCGAGCGCCGAACTGCCCTTGGCGGCCCTTTTGTTTCAGCCGGTCCGCGGCCACCCCCTCCTTTAAAGATAGGTCGGTACTTGCCATGGCAACGTTGCACACCCATTCCACCGCACGCGTCATGATGGCGCCTTCGGTTCTGCTTCTCTTTGCGTGGATGATCGTCCCGCTCGTAATGACGATCTATTTCTCGACGCTGAACTACAATCTTCTGAACCCCGGCACGCATGATTTCCTCGGGTTTCTCAACTACGAATATTTCATCACCGATCCGGCCTTCCTCAGCTCGCTGATCGTGACGCTGCTGCTTGTCGGTGGTGCGTTGCTGATCACCGTCATTGGCGGCATTGCGCTGGCTCTCCTTCTTGATCAGCCGATCTTCGGCCAGGGCATCGTGCGCATGCTGGTGCTTGCGCCCTTCTTCGTGATGCCGACGGTCGCCGCCCTCATCTGGAAGCACATGTTCATGAACCCGGTGAACGGGCTCCTGGCACATCTCTTCCGTTTTTTCGGGCTCGATCCGCTGACCTGGCTGGAGACGGTTCCGCTTCTGTCGATCATCATCATCATTGCCTGGCAGTGGCTGCCTTTCGCCACGCTCATCCTGCTGACAGCCCTGCAGTCGCTGGATGAGGAGCAGAAGGAAGCCGCCGAGATGGATGGCGCGGGCGGGACCGGTTTCGAAATTCATCTACATCATCCTGCCGCATCTCGCCCGCGCCATCACCGTGGTGATCCTGATCGAGACGATCTTCATGCTGTCGGCCTTCGCCGAGATCCTCGTCACCACCAATGGCGGTCCCGGAACGGCGACGACCAACCTCACTTATCTCGTCTATTCACAGATCGTTCTGTCGCAGGATGTTGGCGGTGCATCGGCGGGCGGCATCATCGCCGTCATCCTCGCCAATATCGTCGCGATCTTCCTGATGCGCGCAGTCGGCAAGAATCTGGAGGCTTGAGATGGCACGCAAAATCACCACCCAACGCAAGATCGTCGTATCGGTCGCCGCCTGGATCGTAGCAATCCTCATCTTCTTCCCGATCCTGTGGACGATCCTGACGAGCTTCAAGACGGAAGGCGATGCGATTGCCTCGCCGCCGCAATTCCTCTTCTTCCACTGGACGCTGGAGAATTATTTCGAGGTGCAGTCGCGCTCGGATTACTTCCTCCACTTCGGCAACTCGGTCATCATCGCTTTCGGTTCGACCATTCTCGGTCTGCTCATTGCGGTGCCTGCCGCATGGGCCATGGCGTTCTCGCCGACCAAGCGCACCAAGGACGTCCTGATGTGGATGCTGTCGACGAAGATGATGCCGCCGGTCGGCGCCTTCATCCCGATCTATCTGCTGTTCCAGAGCTTCGGCCTCCTGAACAACCAGTTTGCCAGCCGGGTGGGCATGGTCGTCGTGCTGATGCTCATCAACCTGCCGATCATCGTCTGGATGCTCTACACCTACTTCAAGGAAATTCCCGGCGAAATCCTCGAGGCGGCCCGCATGGATGGGGCGACGCTTGCCAAGGAGATCATTTACGTGCTGACGCCGATGGCGATCCCCGGCCTTGCCTCGACAATGCTGCTCAACATCATCCTCGCCTGGAACGAGGCCTTCTGGACGCTCAATCTCTCCGCGGTGGACGCGGCGCCGCTGAGCACCTTCATCGCCTCCTATTCCAGCCCGGAGGGCCTGTTCTATGCCAAGCTTTCAGCGGCATCGACCATGGCGATCGCTCCGATCCTGATCCTCGGCTGGTTCAGCCAGAAGCAACTCGTTCGCGGCCTGACCTTCGGCGCGGTTAAGTAAGGAAGAGAAACATGGGTAGCATTGTTCTCAAACAAGTCTCCAAGGTCTTCGGCGAAGCCAAGGTCATTCCTTCCATCGATCTTGAGATCGACAACGGCGAGTTCGTCGTTTTCGTCGGCCCTTCGGGCTGTGGCAAGTCCACGCTGCTGCGCCTGATCGCCGGCCTCGAAGATGTCTCCGGCGGCCAGATCATGATCGACGGCAAGGATGGCACCAATCTCAAGCCGTCCGAGCGCGGCCTTGCCATGGTGTTTCAGTCCTACGCGCTCTATCCGCATATGAGTGTGCGCAAGAACATCGCATTTCCGCTGAAGATGGCGAACATGCCGCAGGCGGAAATCGACAAGAAGGTGGCGGATGCTGCACGCGTCCTGAACCTGACGGATTATCTTGAGCGCAAGCCGCGCCAGCTTTCCGGCGGTCAGCGCCAGCGCGTCGCGATCGGCCGCGCCATCGTGCGTCAGCCGGCAGCCTTCCTCTTCGACGAGCCCTTATCGAACCTGGACGCGGCACTGCGCGTTAACATGCGCCTCGAGATCAGCGAGCTGCATCAGCAGTTGAAGACGACGATGATCTATGTGACGCACGATCAGGTCGAGGCCATGACCATGGCTGACAAGATCGTCGTGCTCAACCGCGGCAATATCGAGCAGGTTGGCTCGCCACTGGAGCTTTATCGCAGCCCGCGCAATCTTTTCGTCGCCGGCTTCATCGGCTCGCCGAAGATGAATTTCGTCAAGGGCGCTTATGCGCAGACCTTTGGCGCCGACACGATCGGCGTCAGGCCGGAACACGTGCTGCTGTCGACCACGTCGGGTGACTGGCAGGGTAAGGTTCTCGTTGCTGAGCATCTCGGCTCCGACACTTTCCTGCATATCGATGTCGACGGGATCGGCACGGTGACCGCTCGCGGCTCGGGTGATTTTCCAGCCCGGGCTGGCGATACCGTCTATCTCACGCCAGACAAGGCGCATATTCACCGGTTCAACGCCGAAGGGCTGGCGATTTCAGCCTAAAAGCCAAGGCCGTGTGCGCTTGAGCGGGCACGGCCAACGCATCTGTTCCGGTTCGCATCCATCGATCTGCGTAGACCGATCAAGCATACCAGCCGGTGCGGCATTCCCGAGCCGCCCGGAGCCAGAGACCTTCAAAAGGACCAGAGACATGACGTGCAAATTATCGCTCGCAACTCTTCAGCAGGCGGCTGCAAAGGCGGCTATTCCTGCTTATGACCGGAAGTCGCTTTCGGCTGGTATCGTGCATTTCGGTGTCGGCAATTTCCATCGTGCCCATCAGGCTGTTTATCTCGACGATCTTTTCAATTCGGGAGAAGCCCATGACTGGGCGATCATCGGCGCCGGCGTGCTGCCGTCGGATGCGGCTATGCGCGAGAAGCTGGCTGCCCAGGATTTTCTGACGACAGTGGTCGAGCAGGACAATAATCGCACGGCCGCGCGCGTGACTGCGCCGATGGTCGACATCCTGCCGGTCGGCGATGCCAAGGCAATCATTGCCAAGCTTGCGGATCCCGCGATCCGCATCGTTTCGATGACGATTACCGAGGGTGGTTACTTCATCGATGCCTCCGGCAAGTTCAATCCCGCCCATCCGGCGATCGTGGCCGATGGGCAGAACCCGGATGCGCCGAAGACGGTGTTCGGCCTGATCGTGGCTGGTCTCAAGGCGCGGCGTGCGGCCGGCCTGCAGCCTTTCACCGTCATGTCCTGCGACAACATTCCCCACAATGGCGGCGTCACCAAAGCTGCTGTCGTCGGCACGGCGCGGCTTTCCGATCCGGCCTTTGCCGACTGGATCGCTGCGCATGTCGCCTTTCCGAATGGCATGGTCGATCGCATCACGCCGGCGACGGGTGCGCGTGAAATCGACTTGCTCAAAGAAGCTTTCGATATCGAGGACAACTGGCCCGTCTATTGCGAAGAGTTCAAGCAATGGGTGCTGGAAGACAATTTCCCCGCAGGCCGCCCACCGTTGGAAAAGGTCGGCGTGACCTTCGTGCCCGACGTGACGCCCTATGAGCACATGAAGATCCGCATCCTCAACGGCGGCCATGCGGCGATCGCCTACCCGGCGGCGCTGATGGACATTCACTTCGTGCATGAAGCCATGGAAGAGCCGCTGATCCGCGCCTTCCTCGCCAAGCTCGAAAATGATGAGATCATCCCCGTCATCCCGCCGGTGCCAAACACGGTGCTTGCGGATTATTTCAAGCTGATCGAGCGGCGCTTCTCCAATCCAAAGATTGCCGACACCATCCCGCGCCTGGCGCAGGACGGCTCCAACCGCCAGCCGAAGTTCATTCTGCCGTCGACGGCCGACCGCCTTCGTCGCGGCGAGGATATTGTCGGCCTATCGCTCGTCTCGGCGCTGTGGTGCCGCTACTTTGCCGGCAAGAGCGACAGCGGCAAGGAGATCGTCTTCAACGATGCCAGCGCCGATCGGCTGCATGAAGCGGCGCTCAAGGCGAAGGACGATCCGAACGCCTTCCTGGTGTTCGATGATATTTTCGGAGATGTCGCCAAATCCGATCTTTTCCGAAAGCGCTTCGCGCATGCACTGAAAACGCTGTGGGAAAAGGGTACCCGCGTCACCCTGCAGCTATACTTGGACAACAAACTCGCGGAATAATTTTCAAGCGGCCGGACCTCTCCTGTTCCGGCCGTTTTCCATTGCCGTGCCGGGTTTCCGGCTGGCGGGACAGCAACAAAATTCAGGTTGGATCTGTGATGGCGGATGCGGGAACAGGGCTCGTAATCTTCGATTGCGACGGCGTGCTTGTCGACAGCGAGCCGTTGTCGGTCGGCGTGCTCATCCAGGCGATGCATGATGTCGGCGTCGAGATGAGCGAGGAGGATGTCTACAGCCGCTTCCTCGGCAAGAGCCTGGCGACGCTCGTCGATACGATGCAGACGGAATTCGACGTCTTCATCGACCAGGCATTTCTCGACCGTATCCGCAACGATCTCTATGAGCGCTTCAAACATGAGCTGAAGCCGATCGACGGCATCAGTGCAACGCTGGATGCGCTTTCGCTGCCGCGCTGCGTTGCCTCGTCGAGCCAGCTTGAGCGCATCCGTCTCTCTCTCGGCGTGACCGGTCTGCTCGACAGGCTAGAACCCAATATCTTCAGCGCCAGCATGGTCAAGCGTGGCAAGCCTGCGCCAGATCTCTTTCTCTATGCGGCGGAAAAAATGGGCGTACCGCCGAAGGAATGCATTGTCGTCGAGGATAGTCCTGCGGGGATCACGGCAGCGCGCGCGGCCGGCATGACGGTCTTTGCCTTCACCGGTGGTTCGCATGCTCATTCGCCGAGTTATCGGGCTGAATTGGAGCAGCTTTCCCCGGAAGTCGTGTTTGACGCGATGCCGGAATTGATACAACTTGTCCGCAACAAGAGATAAGTGGGCGGGACCTCTTTTGCATGCGTGATCACGTGGTTGCGGTCGATATCGGCACAGGCAGCGCACGCGCTGGTGTCTTCACCGCGGGCGGTTCACTGCTGGGTAAAAGTGAACATCCGATCCTGATGAACCGCCCGCGCGAGAACCACGCCGAGCATGATTCCGAAGATATATGGACTGCCGTCTGCACCGCCGTTCGCGGAGCCGTGAAGGTATCCGGCATTGCTGCATCCGCTATCGGCGCTATCGGCTTCGATGCGACCTGCTCGCTGGTCGTGCGCGATCGCGGTGGCGGGCAGCTCACCGTTTCCACCGGTGGCGAGAAGAGATTCGATACCATCGTCTGGCTCGATCATCGGGCGCTGGCCGAAGCGGATTACTGTACGGCGACGAAGCACGCGGTTCTTGAATATTCCGGCGAGTTCATGTCGCCGGAAATGGAAATGCCGAAGCTGATGTGGCTGAAGGAGAACCTTCCGGAAAGCTGGGCCGAAGCCGGCTACTTTTTCGACCTTGCCGATTTCATGACCTGGAAGGCGACCGGTTCGCTTGCGCGGTCGCGCTCCACGCTGGTGGCGAAATGGAATTATCTGGCGCACCGCCAACCGGGCTGGCAGGCCGATTTTCTCAACGTGATCGGCCTTGGCGATCTGCGCGAGCGCGGCAGTTTGCCCGACGAAAGTGTTGCAGTCGGTCGATCCATCGGCACACTGACGGCCGAGGCGGCGGAAGCGCTGGGTCTCGACCGTGAATGCCATGTCGGTGCGGGCTTGATCGATGCCTATGCGGGCGCGCTCGGCGCGCTCGCCGGACATGCCGGCGATGCCGACATGCTGGAGCATCAACTCGCGTTGATTGCGGGAACCTCGAGCTGCGTGGTTTCCTTTGCGCGGGAGCGCAAGCGCAGCACCGGCATGTGGGGCCCCTATTACGAAGCAGTCTTTCCGGGCATGTGGCTTGCCGAAGCCGGACAATCTGCCACCGGTGCGCTCCTCGACCATATCGTCAGCATGCATGCAGCCGGCGGACATCCAACAGCGGCACTGCATGACCGCATCGTCCGGCGGATCGCCGAATTGCGGCTGGAGGAGGGTGCTTCCTTCGGCGGGCGTATCCATGTGCTGCCCGATTTTCACGGCAATCGCTCGCCGCTTGCCGATCCGCATGCATTGGGCGTCATCAGCGGTATGACGCTGGACGCCTCCTTCGATGGTCTTTGCCGGCTATACTGGCGCACCAGCGTCGGCATCGCACTCGGCATTCGTCATATCCTGGAGCGAATGCGGGATTACGGCTACGTGCCCGACACGCTGCATGTCGCCGGCGGCCATGTGAAGAATTCGGTGCTGATGGAGCTCTATTCCGACGTGACCGGCTGCAAGGTCGTTATCCCGAAGATGAACGAGACGGTCTTGCTCGGCACCGCAATCGCCGCCTCGGTCGCCTGCGGGATTCACGAAAGCCTCGGAGTTGCCGGCGCCGCCATGTATCCGGGCGGTCATGAACGGCTGCCGAATGCGGAAAAGAAAGAACTCTACGATCGCGATTACCGGCGCTTCCTCGCCATGTACCGCCACCGCGCAGAACTGGACGCTATGGAATAGGCGGCTTACCGGAGCGGCGCCTGGGCGAATATACCTTGAAGTTCTTCTATGCGGCGCGTTCTCATTTCCGCCGCTTCACCTGCGGCGTGAGCGACTGAAATCGCGAGATATTCCATCAGCGCCATTATGGCTGAAAGGTTTTCGCGGCTATTGGCTCGTTGTGGCGGCAAGGACAGCGTGATGTTTGCGAATTCATGCGCCCATTCCGTGAATTGACCGGTTACCAGCAATACCTTGCAGCCCGCGCGACGAGCCGAGCGCGCCAGAAGACGCGATGTGACGAAACCCGGGGAATCGATGACAACGAGCAGCGCATCCTCGGATGGCTTGCCGAACAGCTCGATATAGCTGCCATTGGCGCCGTCGAGGAAAAGGACTTGATCACGGGCAAAGGTCAGGCGGTCGCGGAAATAGTGGCCGATCCCCGCGAGACTGGGATGGGAGGTGATGAAGACATTGCCGGAGGACAGAATTGTCGCAACCGCGTCGCGCCATTGCGGCTGGCCGGCGAGGTTGTAGATATGCTGCAGCATCTCGACCTGTTCGGCAATTTGCGTTGCGAGCGGGCGACCTTCGCTTGCGTCCTTCTGAAGCTGTTCGAGGATATTGGGCAATTGCGACGTGAGGCTCGGTGCATTTTCCTTGAGATGCACCTTTATCCCATCCAGACCGTGATAGCCGAGCGACCGCAGAAACCGTCCTACCGTCATCGGGCTCAGTTCCAGCCTGTCGGCAACGGAGGAAGCCGTCTCAAACGGTAGTTCATTCAGATGCTCGGAGAAATACTTAGCAATTCTTCGTTCGGCCGGAGTGCCGATCTTTATATATTGTCTAAGTTTCTGACTAAGGTCTTCCAAGTTTTGCGCCCCTTTGGTGGTCTTTTCGATGTTCTATTGCGTCAATTTCTATGTCAATCAGCCATTCAATTTCGATCGGGTCGCCGATCTTGTTGCGGTTGTTGTTCTTAATGTGGCGTACAGGATATATTAGTGCAAACTGTATTACAATAATTCAAATTTTTAATTGGCACATTCATATATCTGCACGGGATATTGATATCGATGCAACCGCTTCTTAAGTGTCCAACTGCCACCAAAAGAGGTAGACCGAATGATTGGCCTTGCTGCCCGCCTCTCCCTGGAAAATCTCTTTGCGCCGGAGACGCGCAAGGTTTTCTGGAAGGTTCTGGGTCTCACATTGCTGGCGCTTCTCGTGCTCTGGTTCGTCCTGCGAGGCGCCTTCAATTCTTTCGTATTGCCTTGGCTGCAGGGCTTTATGCCGTCCACCTCGGATTGGACGGGTTGGCTTACGCTCTTCCTCGCCATCTTCGCCGGCATCGCATTGGCATTGGCCATGGCGCTGCTGATTTCGCCGGTCACAGCCCTGATTGCCGGACTCTTTCTCGATGATGTCGCCGAAGTTGTAGAAAAGCGCGACTATCCAGGCGATGCGCCCGGAACGGCGATGCCGATCGTCGCGGCGATGAAAAGCTCGGTGCGGTTTCTCGGCGTCGTCATCGTCGGCAATATCGTGGCGCTGTTCCTGCTGTTCATTCCGGGCGTCAACCTGATCGCCTTCTTTCTGGTGAACGGCTATCTGCTCGGACGCGAATTCTTCGAATTCGCCGCCATGCGCTTCCGCTCACCGGACGAGGCGCGGCAATTCCGCGTCAAACACGCCTTCACGGTCTTTCTGGCAGGCCTCGTCATCGCGGCCTTTCTAGCAATTCCGCTTCTCAATCTGCTGACGCCGCTCTTTGCCGCCGGCATGATGGTGCATCTGCACAAGCTGATTTCGCACAAGGAAGCGAACCCGCGCCTTCGATAGGTTCAGCCTGCCGCTTCAGCCCCGATGATCTGCGCCGGAAGTTCGACCAGGGGAGCGGGGATGTCCCAGGTCTTTTCCGGCGAGCGACAGAGGTCTGCGATCACGCAGCGCTCGCATTCGGGCTTGCGCGCCTTACAGACATAGCGGCCATGCAGGATCAGCCAATGGTGGGCATGGTAGAGATACTGATCGGGGATGATCTTCATCAGCCGCTGCTCGACTTCGTCGGGCGTCTTGCCGGGGGCGAGCAGCAGCCGGTTGGCGATGCGGAAAATGTGCGTGTCGACCGCCATCGTCGCCTGGCCGAAGGCCATGGACAGGACAACGTTCGCGGTCTTACGGCCGACGCCGGGCAGGGTTATCAGCTCCTCGCGCGTTCGCGGCACCTCGCCACCGAAATCGGTAATCAGCTTTTCCGATAGCGCGACGACGTTCTTCGCCTTATTGCGGTAAAGGCCGATCGTCTTGATGTATTCCCGAATGCGCTCCTCGCCGAGATCGAGCATCTTCTGCGGTGTGTCGGCAACGGCAAAGAGGGCGCGCGTCGCCTTATTGACGCCAGCATCCGTCGCCTGTGCTGAAAGCGCGACGGCGACGACGAGCGTGAAAGGGTTGACGTGCTCCAACTCGCCCTTCGGTTCCGGCCGCTGGATGGAGAAGCGGCGGAAGATCTCTTCCAGGTCCGCCTTGGAATAGAGGCTTTTGGCCGCCGGCTTGCGGCCTGCGGTCGCATTTGACTTTTTCACGGTTTGGGCGCTGGATTTGATCTTTGGATTTGCCATAAACGACCTATACTCAAGTCCTATGACGGAACGCAACGCCGATACGGCTGCAGACGGCAACAGGCCGGTTTTTGCCGCCGAATTGTTTCCCCATCGCTCGCTGCCGCGAAAGGGGTTCAGGGTCATGCTGGCCTTGGCGGGCGGCTTCTGTCTCATCTACAGCATTCTCTTCGTCACGCGAGGCGCCTGGCCGATCGGGATTTTCTTCGGCGCCGATTTCTTCCTGCTCTATGGCGCCTTCTGGCTGAATTATCGGTCGGGCCGTGTGCGCGAAGAGGTGACGATATCGCGCACCAATGTTTCCATCCGCAAATTCTCGCCGACGGGCCGCATGGTGGAACATGATTTCAATCCGTTCTGGACGCGCTTCCTCGTTCGCCGCCACCGCGAGATCGGGGTCGTGTCGATGCATGTCCGCGACAGGAGCCACGACACCGATGTCGGCTCCTTCCTCAATCCGGAGGATCGCGAGAGTTTCGCCAAAGCCTTCAAGCGGGCATTGGCGACCGTGACACAACGGATATGAGCGGTCTTCCCAACCCGGCGGTATCACATTTTTGCAGAGAGACCACTTGCGCAAGAAACGGGTGGTTTTAGCCCTCTTGCCGTGGTTTTCTCCTTTTTAAGGAGAAAGATCATGAATGCGATTGCACAGCTGAAGAAAGACATCACCCCGGAAGGTCAGGACTACGACACCGTCCGGGAGGTCATCGAGCTCATCACCGAGGAATATCGCGACCAGCCATCGCTGGAGATGCTCGCCGAGAGGCTCGGCCAGTCGCCGACACAATTGCAGAAGACATTCACGCGCTGGGCCGGGCTCTCGCCCAAGGCCTTCCTGCAGGCCGTCACGCTCGATCATGCCAAACGCCTTTTGCGCAAGGAGGATCTACCGCTGCTCGAAACGTCCTTCGAGGTCGGCTTGTCCGGCCCCAGCCGACTGCACGATCTTTTCGTCACGCATGAGGCGATGTCGCCGGGCGAATGGAAGGCAAGGGGAAGCGGCCTGGTGATGCGCTATGCGTTTCACATTTCGCCCTTCGGCCTCGCTTTGATCATGGTCACGGATCGTGGCCTTGCCGGTCTCGCCTTCAGCGATTCCGGCAATGAGAAGGCTTGCCTCGCCGACATGACCTGCCGCTGGCCGAATGCCGAGTTCATCGAGGATCCGAATGCGACGGCACCTTATGCGGCACGCATCTTCGAGCGCTCGAACTGGTCGAGTGACCAGCCGCTGCGCGTCGTGCTGATCGGCTCGGATTTCCAGCTCCGCGTCTGGGAAAGCCTGTTGAAGATCCCGATGGGCCGTGCCGTGACCTATTCCGACATCGCAAAGGATATCGGTCAGCCGACGGCCATGCGGGCCGTAGGTGCTGCCGTCGGCCGCAACCCGATCTCCTTCGTCGTGCCCTGCCACCGAGCGCTCGGCAAGAACGGGCAGCTAACGGGCTATCACTGGGGGCTTACGCGCAAGCGGGCGATGCTGGGGTGGGAAGCGGGGGATGCTTGAGGGGTGCATTGGAAAGTTCTGCGATCGCTGATGCTCTGATACCCCCTCTGTCGCTTTCGCGACATCTCCCCCCACAAGGGGCAGGGCTATCGCATATGGAGGCGGACGAGCACCATAAGCTCCTTCTCCCCTTGGGGAGAAGGTGGCCCGAAGGGTCGGATGAGGGGGTTATCGCTTTGAATTCATGGATTTTGGTGGTCTTGGCGGGCACCCCCTCATCCGCCTGGCGGCACCTTCTCCCCGCTGGGGAGAAGGGGACGGCGGCGATCTCCCGCTCATATGCGATAGCCCTGCCCCTTGTGGGGGGAGATGTCGCGAAAGCGACAGAGGGGGGTACGCACCTTCGACCCGCTCGGAACTGGCAGCCGAAACGCCCTCAAGCCGCCTTCGCCATGGCCATCTGCAGCAGCGCCTTGGCAGCGCTCTCATCCGTAATCAAAGTATTGCAGCCGATGCGTTTGATGGTGGCGCTGATCGCCTGGGCGCGGTGAGCGCCGCCGGAAGAGATCACGATGTGCTTTGCCTTTTTCAGCGTATCGAGATCGACCGACATGACGCGCTTGTTGATCGGGTGATCGACGGAATTTCCGTCGGCATCAAGGAAGTTGAACATGGTGTCGCAGACGCAACCCATGTCGATCAATTCTTCCAGCTCGCGCTTCGAGATGAAACCCTCCGATAGCGAGGTCGATTGCGGGCCGATATCGCCGCAGCTGACGATGGCGAGATCGAGGTTTTCCGCCAGGCGGTAGATGGCCTCCAGGCCGCATTTCTCGATGAGATTGCGCTTGGTCTCGACGGAGTCGACGAGAAGCGGCGCCAGGAACATGTAGCATTCGGCACCCAGCTGGCTTGCCAGACGCCAGGTATAGTCGATCGGGTTGGTCTGGTGGACGGCAACGATGCCGCCGAGCAGGGAGACCACCTTGCAATTGTCGCGGCGGGTCGGGCGGAAGCTCGCGAGCGAAGCGGTCATCGTCCGGCCCCAGCCGACGCCGATCGTATAATTGTCGGGGATGGCCTCCGTCAGGAACTGGCCGAGCGCCAGGCCGACGCTCTTTGCCTGGGCGTTGACATTGCCACCGGCCGGCTCGGGAACGACGATCGCCTCGTCGAGCCCATAGGTGCGCTCGAGCTTGATCGCCAGTTCCACGCAGTCGTCGATGCCTTCGGTGATCCAGATCTGCACCTCGGCGCGGCGCATGGCCTCGTCCAGCAGGCGGATGACCGTGGTGCGGCTGATGCCGAGCTGCTCGGCAACATCCTTCTGCGTCAGGCCCTGATTGTAATAGAGCCAGGCGGCGCGAAGCCTCAGGGAGGAGGTCTCCGAATAGGCGGTATGGGTTCCGCGTCTCAGTTTGGCCACAGGTCCTCCGGCAAGATTGTCGCATGCGCCGTTTAACGTCATGATCCACCTGAGATGCGAAACGGAATGATGGCGGATGACAGGAGCAGGCGAGATCCGCTCTTCTGCTGCCGATATTCTATGACATGAAACTTATGTCAATCGAATTGCACAAATGTCCTTGACTTTTCCGTGCGAGATTGCTGATAGTCAGCGCTGAGGAATTCGGTCTTGTCCAGTCGAGGAGGACAATGTGCGAGTGCTGCCGCGAGCAAGTGCCGGGCCGGACGGGGAGCCATATAGGGCGCCCGATACCGGCGGAAAGCTTGTTTTCGGAAGGTTGTCTCCTCATCGCTCGGCCGTTCACCGGAAATGGAACTTTCGCTGTTTTTATCCCGTTACCAAAACATAGGAGAAGGAAGGCCGCACTCCCCTGACGCCTTCGGTCCCCGCCCGGCGCAAGACCGGATCTGCCGCCCGACATCTCCCATTCCAATGGGCTTCATTCAACAAGGATACCTGTTATGACTTCCAAGCTTGATCAACTCCGCGCCATGACGACGGTCGTGGCCGATACCGGCGATATCGAGGCAGTCGCTCGCCTGAAGCCGGTGGATTGCACCACCAACCCGACCATCGTGCTGAAGGCGCTCGGCACGCCGATGTTCGCCGATGCGATCAAGGAAGCCGTTGCCTGGGGCAAGAAGCAGGGCGGTGCCTCCGAAGCCGTCGTTGCCGCCGTTGCCGACCGTCTGGCAATCTCCGTCGGCGCAGCGCTCTCCGGTCTCGTTCCCGGCCGTGTCTCGACGGAAGTTGATGCTGATCTCTCCTTCAACACCGAAGCTTCGCTTGCCAAGGCCCGCGCCATCATCGCCGCCTACAAGGAGCGCGGCATAGAGCGCGACCGCATCCTGATCAAGCTCGCCTCCACCTGGGAAGGCATCCGCGCCGCCGAAGTGCTGCAGAAGGAAGGCATCGACTGCAACCTGACGCTGCTCTTCAGCAAGGCCCAGGCGATTGCCTGCGCCGACGCCAAGGCCTTCCTGATCTCGCCCTTCGTCGGCCGCATCCTCGATTGGTACAAGAAGTCGACCGGCAAGGACTACACGGCTGAGGAAGATCCGGGCGTCATCTCGGTGCGCGAGATCTACCACTACTACAAGGCCAACGACATCAAGACGATCGTCATGGGCGCCTCCTTCCGCAACACTGGCGAAATCGAAGCGCTGGCCGGCTGCGATCGCCTGACGATCAGCCCGAACCTGCTCGACGAACTTTCCAAGGACGAAGGCAAGCTGGAGCGCAAGCTCTCGCCGGAGCCCAAGGGCTCGGTCGAAAAGATCGCCGTCGACGAAAAGACCTTCCGCTGGATGATGAACGAAGACGCAATGGCAACCGAGAAGCTTTCCGAAGGCATCCGCGCTTTCGCCAAGGATCTCGGCACGCTGCGCGCCATGGTCAGCAAGGAACTGCAGCTCGCTGCGGCTTGAGGCGACTTGGCTTCCCCTCTTATGAGAGGCGTTGTTAGAGAAGGGGTGCCGCAGGGATGCGGTGCCCTTTTTATTTTGGAAGATATGTCAGGGACTTCGCGCTTGCGGCACCCGTGATACCCCCCCTCTGTCACTGTCGTGACATCTCCCCCACAAGGGGGGAGATCGGTGGGGCGCATCGCTAGTTCCACAAAATGAGGCGCGATCGTATCAGCGGATACGAGGCTTATTATTTTTCGATGACGGTGCCGCAGGTTACCAATCTCCCCCTTGTGGGCAGGGCTATCGCATATGGAGGCGGACGAGCAACATAAGCTTCTTCTCCCCTTGGGGAGAAGGTGGCCCGAAGGGTCGGATGAGGGGGTTATCGATTTGAATTCATGGATTTTGGTGGTCTTGGCAGGCACCCCCTCATCCGCCTGTCGGCACCTTCTCCCCGCTGGGGAGAAGGAGGACGGCGGCGATCTCCGCTCATATGCGATACCCCTGCCCACAAGGGGGAGATGTCACGAAGTGACAGAGGGGGGTATCACGGGCGTTGCGTAGAGAACCTAGCGAAGAAACTCC
Source organism: Martinezella sp. CNPSo 3890 (assembly GCF_057784455.1). Taxonomy (NCBI): domain Bacteria; kingdom Pseudomonadati; phylum Pseudomonadota; class Alphaproteobacteria; order Hyphomicrobiales; family Rhizobiaceae; genus Martinezella; species Martinezella sp. CNPSo 3890. The sequence continues at coordinate 47,521 of NZ_JBXSOR010000017.1, read as the reverse complement.
GCCCTGACCTTCTCCGACTGCCCGCCGATCGTCGGCGCCGCCATATCGTTCTTGGCTCGAACACCATTCACCCGGATCGGGCTTGCCGTCGTGCGTACCGAGGCGCCATCGTCGCGGGTTACCGTCTGCAGCATATCGAGCTTACGGAAAGCAGCGCTTTGCAGCAATTTCGGCCAGTCGAGCACTTCGGCCGCCCAGATGTCTGCTGGCTCCAAGAGATCGAGCCATTCGCGAACCGTCTTTTCCTGCAGGCGGCTCGCAATCATGGTCTTGATCTCGTCCCGACGCTGGAAGGCATCATCCGGCGTGTAACCGGAAAGAGCGGGCAGATCGAGCAGCGGCGCGAGTTTTTCCAGCGGCATCATCGCCAATGCCAGCCAGCCATCGGCACAGCGATAGACGCCATACGGCGCCGCGAGATAGGCGTGGGCATTGCGCACGGCGGATTTCTTCGGCAGTCGGCCGCCGTCGTTCAGATGGGTGGTTAGCACTTCGAACTGGAAATCGACCAGCGCCTCCAGCAAGCTCGTCTCCACATGCACGCCGTGGCCGGTGACGCCGCGGCGCACCAGTCCGGCAAGGATGGCCTGAACCAGGAGATTACCGGCCAGCATGTCGGCGACGGCGAGCCCAAAAGGCACCGGCCCGTCATCCGCCTCGCCATTCAGCCACATGACGCCGGAGCGGGCCTGGGCCAGCAGATCCTGCCCGGGGAAATGGCGCCATTCATTGTCAGGGCCGTATCCGGTGATGCTGCCATAGACGATGCGGGGATTGATTGCGGCAACGGCGGCATAATCGAGGCCAAGCCTTTCGATGACGCCGGGGCGGAAATTCTGGATGACGACGTCGGCCTTGGCGATCAGCGCGCGCAGTTCCTGCAGATCGCCTTCATCCTTCATATTGACGGCAAAGCTCTCCTTGCCGCGGTTGATGGCATGAAACAGCGTGGAGTCGCCGCCGATCTCGGTGTCGCTGAGATAGAGCCGGCGGCAGAGATCGCCGCCATCGGGCCGCTCGATCTTGATGATCCTCGCGCCGAGATCGCCGAGCCGTAGTGCCGCCATCGGGCCGGCAAGAAACTGGCTCATATCCAGCACGATGATGCCGGAGAGCAGGCCTTCTTCGTTATCCTTGGTCATGTCGGACTTTCAGCGGCGGCGCGTCCGCGGGCCGGCCGTTCCTGTAGCGCACGGTCTGGATATGCTCGCAATAGAGCACCAATTCGCCTTCGCCCTTGAAGACTTCGTAAGAGGAGCGGATCAGGCCGAGCTCGGCATATTTTGGCTGCTTATCGAGATTGGTGCGGATGGTGTAAATCGTCTCACCGATGAAGGTGGGTTTGATGAAGCGCAACTTGTCGTATCCATAGGAAAAGGCGTTGACGCAATTGGTGGCGACGAGCCCAAGCCCGGCGGAAAAGACGAAGGCGCCGGCAACGAGCCGCTTGCCGAACAGGCCCTCGGTTTCCGCAAAAATCTGGTCGCTGACGTAAGGATGCATGTCGAGCACCAGCGCGTTGAACTGCTGGGATTCGCCTTCTGAGATCGTGCGACGCAGCGAGCGGATCCTGTGGCTGATTTCGAAATCTTCGTAGAACCAGTTTTCCGCATTCCAGACAGGAATCTCGGCGTGATCGGCCGGCATGGTCTTCGGACAGGTGCTGGATATGCCGACGGTGGCGGTCATGGCATGTCTTTCGATGGAAAACCTCTGATCTCAAAGAGACCAGAGGCGCTTGGCATTGAGGTGATAGAGCCGGCTGCGTTCGTCGGTGCTTACGCCTTGCATCAGCGCGTGGGTGGCGGCGACCCAGGTGGAAAGATTGCCGCCGAGCGTACAGACTGGCCAGTCGCTGCCCCAGATGACGCGGTCCCAGCCGAAGCTTGCGATGCAATGTTCGACGAAGGGACGCAGCGTTTCCGGCGTCCAGCTGTCCGGATCGGCATAGGCGACGACGCCGGAAATCTTAACGGTGACATTCGGGCGCTTCGCCACTTCCGTGATCGCCGCCACCCAGCTTTCGCTGAAGCCATCCTTCACCGCCGGTACGCCGCAATGGTCGAGGACGAAGCGGACATTGGGATTGAGGTCGATGAGCGCGAGCGCCTTGGACATCTGATGCGGTAGGACGCAGAGGTCGAAGGTGAGCCGCGTGCCACCGAGCCGCTTCAGGTTCTCGCGGAAGAGGGCGCCCTCGGAGACGTCATCTGGCACGACATGCAGTACACGGCGGAAACCTTTGACGAAGGGATCGGCAAGTACGCGTTCGAGATAGGCGGGGAAGTTCGTGCTCTCAGGACGGCAGGCGGCGATGGCACCCCTGAGGAGGCTGCCGGGCTCACGGCTCAGGCCTTTGACGTAATCTGTTTCCCGCTCGATATCATACTCGGCGACGTCGACCTCCATGTGAAGCGTATCGGTGATCCCAAGCCGCTTGGCCTCGCGCGCATAGTCTTCATAGAGGCTGTCGCGATTGAGCGCGCCGGCGCCAGCCAGCCAGGGATAGGCGAGACGTTTCCGGTCGACGATGTGCAGATGGCTGTCGAAAAGCATGGCGTTCCTCCCATACCTGCTTGCTCAACATATACTCACAGAAGAATAGTTTATTCAAATAAAAATTATAACTCGGCCTTGTCCACCGTGCCGGCCACGGTTTCGGAGATTTGCTTGGCGGCTTCCCGGACATATTCGACCACCTGCTCGCGCGTAGGTGCCTTCGGGTTCACTGGCTCAATATAGGGGCAGGTGAGGGCGGCAAGGGCGTTGCCGTCCATCGCCAGCACGGGCGCGGAAATATTGTGTACGCCGCTCGTCTGCAGGCTGCTCATGGTTTCGAAGCCCTTTTCACGAATTGCTGCGAGCTTTTCCTCGAGATCGGCAGGCGGCTCCTCCGGATCCTGTTCCTGGCGTCTCTGCTCGTTGATCATCATCCGGCGCTGCTTTGCATCCCGGAATGCCAGAAGAATATGGCCGGAGCCGGTATTATAGAGATTGATCTGCGCGCCGACGCGGATGGAGATGCCCCAATAGGTCGGGGAATCCTGCTGGGCGATGACGACGACGGAGCCGCGGTCATAGATGGCCAGATGGCAGGCCTGCTCGGCACGGTTGGAGAATTCGCGCATCAGCGGTGTGGCGAAGGAGACGAGGCGGCGCACCGGCGCATGATAATGCGCAAGGCCGAAGAGCTTCAGCGTCAGATAGAAACGATCGCCATCCTGCCGCTGCACATAGCCGCGCCGTACGAGACGATCGAGCATGCGGTAGAATTCGTTGGGGCTCTTGTTGAGCGCCTTGGCAATCTCGGCCTGCGTCAAGCCGCCGTCGATCGTTGCCAGCAGCTCCAAAATGTCGAGCCCCTTGTCCAGCGCCGGTGCGCGGTAGCGATCACTGTCGTCTTCTATGCTCATCAACAAGTCCCCATGTGAAGAAACATGAATCATCATTCATATATGAATGAAGGCATTTTACAAGCGTGCGATCGCGGCTTGACGGCCAATGAATAAGATGTTTACTTATAAATCATTGATCCATATTTGGATCGAGAGGGCAATCGGGCAAGGGGTCCGATTTTAAGGGAGGAAGTTCGATGAGGAATTGGAAAGCCGGTCTTGCTGCCGGCACGATGGCATTGCTTGCCGGCACGGCGGTCTTCGCCGCCGATCTGCCAGGCAGATTTCCGGGCGTGACGATCGACGCCAAACTCATCGGCGGTCAGCAATACGAGCCGCTTTACGCGCGCATCGCCGAGTGGGAGAAGGAGACGGGCGCCAAGGTCAACATTCTCTCGAAGAAGAACCACTTCGAACTCGACAAGGAAATCAAATCGGACATGGCCTCGGGCAGCATCTCCTGGTGCGTCGGCTCGAACCACTCGTCCTTCGCGCCGCAGTATCCCGACCTCTACACCGACCTCGGCAAGCTGCTGCCGAAGGAAGAAATTAGCCAGTTCGTCGATTCGACCATCCAGGCCTCGACCATCGACGGCCGCCTGATCATGCTGCCGCGTGCGCAGTTTGACGTTTCGGCGCTCTACTATCAGAAGAGCCTCTATAACGACGAGGCCAAGAAGACGGCGTTCAAGGCGAAGTATGGCTACGATCTGGCGCCCCCGAAGACTTGGAAGGAAGTCTCCGATCAGGCGATCTTCTTCTCCAACCCGCCGAACTTCTTCGGCACGCAATTCCCCGGCAAGGAAGAGGCGATCAATGGCCGCTTCTATGAAATGCTGGTCGCCGAAGGCGGCGAATATCTCGACAAGGACGGCAAGCCTGCCTTCAACTCCGAAGCCGGGGTACGCGCGCTCGACTGGTTCGTCAACATGTACAAGGCCAAGGCCGTTCCGGCCGGCACGACCAACTATCTCTGGGACGACCTCGGTGCCGGCTTTGCCTCTGGTTCGATCGCTCTCGATCTCGACTGGCCGGGCTGGGCGACCTATTTCAATGATCCGAAGTCTTCGAAGATCGCCGGCAATGTCGGTGTCGTTGTGCAGCCCGCCGGTTCCTCTGGCAAGCACACCGGCTGGTCCGGTCATCATGGCTTCTCGGTAACCGAAGCCTGTGCCCACAAGGATGCAGCCGCTTCGCTCGTCTGGTTCCTGACGAACGACGACTCGCAGAAGCTAGAAGCCGCCAACGGCACGCTGCCGACCCGCAAGGCCGTATGGGACTGGGATATCCAGCAGGCTGCATCCGACCCTTACAAGAAGGAAGTGCTGAGCACCTTTCAGGAAGCCATGAAGTATGCCTTTCCGGTTCCGCGCACGCCGCAATGGATCGAGATTTCCAACGTCGTCTATCCTGAGCTTCAGGCCGCGATCCTCGGCGACAAGAGCTCGAAGGAGGCGCTTGATGCTGCTGCGCAAAAGGCAACCGATGTCCTGAAGGACGCTGGCGCCCTCTAAGCGGTGCACTCGAAATCCCGCGCGTCTCGGGCGTGCGGGATTTCCGCAAAACTGAGTTCGAGAATGGTTTTCGATCGGCACCGCAAGGGGCCGGTCTGCTCTGCCGGTTTGCTGCCGGCTTCTCGGTCCCAAGCAATCCATTCCACGCAGTCCGGGCCATGCTGCCGAGGAATGCCGACAGGTGCAAACCATGCTCAAAAGAATATCTCCACCGGTCCTGCTTCTTCTTCCGGCGATCATCGTCCTCGTGGCTGTGGTTCTGTTTCCGCTGCTTCTGTCCTTCTATTCCAGCTTCACGCCCTTTCGCCTGACGCGGCCGGCGACGCTTTTCACCTTCATCGGTCTGCGCAACTACATGCGCATCCTGTCTGATCCGGTGTTCTTGGCCGCCTTCGTGCGCACCGTCGTGCTTTTGACGATTGCCCTTAATCTGGAAATGCTGCTTGGTCTCGGATTGGCTTTGCTGGTCAACAAGGCGACCTACGGCAAGCGCGTGCTGCGCACGCTGATGATGTTTCCGATGATGTTCTCGCCCGTTCTCGTCGGCTTCCAGTTCAAATTCATGTTCAACGACAATGTCGGCATCATCAACAATGCCCTGCAGTCGCTAGGGATCACGGAAACGGCCATTCCCTGGCTGATCGATGGCAATCTGGCGCTGTTTTCCATCGTCATTGCCGAAGTCTGGTCGTCGACGTCGGTCTTCGCGATCCTTATCCTCGCAGGCCTGCTCGCCATGCCACAAGAGCCGGTCGAGGCCGCCAAGGTAGATGGCTGTACCAGCTGGCAGACCTTCCGCTACGTCACCTGGCCATTCCTGATGCCGTTCGCCTTCATCGCCATGACGATCCGTTCGCTCGACGTCGCCCGCGCCTACGACATCGTCAAGATCATGACCGATGGCGGGCCGGCGCGGCGCACCGAGCTGATCTGGACGCTGGTCGGGCGCACTGCCTATGCCGATGCGCAGATGGGGCTTGCCAATGCCATGGCCTATGTCTCGATCATTCTTTCTATCGTCTTCACCGTCTATTTCTTCCGCAAGCTGGCGCTTGCCCGCACCCAGATCGGAGCGGAGTGGTAATCATGGATCGCAACGCTCAACAACGCCTGCAGCGCCGCCTCTGGAAGATCGCCTATCTCATCGGCCTCTTCCTCGCGATGCTTATCATCTGCCTGCCCGGTTTCTGGATCGTCATCAGCTCGCTACGGCCGACCGTGGAAATCATGGCGAAGCCGCCGGTCTGGATACCGCAGGAGCTGTCGCTGGAAGCCTATCGCGCCATGTTCAGCGGCGTCGGGCAGGGCGGCATTCCCGTCTGGGTTTATTTCCGCAATTCGCTCATCATCTCCGTCACCTCGACCGCCATTGCGCTCGTCATCGGCATGTCCGGCGGCTATGCCTTCGCTCGCTTTCGTTTCGCAGGCAAGTCGGCCGTGTTCCTCGGGCTGATGCTGACGCGTTCCGTGCCCGGTGTGGCGCTATCGCTGCCGCTCTTCATGGTCTATGCGCGGCTCGGCATCATCGATACGCATTTCGGCCTGATCCTCACCTATGTCGCGCTGAATGTGCCGTTCACGATCTGGCTGATCGACGGCTTTTTCCGGCAGGTGCCGAAGGATCTCGCCGAGGCCGCGCAGATCGACGGCTGCACGCGCTGGCAGGCGTTCTGGCAGGTGGAATTTCCACTCGCCGGCCCCGGCATCGCATCGGCCGGCATCTTCGCCTTCCTCACCTGCTGGAATGAATATGCTCTCGCCTCGCAGCTGACGCGTTCCGTCGATTCCAAGACGCTGCCGGTCGGTCTCCTTGACTACACGGCCGAGTTCACCATCGACTGGCGTGGCATGTGCGCATTGGCGGTCGTGATGATCATTCCGGCTCTCGCTCTCACTTTCATCATTCAGAAGCATCTGGTGTCGGGTCTGACATTTGGTGCGGTCAAAGGTTGATCTCCATGGCTCAGGTTTCCCTCAAAAAACTCGTCAAGCGCTACGGCGCGCTGGAAATCGTCCACGGGATCGATCTCGACATCGCGGACAAGGAGTTCATCGCGCTTGTCGGCCCGTCCGGCTGTGGCAAGTCGACGACGCTGCGCATGATCGCCGGCTTGGAGGATGTGTCCGACGGCACGATCGAGATCGGCGATACGGTCGTCAACCACCTGCCGCCGCGCGATCGCAACATCTCCATGGTGTTCCAGTCCTATGCGCTCTATCCGCATATGACCGTGCGCGAGAACATGGGTTTCTCGCTGAAGATCGCTAAGCAGCCGCAGGCCGAGATCGACCGGCGCGTCAACGAGGCCGCTGCTATTTTGAGCCTTGAAGCGCTGATGGATCGCCGCCCGGCGCAGCTTTCCGGTGGCCAGCGTCAGCGCGTCGCCATGGGCCGCGCCATCGTGCGCCAGCCGGAGGTCTTCCTCTTCGACGAGCCGCTATCGAACCTTGATGCCAAGCTGCGCACGCAGATGCGCACCGAGATCAAGAAACTGCATGCCAAGGTGCAGTCGACGGTGGTCTACGTGACGCACGATCAGGTCGAGGCCATGACGCTGGCGGACCGCATCGTCATCATGCGCGACGGCTACATCGAACAAGTCGGCACGCCGGACGAGGTGTTCAAGCGGCCCGCCACCCGCTTCGTTGCCGGCTTCATCGGCTCACCACCGATGAATATCGAAGAGGCGACACTGAAGGCAGGCGAACTCATCTTCAAGAACGGTGATCGTCTGCCGCTGCCGAACCAGTTTGCCGGCAAGGTCAGGGAAGGAGAAAAGGTCGCCTTCGGTCTTAGGCCTGACGATATCTTCCCGACTGGCCACGGCCTGCATTCGGGCGCGGAATCTGCCGTCTACGAGCTGACCCTGCCGGTCGCCATCACCGAACCGCTCGGCAATGAAACACTCGTCTTTGTCGAATTCGCCGGGCGCGAATGGGTGACGCGCATGCTCAATCCGCGCGCGCTGAAGAGTGGCGAGCGGCTGAAGATGAGCTTCGATCTCAGCCAAGCGCATCTCTTCTCCGCCGAAACCGGCAAGAGCCTGGCAAACTGAGGAATAGCTCCCATGGCACGTATCGAGAAAATTGAACTGCGCATGGTCGATCTGCCGCCGAGGGTGAAGCGGACGGATGCGATCCAGAGCTTCGTCAGCCAGGAAACGCCGATCGTTACCATCACCGACAGCGATGGGGCAGCCGGCACCGGTTACAGCTATACGATCGGCACCGGCGGCTCGTCCGTCATGCGGCTGCTGTCCGACCATCTGGTGCCGCTCTTGATCGGTGAGGATGCCGATTGCATCGAGGCGATCTGGCACAGACTGGAATTCGCCACGCATGCTACGACGATCGGTCCCATCACGGCGCTGGCGCTTGCGGCCATCGACACGGCGCTTTGGGATCTGCGAGCCAAGAAGCAGAAGCTGCCACTCTGGAAGCTTGCCGGTGGCGCCAAGGATCGGTGCCCGCTCTACACGACGGAAGGTGGCTGGCTGCATATCGAGAAGGAAGCTTTGGTCGAAGACGCCCTGCAGGCGAAGGCCAAGGGCTTTTCCGGCTCGAAGGTGAAGATCGGCAAGCCGCATGGCTCCGAGGATTACGACCGGCTGGCCGCGATGCGTCTGGCACTCGGCTCCGGCTTCGAAATCATGACCGACTGCAATCAGGGCTTCACCGTCGATGAGGCGATCCGCCGGGCAGCACGCCTCAAGGAGCTGGACCTTGCCTGGATCGAGGAGCCGCTGCCGGCCGACGATCTCGATGGCCATATCCGGTTGACGCGATCGACGCCGACGCCGATCGCGGTCGGCGAATCCATGTATTCGATCCGGCATTTTCGCGAATATATGCAGAAGGGCGCCTGCTCGATCGTGCAGGTGGATGTCGCCCGCATCGGCGGCATCACGCCCTGGCTGAAGGTGGCGCATGCCGCCGAAGCTTTCGACATTCCCGTCTGCCCGCATTTCCTGATGGAGCTGCATGTCAGCCTCACCTGCGCCGTGCCGAATGGCAAATATGTCGAATACATCCCGCAGCTCGACGATCTCACCACCAAGGGTATGGACATCGTCGATGGCAAGGCGGTGGCCCCATCAGAGCCCGGCATCGGCATTGCCTGGGACTGGGATGCCGTGAAGGCGCGCTCGATCGGCGAATTCACCCGGGAAATTCACGGCTGAGGAGGAGCTAACCATGCAGCGGATGGGAATGGTGATCGGCCTGGAGCCGGCCAAAGTGGCGGAATACAAGGCGCTTCACGCGGCCGTCTGGCCCGAGATCCTGGCGCTGATCTCCGAATGCAACATCACCAACTATTCGATCTTCCTGAAAGAGCCGGAAAACCTGCTCTTCGGCTATTGGGAATATGTCGGCACGGATTTCGAGGCCGATATGGCGAAGATGGCTGCCCGCCCGAAGAACCAAGAGTGGTGGTCCTTCTGCATACCCTGCCAGAAGCCCTTCGAGACCCGCAAAGAGGGCGAGTGGTGGGCCATGATGGAGGAGGTGTTTCATCATGACTGACGTCCAATCAGGGCCCCTTATTCCGCCAGCGGGGAGATTGTGGAGTGCATACCCCCCTCTGTCAGCTTCGCTGACATCTCCCCCACAAGGCAGGGGTATCGCATATGAGCGGAGATCGCCGCCGTCCTCCTTCTCCCCAGCGGGGAGAAGGTGCCGCCAGGCGGATGAGGGGGTGCCCGCCAAGACCACCAAAATCCATGAATTCAAATCGATAACCCCCTCATCCGACCCTTCGGGCCACCTTCTCCCCAAGGGGAGAAGGAGTTTATGGTGCTCATCCGCCTCCATATGCGATAGCCCTGCCCCACAAGGGGGGAGATTGGTAAATCGCGGCTATCTCTGGCAAGCAACAGACATTGAATCTGCTGACACGACAGCTATTCGTTTCCCGAGGTGCTGCGAAACGCTTCAAGCGATCTCCCCCCTTGTGGGGGAGATGTCACGAAGTGACAGAGGGGGGTGTGTAGCTTCCACAACTTCCGAAGCCAATGTTCCTGGCTCCTTTTTCCGGGCAAAAGGTCAACCGACCTTGGTTTCAGGGAGGATGAGATGAACTTCGATCCCAAATCCCTGCGCCAATGGTGGCCGATGCCGTCGCATCCGCGTCCGATCGTGATTTTCGGTGCCGGCAGCATCGTCGGTGACGCGCATCTGCCTGCCTATAAACAAGGCGGCTTTCCGGTCGCGGGCCTCTACGATCCAAACACCGAGAAGGCGGTGGCACTGGCTGCTCGATGGGGCATTCGAGTTTTCGCCTCCGAGGCAGAAGCCCTTGCCGTCGATGGCGCGATCTTCGATCTGGCGACGCCGCCGGCAGCGCATGCGACGATCCTTTCGAAGTTGCCGTGCGGTTCCTTCGCGCTGATCCAGAAACCGATGGGCAGCGATCTTGCTGGCGCCTCCGAAATTCTGCGGGTCTGCCGCGAGAGGGATATCAAGGCGGCCGTCAACTTCCAACTTCGCTTCGCGCCGATGATGCTGGCGCTCTACGATGCCGTGAACAAAGGGTATCTCGGCGAGGTCGTCGATTTCGATGCGTGGCTGGCGCTTGCGACACCCTGGGGCTTCTGGCCGTTCCTGAAAGGCTTGCCACGCATCGAGATAGCCATGCATTCGATCCACTATTTCGATTTCATTCGCGGGCTGCTCGGTAATCCTCAAGGGATCCACGCCAAGACCATCGGCCATCCCAACCATGATGTCGCCCAGACGCGGACGGCTGCGATTCTCGATTATGGCGACAAGGTTCGCTGCGTGCTCTCGGTCAATCACGACCATGATTTCGGCCGCAAGTTCCAGGCTTGTGAGTTTCGCATCGCCGGCACCAAGGGGGCGGCCTATGTCAAGCTCGGTGTCAATCTCGACTATCCCAGCGGGGAGCCGGACGAACTTTGGATCCGACCTGAGGGCGGCAGCGATTGGGTCGAGGTCAAGCTGGAGGGCGCCTGGTTCCCGGATGCCTTTGTCAATCGCATGGCCAACCTGCAGCGTTTTGCATCCGGCGAGGATCAGGAGCTGATCGGTTCCGTCGAGGATGCCTGGCAGACCATGGCTCTCGTCGAGGCCGCTTATCAATCGAGCGCCGCGCCGGCGACGCCGATTGCCGAACTTCCAAAGGCTTGAGCAATGGCAGAACAAACCCTCTATTTCGAAGATTATGAAGTCGGCCACGTCAGGGTGACCACGGGACGGACGATCACCGAGACGGATTTTGTTGTCCATGCTGGCCATACCGGCGATTTCTTCCCACATCACATGGATGCGGAATTCGCCAAGACCTTGCCCGGCGGCCAGCGCATCGCGCATGGCACGATGATCTTTGCGATCGGCGTCGGACTAACGGCCTCGCTCATCAATCCCGTCGCCTTTTCCTATGGTTACGATCGGCTCCGCTTCGTCCGCCCGGTGCATATTGGCGATACGATCCGCACCCGCGTCACCATTTCGGCGAAGGAGGATGATCCGAAACGGCCGGCTTCCGGTCGTGTGGTCGAGCGTTGCGAAGTGCTCAACCAGCGCGACGAAGTCGTGCTTGCCGCCGATCATATCCTGGTCGTCGAGTGCAAGCCGAGCGCGGGGAAGGCATGATGGTAGAACTTAAGGGAATGACCTGGTCGCATCCGCGCGGCTACGATCCGATGATCGCCTGCTCGAAGGTGTGGCGGGAAAAGACCGGTGTCGAGATCAGCTGGGAAAAGCGCTCGCTGCAGGGTTTCGAGACTTTTCCGGTGGAGGAGCTTGCCGCGCAATACGATCTCATCGTCATCGATCATCCGCATGTCGGGCAGATCACGCGCGAGAACTGCCTGCTGCCGCTCGATGATGCAGGCTGTGCGGAGGAAATTGCCGCGATCGCCGCCGGCACCGTTGGGCGCTCCTATCCGAGCTACAACTGGCAGGGCCGGCAATGGGCCTTTCCGCTCGATGCGGCAACACAGGTGCAGGCCTATCGGCCCGACCGGCTGAGCGCGCCGGTCAAGAATCTCGCCGAATTCGTGACGCTCACCAAGGAAGGCAAAGCAATCCTGCCGATGCGGCCGCCGCATTCGCTGATGACTTTCATCACGCTGGCTGCCCACCTCGGCACGCCCTGCAACATCGAAGGGCCGGATTTCATTGCCAAGGCCGATGGCGAAGCGGTGCTCGACTGGATCGCGCAGCTCGTTTCGGGCATGGATTCCAGCTGCTACGAAATGGATCCGATCGCCGTGCTCGATCTGATGGGCCAGCCTGACGGCCCCTATGTGGCGTCGCCGTTCATCTATGGCTACGCGAACTATTCCTTTGCCGGTTTCAGGCCGGCGCGGATCGCTTTTGCAGATATGCCCGTGATCGATGGACGCGCGCCGAATGGCTCGGCACTTGGCGGCACCGGCATTGCGGTGTCGGCACGTACGCAAGCGCCTGAAGAGGCGAAGGCTTTTGCGCGCTGGATTGCGAGTGGGCCGGTGCAGGCGGGTGTTTATGCGAGTGGCAATGGTCAACCCGGCCATGCCGACGGCTGGGTCAGCGATGCGGTCAATGCGCCGGCGCTCGATTTTTACCGCAACACGCGTGCGACGCTGGAAGGCGCCTATGTGCGGCCGCGGCATGATGGCTACATGGCATTTCAAAGCGATGCATCCGAGATGATTAGCAATGGACTGCGAAGCGGCGAGCGGCATACAGTCCTCATCGACAAGCTGAATCATCGCTTCGCGCAGTCTTTCGAAGCGTAGTGAGGTTGCGCCAACTGATTGTTATAGCATGATCTTATCCGAGGTTTCGGCGATGCAGCCGGCGGCATGGATGGGGTCATGGTTCCCGAAGAAAGGATCAGGATTATGGGTCACGGGTTGGAAGGCAAGAAGGTCGTCATCACGGCGGCGGGGCAGGGCATCGGCCGGGCGTCGGCAGAGCGCTTCATCTCGCTTGGCGCACATGTCTACGCCACTGATATCAACGAGCAGACGCTCTCGACGCTTGATGGCGCGACCAAACATGTGTTGAACGTGCTCGATAGCGCCGCCGTCAAGGCCTACGCGGAAGAGCTTGGCCCGATCGACGTGCTCTTCAATTGCGCCGGTTTCGTCCATGCCGGCACGATCCTGGACTGCGAGGAGAAGGATTGGGATTTCTCCTTTAACCTCAATGCCAAGGCGATGTACACGACGTGCCGGGCCTTCCTGCCGGGCATGCTGGAAAAGGGCAAGGGTTCGATCGTCAACATGTCCTCCGTTGCTTCCAGTGTGAAGGGCGTGCCGAACCGTTTCGCCTATTGCGCCTCCAAGGCTGCCGTGATCGGCCTGACCAAATCGATCGCCGCCGATTTCGTCTCCAAGGGCATCCGCGCCAATGCGATTTGCCCTGGCACGGTCGATAGCCCCTCGCTGCATGAGCGGCTGAAGGCAACCGGTGACTACGAGAAGGCAATGAAGGACTTTATCGCCCGCCAGCCGATGGGCCGGATCGCGACTGCCGAAGAGATCGCCGCGCTGGTGACCTATCTCGCCGGCGACGAGGCGGGCTTCACGACAGGCCAGATCCACGTCATCGACGGTGGCTGGACGGGCTGAGGCTGCATTTTGAAGGTCGGAGGCCCCGTATTGCGAGGCTTCCTTTTATTTGCCACTCTCGCCGGCGAATCGTTGTTTTGAAAGACGATTTGCGATCGGGAGAGCGGTATGGATGCGCAGGGACATTTGCATCATTCCAGATGGCGTGTGCTGTGGCGCAAGCATCATGTCATCCTGATTGCGGTTCTTGCCGGCATCGCCGTCTTTCTGCTTCTGACATCCCGCGAGTTCAATGCCAGCAATCTGCTGATCGCTTGGGATACGACCGCAATCGTCTATATCGTTTACAGCCTGTACAGGATGCTGACGGCCGACCCGCAGCGCATACGCAAGCGCTCGGCCGATCTCGATTTCTCGGATGGATTCCTGCTGTTCCTGTCGATTGCGGCAGCGCTCGCCAGCATCGGCGGCATTGCGCTGGATCTGCTTGGCGTCAAGGACGCCTCACCCGAAATCGCCTTCTACCGCGTGATGATGGCGATCGTGACGATCCTGATATCCTGGACCTTCCTGCATACGCTGTTCACCATCCACTATGCGCATCGGTTCTACAGCAGTCCGGGCAAGGGGCAGGGGCTGAAATTCGCCGAGCCTTTGGAGGAGCCGATCTATTGGGACTTCCTCTATTTCTCCTTCACGATCGGGGTTGCGGCTCAGACCGCCGATATCGGTATTTCCACCGTTTCGATGCGTAAGCTCGCGCTTCTGCACGCGATCCTGTCGTTTCTGTTCAATACGACGATCCTGGCGCTCGCCATAAATGTCGGGGCGAGCCTGATCTAGGCCCGCCCCTTCGGTGGTTGCGGCTTATGTTGCTAGACGACTGCATTGCCGGCCATGACGGCCAGGATCAGGAATATCAGGAAGATGATCAGGAAGATGGCGAAGAGAACGCGCGCAATGGTTGCGGTTGCCGCGGACACGCCAGAAAAGCCGAAAAAGCCGCTGATCAAAGAAATCACAAAGAAAATGAGAGCCCATTTCAGCATTTAGCAATCTCCTCTGCGTTGTACTTCTTAAAGACGCGGGAGGAGGGTGAATTGTTCCAAAGGCGTTTTGGGGTAATGAGCATTGTTGCCTTCGACGGATGCTGTCGAGTCTGCTGAGGGTGCATACCCTCTCTGTCACTTTCGTGACATCTCCCCCACAAGGGCAGGGCTATCGCATATGGAGGCGGACGAGCACCATAAGCTCCTTCTCCCCTTGGGGAGAAGGTGGCCCGAAGGGTCGGATGAGGGGGTTATCGATTTGAATTCATGGATTTTTGTGGTCTTGGCGGGCACCCCCTCATCCGCCTGTCGGCACCTTCTCCCCGCTGGGGAGAAGGGGACGGCGGCGATCTCCGCTCATATGCGATACCCTGCCCACAAGGGGGGAGATTGGTAACCTACGGCACCGTCACCGTAAAATAATAGACCTCGTATCCGCTGAACGATGGTGCCTCATTTTGAGGAGCTGGCGATGTGCCCCAACAATCTCCCCCATGTGGAGGAGATGTCACGAAGTGACAGAGGGGGGTACAGCCATGCGGCAAAATGGAGAATGCCGTTCACGTCGCGAACCCCTTCTCACCCATGATTGATCATCACATGCCGCACGGCCGTGTAGTCTTCGATAGCGTAGACTGACATATCCTTGCCGTAGCCGGATTGCTTCAGGCCGCCATGCGGCATTTCGTTGACCAGCATGAAGTGGGTGTTGATCCAGGTGCAGCCATATTGCAGGCGGGCAGCGGTCTGCATGCCGCGGCTAATGTCCTTCGTCCAGACCGAGGAAGCCAGGCCGTAGTCGCTGTCGTTGGCCCAGGTGACGGCGTCGTCGGCATTGGTAAAGCGGGTTACGGAGACCACAGGGCCGAAGACTTCGCGGCGGACGATCTCGTCATCCTGCGTGGCGCCGGCAACGACGGTCGGGGCGTAGAAGAAGCCGTGCTCGCCGGAAATCTTGCCGCCTGTGGTGATTTCCATGTGCTTGTGTTCGGCGGCGCGGGTGACGAAGCTTTCGACGCGGTCGCGCTGGCGCTTGGAGATCAGCGGGCCGATTTCGTTCTCCGTGTCGTCAGCGAGGTTGAACTTGATGCTTGACACGGCCGAGGTGAGGTCGGCGACGAAATTGTCGTAGACCTTGGCGTCGGCATAGATGCGGCAGGCGGCCGTGCAATCCTGGCCGGCATTGTAATAGCCGAAGGTGCGGATGCCGGCGACCACGGCGTCGATATCGGCATCGTCGAAGACGATAACGGGGGCCTTGCCGCCAAGTTCGAGATGGGTGCGCTTGACCGTCTTGGCCGCGGCCTGCAAGACCTTCTTGCCGGTGGCAACATCGCCAGTGATGGAGACCATGCTGATCTTCGGATGGTTGATCAGCGCATTGCCGACGCTCTCGCCGCGGCCGAGGATCACGTTGACGACTCCTTCCGGCAGCACATCCGCCAGCAGCTTCGCCATCCTTAGCGCCGTCAGCGGCGTCTGTTCGGAGGGTTTGAAGACGACGGTGTTGCCGCCGGCAATGGCGGGAGCCAGCTTCCATGCCATCATCATCAGCGGATAGTTCCAGGGCGCGATGGAGCCAACGATGCCGATCGGATCGCGGCGGATCATCGAGGTGTGGCCGGGCAGGTATTCGCCGGCGACCGGGCCGTGCAGGTTACGCACCGCGCCGGCAAAGAAGCGATAGCAGTCGACGATCGCCGGGATTTCGTCATTGAGCACCGCATTGATCGGCTTGCCGCAGTTCAACGCTTCCAGCGCAGCAAAGCCTTCGGCATCGCGCTCGATGGCGTCGGCGATCTTGAGGAGATAGGCCGAACGCTGGCTTGGGGTCGTCTGCGACCAACTCGTGAAGGCCTTTTCGGCTGCGTCGACGGCGGCATCGATTTGGCCGAGTGAGGCTTCCGGGAGATTTAGCACGGTCTCGCCTGTCTTCGGGTTGAGGACGCGTTCTTCCGTCTCCGTGCCGGTTTCGAAGCGGGAGCCGATCAGCATTTGGGTATCCATTATTCTCTCCCTTTCATTTGCCGCCGCCGGCGATCTGGTCGCCGTCGCGGGTAAGATAGTAGGCTGCCAGGATCGGCAGGAAGGTGACAAGCACGACGACCATGGCGACGACGTTGGTCACCGGTCGCTGGCGCGGGCGGATGAGTTCCTCCAGCATCCAGATCGGCAGGGTCATCTGCTGGCCGCCGGTGAAGGTGGTGACAATGACTTCATCGAAGGACAGCGCGAAGGCGAGCATGCCGCCGGCCAGCAGCGCCGTGCCAATATTCGGCAGGACGACATGGCGGAAGGTCTGGAAGCCATCGGCGCCAAGATCCATTGAGGCCTCGATCAGCGAGCCGGAGGTGCGGCGGAAGCGAGCGACGGCGTTGTTATAAACAACGACAACGCAGAAGGTGGCATGGCCGAGAACGATCGTCCAGACCGAGAAGGGGATATCGAACAGGCTGAAGGCGGAGCGCAGCGCAATGCCGGTGATGATGCCGGGCAGCGCGATCGGCAGGATGACCAAGAGCGAGATCGCCTCGCGGCCGAAGAACTTCGTCTGGCTGACGGCTGCGGCACAGAGCGTGCCGAGGATCAATGCGATCGCGGTTGCGATGGTCGCGACTTGCACCGAGAGTGCCAGCGCCGACCAGACATCCGGCCTGTTCCAGGCGATACCGAACCATTGCAGGGTCAGTCCCGGCGGCGGCCACTGATAGCTCTTTTCCTCCGTCGTGAAGGCATAGACGAAAATCAGCAGGATCGGCAGATGCAGGAAGAGCAGGCCGCCTGCTGCTGCGATCTTCAGGGGGAAGGAGGCGCGTTGGCCACGATCAGAGCGCATCGAAAGCTCCCTGTTTCTTGGCGATCCAGAGATAGATGGCCATGATGACGATCGGCACCACCGAGAAGGCGGCGGCCAGCGGCACGTTGCCGGCGGTTCCCTGCTGCGTATAGACGGCCTGACCGATGAAGAGGCGAGAGGAGCCGATGATCTGCGGAATGATGTAATCGCCCAGAGTCAGCGAGAAGGTGAAGATGGAGCCGGCGACGACCCCTGGCAGGGCGAGCGGCAACAGTACTGTACGGAAGGTCTGGTTCGGCGTCGCGCCCAGATCGGATGAGGCTTCCAGCAGGTTTGCCGGCACGCGCTCAAGTGCTGCCTGCGTCGGCAGGATCATGTAGGGCAGCCAGATATAGACGAAGACGAGGAAGGTGCCGATATAGCTGACCGAGAGCGAGTTGCCGCCGATGACGGGCAAGGCAAGCACGCCGTCGAGCAGCCAGCCGAGATGCAGCCTATCGAAGATCCAGGTGAGAATGCCTTCCTTGGCAAGGATCAGCTTCCAGGCATAGACTTTCACCAGATAGCTCGACCAGAGCGGCAGCATGACGCCGAGATAGAACAGCGCCTTCCATTTTCCCTGCGCATAGCGCGCCGCATAATAGGCGATGGGGAAGGCGACGAAGGCCGAGGCGACGGTGACGAGGGCGGCCATGACGACCGTGCGGACGATAATGTCGAAGTTGGCTGTATTCAGCAGCTGCGCATAGGTCGAGAGGGTAAATTCGTAATTCACCATTCCCGAGAAGTCGTCGATCGAGAAGAAGCTCTGCAGCAGCAGCGCGATCAGCGAGCCGATATAGATGATGCCAAGCCAGAGCAGCGGCGGCGTCAGCATCAGGAAAAGCAGCAGCTTCGGCCGTCGCCAGAAGATATCCGATAGACGGCCAAAGACGCCGCCGCGGCGCGGCAGGATCGAGGCCGGTGCCTGGCTCGACGAGGCGGGGAAGGCTGCGGCGTTCATGCGGCGTCGTCCATATAATGCACATCCGCCGGCAGCCAGGCGAGGCGGACGGAGGCCCCTGTATCCGGAGCCGGCTGGCCGGCGGGTACGGTCACATGCAGGCGGGCGCCATTCGTCTCGACCGAGAGGCGGGTAGCGGCACCGAGAAAGCTCGTCGCCTTCACGGTCGCCGCCACGCCGCTCTCCTCAGTCAACCGGATGGCCTCGGGGCGCAGGCTCGCCCAGCGCCGTTCGCCGCCGAGCGACGACATGGTTTCGGGAGCGATGACGTTGGAGGAGCCGACGAAATCGGCAACGAAACGGGTCTTCGGCCGTTGGTAGATATCGTGTGGCGTGCCTTGCTGGACGATGCGGCCGTCGTTGAAGACGGCGACGCGATCGGCCATGGACAGGGCCTCGCCCTGATCGTGGGTGACGAAGACGAAGGTGATGCCGAGCGCCCGTTGCAGGCTCTTCAACTCCTCCTGCATCTGCTCGCGCAGCTTCAGATCGAGCGCGCCAAGCGGTTCGTCGAGCAGCAGTACCTTCGGTTTGTTGACGAGAGCGCGGGCGAGCGCCACACGCTGCCGCTGGCCGCCGGAGAGTTGGCCCGGACGGCGGGCGCCATAGCCCGGCAACTTTACCAGTTCCAGCGCCTGTTCGGCAGCCCGCAGCCGCTCGGCTTTGCCGACACCCTTGACCATCAGCCCATAGGCGACATTGTCGAGGATGTTGAGATGCGGAAAGAGGGCATAGTCCTGGAAGACCGTATTGACGTTGCGCCTATAGGGTGGAACGCCTTCAGCAGTTTCGCCGAAGATTTCGATATGGCCGCCCGTCGGCTGTTCGAAGCCGGCAATCAATCTGAGGCAGGTGGTCTTGCCGGAGCCGGAAGGGCCGAGCATGGCGAAGAATTCGCCGGGCGCAATCTCCAGATCGACGCGGTCCACAGCGCGGACCTGGCCGAAATGGCGCGACACCTGCTGGAAACGAACGGCGTTCATTGGCTTCTCCAGGGAAGGGTTGTTTTTTCCTTCTCCCCAACGGGGAGAAGGTGCCCGTCAGGGCGGATGAGGGGGCGAGGAGCGCAGCGACGAGGGCATTGAGCGGCAAGCGAAAGGCAATCCTTCGTATGCCGGGCCACCCCCTCACCCGACCCTTCGGGCCACCTTCTCCCCGAGAGGAGAAGGTATGTTTCGCGTGAAGATCACCGCCCGCCGATCACGCCGATATAGTCGGAGACCCAGCGGTGATAGGGCACGCATTCGCCCTGCGTGCTGCATTTCGCGACAGGTGTCTTCCAGAACTTGATCTTGTCGAAGTGATCATAGCCGTTGGTGGCGCAGCCGCTGTCGGTCAGGAGTTCGTTGCCCTTGCAAGCTGCCGGAACTGAGGGCACGGCGCCGAACCATGCGGCGGCATCGCCCTGAACCTTGGCCTGCAGCGAATGTTCCATCCACATATAGGCGCAGTTCGGATGCTCGCTGTCGGCATGCAGCATAGTGGTATCGGCCCAGCCCGTCGTTCCCTCATCCGGGAATGTGGAGGCGATCTTCTGCTTGTCGGCCTGCAGCAGGTTCACCTGGAACGGCCAGGAGCCGGAGGCGACGACACCTTCGTTCTTGAAGTCATCGGTCTGGATCATAGCGTCATGCCAGTAACGGCTGACGAGCTTGCGCTGGCCGCGCAGTAGCTCGAGGGCGGCCTTGTACTGATCTTCGTTGAGCTCGTAGGGGTCCTTGATGCCGAGTTCAGGCTTGTGGGCCATGAGATAAAGGGCGGCATCGGCAATATAGATCGGCCCGTCATAGGCCTGCACGCGACCCTTATTCGACTTACCATCAGGCAGCGTCGTTTCTTCGAAGACGACGTTCCAGCTCTTCGGCGCCTGGCCCTTGAAGGCGTCGGTATTGTACATCAGCACATTCGGGCCCCAGAGATAGGGCACGCCGTAGTGGACGCCGTTGACCGTGTGCCAAGGGGCATTCTTCAGGCGGTCGTCGAGGTTCTTCCAGCTCGGGATCAGATCGGTGTTGATCGGCTGGACGCGCTTGCCGGCAACGAGGCGCAGCGACGCGTCGCCGGATGCGGTCACGAGATCGAAGCCGCCTTCGTTCATCAGCGCCACCATTTCGTCCGATGTCGCCGCGGTCTTGACGCTGACCTTGCAGCCGGTTTCCTTTTCGAAGCCGGTGACCCAATCGTAATTCTTGTCGCTTTCACCGCGCTCGATATAGCCAGCCCAGGCGACGATGCTGACCGCACCTTCACCCTTACCGAGCGTCTTCAACGGCTCGGCGGCAATGACCTGTGTGGCGAAACTTAAGGATGCGAGTGCGGCCGTGCATGATTTCAGCAGATGCTTCATCGGACTCTCCCGGTTTTTGAGCCTTGATGGCGTGGAGCCAGTGGCTGGCTTCCTGTTCCCGGAAGAAAAGGTGACGCGATTTCGCCGCATTCGCAAATTCATTTATCAGAAAGGTGATATCGGAATTTCCGATTCCTAACTGTGCGTGGCTGAGAGATCGAAAACCTCCGGCCGCAGCTTTTCGGCCCGCATGAGGTGCTGCAGCGTGTAGGAAATGGAAAGGGCATCATCGAGCGCGTCATGGCCCTTAAGCGGCGGATGCTGCACGCCATAGTAGTGGGAAAGCTCGTTGCTTGGCGTCTTCGCCAGATCTTCGACCGGCATTCCCGCCGCAAGCAGCAGCTTGACGGCATTGTCGAAACGATGCGCGGGGATCAGGGGCTGGATACCGGCGACATAGCAGCTGATAGCCATCATGTTCAGCTCGTCCTTGCCCCAGGACCAGAGACGGGCACCATCCGAGAAACGATCCAGGCCGGCAATGGCGTCCTGCAGGGCCATTCCTTCCGTCTCGATGTTCTCTTCGGTCACACCCGTCAGTGCGGTGAAGAACGGATCAAGCGCATATTGTCTGCCAAACCGATCGACCGGGCGAACATAGGCCTTGTAGCTGTCCAGGATCGCGAAATCGTCTTCGAGGCTGAGCTTGACGGCTCCGACTTGCGCGACGACCGGATCGGGATCATGCGCCGCACACCAGGACCGGCGTTGTGACCCTTCGAGGCAAAGAAACTCACAGTCGAATATGATTGCGGTCTTCATACCTGACCCTCCATTTGCGGCAATCTTCGATTGTATTCCCCTCAGTCGGGTTGGAAGAATACTGCGTGCTACCGCTGCCGGCCCGAGCGCATGCTTTCTGCGACACCGACGAAATCGCGGGCCGCTTGCGGCAGGCTGGAGCCCTTGCGCCAGACCATGCCGACCTGCACTACAGGCAGCGAACCGGAGACGTCGCGGCTTTCGATGCGATCGCCTTCCAGCGACCATGGACGATAGACGAGATCCGGCAGCAGTGCGACACCGGCGCCGGTGGCAACCAGGCTGCGTACGGCCTCGACAGAGCGGGTGCGGAACGCGACATGCGGGCGGGCGCCGAGCGCGGTCAAAAGCTTGCCGGTGTTTTCTTCGATTTCGTCGATGGTCAGCATGATCAGTGGCTCGCGGGTGATGTCCGCAACACTGATGATATCGGCCGAGACGAGAGGGTGGCCCATCGGCAGCCAGAGGCGGTAGGGCGAGGTTTCCAGAATCTCGGCCTGCAGGGCCATGCGGTCGCGAAGATTGGAGATCACCATGACGGCGACATCGAGTTCACCGCCAACCAGAAGATGTTCCAAATAGCCGCCATTGTCCTCGATGGCACTGACTTCGACCCCGGGGCAGGCGCGGCGATAGCGCGCCAGAAGATCTGACAGAACATAGCCGGCGACAAGCGATGTCACGCCGATATTCAGCGTGCCTCCGGCCTCGTTCTGCTTGCCGGAAAAGCTGGTACGCGCGTCGGAGACCGTCGCCAGGATCTTCGTTGCGTGGCGCAGGAACTGGTGGCCGTTGTGGGTGATCGACAGGCCACGCGGATGGCGCTCGAACAGCTCCACGCCGAGATCGCTTTCCAGTTCCTTGAGAGCTTCGGTGACTGAGGATTGCGAGATGGACAGGTTCTGCGCGGCACGCGTCACGGAGCCCTGTTCCGCAACGGCGACGAAGTATTGCAGCTGTCTCAAGGTGAAGGCCATGCCAAGGTTAGAGCATGTTCGCGGCACGGAAGGCAAGCGCCCGTCATAGGTGTGAAAGTTTGGACCTTTTTTGGTAACGATGTCGAGGACAGCACAAGTTTCACCTCAGTTTTAAGTATTCCGAAACGCCAATTCCCTAACGTGAGGGTTGATCATTTTTGTCGGCTTGGAGTGGTCTATGCTGGAGCAGTTGGCGTGAGCGCCTTACTGCACATTTTCCGGATACCCCGGAAGTTTGTCGTCATGATCGGCGGAGTGGCCTTTCTCATAGGCTGCTCCGGCGTATTGGCGCTTTATGTCGGCAAGGACAGGCTGCTCGGCCTTGCCTCCGCATCTCCTAACGGGCTTCAGTGCACTGACGTCAATCTCGTCACGATCCGCAAGGATAACCGTTTCTGGGTTCGCAAATATATCCGCACGGAGCCGACCGATGGGCTGACGCGTGTCAGGACTGCGCTCCGGGTTGCCAAGGCTGTCTATCAGGAACAGAAACCGGATCTCGTTCAGGTTGTGGTTCTCGACAGAAATGGGCCGACATTGCGGTCTGACTTGCGTGGCCGGGCGCTGGGGGCCGATGTCGTTTACGTGCCGCATCCAGACAAGCTTGTCGATGGCAGCTCCGAGGCACCGCTGACGGCACGCTATTATGATGGCGGTGCGAGCAATGCCGGCCTGTTTTATGGTGAGCAGATTACTATGCTGCCGCAGGATATCGATGCGGCGATCGCCGGGTTGAAGAATCTGACCGACTGCGACAATGCGCTGGCGGCAGACAATGGCGGCGACGCCAAGAAGGACAAGATGAAGGCGGCGATCGCCGCGGAGGAGAAAGCGGCCGCAAATCAAGCGGAGGGCCACGATGCCAAACCGCAGCTGCCGGAACCGAAATCGACCGGCAATGTGCAGCCGGGCTATGATGCGAATGGTGATTTCATCGGCGCCGATGCCGGAGCCAAGGAAAAAAGCCCGTCACCTGGATTGGACCCGACCATGACGGGCGCCGCCGACCGCCGCTCGCCCGTCACCAACTGATCAAAAGCGGATTTGCGCTATCTGGCGGAAAGGCTGATGCCTCATTCCGCCAGATGTTTCTCGCCGATAGCCTGGTAGAGCGCGAAGAGCGCCTCGTGGACTTCGCCGGCAAGACGGTAGAAGTCCGGATTCGCCAGAATGGCGGGGTGCTGCAGCAGCTGGTCGTCGGTCATGTCGAGCATGATCGACGCCGTGTGCATCGCTTCGTGGCAACCGAACGTTCCCGGTGCGTATTGTGAGAGATCGATGTCGCCGATCTCGGCAATATCGGCCAGCCGCTGATGCTCGCTGTCGGCATCTGCCGCCGATATCTCTTTACCCGTCATGATACGCACCTTTGATGTTCGAGGGACGGAACCGGCCTCAATCGGCCTTGTTGCGGCGGGCCGGGAAAAGGATGATGTCGCGGATCGACGGCGAGTTGGTCAAAAGCATGATGAGGCGGTCCACACCGATGCCGAGACCGCCTGCGGGCGGCATGCCCTGATCGATCGCGTCGAGGAATTCTTCGTCGAGTTCCTTCTGCTTTTCGCCGCGCGCATGCGCCTGCTCGAGCTGCTCGACCATGCGGGCGCGCTGTTCTTCCGGATCGTTGAGCTCCGAGAAAGCGTTGCCAAGTTCCCAGGCGTTGCAATAGGTCTCGAAACGTTCGACAAGGCGCGGTTCGCCCGGCACTTCCTTGGCGAAGGGCGAGATGTCCTTCGGGAAATGCGTGACGTGCGCCGGCTGGATCAGCGTACCCTCGACCTTCTCTTCGAAGATGAAGGCAAGGCATTCGCCCCAGGTCGCGTCTTTCTCGACGGCAAAGCCGGCGGCTTTGGAAGCGGCGCGGGCTTCTTCGTCGGTCTTGATCGCGAGGAAGTCGATGCCGGTCGCTTCCTTGACGGCGTCAGGCATCGGCACGCGGCGGAACGGGCCCTTGAAGGAGATCTGCTTGTCGCCGAAAGCGAATTCGGTGCTGCCGTGGATTGACATGGCGAGCGTCGAGAACAGCCGCTCGACGAGATCCATGATGTCCTCGTAGTCGGCATAGGCCCAATAGCACTCCATCATGGTAAATTCGGGATTGTGCCGGGTTGAGACGCCTTCGTTGCGAAAGTTGCGGTTAATCTCGAAGACCTTGTCGGTGAGGCCTGAAACCAGCGTGCGCTTCAGGAAGAGTTCCGGCGCGATGCGCAGGTACATGTCGAGCTTCAGCGTGTTGTGATGCGTCTTGAACGGCTCGGCGGTGGCGCCGCCATAAACCGAATGCAGCATTGGCGTTTCGACTTCCATGAAGCCGTCATTCTCCATGAAGCGGCGGATGCCGGAAACGATGCGGCTGCGCTGCTGGAAGCGGAGCTTCGATTCCTCGTTGGTCATGATGTCGAGATGGCGCTTGCGGTAGCGCAGCTCGATATCGGACAGGCCGTGCCACTTCTCGGGCATCGGCAGCAGCGTCTTCGTCAGCATGGTGATCTGCTGGGCGTTGATCGTCAGTTCGCCGCGCTTGGTGCGGCGCACGACACCGGTGACGCCGATGATGTCGCCGATATCGATCATCGGCAGCAGCGAGCGTGCCTCTTCCGAAGTCACGTCTTTGTGGCTGAAGATCTGGATCTTGCCGGACGCATCATGGATATCCATGAACATGCCGGAGTTGCGCGAGGAATAGACGCGGCCGGCAACGGTGACGACATCGCCGGTTTCCGTATCCGGCTCCAGGCCTTCGTATTTCGCGGCCAGCTCGGCATTGGTCATCGTGCGGTGGAAATGTGCCGGATAGACGTCGCCGATCTGTTCGCGCAGCAGCTTCAGCTTCTGGCGGCGAACTTCCGTTGCGTCGGAGGAGAGGGCGGATGCTTCGGTCTTGTCGTTCATGGTTTTAAAGTCCGGTTCAATTCTTCGGGCCGACGAGGGTCGCAACGGTCTGCGCGGCAAGTTTCAGCCGCTGGCGCACGACGGAGCGGCCGAGGATCGCCATGCTATCGAAAAGCGGCAGGGAGCGCGAGGAGCCCGATACGGCGACGAAAAGCGGGGCAACGATGACCTTCAGTTTCTTGCCCATGCGGTCGGCAATGGCGCGCAGCTCGGCTTCGATCGTCTCGACATTCCATTCGAGGATCTTTTCAAGGTCCGGCTGCACCGTGTTGAGGATCTCAAGCAGTTCTTCCGGCGTCGACTTGATCTTGGCGAAGGCCGAAGGATCGAGGTTGAGATCGGATTTGAACAGGAAGCCTGTGAGGTCGGGCAGCTCGCCGAGCTTGGTGATGCGCGACTGCGAGAGCTTCAGACCTTCCTTCAGGCGGTCGTTTTCCATTGCCCAGGTCAGGACGCGGTGCTGGAACTCTTCTTCCGAGAGCTTCTCGCGGATCCAGCGGCCGTTCAGCCAATCGAGCTTCTGGATGTCGAAGATCGCACCGGCCTTGGACAGGTTTTCCGGATCGAACTTTGCGGCAAGCTCATCCATGCTCAAGAGTTCTTCACCTTCGGCGATCTGGATGAAGAACAGACCGAGGAAGTTCATCAGCGCCTCGGGGATATAGCCGAGCGCCGTGTAATAGGAGATCGAGGTCGGGTTCTTGCGCTTCGACAGCTTCGACTTGTCGGCATTGCGCATCAGCGACAGGTGCATGAACACCGGTGGCTCCCAGCCGAGATACTGATAGATCAGAATGTGCTTCGGCACCGAGGCGAGCCATTCTTCGCCGCGCGCGACATGGGTGATCTTCATCAGATGGTCGTCGACCACGTTGGCCATGTGATAGGTCGGCATGCCGTCGGCCTTCAAAAGGACCTGCATGTCGACGGCATCCCACGGGATTTCGACATCGCCGTAGACGCCATCATGGAACTTGCAGGAGCCTTCGGTCGGGATCTTCATGCGCACGACATGCGGCTCGCCGGCAGCGACGCGTGAGGTCACTTCTTCGGCCGAAAGGTTCAGACAATGGCCGTCATACTTCGGCGGCAGACTGGCGGCGCGCTGCGCCTCGCGCATCTTTTCCAGGCGCTCCGGCGTGCAGAAGCAGCGAAAGCCATGGCCGTTTGTGACGATCTGCTCGACATAGGGCTTGTAGAGGTCCTTGCGGTCGCTCTGGCGATAGGGGCCGTAGGGGCCGCCGATATCGGGACCTTCCGACCATTTCAGGCCGCACCATTTCAGAGCGTCGAGCACTTTGGTCTCGAATTCCGGGGTGGAGCGGGTCGCGTCGGTATCCTCGATGCGCAGGATGAACTCGCCGCCGTGTTTCTTGGCGAAGAGATAGTTGAACAGCGCGATATAGGCGGTACCGACATGCGGCTCGCCGGTCGGGGAGGGTGCGATGCGGACGCGAACGCCTGAAGTGGTCATTTTGTTTGCCCGTCATAAAAGGCCGGGCCGCGCTTGGGACAAGCGCCGTCCAGCCGAAAATGTCTATCTGGATCAGGAAACCGGCCGGAAAAGGGCGTCTTGCCGCTTCTATCAGCGTTTTCCGTATGGCTGGCCTTAGGCCATATTCAAAGGATGACGTCAAGGGAAACTGCGCCGTAAGAGCAGGCAGAGGCACCGAGGACGCTGTGCTGCATCGAAAAGGGCCGGCCTTCCAATTTCGCCAAGCGTCTTTACTCTTCGTAAGTGTTTCAGAAGAAAAGCCTTACGCTTGCCGAATTTGATTTGCAATTTTCGCGGCAGTGGCAAAATAGGTTTTCAATCGTTCATTCCGGGGATACCATGAAGAAACTGATTTTGTGCTTGCTATTGGCTGTCTCGATGGTCGACGCAGCCGCGGCCCAATCGACCATCACACGGGACAGTTCCGCCCGACTGATCGAGTCCTACCGCGCCTATATCGGCAATGACGATCTTTACAATTCCAAAGGCGAACGCCTGACGCTGCCCTGGCAGATCATCCGCCAGGACCGCGCCAACTATCACGCCTATCGCCGCCGCGACCGTGGCGACCAGGGCGACAGTTTCTTCTCGCAGGCTTCCAATCGTCAGAATCTGGAAGCCATGCTGGCCAATGGCAATATCGCAAACGATGCCGGAAACCTCATCGTGCGCGGCAATGTCTGGATCAAGGTCGATATCTACGGACATGGCGATGTCGGCCAGTGGGTCGACATCCATGTTCAGGATTGACCGATGTGATGAAGCCGCACCTCGTTATTGGCGCGGCTTTCTCGGTCAATGGCCGCCGGATGCCTTCTTGCGGCGGTTGCGCGCCATCATGTTGAGCACTTCGACCAGGGCGGAGAAGGCCATGGCGGCGTAGATGTAGCCCTTGGGAACATGCACGCCCATGCCTTCGGCGATCAGCGTCGTGCCAATCATCAGCAGGAAGGCGAGCGCCAGCATGACGATGCTCGGGTTCTTCTCGATGAAATTGGCGAGCGGATTTGCCGCGACCAGCATGACCGTGACTGCGGCGATAACGGCGACGAACATGATCGGCAGGTGCGGCGTCATGCCGACGGCGGTGATGATGCTGTCGATCGAGAAGACCAGGTCGAGCAGCAGGATCTGGCCGATCGCCGAGGCGAAGGTCGTGGTCGTCGATTTGGCGATGAAATCCTCGCCCTGTTCCTGAGGGTCGACGTTGTGATGGATCTCCTTCGTCGCTTTCCAGACGAGGAAGAGGCCGCCGCCGATGAGGATCATGTCCTTCCAGGAGAAGCCCTGGCCGAAGATTTCGAAGACGGGCTGGGTCAGCTGGACGATCCAGGCGACGGTTCCGAGCAGCGCGAGGCGCATGATAAGGGCGAGGCCGATGCCGATCTTGCGGGCTCTGTCCCGATGCTCCGGCGGCAGCTTGTTGGTGAGGATCGATATGAAGATCAGGTTGTCGATGCCGAGGACCACCTCCATGACGACAAGCGTGACGAGCGCCACCCACGCTCCCGGGTCCTGTATCAGCCCCATGATATCCATTGAATGTCCCCTTTGATCAGCATTCGCCGATGCTGACCCCCAGCACGGCCGCTCCAGAATGGCCGTAATGTAAGGAGCACAACCGTCCGTACAAGCGCCGCCACCAATTTCGTGGCGGCGGCCTTTCAAGGGCTCTGTTCCCAGGCTTGGTTTTCAGGCGTCCAGGGGTATCCAGATTTCCGTCACGCCCATGCCGGTGCGCGGATCGAAGCGGTCGTCATAGCGTTCCATCATGTCGGGCGTGCCGGCATGCTGTTGACCCGATTGCGGCAGCCATTCGCCGAAGATCTGATGCACCGTGGCGGAAATGCCGGAGATATGGCCGCGATGCGTGAAGATCGCATAGCGCTGCTGCGGCAGCTTCACCGTCACGAAGCCTTCTGGCAAGCCGTCGGCGGCGGAAACTTCGGCTGCCGACATATAACGGAAGCTTTCGCTACCTTCTTCCGCCTGGGTGCAGACGCCATAGGCGACATTGCCGATCTGGCCGGGAATATGGCCGAAATGCTCGTTGAATTTCTGCCAGAGCGAGGGGATGGCCTCTGTCGCCTCATAGGCATAGGTTTCCGCAAGACCGGCAAGCAGCATCGCGGGATGGGTCTCGAAGCGCGGTGCATCGAGCTTGGGAAGGCGGGTGTCGTCCATTCTGATCGGCTCCTGTAGAGCGAGGTTGCGAACGTGTCCTTGTTTGCGTAGGCTTTCCGGCGTCATGCCGAATTGCTCGCGGAAGGCACGGGTGAAAGCCTCGTGCGAGCCGTAGCCGGCATCGAGGGCAACCTGGAGAATGGAAGAGGAGCCGTCGATCAGTGCGAGAGCCGCTTCGCTGAGGCGGCGGTTCCGGATATAGCTGCTGATCGAGTGACCGGTCGTCATGCCGAAGACGCGCGAGAGATGAAAGCGCGACAGCCCGGCCGTCTCGGCGATCTCGTCGAGCGAGATGTCGGATTTAAAATGGCTTTCGATAAACCATATCGCTCTGCCGATCGCGCTCATTTTCAACTCCCCTGGTTGCCGGGCCAGTCATAGGCCTGTGGCGGCGGCAATGCTTGATCGCCATTGCGGAGTTGAATGACTACACCGTTGCGGCCGGCGGGAGAGGCCTGTTCATCCCAGAGCAGTTCAGTTTTTCACGGAATCTCCGAACCGCTCTATTCACGCAATTCCGGACGAAAAACCGCTGCGCACTTTCCCTGGAATTGCTCTAATCCTTGCGATCCGGACCGTAGCCTGCCAGGAAGACGCGGACGGCGCCGCGCACGACATAGTCGATCTCTTCCTTCGACGGCGGCTGTTCCATGTCGCCGAAGAGCCGCAGCTTGAAATAGCCGCCGCTGGCCATTTCCAGGAAGTGGCGGGCAGCCATGTCGAAGTCGTCGATCTTGAGATGGCCGGCGGCAACCTGCCGCTCGAGGAAGCCGCGCAGCACCGTGCGCAGATTTTCGGGGCCGGTGAAGAAGCGTTGACAGAGCGAGGGCATGCGTTCGCGCACGCCGATGACCGTGCGCATTGCGCTGATGGTCTTATCCGAGGTGACGTGCGTGACGAAGACGATGCCGAAATCATAAAGCGAGGTCGTGACATCCGCTTCGTCTGAAAGGGCATTGCGGACAAGGTTGACGAAATGGGTGCGCTCGCTCTCCATCATGGCGGCGAACAGATCTTCCTTGTTGGCAAAATAGACGTAGAGAGTGCCCTTGGAAACGCCCGCCTCGCGGGTGACATCGTTCATGCTCGCCGCATCGAAGCCCATTTTCATAAAGACACGCTTGGCGCCTTCGAGAATCTGATGACGCTTGGCAGGGTCCTCGCCGGCTGCCCAGCGTCCTCCGGAGCCCGGCGCAGGCGCGTTCAATACGGCGGCATTTTGGGATTCGTGTTTCATCGGCTCTTTCACTGTCTCCTTTACGCGATACTCGATCACTTTTTCTGAATCTTAAACAGATTCGCGAAATAAATCGAACCGCTCAGTTCGATATCTCTTGATATGGCGTGAGAAAGGCTCTATGTCAATTGAACCGAACCGTTCGGTTCGATTATTTTGCCAGATTTTCGGTGGTAGGGAAATGTCGTCAAGTCATGGAAACAATGTAGCGCGCATCGTGAACGAGCCTGCTGATGCAGAAGTAGAAGCCCGGGAAACCGGTGCGCCTGCCGAGGCTCCAGCGGCCGAAACGCGCAGCAACCCTGCCCCCGCCCAGGCTGCGCCTGCTGCTCCGGCCCCTGCGGCCCCACCGCCATCGGAGAAGAAGCGGCGCAGCCTGGTTTTTCCGATCATCATCGTCGCGGCTCTCGCAGCCGGTGGCTGGTATGGCTATGACTGGTGGACGAACGGCCGCTTCATGGTCTCCACCGATGACGCCTATATCGGCGGCGACATCGCCACGATATCGCCGAAGGTAACGGGCTATGTCGCCAAGGTAAACGTCGTGGCCAACCAGCAGGTCAAGGCCGGCGACGTGCTCGCAACGCTCGACGACGGCGACTACAAGCTTGCGCTCGGCCAGGCTCAGGCCTCGCTCGACACCGAGCAGCTTTCACTCCATACCATCGATGCACAGATCGCTGCCGGCCAGGCAGCCCTTGCCCAGTCGCAGGCGCAGAAGGTTGCCCTGGAAGCCACGGTCCGCGGCGCCCAGATTACCCAGACGCGCGCTGCTGAACTGCAGTCGAAGTCGGTCGGCACCACGGCCGCTTTGGACAGCGCCAATATCGCGCTGGATCAGGCCAAGGCCAATCTGGTCGGCGGCGACGCCGCCATCGCATCCGCACAGGCCAACATCAACCTGCTGCAGGCCCAGCGCCGTCAGGCCGAAAGCACGATCAAGGGTCTCGAAGCCGCCCGTGACAAGGCTGCCCGCGACCTGTCCTTCACCGTGCTGAAGGCGCCTTATGACGGTATCGTCGGCAATCGCTCGGTGCAGGAAGGCGATCTCGTCTCCCCCGGTCAGAAGCTGATGGCGATCGTACCGACCAAGCAGCTCTATATCGATGCGAATTTCAAGGAAACGCAGATCCAGCATCTGGTTCCCGGCTCCAAGGTCAATGTTCACGTCGATGCTTTCAGCGATCATCCGATCGTCGGCACCGTAGAATCGATCTCGCCGGCCTCCGGCTCAGTCTTCTCGCTGCTGCCTCCGGAAAACGCGACAGGTAACTTCACCAAGATCATCCAACGCGTGCCTGTCCGTATCGCATTGCCACAGGACGCGCTCAATACCGGCCGTCTGCGCGCAGGCCTCAGCGTCGTCGTCGACGTCGATACCCGCACGGCGCCGGACAAGTAAACGATCGAGCTCGGGAGAGACGCGCCATGTCGTCCGCCAGCACTACAGCCGGGTCGCCCCCACGCGCGGCCGGCCCCGCCGCGCCTACGGCTGATCATATCGAGCCGAGAAAGCTCATCGCCTTTCTGGCGATGGTGCTCGGCATGTTCATGTCGATCCTCGACATTCAGATCGTCTCCGCCTCGCTCAGCGAAATCCAGGCTGGCCTCAGCGCCGGCTCGGATGAAATCGGCTGGGTGCAGACCGCTTATCTGATCGCCGAAGTCATCATGATCCCGCTGTCGGGAACGCTGGCGCGCATCATTTCGACGCGCTATCTGTTCGCGATCTCGGCCGCCGGCTTCACCATATCGAGCGCGCTTGCCGCGACCGCTACCAACATCGATCAGATGATCATCTACCGCGCCCTGCAGGGCTTCATCGGCGGCGGCATGATCCCCTCGGTCTTTGCGGCAGCCTTCACCATCTTTCCGCCGTCCAAGCGCAACGTCGTCTCGCCGATCATCGGCCTCATCGCGACGCTTGCGCCGACCATCGGCCCGACCGTCGGCGGCTATCTGTCCAATGCCTTCTCTTGGCACTGGCTGTTCCTGGTCAATATTCCTCCCGGCATCATCGTTGCCATCGTCACCTGGAATTTCATCGACTTCGACAAGCCCGAGCTGTCGCTGATGAAGAAGTTCGACTGGTGGGGCCTGATTTCGATGGGTGTTTTCCTCGGCGCGCTGGAATATGTGCTTGAGGAAGGCAATACGAATGATTGGTTCAACGACAATTACATCGTTGCGGGTGCCATCGCGTCCGCTATCGGTGCCGTGATTTTCTTCTATCGCGCCTTCACGGTCGAATTCCCCGTGGTCGATCTCAGAGCCTTCACGAACAAGAACTTCTCCTTCGGGTCGATATTCTCCTTCGTCATGGGCATTGGCCTCTATGGCCTCACCTATATCTATCCGCTCTATCTTGCGCGCATTCGCGGCTACGATTCGCTGCAGATCGGTGAGACGATGTTTGTCTCCGGCCTCACCATGTTCTTCACGGCGCCGCTGGCCGGCTTCCTGTCGAGCAAGGTCGACCTGCGCATCCTGATGATCATCGGCTTCACCAGTTTCTCGGCCGGTACCTACATCATGATGCACCTGACGGTGGACTGGGATTTCTGGGAGTTGCTCATCCCGCAAATTCTGCGTGGTTTCGGTCTGATGCTCTGCATGGTGCCGATCAACAATATCGCGCTCGGAACCATGCCGCCCGCCCGTATGCGCGGTGCATCAGGCCTGTTCAATCTCACGCGTAATCTCGGCGGAGCCGTCGGTCTTGCGATCATCAACACGCTTCTGACGAACCGGCAGGACCAGCATTATTTCAACCTTCGCGACCATGTTCATTGGGGCAGCCATGCCGCCGTTACCCAATTGAACAACATGGCCGCCAGCTTCAATGCAGCGGGCTTGGACGGTGATCAGGCCGCCCTGAAGCAAATGGTCAATATGGCGACGCGGCAGGCGGTCGTGATGTCCTTCGGGGATATTTTCCTGATGCTGACCGTGCTGTTTCTCGCGATGATCCTCGGCGTTCTGATGCTCAGCAAGCCGAATGCGGCGGGCGGCGGCGGTGGTGGCGGAGGCCACTAATCCGGCTCTTGATAATGCTCCCAAGGCATGGCCCCTCCTCGGAGGGGCCTTTTTCTTTTGGGGGTCGTTTGGAAAAATTCACCGGCCCGAAATTTTTGATTTACGTACATCAAAAATCGCAGTAAGGGTTTCCGCAGGAGGAACCCATGAGACCGACCGTGCATGACATCGCCGCCGCTGCGGGCGTCAGCCTTGCCACGGTGGACCGAGTCCTCAACCAGCGGCCAGGCGTGCGGCTGGTGACGCGGGAGAAGGTGGAAGCCGCTATCCGGCAGATCGGCTATATCCGCGATGTCGCTGCTGCCAACCTGGCCAAGAGCCGTGTCTATCCTCTTGTTTTCATTGTGCCGACCGGCGACAATTCCTTCATGCATGGGCTGCGATTCGAGGTGCATCAGGCAACCTTGCGGGCCAGCATAGAGCGCACCGATATCCGCATCGTCGAGGTGCCGCCGTTCGATGTGCCGGCGCTGGTCACGGCACTGGACGCCTTGCAGGGGCAGGATATCGCCGGCGTCGCTCTCGTGGCGACCGATGCGCCGGAAGTGCGAGCCGCCGTCGACCGTCTCGTCTCGGAGCGTATTCCTGTCATTACGCTGGTCTCGGATCTCACTGATTCCGCCCGTCATCACTATGCGGGAATCGACAATATCGCCGCCGGACGGACCGCCGCGCGGCTGCTCGGGCGCTTCCTTGGCGGTCGTGAAGGCGATCTGACCGTTCTCGCCGGCTCGATGCTGGTGCGCGATCATCGCGAGCGCCTGCAGGGCTTTTCTGCCGTGATGGCAGAAGAGTTTCCCAAGCTGCGGCTGCTGCCTGTGCTGGAAGGACGTGACGATCCCGAACAGGCCCGATCGCTCGTTTCAAAGGCGCTCTCCGCAAATAAGAGTATCATCGGCATCTACAGCCTCGGTGCCGGCAACCGTGGTCTGATTGCGGCCCTGAAAGCCGTGCGGCCCGAGCGTGAGCTGACGGTGGTCGTGCATGAGCTGACGCAGCATACCCGGGCGGCGCTGTTGGACGGCACGATCGATGCCGTCCTCAATCAGGATGCCGGCCATGAAGTCCGCAGCGCCATCCGCGTCATGAAGGCAACAGCCGACGGCCAGGCCGTCATTGCCGATCAGGAGCGCATACGGCTCGACATTTTCTTGAAGGATAATCTGCCCTGAGCATTCGAACGCGGCAGAGCATAGGGAGTAATATCTGATGTATTTGGGTCTCGATCTCGGAACCTCCGGCGTCAAAGCGATGCTGATCGACGGCAATCAGAAGATCATCGGCTCCGCCAATGGCGGGCTTGACGTGTCGCGCCCGCATCCAGGCTGGTCGGAGCAGGATCCCGCGCATTGGATTCGCGCGACGGAAGAAGCAGTTGCCGGGCTGAAGGCTGCGCATCCGAAGGAGCTGGCGGCTGCGCGCGGCATCGGCCTTTCCGGCCAGATGCATGGCGCGACGCTGCTCGATGCCGATGACAAGGTGCTGCGGCCCTGCATCCTCTGGAACGATACCCGTAGCTACCAGGAGGCCGCCGCGCTTGACGCGGACCCGCGTTTTCGCGCCTTGACCGGCAATATCGTTTTCCCCGGCTTTACGGCGCCGAAGCTTGCATGGGTCGCCAAGCACGAGCCTGAGATTTTCGCTAAAGTGCGCTGGGTGCTGTTGCCGAAGGACTATCTGCGCCTTTGGCTGACGGGGGAGCACATGTCGGAAATGTCCGACTCGGCCGGCACCTCCTGGCTCGATACCGGCAAGCGCAAATGGTCTTCCGAGCTGCTGGCGGCAACCAATCTCGACGAGAAGCAGATGCCGACACTGGTCGAAGGCACCGACGTTGCCGGCAAGCTGCGTGGGGAACTAGCCTCGAAATGGGGTATCGGAGGCGACGTCGTCGTTGCCGGCGGGGCAGGGGACAATGCGGCCTCGGCCTGCGGCATGGGCACGGTCAGCCACGGTGCCGCCTTCGTTTCGCTCGGGACGTCAGGTGTTCTCTTTGCCGCCAATGGTTCCTATCTGCCGAAGCCGGAAAGCGCCGTGCATGCTTTCTGCCACGCGCTGCCGAACACCTGGCACCAGATGGGCGTCATCCTCTCGGCAACCGATGCGCTGAACTGGCACTCGCATGTGACGGGCAGATCCGCTGCCGAACTCACCACGGAGCTAGGCGACACGTTGAAAGCGCCGACGAGCGTTACTTTTCTTCCCTATCTCTCGGGCGAGCGCACGCCGCACAACGATGCTACCATCCGCGGCGCCTTCATCGGTCTCGGCCATGAAAGCGGCCGCGCCGTGCTGACGCAAGCCGTGCTCGAAGGCGTGTCCTTCGCCATTCGCGACAATCTGGAAGCGCTGCGTTCGGCCGGCACCGACATTGCGCGCGTGACCGCCATCGGCGGCGGCTCGCGTTCGCGCTACTGGCTGGCTTCGATCGCCACTGCGCTCGGCGTACCCGTCGACCTGCCGGCGGACGGCGATTTCGGTGCCGCTTTCGGTGCCGCACGCCTCGGCCTGATTGCGGCGACCGGCGCCGACCCGGTTGCAGTCTGCACCCCGCCGCAGACGGCCGGCACGATCGATCCGGTTGCGTCCC
Organism: Martinezella sp. CNPSo 3890; assembly: GCF_057784455.1. Taxonomy (NCBI): domain Bacteria; kingdom Pseudomonadati; phylum Pseudomonadota; class Alphaproteobacteria; order Hyphomicrobiales; family Rhizobiaceae; genus Martinezella; species Martinezella sp. CNPSo 3890. The sequence goes on along the minus strand of NZ_JBXSOR010000017.1, from coordinate 11,724 downwards.
TGACGGATGCTTATGCGGATGCCTACAAGCGCTATCGGGCGGTTTATCCGGCAATCAAGCCGCTGAGCATGGTTTGAGGTCAACCCCCTCACCCTAGCCCTCTCCCCGAGGGGAGAGGGGACGACGGAGCTTACTGCGGTCACCCATACCTTCTCCCCTCGGGGAGAAGGTGGCCCGAAGGGTCGGATGAGGGGGCATCAAAGTGACAAAACAATACCGAAACACCAAACCCAAGGAGATGAGATATGAGCACCGGATTTTTTGGTGACATCAGCAAGGTAAAATACGAAGGCCCAGACAGCACCAATCCGCTGGCCTTCCGCTATTACAACAAGGACGAAGTCGTTGCCGGCAAGCGCATGGAAGACCATCTGCGCTTCGCCGTCGCCTACTGGCACACCTTCACCTGGCCGGGCGGCGATCCCTTCGGCGGCCAGACCTTCCTGCGCCCCTGGTTCAACGAGACGATGGAAGCCGCCAAGCTGAAGGCCGATGTCGCCTTCGAATTCTTCACGCTGCTCGGCGCTCCCTACTACTGCTTCCACGATGCCGACGTACGTCCGGAAGGCAAGAATTTCGCCGAGAATACCAAGAACCTCAACGAGATCGTCGACTACTTCGCCAAGAAGCAGGCCGATACCGGCGTAAAGCTGCTCTGGGGCACGGCAAACCTCTTCTCCAACCGTCGTTTCATGTCGGGCGCTGCGACCAATCCGGATCCGGATGTCTTCGCCTTCTCGGCTGCGACCGTGAAGACCTGCATGGACGCCACGCACAAGCTCAACGGCGAAAACTATGTTCTCTGGGGCGGCCGCGAAGGTTATGAGACGCTGCTCAACACCGACCTGAAGCGCGAAATGGACCAGATGGGTCGTTTCCTCAATCTCGTCGTCGAGTACAAGCACAAGATCGGCTTCAAGGGCACGATCCTGATCGAGCCGAAGCCGCAGGAGCCGACCAAGCATCAGTATGACTACGACGTCGCCACGGTCTACGGCTTCCTCAAGAAGTACGGCCTCGAAAACGAAGTGAAGGTCAATATCGAGCAGGGTCACGCGATTCTCGCCGGCCATTCCTTCGAGCATGAGCTGGCGCTCGCCAATGCGCTCGGGATCTTCGGTTCGATCGACATGAACCGCAACGATTATCAGTCCGGCTGGGATACCGACCAATTCCCGAACAACGTTCCGGAAATGACGCTGGCCTATTACCAGGTTCTGGCAGGCGGCGGGTTCAAGACCGGCGGCACGAACTTCGACGCCAAGCTGCGCCGTCAGTCGCTCGATCCGGAAGATCTGCTCATCGGCCACATCGGCGGCATGGATTGCTGCGCTCGCGGCCTGAAGGCTGCTGCCAAGATGATCGAAGACAAGGCGCTCTCCAAGCCGCTCGCCGACCGTTACGCCGGCTGGGATTCGGCCGAAGGCCAGAAGCTGCTGCGCGGCGAATATTCGCTCGACCAGATCGCCCAGTGGGTCGAGACCAAGGACGTCAACCCGCAGCCGAAGTCCGGCAAGCAGGAACTGCTGGAAAACATCGTCAATCGCTACGTTTGATCGATGCGTCCGGGAGGCGATCTTCATCGCCTCCCGGATTATCGCCTGAAGGCGCGGCTGGAAATGGCTATGGGATTCCCTGAGGGGTCCTTGGCATTGGCGAAAACATAGCCGTCGGCCTGATGCAAGGGTCCGAACTCCAGCCCCTCTTCAGCACACTTAGCGCGGAAAGCTTCGACATGCTCGACGTCGAAGACCAGCTTGACCAGCACCTGGCCCATTTTCTGCGCCTTACCCGCCGGATGGATCATCAGATTGGCGCCGCCATCCTGCGCGAGCAGTTCAACAATCCGATCGCCCTCCAGGCGGAGTGGCTTGAATCCGAAATGCTTCTCGTAAAAGCTGATCGTCGCTTCGACATCGCGGACATAGAGGGTGATTCTGCCAAGCGGCATCGTTGCGACTGCCTAGCGCCGACTGCGCGGCGGAGCTCCGACCGAGTTCCGCACGATCAGATCCGGCCGCAGCAGGATCTCCGTCTCGGCCGGCTCGCCATCCGAAAGCAGTTCCAGCAGAAGCGCCATCGCATGCTTGCCGATGGCGGTGCGGGGTTGCCGGATCGTCGTCAGCGACGGCGTCATGAAGACGGCCTGCGGCACGTCGTCGAAGCCGGTTACCGAAAAATCCTCGGGGATATCGTAGCCGCGTGCCTTCAGGCCGATCATCACGCCGATCGCGGTCTGGTCGTTGACACACATGAAGGCCGTCGGGAGCGTGTCTCGCATGAAAAGCTGCTCGACGGAGAGTCGCCCGCTCTCGATGGTGCCGTCGCCGTCCAAGACGATGCGCAGGTCCTGTCCGATGCCGGCCGCATCCAGTCCGGCCTCGTAACCCATGCGCCGGCGGCTGTAGGCGAGGCGGGTGCGGGAATCGCCGATGAAGGCGATCTTGCGATGGCCCTCGGCAATCAGGAGGTCCACGGCCTTGCGCGCGCCGGCAATATCGTCGACGCCGACATAAGGGATGCCGCCGTTGAAGACCGGTTCGAAGACACCGACGCTCGGCGGCAACCGCGCTGTCATCGTCTGATGTCCGAAGGGCAGGATGCCGGTGAAGAGGATCAATCCCGCCGCCTGGTTAGAGTTCAGGAACTTCAGATATTCCAGGCCGCGCTGGGCATCGTTCTGCGTGTGGCCGATCAGGATGCCATAGCCATGCGCGCGCGCCTCGTTTTCCAGACCGATCAGAATATTCGAGAAATTGGGATCACCGATATCGGGCGCCACGACGAGAATCATGTTCGAGCGGCCAAGTCTCAGGCTGCGCGCCATGGCATTGGTAGTATAACCGGTAACGGCGATAGCCTGATTGACTTTCAGCCGCGTCGAATTGGCGACTTTCTCCGGAGTATGGATGGCCCGCGAAACCGTTGCTATCGAAACATTGGCAATTCGGGCGACGTCTTCGATAGTTGCGGGCGTGGAATTCGACACTGCGCTCTGCCTTGGGGTCTCGTCTCGGGCTGGAGACTACACAGACTTACGTGGAGGTCAAAGGTAACCGCGAAATTTTGTACGATATCCAATGATGTAAACCTTTACACGATGTATGTAAAGGTTTACATAGCGTGGAAAGCGGGTGGGACCGCAGGGAGGATTCAATGAGTTCGGAAGCCGTCGACGGTGCGGTCGTGCTGTCTGCGAGAGGGATTTCCAAGTCCTTTAACGGCGTGCAGGTGCTGTTCAGCGTCAACTTCGATCTTCGGGCCGGCGAAATCCATGCGCTGATGGGCGAAAACGGTGCCGGCAAGTCGACGCTGGTAAAAGTTCTCTCCGGTTTCGAGCAGCCGACCTCGGGCGAAATCCTCCTCGATGGCAAGCCGGTGAAATTGCCGCCAAATGGGGCGGCGGAAGCGCTCGGCATCGTCATCATCCACCAGGAATTCAATCTTGCGGAACATCTGACCGTCACCGAGAGTCTATTTCTTGGCCGCGAAGTCACGCGCTTCGGCGTGCTCGACCGCAAGCTCATGCGCGCGGAAACGCGGCGCGTGCTCGACCTTCTCGGCTCGCATGTCGATGAGAACGCCATCATCAGCACACTCTCCATCGCCGACAAGCAGATGGTGGAAATTGCCAAGGCGATCAGCCGCGATGCGCGCATCGTCTTCATGGACGAGCCGACAGCTGTTCTCTCGCGCGAGGAGACCAATTTCCTGTTCAAGCAGGTGCGCAAGCTGCGTGACCAGGGAACGAGCTTCGTCTTCGTCTCCCATAAGCTCGATGAGGTCATGGAACTGACGGATCGCGTCACGGTGCTGCGCGACGGCCAATGGGTGAAGACATCACCGACCTCGCTGCTCGATGGCGAATCGATCGCCCAGCTAATGGTCGGGCGCGAGCTTTCCAGCCTTTATCCGGCCAAGAACGAGCCGGATGTCGACGAGAAGGTGGTGCTCAGCGTTGCCTCGGTCTCGACCGGCTACGTCCATGATGCGAGCTTCGAGCTGCGAAAAGGCGAGATCCTGGGTTTTTCCGGCATGATCGGCTCTGGGCGTACCGAGCTGATGGAAGCGATCGTCGGTCTGCGCTCGCGTGCCGCCGGCGAGGTCGTCGCCAACGGCCAAACGGTGCCGCCGCATGATGTGCATGCAGCCATCGATGCCGGGCTTGCCTATATGACGAAGGACCGCAAGTCGAAGGGTCTGCTTCTGAATTCCGGCATGATCGTCAATCTAACCCTGCAGTCGCTCGACCGGCATGGCAAGTTCGGCTATCTGAGCGCCTCCAGCGAGGCCGATGCGCTGGCGCGGGCGCGCCGCCGTTTTGATATACGCGTTCGTGACGGCAATATCGTTGCCGGCCGCATGTCCGGCGGCAACCAGCAGAAGCTGCTTCTGGCGAAGATCATGGAGACCGAGCCGCAGATCATCATCATCGACGAGCCGACGCGCGGCATCGATGTGGGTACGAAGCAGCAGATCTATCATTTCATTTCCGCGCTGGCGCGCGACGGTCATTCGATCATCGTGATCTCTTCGGAAATGCCCGAGGTCATCGGGCTTTGCACACGGGTTGCCGTGATGCGCGAGGGCCGGATCGTCGGCGTGCTCGAAGGCGAAGAGATCACCGAGCAGGAAATCATGCGTTATGCGGCGGGCCTGAAGAAAAAGACGGCTGCCTGAAGGGCGGCGGCGGAGCAAGGCGAATTCCCAGCAATCATGGGACGGGAGGTTGGTTTTGGTTATGAGCGTGGGTGAAGACAGCAGCGGCAAGACAGGCCGGCGAGGGCGCTCCTGGCGGGATGTCGATCTTAGGGCCGTGGCGCCGTTTGCAGCCTTGGTGCTGCTTCTGATCGTGGGCGCGCTGGTCAATCCGAACTTCATCGGCATTACCAATCTCACCAATGTTGCGACGAGATGCGCCTTCATCGCCATCATCGCGGTTGGTGCCACCTTCGTCATTTCGGCCGGCGATCTCGATCTGTCTGTCGGCGCGATGGTTGCCTTCGTTGCGAGCCTGATGATCCTCCTGATGAATTCGGGCGCCATCGCCGATCCCGCCCTGATGCTGGCGGCGGCCGTGCTGTTCTCGATCGTTGCCGGTATATTGTGCGGCCTGGCCAACGGGCTGATCACGACCGTTGGCAAGATCGAGCCTTTCATTGCGACGCTCGGCACCATGGGTGTCTATCGCGGTTTGACGACCTGGCTGTCGCAGGGCGGTGCGATCACCTTGCGTCCGGCCAATCTGCAGGCGCTCTACAAGCCCGCCTATTATGGCACCGTGTTTGGTGTGCCGGTGCCGATCGTAGTCATTCTTGTCGTCACCGGCATTGCGGCCTTCATTCTCTACCGCACCCGCTATGGGCGGCATGTCATCGCCGTCGGTTCCAATCGCGACGTTGCGCGCTATTCCGGCGTGGCGGTCAATCGCGTGCGCACCGTCGCCTTCGTCATCCAAGGCCTGTGCGTATCGATCGCCGTGCTTCTCTATGTGCCGCGGCTTGGTTCGACGTCGGCGACGACGGGCAGTCTCTGGGAGCTGCAGGCGATCACCGCGGTCGTCGTCGGCGGCACGGCGCTGAAGGGCGGAGCGGGCAGGGTATGGGGCACGATCTGTGGCGCCTTCATCCTGGAGCTCGTCGGCAACATCATGCTGCTTTCCAATTTCATCAGCGAGTATCTGCTGAACGCCATCCAGGGCGCGATCATCATCATCGCCATGCTGGTTCAGCGTTCACTCGCCCGCAAATAGCGAATAGCCGGGTCAGGGGGCGCCCGGTTCTTGGTGACAAGGCCCTGTCTCTATCTGGGAGGAAGAAATATGCGAAAGAGACTCATAGGCTTGGCTGTCGTGATGGCGGCTCTGGCCGGCACGGTCCATGCCGAGGACAAGAAGGTGACGATCGGCGTTTCCATTCCGGCCGCCGATCACGGCTGGACCTCGGGCGTGGTCTTCCATGCCGAGCGCGTCGCCAAGCTCTTGATGGCGGAGCATCCGGGGCTGAACGTCATCGTCAAGACCTCGCCTGACGCGGCGAGCCAGGCAAACGCCGTGCAGGACCTTGAGACGCAGGGTATCGATGCGCTCGTCATCCTGCCGTCGGATCCGGATCCGCTCGTCAATGCCATCAAGGAAGTCAAGGACAAGGGCAAGTTCGTGGCGCTCGTCGACCGTGCGCCGAGCAACAACGACAATTCCGTCCGTGACCTCTATGTCGCCGGAAACAATCCGGCGCTCGGCCAGGTCGCGGGCGAATACATCAAGGCCAACACGCCGGATGCCCAGGTCGTCGTCATCCGCGGCCTGCCGATCCCGATCGATCAGCAGCGCCAGGACGGCTTCGACAAGGGCATTGCCGGCTCGAACGTCAAGGTTCTTGACCGCCAGTATGGCAACTGGAACCGAGACGACGCCTTCAAGGTCATGCAGGACTACCTCACCAAGTTCCCGAAGATCGACGTCGTCTGGTGCCAGGATGACGACATGGCCGTCGGCGTTCTGCAGGCAATCGAGCAGGCCAAGCGTACCGATATCAAGTATATCATCGCCGGCGCCGGCTCGAAGGACATGATCAAGAAGGTCATGGATGGCGACAAGCTGATCCCCGTCGACGTCCTTTACCCGCCGGCAATGGTCGGCACCGCCATGGAACTGACGGCTGCCAACTTCTACGATCAGGTTCCGGTTCGCGGCAACTACATCCTGGATGCGACGCTCGTCACCAAGGACAATGCCAAAGACTTCTACTTCCCCGATTCACCGTTCTGATCGGTTCCTCGGTTCATCTTCAAGGGCGCCCGCCGGTTTCGGCGGGCGTTTTTTAAGTGTTCCATCAGCCCTCGTTTTGTGGCGGATGGAAATTTTGCGGCACGTACCTCTTGCCGTCTGCGGCGTGCCGTGATTAGGTCGCAAGGCATTCGACTTTCAGCCCGACGACCCTATAGTTTCTGGAGGCTGCGGCACCTCAGCCGCCTCGGATATGGGTCCGAAAGGCATCGGAAACGTTTACAGAACGCGATTAGGGAGGAAATACAGATGAAGACGATCAAAGGACCAGGCCTGTTTCTCGGCCAGTTCGCCGGCGATGCGGCACCGTTCAACTCGTGGGATTCGATCACGAAATGGGCAGCTGACGCCGGCTATATCGGCGTGCAGGTTCCGACCTGGGCAAGCCAGCTCATCGACCTGAAGAAGGCGGCTTCCTCCAAGGATTACTGCGACGAGTTCGCCGGTGTCGCCCGCGCCAACGGCGTCGAGGTCACCGAGCTTTCCACCCACCTCCAGGGCCAGCTCGTCGCCGTGCATCCGGCCTATGATGAAGCCTTTGACGGTTTTGCCGCTCCGGAAGTGCGGGGCAATCCGAAGGCTCGGCAGGAATGGGCGGTCGAACAGGTGAAGATGGCGCTGACGGCGTCGAAGCATCTCGGCATCAAGGCGCATGCGACCTTCTCCGGTGCGCTCGCCTGGCCCTTCATCTATCCCTGGCCCCAGCGCCCGGCAGGTCTCGTCGAAACCGCCTTCGAAGAACTTGCCCGCCGCTGGACGCCGATCCTCAACCATGCCGACGAGAACGGCGTCGACGTCTGCTACGAGATCCATCCCGGCGAAGACCTGCATGACGGCATCACCTTCGAGATGTTCCTGGAGCGCGTGAAAAACCATCCGCGCGCCAACATGCTCTACGATCCCTCGCACTACGTCCTGCAGTGCCTCGATTATCTCGAGAACATCGACATCTACAAGGACCGCATCAAGATGTTCCACGTCAAGGATGCGGAGTTCAATCCGACAGGACGCCAGGGTGTCTATGGCGGCTATCAGGGCTGGGTCGAGCGTGCCGGCCGCTTCCGTTCGCTGGGTGATGGCCAGGTCGATTTCGGCGCCGTCTTCTCCAAGATGACCGCCAATAATTTTGACGGCTGGGCCGTGGTCGAATGGGAATGCGCGCTGAAGCATCCCGAAGACGGCGCCCGCGAAGGCTCCGAATTCGTCAAGGCACACATCATCCGCGTCACGGAAAAGGCCTTTGACGACTTCGCCGGCAGCGGCACCGACCAGGCGGCGAACCGGCGCATGCTGGGGCTGTAATCTCTTTTTCTTCTCCCCAGCGGGGAGAAGATGTCCGAAGGACAGATGAGGGGGACGAGGAGCGTCGCGACGAGTGCCTTGAGCGACAAGCGAAAGGCAGTGTCTGCTGAGTCCCCCTCATCCGACCCTTCGGGCCACCTTCTCCCCGCAGGGGAGAAGGGAAGTACAATTCCATTCATTCAGGAGGACAAAATGGCAATCGAAGGATCATCGGAACAGACGCGGGAGCCGCGCATTCGTCTCGGCATGGTAGGCGGCGGCGCCGGCGCATTCATCGGCGCGGTGCATCGTATCGCCGCGCGCATTGACGACCAGTTCGATCTCGTCGCCGGCGCGCTCTCGTCTTCGCCGGAAAAGGCTCAGGCATCCGGCCGCGATCTTGGTCTCGATCCCTCGCGCACCTATTCCAGCTACCGTGACATGGCGATCCGCGAAGCGAAGCTGAAGAACGGCATCGAGGCGGTTTCGATCGTCACGCCGAACCATGTCCATTATGACGCCGCCAAGGAATTCCTGCGGCGCGGCATCCATGTCATCTGCGACAAGCCGCTGACCTCCAATCTTGCCGACGCCAAGAAGCTGAAGAAGGTGGCCGACGAGAGCGGCGCGCTCTTTATCCTCACGCATAATTACACCGGCTATCCGATGATCCGCCAGGCGCGCGAGATGATCGCCAATGGCGAGCTTGGTGATATCCGCGTTGTGCAGGCGGAATATCCGCAGGATTGGCTGACGGAAAATATCGAGCAGTCCGGCCAGAAGCAGGCGGCCTGGCGTACCGACCCGGCCCAGTCGGGCGTCGGCGGCTCCACCGGCGATATCGGCACGCATGCCTATAATCTCGCTTCCTTCGTGACTGGTCTCGAGCTCGACAGTCTTGCCGCCGATCTCGACAGCTTCGTTGAAGGACGTCGCCTCGATGATAACGGCCATGTGCTGCTGCGCTTCAAGGCGAAGGGCAAGGAAAAGCCGGCAAAGGGCATGCTGTGGTGCAGCCAGGTGGCGCCCGGCCATGAGAATGGGTTGAAGCTCCGCGTTTACGGCACCAAGGGCGGCATCGAGTGGACGCAGGCCGATCCGAACTATCTTTGGTACACGCCGTTTGGCGAGCCGAAGCGGCTGATCACCCGCAACGGTGCCGGCTCCGGCGCTGCAGCCGCGCGCGTCTCGCGCATACCCTCGGGCCATCCGGAAGGCTATTTGGAAGCTTTCGCGACAATCTATACCGAGGCTGCGCGTGCCATCAACGCCCGTAAGAAGGGCGTGGCCATCGATCCTGCCGTGATCTATCCGACCGTCGATGACGGTGTGAAAGGTGTGGCTTTCGTCGAAGCCTGCGTCGCGTCCTCGAAGCGCAATGGCGCCTGGGTCAAGCTCTAGGTTTGGGGAGGTTCGAGGCGGTTTTGCCGCCTCGAACCTGCTTATTCAGATGGCGATGTCCTGCCTGCGCTTGGTCAGCGCGTCGACACTCAGCCGGCCACCGCCGGCGCTGGCGAGAAACAGGAAGATGAAGCAGAAGAGGATAGCAGATGTGCCGCCGTTCTGGGCGGGATAGAAGCTCTGCGGCGCATGACGCAGGAAATAGGCAAAGGCCATCAGGCCTGACAGAATGAACGCTGCAATCCGCGTCTTGAAGCCGATCAGGGCGAGGAAGCCGAGAGTGAGTTCGAGTAGGCCGGCGATCCAGGACAGCGATCCGACAGCGTGCACATTTTCGGCCGCCGGGAAATGCAGCACCTTCTGCGTTCCATAGCTGAAGAGCACGAGCGAGGCAACGATGCGTAGCAGGCTCAGAAGATGAGGATGTAGGGCGTGGATCGCAGGGAGCATTTGTGTCCTTTCACTGTCAAGTTTGGATGCTACCCTCAATTGATCCCATACCGAAAGACAAGTCACGACTGTTGACATTGCTGTTATCAAGCCGTGCGAAGAGTGTTGCTGCTGCCGGTGAAGTTTTTTCAGGCGCCTTTCGCCGGCCTGGTTTGTCGGCGCCTGCAACGTTGCAGTTTTCCCGTGCCGGCACTGTACTTTGTCCTGCCGCTTGGTTAAACCGCAGCCAACGAAGCCATAACAGACGGGATTTTCACCATGATCGATCCGAAGCTTCTTGCCGATCGCTTCCCCGGCGATTTCACATTCGGTGTTGCCACCGCCGCCTTCCAGATCGAGGGTGCCACCAAGGCCGACGGCCGCAAGCCATCCATCTGGGATGCTTTCGCCAACATGCCGGGCCGCGTCTATCAGCGCAATAATGGCGACATCGCCTGCGACCACTATAACCGTCTGGAGCAGGATCTCGATCTCATTAAGGACATGGGTATCGAGGCTTATCGCTTCTCGATCGCTTGGCCGCGCATCATCCCCGAAGGCACCGGCCCGGTGAACGAAGCCGGCCTCGATTTCTATGATCGCCTGGTGGATGGCTGCAAGGCGCGCGGCATCAAGACTTTTGCGACCCTCTACCATTGGGATCTGCCGTTGGCGCTTGCCGGCGATGGCGGCTGGACGGCGCGCTCGACGGCGCATGCCTTCCAGCGCTACACCAAGACCGTCATGGCCCGCCTCGGCGACCGCCTGGATTCTGTCGCCACCTTCAACGAGCCCTGGTGTATCGTTTGGCTGAGCCACCTCTATGGCGTCCATGCGCCCGGCGAGCGCAACATGCAGGCGGCGCTCTATGCGATGCACTATATGAACCTTGCCCACGGCCTTGGCGTCGAGGCGATCCGCTCCGTCGCGCCGAAGGTGCCTGTCGGCATCGTGCTCAACGCCGCTTCGATCCTGCCGGGCTCCGACACCCCCGAGGATTTGGCCGCGGTAGAACGCGCGCATCAGTTCCACAATGGCGCTTTCTTCGATCCGATCTTCAAGGGTGAATATCCAAAGGAATTCGTCGAGGCGCTCGGCGATCGCATGCCCGTCATCGAGGATGGCGATCTCAAGACCATTAACCAAAAGCTCGATTGGTGGGGGCTGAACTATTATATGCCGATGCGCGTCTCCGACGACGCCTCTAAGAGCGGCGATTTCCCCTGGACGAAGGAAGCGCCGCCGGTCAGCGACGTAAGGACCGATATCGGTTGGGAGGTCTATTCGCCGGGTCTGAAGCATGTCGTCGAAGACCTCAACAGGCGCTACGACCTGCCGGAGTGCTACATCACCGAAAACGGCGCTTGCTACAACATGGGCGTCGTCAACGGCGAGGTCGATGACCAGCCTCGTCTCGATTATTATATGGAGCATCTCGGTGTCGTCGCCGAACTCATCAAGGACGGCTATCCGATGCGCGGCTACTTCGCCTGGAGCCTGATGGATAATTTCGAATGGGCGGAAGGCTACCGCATGCGCTTCGGCCTCGTGCATGTCGATTACGAGACCCAGGTGCGCACCATCAAGAAGAGCGGCAAGTGGTACAGGGAGCTTGCCTCGCAGTTTCCGAAGGGCAACCACAAGGCGGACTGATGCGGTTCGGCATTCCCCTTGAGGGGCTCGGGTTGGGTGGAACCCGAGAGTGGGCTTTAGGTCTGCAATGGTCACCCCACCCCGGACCTTCGGTCCGACCCTCCCCCCTCAAGGCAGGGGTATCGCATATGAGCGGAGATCGCCGCTGTCCCCCTTCTCCCCAGCGGGGAGAA
>NZ_JBXSOR010000016.1:0-134280 GCF_057784455.1 Martinezella sp. CNPSo 3890 | reverse complement strand
CAGCTCAACGCGGAGCGCTGTGAGCCTTCAAATCCAAGCGATTTCTTTGCTAGTCTTTGAATGGCTAGATTAATGGCATCGAAATCATTAGGGCTCAGCGTGCTCAAAGTCGCCTCGACTGCGCCTTCACGGCCTTACAATTTTTCTTAACGCGATCCCAGCTCATTTCAGTTCCTTCAATTTCCTTTAAGTATAAATCGTTCGGTGCGGATAAACGGAGATCGAATGCTTGCAATTGTAAGCAAATGACGTGCCGTTAAATGAATTGGAACAAGTAAATTACTTTACATTACTTACCTGGCGATGGTGGACAATTTATCAAAACCATATTGGCAAAATACCGAGGACATGAACTCAGGCGGCCGTAACCTTCGAACGCGGCGTGGCCACCTCAAGCAGAACCTCATCCCGGCTTCGTTTCTGTTTTTGTACGCTCAAGTTTTCGGGAGCCCTCGAGAGAGACTTGCGACAACTTGATCATCGTTTGCTGTGCCATGGTCGAATTGGCGATGATGATTTGCCGCTGATCATCGGTTCGAAGAATCGTATAGCCGAGCGAAATATCCTCCACCTCACCCACTTCGAGGCCTGTCGGAGCCTGTATTTGCAGGCGATCGCCACGCCGGAACGGTTTGTAGAGAACAAGGCTGATCCCGGAAACAAGGTTTCCCAAGGTGGCTTGAGCGGCAAAGCCGACGATCACCGACACCAAGCTTACACCGGCCAGCAGGGCAGTGCCGAGCTTGTTCAAGGCAGGGATCAGGTGGGCGTAGGACGTCGCCAACAACACCCAGATCAGCAGGATCGCAAGATGACTTAAGAACGAGAGGGTGATCTCATCGACCCGCGCCGTCTGGTCATGACGCAGCACGGCCTGAAGGACCTTTCGCACAAGCCAGGACAGAATCAGACCTTGCGCGATAAAGAACGCAGCCAGCAAAAGAGCACCCGAAATTCGCTCCGGATTTAAGAATTGCATCATCGACGAAGAACGTTCCATTGTTGAACCATTCGGTTTCAAAACGATCGGGAAATCACCTAGGCGCAATTTTTATCGCCACATTAACTGCGTCTGAAAAAGTCTACATCAATCAGAACGCCCGGCTCCATTACCGAGAACTCGCTTGGCAGTCGGGCAATGCCTTCAGCCATTGCGATCGCCGAGAGGCTTGCGGATGAGCCTTGTCCCAAGAACTCGATAAGCGGAAGGCCATTCGGATTGTGGCCCACGGTGCGAAACGGCACGAATTCAGTTCGATCCATCTTCTTGGGATAAGTGGAGGCCGAGATCGCGGGAAACCATTGTGTGCCGAATTCGTGCATGGCTGCCATTTGGCGCAAGGCAGGGAAAACGAGGTATCGCAGGCAGACCAGCGCGGCGTTCGGATTCCCAGGCAAGCCAGCAAAAAGGCTGATCCCGATGCGGCCGATCTTGAGGGGTTTGCCGGGCCGCATCGCGACCTTCACGACATCCAGCGAGCCGCCGCTTTCAATCACTGCAGCCCCAACGTGATCCTCGTCACCCGCGGAGACGCCGCCAGTGGTGATAATCGCGTCGTAGTTCCGTGCGGCCTTTTGAATGATCTCTGTTATCAGTTGTCGATTGTCTCGAACGATGCCGATCTCTTCCACCTCGATCCACGCATGTTCCCGCAACATTGCGCTGACAAGAATCCCGTTCGAATTATAGATCTGGCCGTCCCCGAGTGGCGTGCCAGGTGTCCTTAGCTCTGATCCCGTGCATAGGACAGCGACGCGAATTTTTCGGAATACCTCGACACTCCCAGCGCCAGCTCCAGCAAGAAGTGCCAGGCGCTCAGGCGTCAGCACATCGCCGATTTCGAGCAAAGTCTGTCCCTTCTCAACGTCTTCCCCTGCCCTTCTGACATTCTGTCCGGGTCGAGGCCGTTCGAAGATAGTCACGGTATCGCCCGTGCGCTCACACCGCTCCTGCATGACGACGGTATCAAAGCCCGGTGGAAGGGCTGCTCCGGTGAGGATGCGGATGGCTCGGCACGGGCCTGATTCTGGCCGGATAACTGTACCCGCGGCAACCGTACCGATAACCGGCACTGTCCACGGACCGGAGCCAATCAATTCGCCGGCGTTGATCGCATAACCATCCATAGCCGAATTGTCGAACGGTGGCACGGCGCTTTCGGCGACGGGCGCCCGTGCCAATACTCGACCTGCTGCGGCCAAGAGCTCGAGGTGCTCCGTTTTCATTACAGGCAGGACGAGCGCACCTGCCCTGGCTGCGGCTATGTCAGGGCCGATCGGCACGCTGCTATCGCCAGCAGAGCAACTCCTCAGATAAGTCGTCAAATCGTCATCCACACACAAACACTTCCACAAGAGTCCGGCCAACTGCCACACAGGTCAGCTATCAGTTTTCAGGATGAGCCGAAGCAGGAACGCGACGATAGCCAAAGACATCACGCTGGCAGTCCAGATCAAGACCATCCACCCAAGACGCTTCCAGATCGAAGAGGTTTCAGCCGGCATCAGTGATATCCGTGCACTCCCGCCTTACCGCGGAAAACCCAATAGGCCCAAGCCGTGTAGATCAGGATTATCGGGATGATGATCATCGCCCCGACCAGCATGAACCATTGGCTCTGTGGTGGCGCGGCGGCGTCCCATATCGTTACCGATCGCGGCACGATATAGGGATAGATGCTGATACCGAGCCCAGCAAACCCCAGCAGGAAGATCGCTAGCGCCATGACGAATGGCACCCGTTCCATGCCGCGCTTGAGGCTCCAGAAAAATAGGGCAGCGGAAATCACGACGAGAAGCGGAACCTGCGCCGTCAACAGCACGCCCGGCATGGCGAACCAGCGGCGCCAGTAGTCGTAGGTGAGAAAGGGAGTGGCAATGCTCACCGCCGCAAGAGAAACAAGCGTCGCGATACCGAGCCAGAAGGCCAATTTGCGGGCATGGGCCAAGCTGGTGCTTTCTGTCTTCCAGACCAGCCATGAGGCCCCCAGCAGCGCATATCCGATCACCAGCGTCACCCCGGTGAGAAGACTGAATGGACTTAGCCAATCGAGCCATCCGCCGGCATATGCCTGATTTTCGACATGGACCCCCTGCAGGATCGCGCCCAGCATGATGCCTTGCGAAAACGCGGCCACTAGGGACCCGAGGGAAAAGGCAGCATCCCAGAATGCTCTATGCCGGGGGTGACGCCAGCGAAACTCGAAGGCCACACCTCGAAACACCAATCCCAGCAGCATAGCGATGACAAGCGGATAGGTGGCAGGCAGAATGATCGCATAGGCGAGCGGGAAGGCCGCAAAGAGCGCACCACCCCCAAGGACAAGCCATGTCTCGTTACCGTCCCAGACGGGCGCAATCGAGTTCATCGCCTGATCGCGCTCGTCGCCCACGGCAAATGTCGGGAACAATATACCGATCCCAAGGTCGAAACCATCCATGACGACATAGGCAAAGACCGAAAAACCGATGATCATGGCCCAGACTATGGTGAGATCCAGATATTCGGTCATGATCAATCCTCCAAAGGCAGCGCGGCACCGAGGCTTGGGGCGGGCGTGATGCCGGCAGCACGCTGCGGGACCAGTGGTGGTTCGCTTTCATGCGGTTCCGGCGGGTTGGACATTAGTCGCAGCAGATAGAAGATGCCCGATCCGAAGGCAAAGAAGTAAACGATCACGAACGCCAGAAGGGAGACTGCGACGGCGGGGGCGGCAAGCGGCGAATGGGACTCAGCCGTCCGCAATAGTCCGTAGACCGTGAATGGTTGACGACCCACCTCCGTCGTGACCCATCCCGCGATCACGGCGACAAATCCCGCAGGCCCCATGCATACGGCGGCGCGATGCAACCACGTCCACTCGTAGAGCTTTCGTCTGTAGCGTGCGAGAAGGCTCCACAGGCCGATGCCGAGCATAGCAAATCCGAGCGCCACCATGATACGGAACGACCAGAAGATGATCGGCGCCGGTGGCCACTGATCGCGAGGAAAGTCGCTCAGTCCCTGCATCGGCGCGAAAGGATCATGCTTGAGGATCAGCGATCCGAGATGCGGAATGGCAATCTCATAGCGTACCCGCGCTTCCTCATTGCTCGGCAGACCGAAGAGGATCAGCGGGGCACCCTCGGCATGTGCTTCATAGTGGCCTTCCATTGCGAGGATCTTGGCCGGCTGATGTTCCAGCGTGTTGAGACCATGTGCGTCGCCGGCGAAAATCTGGATCGGCGTGACGATCGCGGCCATCCACATCGCCATCGAGAACATCTTCCTCGCGCCGCGATTGGAAGGGTCCTTGAGCAGATGCCACGCCCCGACACCGCCAACGACAAAGGCCGTCGTCAGATAGGCTGCCAGCACCGTATGCACGAGGCGATAGGGGAAACTTGGATTGAATATGATCGCGAGCCAGGAACCCGCCGGCACGAACTGTCCGTTCGCGTTGATCTCAAAACCAGTCGGCGTATGCATCCAACTGTTGACTGAGAGTATCCATGTTGCCGAAATGAGCGTGCCAAGCGCCACCATGCACGTGGCAAAGAAGTGCAAGCCTTTGCCGACCTTGTTTATTCCAAAGAGCATCACTCCCAGAAATCCGGCTTCGAGGAAGAAGGCCGTAAGCACTTCGTAGGCCATCAGCGGTCCGATGACCGGACCCGCTTTTTGAGAAAACACGGACCAGTTCGTGCCGAACTGGTAGGACATGACCACGCCGGAGACCACGCCCATGCCGAAGACAACAGCGAAGATCTTCAGCCAGTAGCGATAGAGATTGGCATAGACGCCGTCTCCCGTTCGCAGCCAGAGCGCCTCGAGCACCATGAGGAAACTCGCGAGTCCGATCGAAAAGGCCGGAAACATGAAATGGAACGAGACAGTGAATGCGAACTGGGCTCTCGCCAGAATGACCGCGTCTAGGTTCTCAAACAATATCCCTCTCCCTGGCTAAAGATCGGTTCGACAGCGACTGCTTCTGGTGCTTTTCTATGCCGCCAGTACCCTGACAGGGATGGACTTTGCTGCCGGAGTGCCGCTGATCTTGTCGTAATATTCGAGCGGAAGAAGCGGGTTGAGCTCCGGGTAATAGCCGGCAACCGAACCCCGCGGCATCGGGTAGTCTAGCACCGTGAGGCCGTCGACCCGGCGCTGAACGCCGTCCTCGGTGATCGTCTCCAGCGAGATGCGTGCGCCCGCTTCGAGATTGCGTTGCTTCCGATCGTCCTCGTTCATGAACAGGACCATGCGGTCGTTATAGACGCCGCGATAGCGATCGTTGTAGCTGTAGATGGTCGTGTTGAACTGGTCGTGCGAGCGCACGGTCGCAAGCCTCAGCATAGCCGGGTCCGCGACCGGTGCATTCACTTCCAAGCCGGGCAGCAGCAAAAAATTCGCCTTGCCGTTCGGTGTGGGCCAGACAAGCCGGCGCGGCGGAACGTCCAGGTGGAAGCCCTTGGGATTTTTAATCTTCTCGTTGAAGTCCGTGTAGATCTCCGGATAGACGGCCGCGATCTTGTCACGGATCAGGTTATAGTCCTCGATATAGCTCGCCCACGGGATCTTGCTGCCGGGAAGCGTCGCCATGGCCATTCGGCATACGATCTCCACCTCCGGCTTCAGATGCTCGCTGGCGGGCGTCAGCACGCCACGCGAGGCCGTGACGTTCGACATGGAATCCTCGATCGTCACGAACTGTTCGCCGGCCGACGTACGTATCCATTCGGATCTGGCGATCACCGGAAGGATCAGCGCCTCCTTGCCGTGAACGAGGTGGCCGCGATTGAGCTTCGTGGTAATCCCGACCGTGAGCGCGAGCTTGCTCATGGCCGCATAGGATCGCTCCGTGTCTGGGATCGCGCGAACGAAGTTTCCGCCCATGCCGATGAAGACCTTGGCGGTCCCGTTCTCCATCGCTTCCACGGATTCGACCGTGTGATGGCCATGCTCCCGGGGCGGTTCGAAGCCGAAGACGTCCCGGACCCGGTTGAGATATTCTGGCGTCGGCTTCTCATCGATCCCGACGGTGCGATCGCCCTGAACATTCGAATGTCCGCGGATCGGTGAAATTCCGGCACCCGGCTTTCCGAAATTGCCCTTGAGCAGCAACAGATTTGCAACCTGTTGCAACAGGCGCGATCCATCCTGATGTTGGGTAAGGCCCATTCCGTAGCAGATCATCGTCGCCCGCGAACGAATATAGATTTCGGCGCAACGGCGAATCTGGTCTTCATCCAGCCCCGACGCCTTGACGAGTTCCGGCCAATCATGGCTCATTACCTCGTCGCGAATGGCGTCGAGACCAACGGTGTGCTTGGCAATGAAGTCATGGTCGAGGATCGTTTCACCCTTGGCCTCGCGCTCGAACATCACGCGCATGATGCCTTTGAGGAAAGCGAGGTCTCCGCCAATTTTCATATGGACGAATTCACTGGCGATCGGAGTGGAGCCGAATGTCGCCATCTGGACCATATCCTGAGGTTCGGTGAAGCGTATCAGCGCGCGTTCGGGCATGGGATTGACGGCGACGATCGGAACGCCGCGCTTTCGCGCTTCGACCAGATTAGTCATCATGCGCGGCGAGTTCGTACCGGTGTTCTGGCCGATGACGAAGATCGCCTCGGCATGTTCGAAATCCTCAAGGATCACCGTGCCCTTCCCGACGCCGATTGCAGGCGGCAGACCGCGGCTGGTGGGCTCATGACACATGTTGGAACAGTCGGGGAAATTGTTGGTGCCGAACGCCCGGATAAAGATGGCGTAGAGGAAAGCTGCTTCGTTCGGCGTGCGCCCGGAGGTATAGAATTCAGCCTGATGCGGGCTCTCAAGCGCTCTCAGATGTTTGCCGATCGTTGCAAAGGCGGTATCCCAGTCGCAGGGCACATATTTGTCTGTCGCGGCGTCATAGCGCATCGGCTCCGTCAAACGGCCTTGCATCTCGAGCCAGTAGTCCGACTGTTCCATGAGCTCGGAAACGGTGTGCTGGGCGAAGAATTCTCGTGTGACCCGGAATTTGGTCGCTTCATGCGCTAGCGCCTTGGCACCGTTCTCGCAGAATTCGAGTGTCTTCTTGCAGTCGGCATCGGGAAAGGCGCAACTCGGGCATTTGAAACCGCCAGGCTGGTTCATGGCAAGGAGCGCTCGCGACCCCTTGGTCACGACACTTTGCTCCAGCAGAACCTTTGCCGTCGCGGCTGCGGCACCCCATCCACCAGCCGGATGGTTATAGGTCTTGTACTGCGCTTTCTTGTCACTCATAGCCCGCACTCCGCCGCTGAATTATTATTGCCAGTAAAGCACGTTATCTATTTGTTTTCCATGGACAATTTGTCTCTTTTCGATGGACAATTTGTCCTTTTTTCAGCGGACTTGTCTTGCTAAGCCTTTGACAATTCTATCCAGCCGAAATGGCATAGTTCCTGCTGGGTGGTCCTGGAGCGAGAGGCCGGATGAGGCAGTTTCTTCTGCCCTTGCTGCAGTGAAGTCATTCCAATTTGCCGCAACATGCAATTTCACAGCAATCACGCCACAGAAATCAGGTAAGACATGATCGTGCGAGAAACCCCGAACCTGCTCCGTCTCTTCCTTGAGATCCGAGGATCGGTGATCAGACGTATCTATCCCCGCGTCCTGATTGTCATGTTCATGTCGGCGATCGTCGTATGGGCGCACACACGACACCCAACGCTCGTTCCGCTGGTCGACGGGGCGCCATTTTACCTGATCGGCCTGACGCTTTCGATTTTCCTCGGGTTTCGCAATAACGCCTGCTATGACCGCTGGTGGGAAGGGCGAAGGCTTTGGGGCCATCTTATCGCGCACAGTCGCGATCTCGCCCGGCAGACAGTCATTTTACTGCAGAGCGGCAACCAGGCGGCCAAGGATCGCGAAAGGCTGCTCCGGCTGAATATCGCCCTTGTCGAAGATCTCGTGCGTCACCTGCGTTACGGAGATCGGTTAGGCGACAATGTCGAAACCCTGCTCTCGAATGAAGAAAGAGCCGGCCTTCTCAGGGCATCCAATGCGCCCAACTATATCCTGCAATTGATGGGCGAATGTCTCGCCAATCTTTCAGCTAAAGGCTCTTTGACCGATATTGAGTTCAGCATCCTTGATCGCACGATCTCGGGCATGAATGAAGTCATCGCCGGCTGCGAACGCCTTCGCAACACGCCGGTTCCCTTCGGCTACACCCTCTTGCTCCACAGAACCGCCTATCTCTTCTGCTTCCTCCTGCCATTCGGTCTCGCCAACATGCTCGGGCCGATTACACCGCTGGCCGCCGGAATCATCGCCTATACGTTTTTCGGGCTGGACGCTCTCGGAGATGAACTGGAGACGCCATTTGGAACCATGCCCAATGATCTTCCGATTGCAGCGATCGCCAAGTCGATCGAGATTACCTTGAGAGAGGCTTTGGGGGAGGAAGATCTCCCGGAAATGTCTGTGCCCGTGGAATCGATCCTTCTCTGACGCTTTGAAGACTGCGGACGCACGCCACCTTACAAGACTTGAAGTCGTGGCGACGACCGGTGGCTCTATTTGCGCGTAGGGCACCGTTTTCTGTCTCGCGAAAATCCATTGAGCACGGTAGGTCGCCCCTAAACCCGAGATGAGGCAAGCCGCGTCCATGGGCGCATCCGCTGTTGCCGGTCGCCTACGCGCTCTTGCCAGCCTCGGTTGATGCAGGCAGCAAAGCGATCGCCGCTTCGGCGGTCAGCATCCGAAAAGTAAAGCTTTCCTGGAAGTAGAGTTCGACTGTTGTTGCCGAATGGTTGAGGTAGCCGATGGAAATGTCCTGGCCGAGATCGAGTGAAAAGTCCCCACCTCTGGTCGTCAGCACGAAGCCGCCCTTGATCGCGGGCGCCCAGATGATCCCGCCATCGACAACCTTTTCGATATGATGGAACACCGGATAGCCCTCGTCACTTCCGCCGCTTGCGGCGGTATATTCTTCTGCACCAAGAACCAGGGCATAGGGACCTTGAACACCGGCGAGACGCAATTGGCCGACAGCCTTCGCAACGACATCGGGATAGTTCTTGAGGCTTGGAGGAAGGTTCAGGGCAGTATTACTGCTGCCCTCACGAATTCCCCGGATACCGGCCGCGGCGAAGCCGTCAAAGACGGCGCGGTCTTCGCTGAAGGCTAGCTTGCGGGCGGCCTCTTTGACCGGCGACCAGTCGGAATCTTCCGATCCGCGCTCGACATCGTCGATCGCGGATCGCGAAAGTTGGAAGGGAACGCGAAGCTCGACAACCGCCTTGACTTCACGCAGGGAAGCCTGGACGCCCTCGCCCAGGCTCGCGACCTGCTTAAGGTGTCCGGTGCCGGCGGCTGAAAATTCAGCACCCCTCGGCCCGTCGACATCCACCACACGCCGGGCGGCCAGATGACGCTTGAGCGTCCTCTTCGCCTCTTCCTCGATCTGCTCCCATGCCTTGGCCGAGATAGGTGCGAGGTGTCTGTGCAGATTGTCCATGTCAAACCTCTTTCTTTAAGGAACCGATCCCGAGGGAACCGTGCGCATTTTCAATCCGGGAAGCGGTGTTGGTATTGTCTGATTGAACTGTGGAGACAGATTCAGCTTCGGCGATCTGTGAAGGGGCTGCATCGGGTTCGACATTGTCAAGAAAAGTCGCCGATGGAACGAAGAAGAGGCTGCCGGTAATCGCCTGGCTGACATCCAACAGACGATCGTAGTTTCCCGGCGGACGGCCGACGAACATATTGACGAGCATCTGCTCCATACGCGCCGGGGATCGGGCGTAGCCGATGAAATAGGTTCCGAATTCGCCCTTTCCGACATCGCCAAAGGGCATATTATCCCTGACGATATCGAGCTCCTCGCCGTTCTCGACGATCGTCGTCAGCGCATTATGCGCATAGCTCGGTTTGACGCTGTCATCGAGCTCGACGTTGGAGAATTTCTTGCGGCCAACGATACCCTCCTGCACTTCGACAGGTATCGCGTTCCATTTGGTCAGGTCGTGGAGGTATTTCTGGACGATCACATAGCTGCCGCCGGCAAAGGCCGGGTCTTCGTCGTCGATGATCGCTGCATCGATGGCTGCCTGATCGACCGGATTTTCCGTCCCGTCGACGAAACCGATCAGATCGCGGTCGTCGAAATAGTTGAACCCCTGGACCTGATCTGCGGTTGCTACCGCATCTCCAAGCCGCGACATGATCTCCATCGCGAGCTCGAAACAGAGATCCATGCGGGCCGCGCGGATGTGAAAGAGTACGTCGCCAGGTGTGGAAACCGCATGATGTACACCGTGGATTTCCCTGAAAGGATGCAGGTCTTTCGGCCTCGGTCCGTGAAACAGGCGGTCCCACGCGCTGGATCCAAGGGCCATCACGCAGGACAATCTGCCTTCCAGGTCACGGAATCCGACCGCGCGAAGCAGTCCGCTGAGATCGGCGCACAGCGATCTTACGGCTCTTTCGTTGTCCGGGCCGGGATTGATTGTCAGAACAAGAAAAATCGCCGCGCGCGTAAGGCGGGCAACAACAGGCTGTGGGGTTGGTTTTGTTTTGTCTGCCGCCATAATTTGTCCGTTAACTCTTCAAATGTCGCGCCTGGCATGCGGGTGGAGACTGACATCGATGCATACACGCAGTTTTTGGTCTCGGAATTTCTACCTCAATTTGTAGGAGCGCACGCCTTTGCCGGCAAGACCACCACCCTCAACAATGAGATAGTCCTCGCGAATTGGCCTGCCGCCAAAATAGTCCTGCAATATTTCAAGCATGCCTCATTGGGATCGATCGCTCCGGGCAGCCGCCACGGAGTGATCGATCAAAGGCCCCGATTACTCATTCTCCGGGACGGGACGGCCTGACCGCTCCTCCTCGAGCGTCACGGCAATATCGGCATTGGCGGACAGTCTGACCTTGTCCCCTTCCACGCCCGCGACGAAACCGAGCTCAATATAATGATGATGGCGTCCCTTGTGAAACGCATCGCCGCTGTCGCTTTTGATGAGCTTGATCCGATTGCCTTCCAGTTCGTCAACGGTCCCGACATGGACGCCGTCGGCGCCGATTACTTCCATTCCCTTTTTGATTTGATGATTGGTCACTTTTCTTCTCCTTTGGTGTTGGACTGGATGCGCAGTCGGTTGCATTCGAGACAGCGTGGCTAAACGACAAAGGTAACCCGGCGGCTTTTCACCCGGCGGACGTCCTACTCTTCGTCATCCATGATCTTGACGGCCTTCCCATTGAAGGTGAGCCCGTCTTTTCCGACCGAGAGCTTCACCGTCGAGTCATCATGGACCTCTCCTCCCAGAAGCAGTTCGGCAAGCGGATCCTGGACGTAGCGCTGAATGGCCCGTTTCAGCGGGCGCGCTCCGAAAGCCGAATCCCATCCCTTCTCTGCAAGCCAGTTCTGCGCCTTGGTATCGAGTGACAGGCTGATTTTTCGATCGCTGAGAAGCT
Source organism: Martinezella sp. CNPSo 3890 (assembly GCF_057784455.1). Taxonomy (NCBI): domain Bacteria; kingdom Pseudomonadati; phylum Pseudomonadota; class Alphaproteobacteria; order Hyphomicrobiales; family Rhizobiaceae; genus Martinezella; species Martinezella sp. CNPSo 3890. The sequence continues at coordinate 122,843 of NZ_JBXSOR010000016.1, read as the reverse complement.
TCTTGAGGCGTGCGAACTGAATGTCGACGATGCGGCCCATCTCGGTCTTCTGGAGACGATGGAACAGGATGATCGCATCGATGCGATTGAGGAATTCCGGACGGAAATGAACGCGAACCATCGCCATGACCTCTTCGCGCACCACACTCGTCTTTTCACCCTCCGGCTGGTTGACGAGATATTCGGCACCGATATTCGAGGTCATGATGATCAGCGTGTTGCGGAAATCGACTGTCCGGCCCTGGCCGTCAGTCAGGCGTCCATCGTCAAGCACCTGAAGCAGCACGTTGAAGACGTCCGGATGCGCCTTCTCGATCTCATCGAAGAGAACGACCTGGTAGGGCCGGCGGCGGACGGCTTCGGTCAATACGCCGCCCTCGTCATAGCCCACATAACCGGGAGGAGCGCCAATCAGCCGCGAAACCGAGTGTTTCTCCATGAATTCGGACATATCGATGCGAACCATCGCAGTCTCGTCATCGAAGAGGAACTCAGCGAGAGCCTTGGCGAGTTCGGTCTTGCCGACGCCGGTCGGGCCTAAGAACATGAAGGAGCCGATCGGGCGATTGGGGTCCTGAAGACCGGCGCGGGCACGGCGCACGGCGGTCGACACCGCGCGCACGGCCTGCGCCTGGCCGACGACGCGCTCGCCGAGCTTTTCCTCCATGTGGAGCAGCTTGTCCTTTTCACCCTCCAGCATCTTGGTGACCGGCACGCCGGTCCACCGCGATACGACCTGGGCGACGCTGTCGGCGGTCACCGTCTCGCTGATCGAGGAGGTTTCGCTCGCTTCGATGGCGGCAAGCTTCTTTTCCAGTTCCGGGATGGTGCTGTAGGAAAGCTCGCCTGCGCGCTGAAACTCACCTTTGCGCTGCGCATTCGCAAGCTCGGTGCGATACTGCTCAAGCTCGCTTTTGATCTTCTGCGCATCGGAGAGCTTGCCCTTTTCCGCCTGCCATTTGGACGTCAGGTCAGCCGATCTCTTTTCCAGGTCGGCCAGTTCCTTTTCCAGTGCCTGGAGCCGGGTCTTCGATCCTTTGTCACTCTCCTTTTTCAGCGCTTCCTGCTCGATCTTCAGACGAATGACATCGCGGTCGATCGTGTCCAATTCCTCCGGTTTGGAATCGACCTGCATCTTCAGGCGCGCTGCGGCTTCATCGACGAGATCGATCGCCTTGTCCGGCAGGAAGCGATCGGTGATATATCGATTGGACAGGGTAGCTGCCGCCACCAGCGCCGCATCCGAAATCCTGACGCCGTGATGCAGCTCGTATTTTTCCTTGAGGCCGCGCAGGATCGAGATGGTATCCTCCACGCTCGGCTCCGGCACGAAGACTGGCTGGAAGCGCCGCGCCAGCGCCGGGTCCTTCTCGACGTGCTTGCGGTATTCGTCGAGCGTGGTTGCACCGACGCAGTGCAATTCACCACGCGCCAGCGCCGGCTTCAGCAGGTTGGACGCGTCCATGGCGCCGTCGGTCTTACCCGCACCGATCAGGGTGTGCATTTCATCGATGAACAGGATGATGCCGCCTTCCGCGGAGGTGACCTCCTGCAAAACGGTCTTCAGCCGCTCCTCGAACTCACCTCTGTACTTCGCTCCGGCAATCAGAGCGCCGAGATCGAGCGCCAGAAGTTTCTTGTTGTGCAGGCTTTCGGGCACGTCGCCATTGACGATGCGAAGCGCCAACCCCTCGACGATCGCGGTCTTGCCGACACCCGGCTCGCCGATCAGAACGGGATTGTTCTTGGTCCGGCGCGAAAGGACCTGAACCGTACGCCGGATCTCCTCGTCGCGCCCAATCACGGGGTCCAGTTTTCCGTCCCGAGCAGCCTTGGTCAGGTCGCGGGCGTATTTTTTCAACGCATCGTAAGCATTCTCGGCCGAGGCATTGTCGGCGGTCCGTCCCTTGCGCAGCGCACTGATCGCCGCCGTGATCGCTTGAAGATTCACCCCGGTATCCGAAAGCACCTTGCCCGCATCGCTGTTGCGATCCTCGACCAATGACTGGAACAGCCGCTCCACGGTCACGAAGCTGTCGCCGGCCTTTTCCGCGATTTTTTCCGCCGCGTCGAATATGCGGGCAAGTTCGGAAGCCATATAGACCTGCCCAGCACCGGAACCCGAGACCTTCGGCAATTTTGCAAGCGCATCCTCGGTCGCGCCGAGAACAGTGCGGGAATTGCCGCCGGAACGATCGATCAGGCCAGAAACGAGGCCTTCATTATCATCAAGCAATACTTTCAGGAGGTGCAGGCTGCTGAATTGCGGATTTCCGTCGCGCATGGCGAGCGATTGAGCCGACTGTATGAAGCCCTTCGCACGATCCGTGAATTTTTCGATGTTCATTTTGGCCACCTTCTACAACGGCGATTGGACGATTGAGGGAAGCTGGAACAAGTCAGCGTCAGCTGTGCGAGGAAGATCCGGCGGGTACCGTGCTTGCAAAGCCGGGCGATGCCGCCAGCGCGTCACGCAGCGCCTGCTCCTTGGTATGATCCAGCGATGTTCTAAGGACGGTTCCGCCGGTGCCCTTGAGTTCATCGAGAATCTTGTCGGCAGTCATCTTGCGGATCAGCAGAAAAAGCGCAGCGTTCTCCGGCTTGAGATTTGTCGCAAGCTCCCTCATGAAGCCGTCATTGATGCCGTAATCGGTCAATGCGCCGCCAAGTGCGCCAGACGCGGCACCGATCGATGCGCCAAGGAACAGCATGAGAAAAATGGACCCGATCAGCAGCCCCCAGAAGCCGCCGGAAATGGCGCCGACTGCGGTCGTGTTCATCAGTTGAATGAGCTTGATCCTGCCATTGTCCTGTTTGACTGCGATCACTGCGTCGGAAAGCTCGATCAAATATTCCTTCTGAAGGTTCACGAGCTTCTGCCTTATGGCTTCGGCTTTGTCTTCGGTCGGGTAAACGATAACGATCAGGTCAGACACAATTTTCTCCCTCGTTCCAAGCCAATCTGCGCCGGGCATGGAGCACTGGAGCAACCATCGTGCCAGATAAAAAAATCTCGGAAAATCAGGCGCTTGACTGATTAGAGCGACGCAGGCGAAGACAATATGTCGCGCCGAGCCAGACAAATTGTCTTTCGTCTGGGGCTGTTGCCTAGACCGATTAGGGGCCGTACAGGATTTCAAGTGCCGCAAGCGCTGTCAGGATATAGGTCCCGTTTGAGTCCATATCTTCGTCAGTGGAGAGATCGAGCTGCTTCCACACGCCGTCCAAGTAGCCGGCCTGCCGTTCTGCGATCACCTTGTTGGCGATCTGGCCGATGGCCCCGAATTGCGCGAGATCGTAATTCAGTCCGCGGTCATCCAGAAAGAGACCGTGTTGCTGCAGAAGATCGGCCATGGGCATGGATGTCTGCGTCAAATAGAAGAGCAGGTCATTGGCGTTCAGCGGCTGGTCCTGCGATTGCGGGACCAGTCCAGCCTCTTCGAGCTTTTGTGCCGAGGCCTGCATATCTTTCGAAAGCTGTTCGGTCGATACGGCGGTCATTGAGGACCTCCAGGGTTCCGTTTGCGTTGAATGTCACGCCCGCCCGCTGTCCATCGCGCAGCTTGATCGGCGGGTCGCACAATGACGCCGCAACAATCGTGCCACTTGCCGATTTCACGCCTTTTCAATGGTTCGCGACGGGCAGCGGCCCCGGTTACGGACAAACTGTCGTCCCACGAAGACTATTTGTCCCTGCCGGGGCTGTCTCAACCGGCTTCCGGGAGCCAGACGGTAAAGGTCGTTCCTTCGCCAGGTTTGCTGGTGACCGCAATCGTGCCGCCCTGGCGCGTCACGAGCATCTGGCAGATGGAAAGGCCCAAACCTGTGCCTTCGCGGCGCTTGGTTGTGAAAAACGCGTCGAAAATCTTCTTGATGATTTCTGGTTCCATGCCGCTGCCGGTGTCCGAGACTTCGATCGTTATCCCCGGTGTTCGATCCATCTCTGAATCGAATGTGTGGAGAGCCAGCCTGCCGCCTTGAGGCATGGCATGGAACGCGTTGACAATCAGATTGATCAGCACTTGCTGCAGTTCGGTGCGGGGCATCGCGATGAGCCGGGTGGCATTGTCCTCCCGCTCTATCTCAACTGTGGTTTTCTTTAGAAGATGCCGCACGAGCGGCACAGTGTCGGTGATGACATCGGCGGGATCGTATCGTTCCAGAACCCCGGCATATTCCTGAGGCTTCGAAAATTTGAGGAGATTGGTGACCATCTCGCTGATGCGCATAAGTTGCTGGTCGATCAGCTTGAACTCGCCTTGGGCTTTATCGGCCTCATCTCCGACAATGCTCTGGATGACTTCGAGATTGCCCTGGATCACGGCAATGGGATTGTTGATCTCGTGGGCGACGCCGGCGGTAATTTCGCCGATCGCTGCGAGCTTCTCCGACATGATCAGCTGTTTGGTTGTGGTTTCAAGCTGCTCGTTCGCCATTTGCAACGCGCGTGCTCGCTCTTCCACACGCTGATTGAGCTCCTTGTTCCATAGTCGCAATTCCGCATCGCGCTCCTGAACCTGGTCGAGCAATCGGTCCAATTCCGATGCGACCTGACCGATTTCGTCTTTCATTTTCGGAAGGCCGGTTCGCGCGGTAAGATCGCCCGTTTCGACGGCGCTGATCGTCCACGTCATGCGTTCCAGCGGTCGGAAGATGTTGGTCGTCCAGACAAGGAACAGGGGCACGGTCGCGGCGACCGCCACGCCGAAAGCGATTACGATAGCAATCAGCGTTTCTCTTTTCGCATCGGTAAATGGTTTCTGCAGGAAGCCGACATAAAGCATTCCGACGCGACGATTATAGGTATCCAGCAAGGGTTGATAGGCCGAGATATACCAATCATTGACGACAAAGGCCTGCTCTCGCCATGTCTTCCCATATTTGAGGACCGCTTCGCCTACCTCCGGCGAGACGCGGGTTCCGATTGCGCGCCTTCCTTCGAAAAGATCCACATTCGTGCTGATGCGGACATCCGACAGGAACACGGTTGCGGTCCCGCGGCTGTCGACGGGCAAGCTGGCTTCGTTGTAGATCAGCCTGTTGATGGTATCGATGAACGAGATGTTCTTGTTCAGAAGCACGCCGGCAACCAATGCGCCACGTTTCCCGTCCGCCCAGGTCGCCACGGTAGCGGAGTGAAGAACAAGACCCCGACTTTCCTGTTGAACAGTGGAACCCGAACCCGGTTGCACAAGCGGGATCCGCGCCTGCTCGGCAAGGTCCGGTGTCAGCGCGGAAAGTTCGTTCTGGTCAAAGACGTCGAAACCGGCAAATGACTTACCGTCAAGAGCCGCCTTGACGACGGGCCAGTCCCAGCGAGGCAAAGCGCTGGCAAGCGGGCGGCTGCTGGCGACGACATTGCCCGTGCCGTCGATGAGATAAAGGAAATCCAGGCCGCGATCATTGGCTGTCTCTTTCAGGAAAGCATCGAGATCGCCGGTAGAGACATGTCCGCCCAAAGTGAGATCCCGAAAGCGGGCAGATTGACTGACGGCGGCGAGACGCTCTTCCGTCACCGCCAGCATTCTGTCGATGTAAAAATGGGCGATCGTCAGGTCATCGTTGACTTTGGAAATCGCCAGCGCGTCAAATCGCTCGTTCCAGCGATAGATCGTGATGCCCAGCAATATGGGCAGGATGACAAGCATCGGCACAAGCGCGATTGCCAGAAGGCGATAACGGACCGATGCCTTGCGGTTTGAAATCTCGCTCGTTCCCTCACCCATTCCAGCTTACGCATTTCCGATCGATCGTCTTGCGCGAAATCCCGAGCCGTCGAGCCGCCTCTTCGCGATCGCCGCCAACCTCTCGCAACACAGCAAGGATATGCCGCTTTTCGATTTCCGCCAAGCTCTGCCCGCCGGCTCGTGCAGGAACCAGGGGAGATCTCTCCGCCTCCTCGGGAAAGCTCCCGAGGATAACAGCCCTTTCGATGAAATTCCGCAGCTCTCTTATGTTGCCGGGCCAATCATATCGCAAAAGATAGGAGCGGATGTGTTCGTCGATCTCCACTGCCGGCATCCCAACCTGCTGTGCGACTTCGCGCATGAACAGCCCTGCCAGTTCCAAAACGTCATTGCCGCGGTCTTTCAACGGCGGCAGTTGAATCTGGACGACATTGATGCGGAAATAAAGGTCCGCACGGAAGGTCCCAGCTGCCACGCGTTCTTCCAGATCGGCATTTGTTGCGAAGATAAACCTGGCGTCGAACGGGAGTTCACGCTCCGAGCCGATCGGTCGAACGCGCCGATCTTCCAGCACCCGCAGCAGCTTGCTCTGGAGCAAATAGGGCATCTCGGCGATTTCATCGAGGAAGATCGTGCCGCCTTGCGCATGCAGGAAAAGTCCCTCGCGCGTGCGGTTGGCGCCTGTAAACGCTCCCTTCAGATGGCCGAACAGTTCGCTCTCGATCATGTCCGCCGGAATTGCCCCGCAATTGATGGGCACGAACAGCTTGTCGGCACGATCTGAAAGTGAGTGTATGGAACGGGCGGCGACTTCCTTGCCGGTCCCGGACGGTCCCGTCAGCAGGACGGACGTCGATATCGGAGCAACACGGGCAATCATCGCCCGTACTTTCTCGATGGCAGGCGATTGCCCGACAATATTGTTTCGGAGATAGACCTGATGGGCCGAAAACTTCAACTGATGCCGCAAAACGTCATTCTCACGCTGCAACCGGCTGCGGTCGAGACAACGAGCGATCGAATTCAGTAACTGGTTCGATCGGAAAGGCTTCAGAACGAAATCGACCACGCCGACGCGCACCGCATTTATGGCCGTGTCGAGATCTGCATAGGCGGTCATGAGGATGACATCCGCGAAGAAGCCAGCGGCACGCTGCTCCGCCAGCCAGTCGAGGCCGTTCATATTCGGCATGATGTTGTCGAGTATCACAACATCGAAATGCTGCTGATCGAGCTTCCGGGAGGCCTCGGCCGCATTTGCGGCCTCTTCAATAATCTTGCAGCGTGGGCCAAGGGTCTTGAGCAGGAAGTTTCTCATGCCCGGTTCGTCATCGACAATGAGGATCGAAGCCTGAGCAAGCCATGGTCCGAATTCCGGATTTTTGATGCGTTCCGATATATCGTTGGACTCTTCCTCAGACATCACCGCCACTCCTGGGTGCTATTGTATCGATGATTGCGCATTGCCGTGCTTTTAAAGCATCTCGCCTCGGAGAGGCTGTCAACAGTTTCAGCTCGTGCCTCAGGGCAATTTATCCTTCAGATGAGATTGCAACTGCTCGAAGGCACGCCGCATGCCGTGTAGCTGGTCAAGCAGATGCAGGATGACGTCAACCCCAGCATCGTTCGCACCCACCTTTTCCGTTAGTTCGCGAATGAGATGCGTCCTGGCGATATCGGCATCGGAGAAACCCGGCCCGGACGGTGTGTCCTGCGGGACGACCCATTCCTGCTCGATCCATAGTTCCAGCGTTTTCACCTTGAGACCTGACCGAGTGAGGAACTCCTTCTTTGTGATGATCATGACCTGTCCTCGCGTGGGTTGAAGTCTCTTCCGGCCGTCCAGTTCGATAGGAAGGCCTCAAGATCTGGATCCAGGTGCTTCGGCAAGACGATCTTGAGCTTAACGAACTCATCGCCATGCCCTCCTCCCCGTTGTGGCGCACCCTTGCCGCGAAGGCGCAGCGTTGTCCCGGTGTTCGATCCTTTCGGTATCGACATGGACACGTCGCCGGTGGGTGTCGGCACTCGTATCTTTCCGCCAAGCACGGCTTCGTTGAGAGAAATCGGCAATTCTATCGATATGTTGTCACCGTCGCGCTGGAAGCGGGGATCGGGCAGAACCTCGACCTGAATAAGGGCATCGCCAGGGCCACCCTTGCCCGCACCCGGGGCTCCTTTTCCCTGAAGACGAAGGATTTTGCCATCGACGAGGCCAGCCGGGATGGTGACGTCGAGGGTGCCCCCACCCGGCAGCGTTAGACGCTTGCTGGCCCCGGTGATCGATTCAACGAAGGATATGGGGAGCGTGTAATGCAGGTCTTCGCCGCGGCGATTTGCCCGGCTGCGTTGACTGCGCCTGAGCAGGTCCGCGAAGGCATCGTCGGAATCCATGAAGTCTGCAAATCCAGATGTATCCATGTAGGGGTGGCCGCCATCGGAATGCGCAAAATCCCTGTAGTAGTGATGTTGCGGCCGTTCCGCGCCGGTCTCATCGAGCTCGCCCGCATCGAAGCGCTTCCGCTTGTCCGCGTCACCGACAATGTCGTAAGCGGCCGCAACTTCCTTGAATTTGTCTTCCGCAGATTTATCGCCGGGGTTCAGGTCAGGATGCAGCTTTTTTGCAAGCTTGCGATATGCGGACTGAATATCGGATGCGGAGGCGGTGGGACTGACCCCAAGAACCTCGTAGGGATTTTTCACGTCTTACTCCGGATATAGTTGAGTTGACCAATTATCGAGCGGGAGTCCCGTGGACGCGCGAGCTTCCTTCCGCGACGCGGGACGATGAATAATGAAGGGGCGGCCATTGATCCCCGCAGGAAAAGTACGGCAAGTCCACCCGGACGCAGCACCCGATGGCTGGACTTTTGCCGTGATCATGCAAGAGGCGATCGTGGACGGATTGCCAGAGCTCCGCCCCTTCAATCTCAATTCGCTTTTTTCTGGTCGTCGTCGAGCTCGGTGAATTCAGCATCGACGACATCATCATTCCCCGTAGTCGTTGAAGCTGTTTCAGACTGCTGAGGTTGCGAATAAATGGCCTCGGCCAGTTTCATGCTGGCCTGCTGAAGCGCGTCGACTTTGGCTTTGATCGCGTCGCCGTCATTGCCTTTCAATGCCTCACGGAGATTCGACACGGCGTCTTCAATCGTCCGGCGATCGGCATCCGCCAGCTTCGCACCGTGCTCGGCCAAGGTTTTCTCCGTTTCGTGAGTAAGGGCGTCGCCGGCATTTTTGGCCTCGATGGTTTCCCTGCGCTTCTTGTCTTCGGTGGCATGGGTTTCGGCATCCCTGACCATTCTTTCGATGTCGGCCTCGGAAAGACCGCCCGAAGCCTGGATCTGGATGTTCTGTTCCTTGCCGGTCCCCTTATCCTTGGCTGAGACGTTGACGATACCGTTGGCATCGATATCGAAGGTAACCTCGATCTGCGGAGTGCCGCGTGGTGCCGGCGGGATTCCCATCAGATCGAACTGACCGAGGAGCTTGTTGTCGGCGGCGAGTTCGCGCTCGCCCTGAAAGACGCGGATCGTCACCGCATTCTGATTGTCCTCGGCGGTGGAGAAGATCTGGCTTTTGCGTGCCGGCACGGTCGTGTTTCGTTCGATGAGGCGCGTAAAGACACCGCCCAAGGTTTCCAGGCCGAGCGACAGAGGCGTGACGTCGAGAAGCAGGACGTCCTTAACGTCGCCCTGCAACACACCCGCCTGGATCGCGGCGCCGACGGCGACCACTTCATCAGGATTGACGCCCTTGTGAGGCTCCTTGCCAAAGATCTTTTCGACGACCTCCTGGATTTTCGGCATTCTGGTCATGCCGCCGACCAGCACCACCTCGCTCACTTCCTTTGCAGTCAGGCCAGCATCCTTCAAGGCGCTGAGACAGGGTTCGATTGTCCGCTGCACGAGATCCTCGACCAGGGATTCGAACTTGGCGCGCGTAATTTTGACTTGCAGATGCTTGGGTCCAGTGGCATCGGCGGTGATGAAAGGAAGATTGATTTCGGTCTGGGTTGTTGTCGAAAGCTCGATCTTCGCCTTCTCGGCAGCCTCTTTAAGACGCTGCAGCGCGAGCTTGTCGGTCTTCAAATCGATGCCCTGCTCTTTCTTGAACTCCGAGCAGAGATATTCGACAAGACGCATATCGAAATCTTCGCCGCCAAGGAATGTGTCGCCATTCGTCGACTTCACCTCAAAAACACCATCCCCGATGTCGAGGATGGAAATGTCGAAAGTGCCGCCACCAAGGTCATAGACGGCGATCTTGGCCTGCTTTTTCTTTTCCAGTCCGTATGCCAGCGCTGCCGCGGTCGGCTCGTTGATAATACGCAGAACCTCAAGCCCAGCAATCTTGCCCGCATCCTTGGTTGCCTGGCGTTGGGCGTCGTTGAAATAAGCGGGAACTGTAATGACAGCCTGTGTCACCTTCTCTCCGAGGTTCGCTTCGGCGGTTTCCTTCATCTTCTGAAGGATGAAGGCGGAAATCTGAGACGGTGAGTAGGTCTTGCCTTCTGCTTCGACCCAGGCGTCACCATTGCCGGCCTTGACGATCTTATAAGGCACGAGGCCCTTATCCTTTTCGACTGTTGGGTCATCATAACGACGGCCGATGAGACGTTTCACGGCGAAGATTGTGTTTGTGGGGTTGGTGACCGCTTGTCTGCGCGCAGGCTGGCCAACCAGGCGTTCACCATCGCTAGTAAAAGCAACGATTGAGGGCGTCGTTCGCGCACCTTCGGAGTTCTCGATTATTCGCGTGTTCTTGCCGTCCATTACGGCAACGCAGGAGTTGGTCGTACCCAGATCGATTCCGATAACTTTACTCACCGTATTACTCCTCTGTTTCTTTGACGGATTTGATGCTCGCCGCCCGCACAGCCATGCGCCCGGGATCACCCCTGTGCCAGCTCGCACATGCCATCATCCCTCAAGGAGCGACGGTGACGCCGAGAAGGGAAGCCGCCGCCATACATCAGTTAACGAGCTGGTACTGACGAAAGCCAGCTGCAACCGTCGTGCCAGTTTCCGATATTCATAAATATCAATTACTTATAGGAAATTTGTCGAAGTTCTCAGACAGGATGTCTCGCGCCGATCGGACAAAATGTCCTTCATCACACTAGCGCTTATTGGAAAGAGGCCGGTTTCCAATCCAACACTCCGGAAAAACGAGGACAACTTTACGACCACGCTCGCCGGCGCGGACATTTTGTCCAAAACCCAACCGACATAATGTCGGAGGTCAAAGCTCTTGCAGTCATACCCCGTTGGTGACGCTGATCTTTTGGAACTGGCACGACCGTTGCATCAGTCTCGTTGCAACAATCCAGCTGGCCGATGCTACTCTTTACCATTGGCAAGATTTGGGCCAGCAGCAAATTTGCATGAGTTTTGAGGTGGGTTGAAGAGGAGATCCCCCGTGCAAGAATACGATCTTTATATCAACGAAAAGAAGCCGGCCATCGGCCTCTACGTGCGCGCCGGAGCAAGTCTTCCAGACTTTGCCGATCCGAAAGAGTGGATTTTTGACGGCATCGCAGCAGCAGATCTCCTGCCGCCGAGTGTCATCGAAGGAGTAGCTGCGGCCGGCCACGCATTCCGTGACATGGATTAATGCGATCCGATCGTTGATATGATTTGCTGGCGTCCACTTTTTCATAGGAGACGGCGGTGTCCGCAGCGATTTCCGATCCGCGTATGCAAGAGCGACATTCCGCCCGAACAGCCGTATACGCCGCATTGGCCGGCAACATCGCAGTCGCAATAACGAAGCTCATTGCTGCCGTAGCGACCGGCAGCGCGGCGATGTTCAGCGAGGCTGTGCACTCAGTCGTCGATTGCGGCAACGAAGGGCTTATTCTTTATGGATATCATCGCGCCATTCGAAAGCCGGACCTCGTTCATCCCTTCGGTTTCGGTCGTGAATTATACTTCTGGAGTTTCATTGTCGCACTGTTACTGTTTGCGCTTGGCGCCGGCGTTTCGATCTATCAAGGCATACGGCACGTGCTGGCTCCGCAACCCATTGAATATGCTGAGATCAGCTACATCGTTCTAGCCCTTTCTTTCATGTTCGAGAGCGCGTCCTGGGTTGTCGGCTGGCGGGCCTTCGCAAAGGCGCGCGGCGGCCTGGGCTTTTGGAAAGCGTTCCGCCAAAGCAAGGATCCGCCTGCATTCATGGTGCTGTTCGAAGACAGTGCTGCTCTGATCGGCATTGCAATTGCCATGATCGGTATCGCCGCAGCCGAAAAGCTTCAAATACCGGCACTAGACGGAGTAGCATCTATTCTGATCGGCATCGTTCTCGCGATAACGGCGATTCTTTTGGCGATCGAGAGCAAAAGCTTACTCATAGGAGAACGGGCGACCCCGGCTCTGGTCGAGGCCATTTGCAATATTGCGCAGCAACAACATGGCGTCGTGCACGCAAACAGCGCACTGACGGCACAACTCGCTCCCGATCAGGCGATGGTGGCACTTAGTATTGAGTTCGACCCTACCCTATTCACCGAGCAGATCGAGGAATGCGTAACCTTGATCGAGGAAAAGGTCCGCTTAGCACATCCCGAGGTCGTTGCCTTGTTTGTCAAACCGCAGACGCTCGAGCAATTCGAAAGAGCTCGCAGGAAACGGTTCGGCAATTATCTGTTTTCAACGACGCCGCCATAGGGCTGGGATGTCCAGATCAGCCGTCTCGTTCGCAACCGAGAGCTTTTTCCCACTTGCTCATCTGACATGTTGTCTCGGCAGGCTTGGACAATATGTCCCCTTCGTCTTTTGTCGCTAGACCAAGTTGCTGTTTTTACACGTCATTGCATCTGGCACATTCGTTGCCTCTATCCAACATGAGCTTGCAACGGCGCCCGCTCGCCAAACTTGAAGCCGGATTCGAAATCCCTGCCGTCCACGCGGCAAAGGAGGCTGCAGATGACGTCGATCAACGTGATTCCCGCCCGGCGGGAGACATTCGCCAATGCACACATGAAGTGGGGCTGGTTCCTCTTCCTCGGTGTCGTCTTTATCGCCCTCGGCGCCATTGCTGCGGGCAACCTATTCTATGCAACGATTACAGCCGTCTTCTATGTCGGCATCCTTATGACCATGGCAGGGACATTGCAGGTTCTGCATGCGTTCAGCGTCAGGACGTGGGGTGGATTCTTGCTCTGGCTCGTCAGCGGCTTATTCTATGCAATAGCCGGTGCAACTGCCTTCGCCAATCCTGCGCTCGCCTCGGTGATCCTCACGTTGCTGCTTGCGGTGCTCACCTTGTCGGCTGGCGCGCTACGACTGCTTATTGGCATTCGCGCGAAGCCGACAAAAGGCTGGGCATGGATCATCGCTTCCGGCGTGATGACGGCTCTTGCGGGATTGATTTTTCTATTTGGGTGGCCGGTCAACAGCATCTGGCTGCTTGGCCTGCTTTTGGCGATCGACCTAATCTTCCAGGGCATGATGCTCATCGGCTTTGCCTGTCAGCTCGGAACAATACCATGAGTGCTACACCCCTAGGTTCGAGACGCATGTTTCGTTCCCAGCCTCCAGTGACAAATCGTGACAGGATATCGAGATGAGCAACGACAAACGGCAACCTCACGAAAAATCGGCAAAAGCCAGGCAGGACCCGCGCTCGCCGAATGAACCTGTCGAAGGAAATGACAGCCAGCAGGCTGTTGCTACCGACGAGCCTCCCCTCGGGATGGCCTTGTCCGAAAAACTGGAACGCTTGGAGGCGGATAATAAAAGCCTTCAAGATCGCCTGCTTCGCGCTTTGGCGGAGACGGAAAATGTGCGCCGGCGCGCCGAACGTGATGTGAACGACGCGCGGCAATATGCTGTCACCCAATTCGCCCGCGACATGACGAGAGTGGCCGAGAACCTCGCGCGCGCAGTCGGCAGCATTCCAGAGGAAATTGGTCGCGATGACGGGCCTGTAAGGACGCTGATAGAAGGCGTTGAACTTACCGAAAAGGAGCTGCTGCGCTCGCTAGAAAAGCACGGCGTCTCCAAACTTGATCCGCTCGGCGAGGCATTTGATCCGAATTTTCACGAAGCAATGTTCGAGACAGAAGATCCAAGTGTTCCCCATGGCACTGTCACGATGGTGGCTGAACCTGGCTATGTCATCGGAACCCGTCCTCTTCGGCCCGCAAAAGTCTCGGTTTCCCGCGGCGGTCCACCCCGTGGAGCTCAAAGCTGACGGTCTGCTGAGCTCCAATACCGTCTGCGAAAATCCACCACGAACGCGGAAACTTCCTCAGCTTGATCGGCCCTTGCTACAATGACCATTGGTAACAGAATTGCTCCCATACGCTTCCTGGTATTTGTTGTGCTGCTGATCCTTGCGGATGTGATTGCAGCGATGGCGCATGCCGACTGGAACATCGCTCTCCTCATCGGATTCGATACTGCAACATGCGTTTTCATTGTTGGCACTTTTCCACTACTCAATGACAGTCCTGAAGAGATCCGGGAGACTGCGAAGCGCAACGACGCGAACCGGGCAGGCCTCCTGGCAATCACGGTCCTGCTTTGTCTTATCGTTCTGATTGCGATAGCCAGCCTGATCGCGCGACATGCCGCTGCACATTGGACAGACATCGCATTGATCGTCTTCACCCTCATGCTGTCCTGGCTATTTGCAAATACGGTCTTTGCGATGCATTACACCCACCTCTTTTACTCGCAAGCTCAAGGACAGGATTTGGGCGGGCTGCAGGTGCCCAATACGCCCAAGCCGGGCTATTGGGACATGTTTTACTTCAGTTTTACGTTAGGAATGACCTTTCAGACTTCAGATGTGACCGTAACGGGGCGGCATATACGCAAAGTCGTCTTGTTTCAGTGCATTGCGGCATTCATGTTTAACATGGGTATCCTGGCTTTCACGATAAATGCGCTGGGGAGTCTATAAGGAAGTGTCAGTCTTGGCTGTCGGAAAGAATGATTAATGCAAGAATACCTTGCGAACCGGTCCGTGCTTCTTGCTCATGGCGGATTCCGCTGCGAACAACTCCGTCGAGTTCATTGTACAATCAGTGCTCTTGATGAGAATCGAACCCCTGTTTTCGTGTCGCATCCCACATTATCAATGACTTAGGCATCCAATCCGGCATAGTCGGATTTACGGAACTTGCTGAGCTGTTGAATTGCAGCATGATTTAACCCGGGTCATGGACTACCCGCCTTGGATGCCTAAACCGATTCGAACCGCCAGCCCCATGTTCTCTCGGTTCCCTCGTGACATCCGCACCTTAAACCTCAGCAGGAAAGCGAACACCGTCCAACGACGTAGGTTGATCTCACGAATGGCTTTTTCCGTTATCGACATTCACTTCCTTTGGATTGGGATCGGGATTGGCCTGCGTATCGTTCGTTGTGACAATTGCAGTAAAATCGTTCTGTGCAGCGTAAATCAGCCGCTCGAGGTCCTTGTAAGATCCGGCTGCTACCTCTTTGAGCTTTAGGACCAGTCGACGGTGAACTATGAGTTGGTCATCCTCCTTTTCATACATCGAGATGTAAGAGCCGACGTCATTTTGAACGTCGACATTCTTGGGAGCCGTCGCAATCTTGAGTTCCGGTGGGAGGACCAAACGGTAGTTCCAATTGATATCCCGGATAGGCAGCGCCAGGGGCGTATGCCTCTGGGCGTCCCTGCTTAGAAATGCTCTCAACGCATCCATCGAGTCGAAATTCGGCGGTGAGGGCAACACGAAAGCGCCCGCTTCTGGATTGATTCCATAAGGGCTGTGCCAATCCATCGTCAATCTGAACGGACGATCCGTATCGTAAGCGTCGGTCGTATCTAATCGACCAAAGCCGCCTTCGGCGGTCACACGGAGCTTACGATCCATGCGGCGGTTGTTTTCATCGGGGTCCTGCAGAACAGATCGAAGAGACTCCTCGATACTTGGCGACATCGTCGCCGTCGCCTCGCCGGTCACAGTTCCGTCCGAGGCGACGTGGATCGTGCCTTCGGTGACGAATTGCGCGGTTTCAGGCGTGATTTCGGGTGTATGACGCACTTCGCCGTGCGCGCTGGCGATGATGGCGAGTTTGCCGCTTAATCCCTGGTCAAGCACGCCGAACGGTGTGAAGGGACTCGTCGGATTGGCGAAGATGTCGAAGTCAGGCAGATAGACGATCGCGTGGTTGATTTCGTCAGGTGACCAGAGAGGAAGCGGTCTGGCGCGGTCGCTCCAGTCGACAAGGGCCGCCTCGGAGCGAATACCTGCTGCCTTAAGCAGTGCCTGCATCAAAGTTACATGGTCTTTGCAGTCACCGTACCCGTTTTTCAAGACCGTTGCCGCGGAATGGGATTCCCAACCGGCATTATCGCTCATGTAGACCGCGACATAGCGAATGTTTCGAGCTGTCCAGCCGTAAATCGCACGCGCCGCATCGATCCCTTTGCGGTCGCCGACGATGCGCTTGGCGAGCGCGTCGATTTCTGGGGTGACGACCGACTTGTCCCTGTTCAAGCGATTGTAGAGCGAGCCAAGCTCCTCGTAATTTTGCAAGGATGTGGCGAGAAACAGCGGCTCGAACTCCGCAAGCGCGGCCATATGCTGTTCCTTATCTCTTGCCGAGACGCCCTGTAAACGCACATCCGCAACGATATGGCGCATTCCATTCGTTGTCGTATCGGAGACGACAAAACCGCCTTGGCTGGCGACGGCAAGCGGAAGAGCTGCGGGAACGTCAATCACGACATGCTCGCTGGCATTTTGGAACGGATTGAGCCACGCAACCGGATTGAAGCCCATCAGTGGCATCTTGGGCGCCGTCTCTTCAATTTCGTAGTGGACGTGGCTTCCAATCGTAACCTTAGGCATGACGACCGTGGTGGTTACTGACGACACAAATCCGGGTGCATCGCGCGAAGCGGCACTCGGGCGGGTAAAAATGGCGTCAGCAGCCGGCTTGTGACGAACCCCATCGGCGTCTTCGACCCAGCCGCTTACGAAGCGGAAGGAAACGTTCCGAGGATCATAAGTCATCGCCAGTTGCGACGCATCCTTCACCTGTGCCTGCTTTTGCACAAAGGAGTCGATCACCATCGTCAACTTGTAGGAGTAGTCCTTCGCGACCTCGTAACGCAGACTTTCGACCCGCTCGAGAGATTGCTCGGCACAGGCCAAATCACCTAGGATCAGCAACAGGCCTGTAGCGCAAAAAAGCGCTTGAGCAGCGCGCGCGATCATCTGTTTGCCGCGCGCGTTGGGGAATTTCCAAAACAGGCCGCCATCCATTGAAATAACCCTTATCCCTAAAAGCGATTGCCACACCAATTGGTAAATCCTACTGACAGACGGCCGCGGCCTGAGATCCAATGCTGGATTGTTGGCTCTTAAGCATATCGGTAAATCGCTACTTGAGTTCGCATTGATTTTGAAGCTTGAGAGGAGACGAGAGCGCGTCACCAATAAGCGCGGTGTCTCAATGCCGATTAAGCTGCGCCAATTCACCCTGTGCGCCCTCGTACTCCATGAATGTTTTCGGACACGAGAAGAGGGCTGCACTGAACTTTGGAATGGCCTCGGCTGTCTGCCCTCGCAATAGATGCCATTCGCCAACATAGAATATGGCCTCACAAAGACTGTCGTTGTTTGTGGCTTTTGCCGTGACCTCGGCCGGTGTCAATTCTCCAAGGAAGAGCTGGTAGACCGGATAGGGCCACTTGCTTTGATCCATCTTGTCGGCCGCTATTCGGAGGTTCGATGCTGCCTGGCTGTCGTTACCTCGCGTTTGCGCGAGGAAGCGCCAGAGATGGTAATACGGTGCAGCATCTGGGTTCAGTGCAACCCTTGCTTCGAAGTCATCCGCGGCGCGTTGATATTGCCCCTGAAAGTATTGTAGGAAGGGATCCGCAAGATAACCGGCGCGTAGCTGACTGATAGGCCAGATCGATCCCGCCGCAATGATTGCGAAGCCAATGCCGGCGATGAGAGCAGCCGCACTGAAGCGCGGATGTAGCTGGGTGCGTGGCCAGGCCTTTAGCAAACCGAGGGAGACCATTCCTCCCGCAACTGCTCCGCCAAGATGGGCTGCATAGTCGATGTTCATGCCACCGGCGGTCTGGCCGACGAGCGGCAGGATGGAAGGTACGAGGATCTGTATCGCGCCCATCCGCAAAAGCTCTGGTAACGGACCGGAGGGAAAATGATAACTCGCCACCATGACGGCCACAAACAGACCGATAATGCCGCCGGATGCCCCGACACCGACGATGTTGTCGGGGTTGATCAGAAGCGAAGCCACCGAGCCACCCACTGCACTTACGCAAAACAGAGCCGCAAACCAGCGCCAGCCGATCAGGCGCTCGAGTAAAATCCCGGCCCGCCATAAGGCGAAGCAGTTGAAGGCGAGATGAAGGAAATTGCCGTGCAGCAGGGAAGCCGTCACCAGCCGCCACCATTCGCCATAGTACAGGATCCGTTGACGAAAGGTGCCGCCAAGCACCAATAAAGTCTGGGTATCGGGCGTATCGCCCTTTGCCGGAATGACTCCGTATTTAAGCTCTACTAAATAGATGCCGACCAGAATGGCGATCAAAGCATAGGTAAAGATCGGCGGCCCCTTGAGATTAAAGACCGGTTCTGCCGCATCGTCCGCCTCAGAAGCGACAGCGAGGCCTCCGCCTGCCAAAGCCTGCTGCTCACGATCCTTTGCAAGAAATTCAACGCTTCGATCGTATATCCAATCCGGATCGGCTCGCAGCAGCTTCAACGAAATGACAGCCGGAGTGGCTCGTCCTTGCAAGAATCTGGGCAGCCAGCGGACTAGCCCGCGCCTCGTCAAAGTTCGTGCTAGTGCTGGATCCAGATCGACGTAGAGCTGATCGACGCGTTTACGTTGATGTCTGCGGATATTGCGAACAGATCGCCAAGGGATCGTCCCGTCGAAATAGGTTTCGATGTGAATCCCATCTTGCGATATAACCAGGCCAGGCACGCCTCTGAGAGCTTTGGCAAGCAAGATGACACCGACGAGGCCAAAAAACGCGGCCAATGGCCAGCAGAAGATTGCACTCAGGTGTGTGTGCCCTGGCCTGTCGGGGAGGAGCGGGACACCGGCAGTAGCGGCGGTGATGACGAAAATAATAAACGATAGCCAAACGACCTTAGCCTTGTCGTAGGCGACTTCCATTTTCCGCGGTGCCTGTGCATCCGCAGCGAAACTGTCAAGCAAGATCGTATCTTGGTCCATCATCTTCCGTTGTGTACCCCTCAACAGCTCTCTATCTCTCCTGCATCGCCTGCGAGGTTACCTCCACAATCGGCGAGAACAGGTATTCGAGAATGCGACGTTTGCCGGTCTTGATCTCGGCGGTTGCGGCCATGCCCGGTGAAAGCGGCACAATGTGGCCGTCGACGCTCATGGTGCCGGCGTCCAATTCCACGGTGACGGGAAAGACGAGGTTCTGAACGCGCTGGACATTGGTCGTCGGCACGGTCGCCTGCAATTGCTTCGTCGGGTCGCCTTCCACTTGGTTGGCATCGGGTTCCGGGATCGCGTCTCTCGCAACGGCCGTGACATGACCACGGATCACGCCATAGCGCGTGAATGGAAAGGCCTCGACCTTGACCACTGCCGCCTGCCCCACGGACACGAAACCGATATCGCTATTGGGAAGATAGGCTTCGACCTCCAAGGTCGAATTATCCGGCACGATGCGCATAAGTTCGACACCCGTCGTGACCACTTGCCCCACGGTATTGATCGAGGACGACTGCACCGTACCGTCGATCGGGCTTGCGATCGTCATGGATTCTCGCCGCTCGTGCGCCTTGACGAGCTGCCGTTCGAGTTCGTCGGCCTGTCTCGAAGCCTCGCCAGCTTTCTCGACATTGTCGGCAATAAAGGTGCGCAGCGTCTTTTCGCCATCGCTGGTCGTCACGGCAAGGGACGCCTTCGCTTCCTCGAGCTGTCCGGTCTCCTCTGCGAGCGTCGCTTCCTCTTTCTGGCTCGTCTCCTTGGCGTCGATCACCCCTGCCTTGGAACCGGCATCCTGATCCACCAGTGTCGCCCGGATGACGACCCGTTCGTTGAGTGTATCGACCAGCCGCTGCTGTGCCGCCATTGTCTGCTGCAGCCTGGCGACGGTCGCTTGGGCTTGCCCGTGTTGGGCCACGATATTGGCGAGGCTAGCCGCAAGCTGGGAGAGATCGGCCCTAAAAATCGACTGCTCGCGCTCACGAATGCTCGGCGAGACATCGGACGCAAGATCGAGGGGCGCATCCGGGATGGGCTTTTCTCCTTTCCAGATACCTTTCTCCTGCCACTGTTCAACTGTTGCAAGCACGGCCTTACGGCGAACCATTTCGCCCCGATAGGCCTGCAGATTGACCGCGATCGCCTCTTCATCGGACCTGAGCTCGGTGTCATCGAGCTGAACGACAATGTCACCGGCCTTCACCTTTGAACCATTGACGACCGGAATGGACTTGACCTTGCCCACTTCGATCGACTGGATGACCTTGACGCGGCCGGTGGGCTGGATCTTGCCTTGTGCCGTCGAGACGATGTCGAAGGTGCCGAGATAACTCCACAGAAGCGTAGATGCGACGACCACGGCGATGAACCAGATGAAGGCGGTGCGGATCGGCGAGGCCGGTGTCTCCAGGATCTCAAGTGCGGCCGGCAGGAACTCGTTCTCGGTCCTGCCGCGCCGCAGCGGCTTTCCCGGTCGTTTCGGAGGGCGGATGACAGGGTTCATGGCTGATTGAGCCCCGTCTGCAACTGCCAGAGATGGGCATAGAGCCCATTCGGCCGAGCAAGCAGGCTGTCATGCGTGCCCTCTTCGACGATGCGGCCGTCCTTCATGCCGATGATGCGGTCGCAATGGCGCACTGTTGCCAGGCGATGGGCAATGATGATGACCGTCCTGCCTTTGACGATCTCTCGCATATTGCCGAGAATGATGCGTTCGCTCTCATAGTCGAGCGCGCTGGTGGCCTCATCAAGGATCAGCATCGGCGGATTGGTGGCAAGGGCTCGCGCAATCGCCAGGCGCTGCCTCTGGCCGCCGGAGAGATTGGCGCCGCGTTCCTCGATCAACGTATCATAGCCCTTCGGCAGCTTGGCGATAAACTCGTCGGCGCCTGACAGCCGCGCCATCTGCATGGCGGCTGCCCGCGACATCGACGGATTGACTAGGCAGATATTGTCGTGGATCGTCCGGTTGAACAGCATGTTCTCCTGCAGGACGACACCGATGTTCGATCGCAGCCACGCCGGGTCGACCTGAGCGATATCCTGGCCGTCGACGAAGACCTGACCGCGGGTCGGGATATAGAAGCGCTGCACCAGCTTCGTCAGCGTCGATTTGCCCGATCCGGATGGACCGACAATGCCGATCACCTCGCCCGGCCTGACGGAGAACGAGATATCCCGCAGCACCTCCGGCCCGTCGGCGGTGTAGCGGAAGTTGACGCCTTTGAAGGAGATGGCGCCTCTCGGCTTCGGCAGGCTGACGGAGACTTCCGGCCTTGGCTCCGGCGGTGCGTTGAGGATATCGGCAAGACGGGCGACCGATACCTGGACCTGCTGGAAATCCTGCCAGAGCTGCGACAGACGCAGGATCGGTTGTGAGACCTGGCCGGCGATCATGTTGAAGGCAACGAGCGCGCCGACCGTCAGCTCGCCATTGATAACCGCCTGGGCACCGAAGAGCAGCAATGCCGCCGAGGTGATCTTGTTCACATACTGGATGGCGTTCTGGCCCTTGGCGGCCAGCATGGTCGTGCCGAACGACGACTGCACGTAGCCCGCCAGTCGCTCCTCCCATTGCGCCGCTACAACCGGCTCGACGGCCGACGCCTTCAAGGTCTGCACGCCGACGACGGTCTCGACGAGGAGCTGCTGGCTATAGGCGCCGCGCTCGAACTTCTCGTCGATCTTCTCCTTCAGGAACGGCCGCACCAGAAAGCCGATCGCCAGATAGAAGGGGATGGAGGCAACGACGATCCAGGCGAGCTTTGCCGAATAGGAGAACAGCACAACGATGAAGACGATGGTGAAGATGAGATCGAGGCCGGAGAACAGCCCCTGCCCCGTCAGGAAATTGCGGATCATCTCAAGTTCGCGCACGCGGGCGATCATCTGGCCCGTTGCCCGCGTCTCGAAATAGGAAAGCGGCAGGTTCAGCATATGGCGGAACAGCCGCCGCCCGAGCTCGACATCGATGCGGTTGGTCGTATGCGACAGTGCATAGGTGCGAAGATATTGCAGCACGACGTCGAACAACCCGACGGCCGCCAGACCGATCACCAGCACGATCAGGGTCGAATAGCTGCGATGAGCGAGAACCTTGTCGACGACGACCTGGAAGAACAGCGGTGTGACGAGTGCGAAGATCTGGACGATCAGCGAGGCGAGCAGCACATGGGCGAAGGCATGGCGATAGCGCCAGATGGACGGCAGGAACCAGCGGAAGCCGAAGTTGCCACGCGAGGCGCCTGGCCCCGCCAGACGCCGCTGCAGCAGGATGAAATGTCCCGAAGTCTCGGCCAACACCTCATGAGCACCGAGATTGCGGCTGGAGAAATCCGTCGGATCGATGATGCGCCAGCTATTGTCGGGGGCTGCTCCACCAAAGACAGCAAAGCGACCGTCGGTCAGGCAGGCAATCGCAGGTGCCGGCAAAGTCGCCAGCCGCGCGTCCGACTGGATCTCCAGATGCTTGGCCTTGAGCCCGATAAGCTTGGCCGCACGCAACAGGTCACTGCGTCCCGCCGGCTTCGACAAGGCGAGATCGCGGGCCAAGGTGTCCGGGTTGGAGGCGATGCGAAAATAGCCGGCAATCGCCGCGATCGCCGCAAGACCGCTGTCCGGGCGTCGCGCCTCGTCAGCTGATGGCGAGGATGCGGTTGAGGGCTCCGGTTCAACGAGGGTGGCTTGGTTCATGACGTTATGTCCGCCCCTCAAGGACCAAAGCGCACCGTGGATGCCTACCGCCCATCGACATAGGGAACCTCTATCTGCGCTGGGTCATAGCTGTAGACGTCGAGAGCCGTTGCAAACGGAAACTTCCATCGATCGTCTTGAAATTGCCTGCGGACCTTATGGATTCGGTCGTCAGCTGTGGTGATCCAGATGTCGGCTGCGGCCTCGTAAGGAAAGGAACGCCAGGTTGCACCGTAGTGAATTTCGCTTTCGTCGCCGTCGTGATCGCTGCCGATAAGGTGGCAGGCATTCCAGACTGGTCCGCGCTGCCGGACATTGCCCGCGGATCCGTATCCAATTCTCAGCCATTTTGTCGAAAACGCATATTTGCCGTATTCGAACTCGCCGATTTTCCGAAGCTCGTAATGTGGTTTCAGCGTTCCATCCGACTTGGCATTGAAAGTGATGATTGCAACGCGCGAGCTGCGCCAAGTTGCACCAAAAGCATCATTGACACGCTTGCAAGAGATGTCTTCTTCGAATGCATCATTGTTACGCTGTCGATGCGGAGCTGGAGAACTGTCGCCAACCCCGCCGTTCTGCACAGCATACGAAATCGATGGCCAGACCGCGAATGCAAGGATGAGCGCGGCAGGGCGCGAAATCCTTTTCCGTGATACAAGGCGGCAAGGTGAAAAGCCCGGCCTCTGGCCCGAGATGGTCAAACCAGTTCTGACTCTACCGCTATGTTGTACAGCGAAACGCCGAAATCTTTCCTCTATGGTCGTCGCCTGCGTCGACGAGCCTTCGTTCCGCAGCGTACTTTGGAATGGCCGGCCTATAGATCGACAGCACAACGCGAGGAGCGAGAAAACACCTCCGCCGCACGATGCCGCAAGTAAGTCCCTAAGCTTCTCACTGGGCGGCATTTTGGTCAAAGCCGGAAGAATGGTGCCGTTTCGGCTTTGAAGGACGCGATCCGGTAAAGTGCAGAGCTCTCGCAATGCTCGCGGTCATGACATGGCCTTGCGTGAACTGAAGATAATCGTCGTATGGAATGGCGCCCTTGGCATAAGCGGTAAGGATACGGCGGCAATATTCAAAACGGACATTGGACGGTGCCACGTTCATCAGCTTGGAAAGCTTCTGCTGAACCTCCGGCGTGATGCCGGAATGGCTGCAGTGCTCGATATTCCAGTTAAGAGCCTCGGGATTGCTCAGCACGTTCTTATCATACTCGTATCCACCCTTGGTCGTCACAGGGGCGTCGTTTGCCGATGCAGAACAAGCCATGGAAATTGCAGCAAGAATCATGAGGTATTTTTTCATTCTGATCTCATCTGCTCGGTATCGATACGGTTGGCTCACAGATCGCGGCGAGCCAAGGACTGATATTGAGTGGGGGAAGGTTAGCGATCGGGATGCCAAACCCATGTTGGCTTGGCATCTCGAATTCGCTAGTGACCTTTATGCAGCATTCTGTTTCGGGATCGCTGGCTGATAGGCGAGCGTCGCATCCCCGACCAGATAGTGTGCCGTCCCGTCCGAGGTCTGGTACGAACTCGTTCCCGTGATCGCCGACCCGTCGGAGAAGGACTGGCTGCCGTCTGTCGTCGAGAGAAGGTTGATCAGCTTGATGCCCGCTTCCGACATGGTCTGCAGTTCGCCATCGTCAACGGTGCCATTCTGGTTGGCATCGCGCCAGACGCGGAACTCACTCCAGCGATCATCGCTGGCATCGAGCACGTTGTCGTGATTGGTATCGAAGGCCAGACGGAGACCATCGAGGTCGGATACCGAGCCACCATTGGCCGCAACCTGATCGGGTGTTGCCCATTCGGAGAAGGCAAGCTCCCTCGACTGGTCGATGAGGCCATCCGGGCCAGCTTGGCCGTCCTCACCGAGATCGATCGCCAGGAAGCCGTCTTGAGGCCCAACCCAGGCGGTACCATCTCTTGCTCCGTCGCCGTTCCAATCGAAGGTGACGGACGATCCTGTCGCCAGCGCATTGGTGTCGAGAGGTCGCAGGTCGATATGGCCGTCACCGTTCAGATCAAGCAGCACCGGGCCATGGCCGGAATGCGTCTGCGGCCAATAATCGACCATCTTGTAGCCAGTGCTTCCGCCACCGCCACCACTCTGATAGGCGTAACGCTGCCAGGCAATGTTCTTGCCAGAGCTATCGTATTGATAGTTCGTATAGCTGCCGTCGTCATTGTATGACGTCGCGGTATTGATGACGTTGTTCACGAAGTTCTGGACAAATCGTGTCCAGGGAACCGTATTATTAACATCGTAATCAGTCCGGACAAACTTTCCAACCGTGTCGCTATAGATGTTATCCTCGATCATCTTTCCTTGTGGCGTATAGGAATCGACGATCTGTGACCAGCTCTGGGTGTTACCCGGATCATATGCGTAAAGGACCTTGCTGCCATCGTCATAAATGACATTCTGATTGGTCATCTGGCCTGCGGTGTTAAATGACTGGTCGATTTCAGACCATGATTGTGCGTTGGTCGGATCCCACGTCCAGATGCCCTTCGTACCATCGTCGTAGTAAGCGATCTGCGAGACTCGTTGACCGCCGGCATTGTAGTACTGCTCAAGCCGGCTCCATCCTTGAACGTTGGTTACATCATAGTTTGTATCGACCCGTGTACCATCGTCGTTCTGAACCCGCTGAAACGTCATCTGGCCGGCGGTATTGAACGATTGGTCAATCTCTGACCAGGATTGGGCATTGGTCGGATCCCAGAACCAGATACCCTTTGTGCCGTCGTCATAATAGGCTGTTTGAGAGGTGCGTTGACCGCTTGTGTTAAAACTCTGGTCAAGTCGGCTCCACCCCTGAACGTTGGTCACGTCGAAGTCGACACTACCTGTACGCTGCCCCGCCGCATTGTAGTAATCGATGTGCTGCTGCGCGCCAGTCGGTACATAGAAGGCAATTTCTGTTTGAGTACCGTCATCGTTGTTGACCGTCTGATTGGTCATTTGCCCGGCGGAATTGTAGATCTGAATGTAACTCGACCATGATTGCGTATTGCCCGGATCGTAATTATAAACGCCTTTCGTTCCATTATCCATGTTGTTGATTTGCTGGGTTATGCGCCCGGCGCTGTCATAAGAACGCTGAAAACTCGTCCAATCATTTGAGCTTGTCACGTCGTAGTCGATGCTGGCGGTGCGGACACCCGCGGCGTTAAAGAAATCGACGTGCTGCTGGGCATCGGTTGGCGTATAGAAAGTAATCTCCGTCCGCGAACCGTCGTCGTTGAATTGCTTGTCAATCGTTCTGTTGCCCGACGCGTTGAAGGACCGCTCGACACGGGTCCAGGGGTTCGCATTCAGCGGATCGTAGTAAACGGCGAACGTTGGGATGCCCGCCTTGTTGGCATTGATGACGCTCGTCACTTGTCCGCCGGCGGCATTATAGTTCGTCGTCACCGAACTTCCGTCACCGGCGATCGCCAGCTGCGAGGTCTTCCGGCCTTGGCCATCGCTCGTCACGCGCAGCGTCAGGCTGCCCATCGCCGAAACGGTGTCGACGACGGTCTGCGTCACGGCGCTGCTGGCATTGAGATCGACCTTCGTCAGCGTGATCGAGCCGTCATTGTGGATGACGGAGGTTTCAGTATGGTCGATGACACCGTCATTGTTGGTATCCTTGGCTAAGACCGTGATCAGACCATCCGTGCTGGTCGTGATCGTGCCCTTGGCGATCACGCCGCCGCTTGCGTTAGTCTCGATCACCGTGGCTACTGTCGAGCCATCGGCCTGGAGCTGTGATTGCATGACGACCTCGAAAGTGCCGTTGCCGTCGTAATCATACTTCACCGTCTTGGTCCGGCCATCGGCAGAGCTGTCAGTCTCGACCTTGGCGGCAATCGCCTGCTTCCAGTAAACCTTGCCGGCCAGGAGATAGTTCGCCTTCTGCGCGGTGGCATTGTTCGTGACGATCGAGATGGTGGTGCCGGTGGTGTCGGCGGTGAGCGTCTCCACCTGGTCGACCGTGCCATCGCCATCGACATCCTTAGAAGTCGTGCGCACCATGCCGTCGGACGATTGCTGGATGGTCGTCTTCGAAGCGATCTTGTTGGTCGTCAAATCCGTATCGGAGATGACGGTCGTCCTGCTGCCATCGGCATTGTTGGTGTTGACGGTCACACGGCGACGATCGACCGTTCCGTTTCCGTCGAGATCCCAATTTGTGGTGGACTGCAAGCCGTCGGCCGTCGTGGTCGAGGTCGAGCCATCAGCCTTCACGCCGGCCGACTTATAATCAGTGACAGTCTGCGTCACGACACCGGAGTCGGCGGTCACCGTCTGCTGGTGCTGGTCGATGACACCATCGCCGTTGGCATCGCGGTCGATCGTGACCGTCTGCTTGTCGACGCTGGTCAGCGTGATGGTCTTGTCGATGAGCTTGCCGGATGCATCCGTGGTCGCGACGGTCTCGCGCTTGGCGCCGTCGGCCAGGATCTCCACCGTATCGCTGACCGTTTGGGTCGCAAGCCCGGTGCGCTGCTCATTGGTCGAAACGACGAGGCCGTCAGCATTCGTCGTGGTGACGAATTTCGAGATCAGCGAGCCATCGGCCTTCGTACTCGACACCGTGCGCGTCCGCGTGCCATCGGCATTGATGACGGTGACGTCCGTCGAGGTCTGGGCATAGGTTCCAGCACCCGTCGGATCCGACTGCGAGGTGATCGACAAGCCATTGGCGCTGGTCGTGGTCAGATAGCGGCTGGTCAGCGCCGCCCCGGTGAAGTAGCTGACGGTCTCGCTGCGTGAGCCATCAGCATTCAAGACCGTCGCATCGGCGCGGCCCTTGGTAAAGGTACCGGAGCCGGTCTGGTCCCACTTCGTGGTCACCGTCAGCCCATCGGCGGAAGTATCGGTCTGGGTTACGGCGCTCAGCACGAGCGTGCCATTGCCGTTGACGGTATAGGTCTTTTCGACAGTCGTCTTGCTACCATCAGCATTCAGCGTCGTCACATCCGCTATGGTCTTGTTTGCGGCGCCGTTTCCGTCGGTGTCGTAGCTGACCAGCGTATTGAAGCCGCCGGCGCCTATCGTGGTCGTTTTGGAGTGCGACACAGCACCCGCCGACGTCAGATCGGACAGGGTCTGCGTTACGCTTCCGTCGGCATTCTTGGTCGCGACGGACTTTTGATCCACCACGCCGTTACCGTCGATATCATAGGTCACCGTAACAGTCTTGCCGTCGCCGCTGGTCGTGGTCGTCGTCTTGTTGGAGATCACACCTGTGTTGGTGACAACCTCCGTCGTCGAGCCGTCCGCGCCGAGCGTGATCACATCGGTAGTCGTCCTGACCGCGGCGAGAACAACCGAGGGATTAGCAATTGCCCAGGCTTGCGCGCCGGCTGTGGTGTGCGCCTGTCCTTCGGGCGAATCTGCGCATTGCTGGGCGAGCTGCGCGCGGGTGGTTCCGGCGGCGATCGCGCTCGCCCAACCTTCGGCCGCTCCCGGCTCAGGTGCGCGACCAAGAGCGTTTTGGTAAAGTAAGGTGGCGAACTGAATATCGGTAAGTGTGCCGTATTTTTGCGCAAACTCGGTGGATCCGATCATGACAGCAGCGATCTGAACCGAGGTCGTGCCGGTACTTAGTGCCTTGGCGAAATCGGCGAAGCCGCCGGCGTCCGGATCACGGCCTAAAAGTGCATGATAAAGACGATAGAGCTCATTTCTGGTTGTCGCGCCGACCAGATCATCGGACACGACCGTCGTCTTGCTCAAGCCGTTGGCGGATGTCGTGACCTTGGTCAATTCGACGGGAGCCGTATTGGTCGAGCGGGCGAAAGCCTCCGTGCACGAGCCATCGGCGTTCAACGTCGTGACATCACTGAGCGCCTGCTCGTACGTACCATCGCCATCCAGATCGGATTTTGTGCTGACTGACAGGCCGTTGGCGGATGTCAATGTGACCGAGCGGCTGGCGAGCGTCGTCGTGCCGGTCTTGTAGGTCTCGATAGTCTTGGTCGTCAGGCCCGTCGCATCGATGACGGTTGTCGTCTTCAGGTCGATCTTGCCGTCGCCATCAAAGTCCACCTGGCTCGTGAGGGTCTTGCCGTCGGCGGTCGTGGTATTGGTCGTCTTCGACAGAAGCGTACCACCGGCCGTACTGACGGCATCGACCAGCGAGGTCGAACCATCAGCATTCAGCGTCTTGGTGGCAGTCTCCGTCCGATCGACGGTAGCATTGCCGTCATAATCATAGGAGGTCGTCGTCACCAGCCCATTGGCGCTGACGGTCACCTTCGTCTGATCGGTAAGCGCCGTGCCGGCATAATCCGATGTCGTAGTCGTCTTCGAGCCGTCATTGTTAAGGACGGTCGCCTTCACCGACTTGGTGTCAACGACGCCATCGCCGTTGATATCCTTCTGGACGGTAATCGTTAGGCCATTGCCCGAGGTCGTGGTCGTCGCCTTGTCAAGCAGAACGCCGGTATTGCTCTTGTCCGTCACCGTTTCCGTGCGACTGCCGTCTGTATTAATGACGGTCTGGTCGGCGGTAGTAACATCGACCGTGCCATCGCCATTCAGATCATCGGCGGTGGTCGTGGTCAGCTTGTCGGCGCTGACGATCACCACGGTCTTGCGATGGAGCGAACCGTCAGCACTGCCCTGTATCGTGGTCGTCGTCTGGCTGCCGTCCGCGGCAATAATTTGCGCTGAGGCGGTGTCGACATGGCCGTCGCCGTCGACATCCTTAGTCACCGACGTCGTCTTGCGATCGGCGCTGACCGTCGTCACCGTCTGGCTCAACAATGTGCCGTTGCCGCTCTTTGCCGTGACCGTTTCCGTGCGCGTCCCGGCATTCAGGACGATCGCATCGGTGAGCGATTTATCGAAGGTCCCGTCACCATTGAGATCGGACTGCACCGTCTGCGCCAGGCTATCGGCGGACGTCGTCGTCACCATCTGGCCAATCAATGTGCCGTTGCCGCTCTTCTTCGTCACGGTTTCGACCTGCGCGCCGCCCGAACCAGCCGTTATGACGTCGGTCGTCACGGCGTCATAGGCGCCATCGCCATTGGCATCGGTGCTGATGGTTTTCGACAGGCCATCGGCGCTGGTCGTCGTCAGCACCTTGCCGACAAGCGATCCATTCGGATTGAGGTTGCTATCGGTCTCGGTGATCGTTCCGTCGCTCGCAACCGCAATGACGGTCTGACTATCGGCGGCGCCGTCGCCATTGACGTCAGCCGAGATGTTCTTGGCCTTGCCGTCAGCACTGGTGACCGTGAAGCTCTTCGACAGCAGCACGCCGCTGGCGCTGGTATCCTGAACTGTCTCCGTCCGCGAGCCGTCGGATGCGACCGTCGTCACATCGGAATGAACGAGATCGGCTATGCCGTCGCCGGTCACATCACTCGAAGTCGTCGTCGACAGGCCATTTGCCGCAGTGACAGTGGTCACCTTGCTTCTGGCAGAATTGTCGCCATTCGTAGTGGTCACGACGGTCGTCACGTCGCCGTTCGAAGCAATCATCGTCTGGGTCAGATCGCGCTCGTCGATCGTGCCGTTGCCGTCAAGATCGCTCGTCACCGTCTTCGTGTGGCGGTCGGCGCTGGTTACTGTCGTGATGCTCGATAAAAGCGTTCCGTTGGCGCTGGTATCCGAGACCGTCCGCGTGCGCGAGCCGTCGCCAGGAACAACCGTGGCATCGGAAACGACTTCGTCATAGGCGCCATCGCCGTTGATATCGGTCTTCGTCGTCTTGGTCAGACCATCGGCGCTGGACAGAACCTGCACCTGGTTCAGCACGGCTCCAGAGGCGCTGAGCGCCCTGGTCGTGGTAGACGTGGAGCCGTCGGCATTGGTGACGAAGGTCTGACTCTGATCGGCCTTGCCATCGCCGTCCTGATCAATTGTCGCCGTGATCGTGTTGTGATCGGCGCTAGTGACCGTCGTCGTGCTGTTGAGGACCGAGCCATCGGCGTTGAAGTTCGTGACAACCCGCGTACGGGTGCCGGAAGCGACAGTGGTGATGTCCGTCTGCGAACGATCATAGGTGCCATTGCCATCATCGTCGAATTTGGTCGACACGCTGCTGCCATCGGCACTCGTCGTCACCAGATCCTGGAACGCCAGGCTGCCATCGGCATTATAGGCCTGAATCGTATTCGTCTTCGACTGGTCGGCGTTGGTGACGACGGTCGATTTAAGAATATATCCGTTGGAATCGCTGGCAAGAACGGCGTCGCCCACCGCGCCGGTCGAACCGTCGGACTTGGTATAGGTCGTTGTCCCGGTAATGGCCGAGCCGTCGCTGAAACTTTGGCCGCTGCCCTTTGGCGTCAGGTCGATCGAGGTGATTCCGAGTGAATCCAGCGAGACGAGCTGACCGTCGACCATGACCTTGAACTTCGACCATTGCGCATCGCCAGCATCGAACTTGCCATTGCCGTTGGTATCGAAGACATCCTTGATCGCTTCCAGATCGCCCGTGGCTGTCGGGTCCCACTGCGTGAACTCGAACTCCTTCGAGTTGCTGATCTGGCCATCACCATCGGCGTCGAACACCAGCACACCCGTACCGCTGCCTGCCCAAGCCATGCGGTGCTGATAACCGTCGCCATTCACATTCACGAATTGCGATGACGTTCCAAGCGTATTGATGTTCAAGCCATTGCCCGAGAGATCCAGGACAACTGGCATACCAACACCATTGCCCTGACCGTCGTCCGAGTTATCAGGACCAGTCGCACCGACGCTATCGGAATAAGGTGAACCCCACCTATCTCGGCTTGTATCCGATGAACCAGTTGGATTACTACCACCATATCCCATCGGTCCGCCTCGAGCGCCTTCATTGGGATTATCCCAACCGTCGTATCGTGAAGGACCGGTCGCGCCAACGCTGTCTGAATACGGCGAGCCGAAAGCGTCCCTGCCGCCGTAAGATCCTCCGGGGGACGCTCCATTTGGAGAACCTACTCCGCCCATCCCGCCGTTGTCCGACGAAGAGTCGCCAGAGGCTCGGCTACCTCCATAAGCCGAGGATCCCCCGCCTGCATGGGAGCCACCATATCCCGCGCCTGAATTTGATGGGCCACCCTGGTCGCCATTGCCGCCACCGCCGCCGCCACCATTTCTATAACCAGAGGCACCTCCAAACGAGGATGCGCCATAGAATGTCCATGGGCCGACAGCGAATGGCTGCAAGTCAGGAGGGGTCGGAGCCACAGCGGACGTCACGCTTGGAGGATTCATTGCCGGAGGCATCGGGCCCATGGGCGCGGTTGCGCTTGGAGGATTGATCGTTGGAGGGGTCGGGATGTAACTGATATTTCCAAGCATTGCATTAAGTGCGTCAGGAATGCTCGGTGTAATACCTGGATACGGGCTGACCGGAGGCACGATTTGCGAAGGACCTGGCGCGGTATTTTGATGATCCGATCCGGTTTCCGGACCTTTGAGGTGAAACGTCAACGTCACACCTCTTTCTGTTGCCCTGATGTCCGGCAATTGCCCCCTCGCCTGAATGGCGAAGTTCGTTATTTTTTCAATATCGGACATGGAATAGTTGGTGTGCTTGGCCAGAAGATGGGCAAAGGCACGAAGATTGAATTTGGCGTCATTGATATCGCCGCCGACCTGACGCTTGTAGTCGTAGTATTCGACCATCAGGTCAGCGTAGTGATTTTTATGATCTTGCGCTTGAAGGACTCTGTCTACGGCTAGCGCCACCAAATCATCCGGGGCCAAAGCCCCCTTCAACGCCGCGCCCCAAGGGCTGGGCGGCACGCCCCGCATTCCGTTCAAAATCGCCTTTCCAGCTGAATCGGTTTCTAACGCCAAACCCAAACCAATCGCCAACTCCTCGACGGCCTTTGCCATTTCGGGATAATCCTTGGCAAACACTGCATACGGAACATCGATCTCTATCGTGTCGCTCATTTAAGCTCCATGCATGCTTTGGTGATGAAAAAATCTGTTCCGAGGAACAGGTAACCCGGGGTCCTGTGCGGATAGATAACACCGCTTATCCGATACAAGCATTTGGACGGATCGTCATTGTTCGGCGTTCTGTAAGAGAGGACCGTCTTGCATTCACCTTCACCGATCCCGCAATCGCCGAATTTCCTGAGTTCCTCGTGTGCCAGCGGGACTCCAAGAACGTGCTCCAGTATGCCTTGCAGGCATTGATCATATGAAGGTGCTGTATCGTCGCAACTGGCTTTGATCGGCACAAGGCTTCTAACCGCGACAGTACAAAGCTTGGCATCCTGGTTCGTCCAAATGCTGTAATAGTCCGTATCAAAATTTTTGGAATCCACTCCATCGAACGACTGCCGACATTTTGAAACGATCTCTTGATACGAAGGATATGTATCAGCCGGTCGATTTGCAGGAAGCGGATCGAGCGCAAGAGACACAGACACTCCCACTAGGAGGAACAGGCCCGAGAACAGCGAGAGGAATCCTACTCTCGTCGCTCCTAATAAGCTTTCTGAAATAATTTTAGGCATTGCGATCATGGCGGATTTGAACAAACCTCCAGGGAAGGTGCGCCCTTTGGCGCCTGTAGCCACATTGCGGAATTAGCCGCTGCCCGATCCGCTTTATTGCGAACCAGCAGGAATACGCCCATCTCCAAATTGTGAGCTCATGCGCGCATTCCCGCTCTAACCATTTTTTTGTCGGGGGCGAAGCAATAAACTTCGCCGGGAAGACCCTGCTTTTGCTGTAATTCAGGTCCGACAATACAAGGTCTCCAATTGAATTAATGACGCAGCACCGCGCCTACGACGGCCCTTGGCTTCTCGTAATTCCCACATATACTCGCCGTGATTTGGAACGAAAACGAACCTGAGGCGTTCCGATCCGATCATAGTGCACATACTTTCACTACGTATACGCGCATTTATCATATTTACAATATGGGACACCTGTATGACGAGCGAATTAAGCGAAAACAATCATGATGTATCCGAAATACGCTCGGATCATCCAGAAGGCGAACCGGCCCTCGCTGCACAATGCATCGCTGCACTGCTAACACGGCATGGCATCCCGAAATATCGGTTCGCAGTCACCGTTTCCGAAATCCTCGGCCTCTCCTATTCAGCCGGAAACCGCCGCCTGACGACAAATGCCTCCTGGTCGCTTGAGGAATTGAAGCGCGTCGCTGAGCATTTTGGCGAGACGCTGCAGGAACTCGTCACATCAGAAAATGCCGATGCTCTCGTTGACGCCTCCATCGTCATCAACAACCACATCGTGCCGTGCCGCATCCGCCTGGGCAACATCGTTGGTCAGGTGTCGCCAGGAACACTGATTGCCGCCGAGATCGACGGATCGTGGCGGGTCATGCCGGCAGACGCCAGGTCCATCATACCGGCCCACATTGTGACCCGTCTCCTGATCGAGCCGACCGCGTCTCGTCGCCGCGTCGCGATACTCGACGATCACGCCGATACCGCGCAGACGATCGTAAAGTATATGGAGACGGCAGGGCTTGAAGCGGTCGCGTTCAACGATCCTCAGGCGCTCTACGATCAGACCGACTTCGACGCCTATGTCCTTGACTGGATCATCGAGCGCGACGCACGACGTCAGACGGCGCTGGAACTCGTCGAGAATATCCGCGCGCGTAACGCGCTATGCCCGATCATCATCCTGACCGGGCAGATCAGGACCGGCAATGTCGACGAAGAGAACATCGCTGCGGCCCTGGCGCAACACAATCTGAAGTTCTTCACCAAGCCGGCAAGCATGCCGATCCTCATCGCTGCCTTGAACGCAAGCTTCAAAACCGCATGATCGTCCGCAACTGCTGCTGGCGGATAGGTTTGCCCACCGCTGCATCGAAGGATGACAGGTCATGCCTGGGGCCATGATGGGCGGCTGACATGGCGATGAGTCTTGGCTTGTAGCCCAAGTCCATCTTGCGGATCTGCGCTGCCAGTTCTGGTCCCGTCATGATCGGCATGTCGAGATCGATGAAGATCACCGAATAGGTGTGCGCGGCCACATAGTTTAGCGCCGCCATGCCCGAGGATGCGACATCGGTTGCGAAACCAAGCTCTTCGATCACCGCTGAGAAGCCTTTCAGAAGGTCGATATGATCGTCAACGACAAGCACCCGCTTCTGAACATCCTTCGCCTCAAGTGAGAGTCCCTCGGCAAGAACCGCGGGAATTGCAAGGTCGAATATGCTGCCGCCGTCGGGCGGCCGGCTGACTGTCATTCGTGCGCCGAGCTGCCGCAGCAAAGTCTGGACGACCGATAGGCCGATGCCTCGGCCGGCGCCGAGACTGAACGGCCCCTTCGTATCCACGTCGCTTTCTAGAATTCTTGGCGGCAACCCCGGTCCGGTATCGGTCACGCGCAAGGTCAATTCGCTGGCTTTCTCGTCAAATGGCGCAAGATCGACCAGGACGAAGCCTGCCGGCGTATATTTCACGGCATTCGAAATCAGGTTATGCAACAATTGCGCAATGCGCTCGCTGTCGGCCACCACGAAGATGGCATCATCGGGACCTTTCTGCCGCAACTGCAAATGCTTTGCTTGCGCCATGTCTTGATAGTTTTCCACCACCTCGCGGACGAGTTCTCCCGCCTCGAATACGCCAGGCTGCAGTTCGATATAACCCGTTTGCGCCCGAGCGAGCGTCAGCATATCACGAAGCTGGACAGCGAGACTGTTTGCAGCCCGGCGAATGCGCGAAGTCAATTCGCCCCTCGTCTTTACATCTTGAGGACGCTCCAGGATATCCAATGCCGAAACGATGACCTGAAGCGGCGTTCTGAGTTCATGGCTGACCATGGCAAGGAAGCTGATCTTGTCTTCAACAGCCGCTTCCGCAGCGGCTATGGCGCGCGTCCTTGCGGCAATCGCCAACCAATAGAAGATTGAGATGATGACAAAGGACAGGATCGCGCAAATCAGCAGACCAGCGATCACGAGAATGATGACATGTCCAGCCTGGATCGTCTTGAAGGACTTTTCCTTCAGCTCGTTATCCCGATCCATGGCCGCTTTGGATATTCTATCCACGGCAAAGGATATATCTTCCAGCTCAGGCAAAAGTGCTTGAGCTTCACCCGACGAAATATCGGGTTTGATTGCGGGCAGGACGTCCGACGCGAACTTGGCCAAGGCCGCCCCGTCCTCCGAAAAGCCGGGAAGCGCCTTATAGCCGTCATTCAGCTCCGAGGGCCTTACGATGATATTGATGCCGGATATCAGGACATCGATGTGAAACGACAACGCGTCCGGTTCGGCGGCAGATCCGTCGGCAACCGCCTTCAGATCCAATCTCACGTCCTCGAGCTCCCTGAGCACCTGCGCGGTCGGCCAGTAAAAGTAAGAGGGGTTCCTGCCATTCGTGGAATCCCAGAGATCGTATTCGGCACTGATGGCCGCCCAGTTATAGGCGACAATCCCAATGCACACGGCGACGATGGCGGCTGGAATGCTAAACCACGCGAAATGGAATAATCTCATTCCACCTCAATCCCGCAAAGCTGCCAGACCAGGTACGATGCCGCGGCGGG
The DNA here is from genome assembly GCF_057784455.1 of Martinezella sp. CNPSo 3890. Taxonomy (NCBI): domain Bacteria; kingdom Pseudomonadati; phylum Pseudomonadota; class Alphaproteobacteria; order Hyphomicrobiales; family Rhizobiaceae; genus Martinezella; species Martinezella sp. CNPSo 3890. The sequence continues at coordinate 86,734 of NZ_JBXSOR010000016.1, read as the reverse complement.
TGTGTCCAATTCCCCTTTGAAACTATCGCGGGGATACATGACGAAAACGGGTCCGAAATCCCTGACCGTCAGGCGGGTTCCGTTCTTGCTGGCGGCGAGAATGGTGCCGTATTTCTCCAGGTAGGCGGCATCTACCTCCACGCTGAAATTATCGAGTGCCACAAGACGCAGCTTACTTCCTTTTGCCTCGACCTCGCTCAACACCTTGCCTAGCAGCGGCCCGACAAAGTCACTCACCGGCGTCCAAGGTGTCGACGTCGTCACTGTCGACGATGGCAATGCGAGAAATTCGCGTTCCGACATTTCGTAGGTATTCCTGGCGCCGTCCGTCACCTTTCCGATTTTACCGGAGATCGTCAAGAAAACATTCCGCGTGCATCCCTTCGGAATATGCATAGTGGCATTCGCCACGCCGGCGCTCAACCAAAGACCAATTGTAATCCATCCAAATGCGCGAACCACTTTCCCAGACATGCCCAACAATCCCGCAACTTTTTCGCAGTCTTGCACAGTTCCAATCAATTTCGAAGGGTATTCGCGTTTGCGTTGCGATTAACGTTTCAGCCAGAGCGGCGCGGCTGTTCCATGCTTCGCAGCTCGCGAAGTGTTACAATTCAGAGCACGTACATCTTTCGTATCAAACCGCAAGGAATATAGGAGCGGCTCGCTTTTGAGAAATATAGAGAGCACATTGCTCTTGAAAGGAATCGAACCAAAGCAAATGCTCGTGCATTATAAGCTATTGAAAAACATGTAATAAAAGCAAGTTCAAACGTCTCTCTGATACAAACCGCGCCGTTGGAGCGAAAAAACGCATAAGACCCGACAGCTATTAAAGTTTGCGGCTCGCTTCGAACAACAATGCCCGCTCGCTTTCTACAATCATCGTTAAATTCGCGAGAAGCAGTTCATTCTTTCTACTCGAGAGCCAAGCAACGAAATAACTGTCGCTAACATCCCTAGGCGACGAGATAAGCCGGTCCGATTTGGCATGTCCCCTGATACGAACCCACGGGGATTTCAATTACCCTTTATAGTCTCATCCTAAAGTAGTGACGAATCGCTTCCGCCGTGCGAAAGCATCTGTAGTTGTCAGTCTCAAAGATCGAATGAAGATGACCTACGATTTCAGCCGATTTTCTACACAATCTTTCGAGCGATTTTCCCAAAGCTTAGCGCTCAAGTATTTCGGGGCAAGCACTCAGATATACGGTGCCGGCGCTGACGGTGCCAGGGAAGCCACTTACACCGGACCTTTCGTTGGGCCCTCCGACGGCGGGAATTACGAAGGATATGTGGTCGTGCAAGCGAAATATCGTAAAGTTTCGGTTAGCGCCGCTGATGACCTTGCCTGGCTGAAAAAGCAGGCCGATGACGAGTTAAAAAAATTCAAAAGCCCCAGGCGGAAACTCACAAAGCCGGACTACTACGTTCTGGTCACGAATATCACGCTGACCCCCGGCGCTAAAGATGCAGACGGGCATCGTGGCGGGACCCTGGACGAAATGTTGACCCATCTTGAAGGATGGACTACGGATCTCGCCGTCAAGAAGGTGTTTGTTTGGCACGCTGACGTCCTGCGTGCATTCATCGACCAGAATGCCGAAATACGCACGACTTATTCAAGTTGGATTTTGCCCAGCGACGTTTTATCAGCCGCTCTTGACCAATTTAAAGCCCCGGAATTCTCGTCGGTTATCCGGCGATTGGTCAGGGATGAAATGAAGGATCAGCGGGGCATAAAAACGCAGGATTCTGCACAGTCACATGGCCAACCCATCTACATCGATGACGTGTTCGTTGACTTGCCACTGGATCCCCTCTCGTTGGTCCAGCGTGTGGATTTCGGAATCCTGCCCGATGATACGCTTTCGAGCAAGTTGAATACTGATGACGACAATCTGACATTCGATCTGGGCGACGATGATCCCGATGGCTTTCAGGACGTCTCCGTTTCTCCGAAGGAATGGAAGATCGTTGATCTCGTAATGACGAGACTGTCAGACCGGCTTTCTACCAATCCCATTTCAGGCGAGGATGCAAGGCGTGCAAGCTACCAGAGAGTTGTCATTCTGGGTGGGCCCGGCCAAGGAAAATCGACTATCGGCCAATTTCTCACGCAACTTCTACGCGCTCGTCTATTGGAGCACAGCAAATCTGCGCCACCGGAAGTGCTCAACGTCGCTCGCGCAACTCTCAAACGCGCGAAAGATGAAAAAATCGATCTCAGCGGTCCGCTTCGCTTCCCAATTCATGTTCCCCTTCCGCGGTATGCGGACACGATAAGCAAGGCGGGGGATGGTGCTCCATCTATTCTGAGATACGTCGCATCGCACATTTCGAGAATAGCGGACGAAGAGGTCAATCCTAAACATCTTCGAGAGTGGCTCAGATATTACCCATGCCTGATTGTTCTAGATGGTCTGGACGAAGTTCCGCGTACAAGCAATCGTGCCGATGTAATTCGCTCGATCGAGCGCCTGGTCGCCGATTTACATGAAGCCGAAGCGGACGCGCTCGTTTTGGTTACAAGTCGGCCACAGGGTTATGTGAACGATCTCGATGAGCGGTATTGGTCGCATTGGAGCCTCGCCAGCCTAAATAAGCCCAACGCGATACATTTCTCATCGCGCCTCGGCGATGTCCTGATTTCGGATCGCGCCCGTCGGGCAGAGGTACTCGCGATCCTTGGGGATGCAGCGGACGACCCCTCGACGGCACCATTGATGATCAGTCCACTTCAGATATCACTTCTGTTCTCGCTCGTAGTGACCAGAAACGATATTCCGAAAGACAGATGGACATTGTTCGAACGTCATTACGAGACATTACGCGATCGCGAGATAGCGAAGGGCGGACCAAACGGAGACCTCATAAGAAAATACCGATCGGAAATCGACCGTATCCACTTCGACGCCGGTTTCCTGCTACAGGTCCGAGCCGAAAATAAGGGAAATGCAAGTGCGCATTTTTCGCTCCCTGAGTTCCAGGCGCTCATAATACGAGACTTGAGTGAGTCTATTGTGGATCCGGGTGAAGCTCTGGCAGCGGCCCATCGCATCATGGAAATTGCGACGACACGCTTGGTTTTCCTTGGCGATCGGAACGAGGGCCAGATAGCCTTCGACGTTCGGTCACTGCAAGAATTTATGGCAGCAGCCCGTATCATGGTGAGCCCGGAAGCCAAAATTAAAGATCGGCTGACCGAGATCGCATTAAAATCTCATTGGTCACATGTCTTTCGCATCGCCTGCAGCAAAGTGTACGCGCAAACAGGACTCCAAGACTTCAGGGAAGACATCTTGGAAATTCTGGACAAGCTGGATACCGGCGATATTGGATCGGGTTATCGGGTCATTCGGGGCGGCGCTCGCCTCGCCATAAGCCTGCTAATCGACAGCACTGCGGGGGCGCGTCAGACCGACAGGGTAAAACTGATGTCAAGGGCTGTCCGTTGCCTTGAGGTCGATGACGAAGAAACTATCAGCGAGCTTGCGCGCGCTTCCGACGTCGTCACACGTCAACCCATCGAAATTGCGATCAATGAAAGCCTCAATGGCGGCGGCAATCCGCACCTTCTGAATGCCTTGCGTTTCCTTGTCATCGTGTCACGTCGAAAAGCGCATCCGCTTTGCAAATGGGCGACTGATAAGCTAGCGGGTCTCGAGATACCGGAAAATTTGAACGGTGCGCTTCTTTCGCTTTCGCTGCCAGCCGACGCGCCGGACGGGGCAAAGCAATGGTTCGTTGACTTGATGTGGCTTGAAGGACCTTTTCCGCCTCGACGCGGGGGCCGCACCGAGCCGCTGCCAGAGTTCCCGGGAAAGGCAATCGAGCAACTATATTCTGAGGGAAGCGACCTAGCCATAAGGGTCGCCGGGAAGAAACTCCAGGGTATGATAGTTTCATATAAGGAGGTAGAGTCGCTCAGTGGCGTTAGCCTGACGGTCCCTCCGGGTCTACCTGAAAAAAGTGGCTGGCACCTGCTTGCAACCGCAATCGAGTTCTCGACCGAGCCCACCTTGAATAAACTTGCGGAATGTATTCAGCGAGCATCGACAATCAACTTGGAAGTATTTCCAATCACAGAGTTGCCGTGGCCAATTGCAGCCTGCCTTCTAGCTATTCAACAAGGTATTTCAACTATCGAAGAAATTGCGGAAGGCATTCGAGTTGGGAAGTTTGGCAAACCTAACGAATGGCTCGACGCCGAACGCAAATGGCTCCAAGATGGCGTCGGGCCCAGTTGTATCCTAACCGGCCCAATCGCAATTCCGTTTTTTGATATCGAGATTTCATGCCCCCCTGTAAGAAAAATGCGAAGGACAAATACCACAGGTAAAGCACTGGAGGCGATGCTAAATGTTTCGCAGAACTGGGATCCCGGCCTCAAACTCAAAGCGATACCGATTATGTGCTTTTTGGCGGTATCAACGAAGGGCGCGGCAAAGGTCGCACGATGGATCGATGATGACGTTATAAAGCTAGAATGGAGTGGCGTCGCATTGCGCCATGCGGCACGCCTTGTCGGTCTGCTTCTTCAAACAAACGAAAATATCAAACTTGCAGCAAAGTTCATCGATAAAGTTCCTGGTTTGACATCTCCAATGCACTTCGGAGACGAGAAACTCGAGGGACTTGTTAAATTGTTGCAGAACCACACCTACGCCGAATGGGCGTCACTGTCACTATACGCCACCCTACCCTCGCATAAGGAGAATTTGGCTAAGAATCTCCGAAAAATCGACGCCCGCTATCTGATCACACCGAAAGGCGCCTCCCAGGAGCACGCAAGGGCATTGACTGTATTGAGAGCCATTAGCAACTCTCTCTCGGAAACCGAGCTCTCGATGGATATTGAAGCCCTCGTTCGCGTCGAGAGCGATAAGCCGTTTTCAAGCGTGCTTCGTAAGCTATACAATGGTCAGAGGGTCAATGATAAACTCGAACATCTCGTGTTTCTAGCAGCTGAGGAGGCTTTGACCAGAGGTTTGCAAAACCGTAACGAACTCATTGGAAGCATCGCTCAGCTCATCGCGTCTAGAAGCAGCAATCTCGTCGACGGCGACTGCCTAAGACGGTTGGGCTTACCGGATGATGTGAACAAGAGCGCGATGTAAGCTAATCACATAGGCAAACTAGAGCGCCACGGCGAACTCGATCAGCTCCATCAGTTTTGAAGGGATCCGACGCTCGGCTTGAAAGGACTCGAGCCTGCGGCCCGATCAAGCCCAAGAGCTAGACGATTGAAATACAAAAATTTCGGCGCAATCCGCTAGAATGTCATTTCATCGTCTCTGCTGGCACGAGCGTGGCCGTAGTCCACCGGGACCAAGATGAGATGGAACGGACAACAATTCTCTAGACTTGAGCTATGTATTCTCGCGCTTACTGAAAATGGTGGGCGGCACAAAATTGTTTATTTCTACGAATACCTAGCGCGAACGGCTGTTTTTGGTTCAATCAAAAGTTAAGCTGTCTCAATCAAAGTCCAGATTCGGGATGCCAATGCCAGCGGATCTACTTTCACTCCTTGAGGAGTCCCAGTCGCTTGATCTTCCGCCTATTACCCTCGGGCCGTTAAAGACTCGTGTGGGGTACATAAGCTGCCTTATCCGTCCAGCACAAAATGTCCAATCGAAGCCCGGAGGTGGTATCAGGACCTCCCCCCGTGTCGAAGAGCCTCTATTCGTTCTGTCGAACGGAGAGAGAATCATCATCACTATAAGAAAGAATATCACGCGACCTCCCGACGTCGACGGCGTTCTTCTGCGCACGGATATTGGTTATCGATGGGGATCCCATCGTCTCATTGACGAATTGGTCAACGCCGCGGGTCTCAAAGGGTGGCCAAGCGTCGTCAAATCTCGCTCCTTGCTATGGGATGGCCAGTTTTCATTCCGAAAGGAACTGCCCGACGAGGACGGTTTCGTTGCGGACGACAAGAAGGGTCTTCGTCCTCCTCAGCTCGGTGCCCTCCATGCGATAGGTGCCCACTGGAGTTTGTACAGGCAGCCCGCCACGATCGTCATGCCGACCGGGACCGGCAAGACCGAGACAATGCTTTCGGTCCTTGCGGCATATGTGCGAGGGCCCCTGCTCGTTGTCGTCCCTTCCGACGCGCTTCGCTCTCAGACCGCCCGAAAATTCTTGAGTTTTGGTCTGCTCCGGTCCCTTGGGGTCCTACAGCCGAATGTTCCCAACCCAATCATCGGTGTCCTTACGAAAATCCCAAAGACCCCCAGCGACCTTGAGATCTTCGATCGTTGCAACGTAGTGGTCGCCACGATGGCATCGATCGCCGACAGTGGCGCCGAGCAGATGTGGGCCCACATCGTCGACAATGTTGGTGCGGTTATCATCGATGAGGCCCATCACGTTGGCGCTCGGCGCTGGGCAGCGTTGAAGGAGTGTTTCTCAAGCAAGCCGCTCTTGCAGTTCACCGCAACCCCGTTTCGTCGCGATGGGGCGCTTGTTGAGGGGCAGGTCATCTACAGCTATCCGCTTAGAATGGCGCAGGCTGACGGCTATTTCCGGCCCATAACGTTCGAGCCGATATATGAACCCAATCCCTCGACAGCCGACCGCTCGATTGCGGAAGCAGCTGTTGCACGGCTTCGGGCCGACTTGAAAGAAGGTTATAGCCACCTGATGATGGCTCGGTGCGAAACCATAAAACGAGCTGAGACCGTCTTTTCTGTCTACGAAGAAATCGCTCCGGATCTCAAGCCGGTTCTCATTCATTCCGAGCAACCCGATCGTCAAGCGCGGATCAATCGCCTGGTCGATGGTGAAAGCAAAATCGCCGTTTGCGTCAACATGCTTGGCGAAGGGTTCGACCTACCTCAATTGAAGGTCGCCGCAATCCATGACCTGCACAAGAGCCTTGCGATCCTCCTTCAGTTTACGGGACGCTTCACTCGCTCGTCCGGCAAGAAAATCGGAAACGCGAGCGTTATCGCCAATATTGCCGAGCCCAATGTCTCCACTGCCCTGGAAAGGCTCTATAGCGAGGATGCGGACTGGAACCAGCTTCTCAGTGAAATGAGTTCCCAGGCCGCCCAGGACCATGCCCGACTGATCCGGTTCCTTTCCGAAGCAACGCGCCTCGATACACGCGACGATGAGGACGACGCCATAGTGTCGGACAAGCTTTTGCGGCCAACATTCAGTACCTTGTTTTACGAGGCCGCGCATTTTACCCCGAAACGCTTCTACGAAGGCCTGCCTGAAGGACTAGAGCCCTATCGGGTATGGCTACATGAACCATCGTCAACTCTGTTTTTCGTGACCAGAGACGAGCCAACCGTAAAGTGGGCGCGATCAAAGTCCGTTCGGGACCGGATCTGGTCGTTGTTCGTTCTGCATTTCGACAAAACCCACAACCTTCTCTACTTGTCGTCAACGGACCATAAGTCGGCGTGGGATCCTCTGGCGAAGGCAGTCGGCGCCGGGCGTATGCTCACAGGGGACACGATCTTTCGCGGAATGGGCCGTATCAACCGACTGATTTTTCAAAACGTTGGTGTTCGAAAGCACGGACGCCGCAATCTCTCATACGCATCCTACACCGGTGCTGAAGTGGTCAGCGCACTCGGCATGGCGGAGAAGTCCGGCTCGATAAAGGCGATGTTGAGCGGGCAAGGCTGGGAGGACGGCCGGCAGATCAGCATAGGATGTTCCGCAAAAGGACGTGTCTGGTCGAGAGAGCAAGGGACAATACCGCGGTTCAACGACTGGGCGGAAGGCATCGGCGACAAATTGATGGACCCGTCCCTCGACATGTCGAAGCTCATCGACAACGTTCTGCTTCCCACAGTCGTAACCGCAGTTCCATCGACCGAATTGCTCAGTGTCGAATGGCCGCTTGAGATGCTTCGCATGGCGGAGGAGCGCATCGCATTCAAGACGAAAACGCGATCTGAACTGACGCAAATCACGTTCGAGCTCAAGATCGGCGGCCGCGATCAGCGCCGCAATGCTATCCAATTCGACCTGATTGAGGCATCGGACGGCAGCTGGGGCACCTTCGAGTTCATACTCGGTGGCACCAACTATTTCTCGGTGACACAAATATCGGGGGATGAGGTCATTGCGATAATCGGCCGAATCGAAAGTCCTCTTGCCGAGTACTTTTCTAACTATCCGCCGCTCTTCCGCTTTATCGACCTGACGGAGCTCGATGCCAATCTTCATATCACGCCGCAAAACCCGTATAAAATGAGTGTACCCGATGATCGGTTCGAATCTTGGGACTGGGCGGGTGTCGATCTAAAAAAGGAATCAATGTGGAAAGATGGCGAGAGTCGGAAAGACTCCATCCAAGCGAAGGTGGCGCAGCATTACCTCGATGGAGGTTTCGACATCGTATTCGACGATGACGATAGCGGGGAAGCCGCAGATCTGGTCTGCATCAAGCTCGAGCCAGACGCGATTCGCTTAGCACTAGTGCATTGCAAGTTTTCGGGCGGCAAGACGGCGGGCGAGCGCGTGAAGGACGTCGTCGAGGTGTCATCGCAAGCCGTGCGCTCGGCACGCTGGATTGGTAAATTCGAATCCCTTCTCCAACATATGAGAGGGCGCAACGATCAGAACAAGCGAGGCGGCCGCCCGACGCGCTTCATCAGCGGAACATCGGCCGGTCTCTCTCAAATGGCGAAACTCGGCAGGGTCCTGCCTGTGCGTACCGAGATCCTGATAGCTCAGCCAGGCCTCTCAAAGGCGGCGCGTACTCCCGATCAGTCAATTGTCGTGGCCGCGACACTGACATATCTCAAAGAAACGGTTGGACTGGATGTGCGGTTAATCTGCAGTCCGTAAGCGCGGGCGGAATGCTTAAACCCTGTTGCGCGACGGCCGGTAGAAGGACTGCGCTCTATATTGCCAATGCGTCTCAGTCTTCTTTCTCGAGAGAGCTCTCTCCGGCCCACTTGACCTGGCGCCTGGCTAGCTCGTTTAGAAAGGCCCGGTATTCGGGAGGAACATCCATAAAGCCGCCCTCCTTCAGATGCATGGTGCGGATGTATTCGCTGAAGGCGGCAATTTGGAAGCGGTGGACTTGATCGACCCGATTCGCGCGATCAAACTCATCTTTCGTGATGGCGCCGTCAGCCTTCATTTGCGCAAGGTCAGCGTCGGATAAACGCGGAACATCCCTGGGAGCATCGATCGGCAGCAGATGGCCGCCTACCTTGAAGCGAAAATATCGGACTTCACGCTCCTCCTGGTCGTCAACCCAGAGCTTAATTCTCAGCCTAACATCACCATAGTCGCAATCCGCTGGAATTTGAATCATCAAGGGCGGCCTTACATCCCTCGATATCTCCACTGTCATCAGCGCTCCTCTCGATGAAACCGGCTCGTTGAGATCGAAGTAGTTTCCGGCGGTTGGATGAATGCTGTCGCCGATGCGGATCCACTGGTCCCCATTTAGGCAATAGCAACCGTCGGGCCCGATGTAATCCGCGGTGATGCCGAGAAGCGTGAATGGCACGTCGCCGCGGGCAAGGCGAACTTTCAGGGAGAAGGAGAAGTTCTCGTTTGCCGCATAGTTGTTCGGATCGGTGCTGACAAAGTTGACCCGGTCTATCGGAATGACTTTTAGCGATCTTTTACTTCCACCGCTGGACGCTGGTTGAGCAATCTCCAATAATCGCCTGACGACCGCGATACCCAAATTTTTAAGGTTCTCTCTGAACTGTTGCAGACCGAATTGGTCGATCTCGATCGGAGTTGGAGCGAACTCCCTCAATTCAAGGAGTTTCGTGAATAGCGGCTGCGGCAGGCCGTCGATAAGATTGTGAACGAAGACCCACCTTCTCATCTGGGGACTGGATTTCAGAGCCTTTTGAAGGGTCCTTTTCAAGCTTGTTCTTCAGAAAGGCAATGCCAACGGTACGCCCGTTTAAGGCGCCGTTAGCATTGATAGACAGTGTCGTCGCCCAGGCGATAGCCGTCCATGCCGCCATCACCCAAGGGTCCGTGCGCTCTCAATTCCGCGAAATCGCTTCCATGGACTTCCGACATCAGTTTTCCGAAGAAGAGCTGGAGCTGCTCACCGCCCGATCGACGCAATTTGAGTTCCAGAGCATCGGACCAAGATGCGGCATCATCGGCCATGGATATCTCCGCATCTCCAGAGTAACAGTTGGATATAGTCGTCTCGGCGGTGAATTGATTGAGAAGGACCGCTCTCCGACGTCGCAATTATTCCGCCGCCAGAGTCGGCCATAAAGTCAATCCTAGGTCTGCCGCCTTGCCCTGACATTTTGTTGCAGCACCTCTATATCAAAGTTAACTCGCTTTGACTTCGCCCTGCGGCCGGGCCCGCACCTAAGCCTTAAACCCCTCGAAGCCGGTAGCGACAGGGTTAATGACTGTCGTGCCCTTTGGCCAGACATCCGACGCTTTTCGGGCACCGGCTGGAAGCGGGTAGTCTCGCAGAGCCCACACGCTGTCATGGACGATCGGGTCTGGTCCAGGTTCTCGGCGCCGAAAGAAATTAACCCGCCAACTCTTGCGGCCTGTCGAACTATCATAATGCCGCTTTGGCACGAATTCGGCCACCCACCATTTCCAGGTGAGGGAGTCGTGAATTGAAAGATCATGAGCCTCTGAATCGGAAACGATTTTCTCAAGCAAATCCGCTTTGGCAGCGGCGTCGAGTAGGAGACCATGCTCTTCCGCTTCCTCAAGCATCCAGCGAAGCGCTATGCACGATAGGCCACTCTCGGCGTCGGGATAGCCGCCGCCGACGTCACCGTGCGCGCCGGCAAACCATATCTGGCGGACATCCTGATCTTCACGTATCGCGACAAGGTTGGTGCGAAAAAACGCGCGTCTCTCGTCAAGCGCCACCGCATGACGGAGGATGGCGATATCGGGATTGTCATGCGTATAGGGCAATGCCGTAGGCGAGCCGATCCACCCAACAGAACTCACCGTATCCCAAACACCGACGAAATGCGGCCGGCAGTCACGCGTGGAAAGCTCGGCTTTGAAGTCGGCGGCAAGCTTGAAATATGCATCGCGTCCTTGCTTGTTATCGCGTGCTTTGTCGATCGCCCAGAACATATCGACCAGATAAGGAACCATCGCGTCATTGCCCGGCATCAGAAGGCCGCACATCTTGATCAGAGCAGCGAGTGCACGTGCAGTGTAGGCGCCGCGGCTGAAACCAAAGACGAACAATTTATCGCCCGGCCGAAAATGCGTCATGATGAACACGTAGGCGTCGACGATGTCGCGCTTCAGCCCGTAACCGAACGCAAGTCCGGCGAGCTTCGCCATCTTAATACCGAAGCCGGTGATAAAGCCCGGCGGAGCCTTAGTCCCAACGCCAGGATGATAGTAAACGAGCTGCTGATCGCGGTCTTTCAGTAGAATTCGGCAAAGTCTAGCGACGTTGGTGCGGTCCTGTGAGAACTCATTGGATGTCCCATCACAGCATACGACAAGGTTTCGGCCGCTGGGCATCGGTAGCAATTCGGGAAGCGCTGGCATCTCGCTCATGACAGATCCAAAGACGTTTCGTGGTAGAGCTCATTTTCTTTCAAACTCTGGGTGCTGAAGAAGGCGCTCTGACGATCAAGCTCCTGTACCAGCGTCTGCCGGGGAACCTCGGTGCGCCGTTCCTCGTCTCCATGCTTGTGAGCCATCGTCGACATCAAAGTTTGAAGGCGATACGGACTATCTTCGTCGGATTTGTGGTCGAACAGGTCCCAAAGCGTCTTCGGCGTGGCGTTCAGGCTTCCGTGATGGCCGACTTTGTAGAGATCGACCTTTTTGAGCTTTTCCCGCACGGCCGGCTGGCTCAGTGCATACGACCAGTTTTCGATCTGGGCATCGCCCGGGAAAAGCAGGCTTTTCGATCCACACTGAAACAACAGGATCAAACTCGTATTGTTCAGCACATTGTCGAGAATACGCACCAGTCGCAACATCTGGTCGGCGCGAAGACGCCTTGCTTGACTAATGATCCAGCGGGCGTCGATTGGAAATTGCGATCCCGCCCGCTCGACGGTGAAATCCGGAAAGAGCGGCGCGACCTTTCCTCCTTTTAATGGAGTGAGCGAGCCAGCGGCATTGGCCATCAAGTGCCAGAATTCATCCTGATCACGGCTACGCTGCTTGGTGATCTTCTCCGACTGCTCGATCGAGGGTGGCCCAAGAATGTCGATCTTCACGCCCGGAAGCAGATCTTCTAGCGCAGTGTGATCACCAGCCTTCGCGTACTCCCGGGTCGCAGACATGGTCATCAAGTTTTCGACGGCCTCGAGATTGGCAAGATTGTTCTCGCCCATGAAGGATAGCTCCCGTCGCAATGAAGGCGACAGGTAGCGAACGCGCTTCACTTCGCTCAAAATCGCGCCGGCCGCCTGCTGCATCGCTGCAAGGGAGGAGACATGGTGGGCTGCGAGCGACATGCCAGGCGGCAATGGGCCCCTTGCATCGACGCCCAGATCCGGATCCTCCGTCCATGGCTGTAAGACGAGCTCGGGCTTAAGGTCGGCGATTGTCTTTCCTGACGATGGCCGTTGTTTCTTCGTCGTGAAGCCGGAAATATGGTCCTTGTGTCGATGAGTGGCGACGACCGCCAGCCGTTGATTCTTTGTTCGCTCGGCGATGTCGTTGGCAATAAGCTCAAGCTGGTTCTTGGGAACGCCGTCGGGCAGCCCGGTCGAACCGAAATCGATCAGAACATGCCGTTTGTCGTGGGGATACTCGAACGATAGGAGGAAACAGTCTCCGAAACCGACCTGGTAAGAAGTGATGACCACGCGGACTGGTTTCATCGCGCTCTCTCCTGCACACCGCTGCGCGCCAGATGCAAAGCGGAGAAATAGCCTGCTTTGTCCTTTTTCTGATCCAAGAAGCCCTGCTTCCATAGATAGGTTAACCGGTCCCCTTGACGCTTTCTGTCACCGCGATCCTGCAACAGATGATTGGCGATCTGATATTTTAGCTGACCGTATTCGTCGAAGACCAGCGTGCCGCCGCCGAGCAGCCGCAGGGACCGCCAGAACTCTATCTCCGCGGGAACGTCGACCTTGAAATCCTGTCGGAGCTCGCCGGCAGTCACGGTCAGGACTTGTACATATTCCGCGATCGTCTCTCGGAGGACGAAACCGTCGGGTGCGATGCGCACGCTCGGGCGCACAGATTGCACTTCAATATAGCCAATGTCACCGATCTTGAGAGCCTTGCGGTTCTCCCAGACGAAGCGAAAGACTTCCTCATTGTCGCGCAGCATCGAATCGAAATGCGTCCGACTATAAATCATCTCGTCATCGCATCGTAACCAGCTACCGTCCGCGTCGGCGCGCGGGCTGGGGGAAATGCCGAAGTCCTTGAAGTTCGAAAGGAGCGCCTCTCGATAGCCATAGCGGTCATCGGGAACGACTTCCCGGTCGACAGTCAGCAGAGCCGAGAGATAATCGGAAAAGGAAAGATCGACCGGCGGACAGTAGTCGATCGCGCGTATGGCCATGGTCAGCAGATGGTCCGCGGCACGAGCACCTTCCTCGATGACCAGTGACCGATCCTTCTTGCCGTCGACGATGGTGCCGACGCGGCTAAGGCGGCTGATCCAAATATCGAGGAATGACCGCAACATGGCGGCAACAAGCAGCTCACCGCGATTGTGGACCTCCTGCCACTGCGGGTCGTTCATATAGTTTTTTCCGGGCGGCAGCTTGATCGAATGACGCAATGCCGAGCCGCGCACCCCGCTCATTTCCTGGCCCATTTCGTCCGCCAAGCGGAAGAGTACCGAATTGGCGAGACGATCCTTTTCGAGCAGCTCTTGATCTATCAGGGCAGCGCCTGTCGTTCCGTCGAGCGCAGCACCGACGACGTCAGGCAACGCGAAGACAGAGAGCAGCGCGACGACGTCAGCGAGGCCCTCATGAAAGGCGCCCTGGTCAGGGGAGGACGGTTCCAGGTATCGCGATCTCAAGCCATCGAGAATCGCATGCGTCGTCTCGTGCGCAATCACATCATGTGACAGACATGAGAAAACCGTATGGGTGCCGCCCTCCTTGTCGGGGAAACTTTCGAAATAGCCAAACAGCAATGAACGGTCGTCGCGCGAGTAGAAGGCGTTCGGCTCGGCAAAGGCATGCGGAAGGATATTGAGCTGGTGCCCCTCGCAGCCCCACTGCACCCGGCGACCGAGTGCGAATTCGAAGCGTGCCAGAATACGCATAGCAATGGCGTAAACATTCTGGGCATGAAACCGCGGATCAGACAGGAGAACATCGTCGGGAGCGTCTTGAAATGGATCGCGATATTCTCCGTCCAAACCCGACGGCAGATGTGCCGGTTGATAAAGGGCATTGGCAGTAACGTCGTAGTCAACGACTGCCACCCGATAACCACGCGGGCCAGACAAAAGCTCTTCTGCCGGCACATCGATCGAGGCCGTCACGATCCGGCCGTCGATCTTGACGGAGGGATCCTGGGCGATGATCGACAGCTTCCGCGTACTGCGCAGGCTGTGGCGTGTCCCCCTCACATTGCGCATCACTACCCCTCAGCGCGTTGTCGATGCAGCATGGTGGCGATTGACGTAAAAAGCAACCATATGACGAAATACTGAGCCGATATGTCGGTGCTTGAAGCGCCAGCACAGCTCCTAGGCCTCGTGGCGATCAGCTTCCGGCCTGATTTTTGGCAAGACCGATTGACGTAAGTCGTTGCTGCTCTTCGAGCGTTAGGCGTCCGGTCCATGAGGCAACACCTTCGGCGGACCTCATTCGAGGATGAAGGAGAGGTGGGTGGAGACCTTGTGCAGTTAGCCTCGGCTGTTACAGCTGTCGTGCAATTTCGATTTCAAGCCCTTGGCAATTTGATAAACACGATAGCTCGGATACGGTTAGGGGAAACGAGGATGGGAATGAAAACGCAGCGCCAGGGTCAAATTGGCGTCAACGTCGTCGAACGGATCGTATTGACTGAGTGGAATTCACGATGGCAACCGCTTGATTCCCACAATGACGACGCCGTCGATGGTCTCATTTTTCTTGAGCGTGGTGGCGAGATGACCGGCCAGGTCATTTTCGTTCAGGTCAAATGTTTCAAGAAAAAGGCGAGTGTCGACGGCGACTTTCGCCTACCGATCGACAGCAAAAAGCTTGACCGCAACATGCAGGCATGGCGGCGTATTGTTGGGGCGGCCATCCTTGTTTTCGTCGACCCGACATCGCTCGAGGCACGATGGGTCAATGTTCGGGATCCTCAAACCAGGACGGCCGCACAGGTCATCGTACCCCACGGCCAGCTGTTCGACGCAGACGCCAAGAAGGAGATTGCCCAGCTCACCGGAAGTCTGCATCGTGATCTCCTCTTGCGTCATATCGAAACCGTCAGCGACGATTTTCCTCATTTAAGAGGAAACCAGCCTTTAAAGGCCCCCAGCCGGCAGTTCTATCGCGCGCTTCGCGATGCCGAGCTGAGAATTGGGGGCACCGGGCCATCGGTTACGTTTGATCGGCACGGTTGGCACCACATCACTCGCAGCGATCGCCCCGAACTCGTCAGATATCAGTCTTACGTGCTCCTCGGCTGCATCACGAAAATTATCGAAACGACGCCTTTTGACGAGTTCAAACCGTTTCCATCGCGCGATTATCCAAGCGACAAGCTTATCGCAGCACGTGCCTCGGTCGCGTTCCCCTTCAGGCAAACAGGTATCGTGAAAATCGTCTTGAGCGTAGACCGTGAAGGCACCCGCTATCGGTTCCACACGATCTATGAACCACGCCGGCGAAGGAATGTGCTGGGTGCGCGAAAACCGTCCTCCCCATAAACCCGAAGGTCGTATCTCAGGGGCCAGCGCGGTCTCGCGCGCGAGTAATCTACGTCCGCGGACGATCTGATGCAACCTTGATGTGTCTCACCCCGATAAGCCAGCACCGACCCGGAGCTTGAAATCTCTGATATAGGCAACCGCAAGGGCCGAAAACGGAGCCTCCGGTGAGGCAAGCGCAGCCATCTCGTCAAGGATACGGGATTGCAGATGTGACAGGCTCGTCACTGCGTCAACAACTTCCGCAAAACCGCCGAGGTGATCACTCGAAAGCTTTTGGACGACCGCGCCGATCTGAACGACCAGATACTCAAAGAAGCGCAATCGGTTCAAAAGCTGGGTTCTTTCTTGAACCATTCGCAGACGATTGAGGCCGTAGACCTGGATCGAAATCGCGCCTTTGACGCTGAGACCGAGTGCTGTCGCCTTTGCCGCAAGAGCGGCGACATCTTCATCGACGGGCGCCAGCTGCTGCCCTTGTGCACCGATCGCCTTCGGGAGAACGAGACCGGACCCGTGGCCATCCTTAATCCAATAGTGGAGATGTTGCTCCGGATCATCCCTCGTCGGATCGAGCAGCAACGGTTGCTCAAGCGAAAGATCGGCGGATTCACCGAGAGCCCTCGTGCCGCCTACCGGAAAGCAATCCTTCTTCCCCGTCAGCATCGTCTTGTGGAGAACCTCAACATCGCTCACCTGCTTGGGCGTCTTCTGTTTCCGGCGCCGATTACAGTCAATGCAACTCGGAAGAAGGTTCGTCCACTCCATCCCAAGCCACCAGTAGCCGTCATGGTCGCTTTCACCCTCCACCGCTCCTTTAGGTCGGTAATGTTCGACATCGACGGGTGCCTGTCCAGCATAGTAGGATTCGCAATATGCGCACTTGCCATGGAAAAGCTCTTCCAGCCTACGCTTGACCTCGTCCTTCTTGTAGGCCTGGAAAGAGAAGGCCTCTCGCTCCTTACCCTCGGGAGGTGCTTTCCCCATGTAATCGCGGACCCGCTCAAGTTCAGTGAGCTTGTCCTTGCCGCGTGCAGTCAACACGCTCGGCGCCGGATCGGTTCCCCGTTTTACCACACGCATCAGATACCTTCCAAGGCTCGCAGGATATTCTGCCTCGCAGTCTCTTCCAGAGTTCGCAACTGGCTGATTGAAGCCCCTTTCCGATTGTCCAGATAGTCTGCGACCGCTTTCAACACCAGACGCTGCACCTGGGTCGTCCCCAGAGGCAGCGCGAGAGCAACCTCGTTATCCAATCGCTTGAGAAGCTTGTCTTCATCCTCTTCAAGAACGTCACCCCCCTCTCTTCTCGAAAGCAGCGTCCCGAGCGCGGCGAGTTTCTGCTCTGCGATGGGGGAATCCGTGCTGAACATCGAAAAGAGGTCTGATGTCAGCAATTGCTCGATCGTCATCGTCTCGACGTTCGGAAGATCGGTCCAAACCTGCACGAAGCTCGGCATTGCAAGGGCGGTCCCCTCGTTGCGCAGCCGGCTGAGAACGACGACTTCACCATCATGCATGCCTCGAATGCAGAGCGGGTCGTGGGTGGTGGCGATGATCGTCGCCTTCGGAAAAACCCGGCGCAGAGAGCCCATAATCCGCATCTTCCATTTCGGGTGAAGGTGCGCTTCGATCTCGTCTATTAGAATGACCGCATCGATTTCATCGAGAGGCACAAGATCACGGTCCGATTTGGAAAGAGCACCTTGAAAAATGTCGCAAACCATTGCGAGGACAGATCGGTAGCCGGATGAGACGAGTGCCAATGGCGTCTTGATTTCGTCGACTGTGTCGTCGCCCACCCTGGTGACGATGAGACAGCGCCGGTTTGCCGGATCCTTCTCGATATACCCATAGTCACTTTCTATAGATAGAATCTGCCGGAGCGCTCTCGCAACCATGCCAAAGCGGTTATCGTCAAGATCGAGCAGCCATGCTTCCGGATTGGGGAGAACGATATCCTGCTGGAATAGCGTTCCAACGTGCCCGAATCTGCGGGCGCGTCTTACGCTCTGACCATAATGGCGAAACGCACCATAAGCAAAAACCGGGGGCAACTTCAGTTCGTCGCCCTGCTCGTTGAAATCGTGACTTATATCCAGAACCTGCCTGGTCCGTCCTTCAAAGCTCAGCTCTATGGTCGCTTGGTAGGGTGCTGCTGCCGCAACGGCGCCCATCATTTCCGGATTGAGAATGAAATTCTGGGGAGCTTTGGTCAAGGCGCCGCGGATTCTATCACCCGCGAGTGCAATCGCGACCGCTTCGAGCAACGAGCTTTTCCCGGTCGCATTTTCTCCAAGGATCAAAAGCGAGGATGCCTCAGGTTTGATATCGGTGCCGATGCCGGCAATCGCCGGCGGTAGCATCAGGTCCAGTTGTTCGAGCGACTTGAAGTTACGAACTTCGATAGCCACGAGCGGGCCAGCCTTCGCACGTCGAGCTCTGGGAGTGCTCTTAAGATTGGGAGGCGCAGGCGAGCGAACAGCGTCAATCGCGTCATCGAGTGCCTTTCTTCCGATATCGGTATTGTGGGCCTCGCGGAGAGCTTCGATCACGCGCCCGCGTTCGACCCTGAGAGTCTTCTCGATCCTGCGTGAAACCTCTCCGGCCAGACGCTTCAAAAGAAGGTACCAGGTGCCACCATATTCCATCTGCTGAAAGTCGGCGACCGATGACGCGATGCCCCTGTCAAATTCCGAACGCGCCAGATCTAAATACTGTTGAAAGGCGATCGATCGAGACGAGACGAGATCGCCCCGATTGAGGTCGAACAAATCGATCGTGGTCCGCCCTGCGACCGATCTATCTTGGAGAAATCCTGAAAAGTCGGGGCTCAAATGCTTGCCAAAATCTCTTTCGCGACACGGATCGAGAAGGAGAGCCGTGTCATGATGCTTCCATCGCCAAAGGCCTAGATTCTCCTTGGCAAAAGCATCCATCTCATCAGGGGTCGGCAGCCGACCGCGCCCCTTGCTGACGGGGAATTGACGGTAGCTTAGTGCGGAACATGCTTCGCAAATCAGATAGTGATTCCCCCAATCTGTCCTCAACCACACATAATAGAGGTGCGAAAGCTCGCTTGCCGCCAGCGGTGACGCTTCCGCTTCGGGACGAAAGAGATGGATGTTCAGCGTAGTCCTGGACTCGCAGAATGCGCATTTCGACCGAAACAGACCATCGAGTGTGGTAAAAACGTCGATATCGGTTGTGAAACGCGAGCTTGGAGCCGTGCTTTGCGACTGGATTTTCTTGTCTTGACGAAGAAACGCGGAAAAGGCCTCTCTGTCGTTCCTGGCCTCTTCAGACCTGAACTTTGACGGGGGCGGAGTGTCTGCCCGATCAACAAACTGCATAGGTTCCCGCGCTTCCTTTACACTACCTTCAGTACTATAAGTGTCGTTTAATAACCTGTAATGCTTGCATTTATACCGGAGGGGTGCGTGAAGCAGCAAGTCGGAATATTGGATGCTATTCCCGCCAAGCGGATGTTCTTGTCGATCATTGCGGACTACGATTTGAATAAGTCGATCTGCGAACTGATCGATAACGCGTTCGATGTATGGACGCGCAGTCACCGGGCGGCGCCCATCTGTATCGATGTCGCACTCGACGAGGACGAGCGGAAGATCACGGTAGCCGATAACGCAGGAGGCATCCCACCGGAGGAGCTCAGAAATATCGTCGGCCCCGGCCAGTCTGGATCCTCGCCGGAAGACGAGACAATCGGCATCTTCGGTGTCGGGACGAAAAGAGCGGTAGTCGCTCTCGCCAGGCACGTTCGCGTTGCAACCCGCTATCATGACGATAAAACCTACCAGATCGAATTCGACGACAGCTGGTTGCACGACGAAGACTGGACACTGCCATATTATCAGGTCGACCCCATCGAGCCGCGCACGACCATTGTCGAACTCTCGGGCCTACGCGTGTCCATCGAGCAAGATCCGCAGACCCACTTGAGAAATCACTTAGGAGCGACCTACGCCAAATTCATTGCGTTGAAGGATGTTACTCTTCGAATGAATGGCGAACCCGTATTGGCCCGTTTCTTCGACAAATGGTCTTATCCGCCGAATTACGAGCCACACCACTACCATGGCACGTTTATGTCTCCAAAAGGACGCGAGATTGCTATCGACGTACTTGCCGGACTCAGCAACGAGTCGAGCCCCAGTTCCGGAGAATACGGTGTCTATATGTATTGTAACGATCGGCTCGTCGCTCCGGCGATGAAGAGCTACGAGGTCGGCTTTACAAGAGGCTTGGCTGGCCCCCCGCACCCGAAGGTCTCGTTGACCAAAGTCATCGTCTCCCTGAAAGGCGATGCAGAGGAAATGCCCTGGAACAGCAGCAAGTCCGACGTCAGCACTAAGCATCACACGTTTCTCGCAATCCAGAACTGGTTGGTCCGGGTTGTCAGCGACTATGCGGGCGTTTCCCGCGCCTGGCAGGGTAAGTGGCAGACTGAGGTATTCCCCTATAAACAAGGTCAGATCATCGACAAGCCAATCATCGATTTCAAGAACGCCAAGAAGTCCTTCCTGCCGGACCCCCCAAAATCCAGACCACGATTGCCAGAGCGAGTTGCGGTAAAGAATGCCGACGTCGCAAGATCAAGCCCGTGGACAGTCGGTCTATTTGAAGGGATCGTTGCCGCCAAGGAAATCGCGAAGCAAAATTTCAAGCAAGCCAACTGGCTTTCCTACAATCTCCTGGACCTGACGCTGACGAGCGCGTTCAAGGAATTCCTTGTTCACAGCCTCGACCTTGACGAAAGGGCACTGCGAGAACGCCTTGCTATCGACGGTCCTGGTTACGAGCTCTTGAAGCGGGACATCCCACTTGGTGAAACTCTATGGGGCCGCGTCGAGCGCTTCAGGCGGCGGCGAGACGATCTGATGTATTCCAGGGCAACTCCGACGATTTCCGTCGCGGATCTCTCGGACGCGACCGACGTTGTCAGCGAGGTGTTAGTCGAACTGTTCGATCTTAAACTCGATGCATGATCAGGCACTCTCTTTCGAGCCGTGAACCGATCCGCCTCAATTTTCACGCCCACCGTCTTCTTTGCGACAGCGTCCGGCCAAGCGCTTCTCCCGTCGCTCTTTCAGCGAGCCCTTGAGTGTGCTCGTACTCGGCGCAGGCTAACCACGCTTGGATCTGCCACGCCATCAGACGTAATACTTGAAAGGCTGCTTTTCCTCTCCCTTCGCAGATCCCATCGTCAGCACATCGCCGACCATCTTTGCGAAGCGCACGGTCACGGGCAATCCGTCATTAAAATTGCAGGAATTATAGTTAATCTTTGTCAGCCCCATGATGTCTTTTAGAACGTCACGAATGTCTGGCTTCTCGTTCTTGCTTCTGGTCACCGTGATATGAAGAGGGTTGGGCGTTTCCGGACCGATATAGGTATCAAGCTGCGGCACATATCCGCTTGTCCAGATGTAGGCCGTTTGGGCATCGAGCATTAGCGCGGTTCCCCGCAAAACAGGATAGTCCCCGTCGCGGAAAAGTTTTGTTTCTCCTGAGGTCGTGCGAATCCTGACCCCTACGATATTGGTCTCTTTTGGTGCAGCCTCGACAAACGCCTGCCACTCCTCGTCGTTGAAGTAGGTCTGGCCGTGGATAAAGAGCTCACTCGGCGCCTGTCCGTGCTCTCCGATATAGCTGTCGAGCACAAGCTCCATGAGCTTTTTTGCGGCGTCGCGCTTGAGATGATATTCGTAGTCTCCAGTCTTCCAGGGCCCATTGGCGCCGCGAAACACGACCCCGTCGCCTTCGTTGAGAAACATCTGGGCCGCACAACAGGAATGCCCATTGGGATCATTCGGCAGGCTCTTGTAGACCATTCCGAGGTAACACACACCCGGACGCACGCTTGCAAGACGCCACGGCGGTTTGGGCTGCGTTTTATAATATAGTCCGGTCGCAAGGTTCCAGGCGACCGTCGCTCGATCCTGCGTTTTGCGCGCGGGAAATCCCGCCTTATTCAGGAAAGCCTCCGGCGCCAGGGTCGTTTCCCGGACGAGTTGTGTCGGCGCAATCTTCAGGAATTCTGCCTTGATCCTGCGATGAAAGTCAGGAACATCTTCGAAGATTGCCTCGTCGCTCTGATCGATGACGCCGGCACTGGCAAAAAGCGGGAGGTTTTCCTTCTTCTTTTGTTTCTTGCCAAAATCGCCTTTCTCCATTGGCAAACCTGTCCGTTTCGAGCCAGGGCGGCAACGCTCGTAAACGATCTCGGGCAGGACAAGAATCCATATGTCGATTGCGCGCTCGTCGTTGCGCAGGTGCTTATTGACCCGATCGATGAAGAGCTTGGCCACTTTATCGACCATCTCGTGCGGGTTGAGTACAAGCGTTGCGCGCTCAATATCCCCTAAGGGTATCGATAGTGCGCTTACCTCGTCTGGGTCGTAAGTGATTCCGAACGCTTCCTCGAGCCCTGGAAAATTGGCGAGGTGGAGGCGATCTGCTTTCTCTCCCTTCCCAGGCGGTGGCACATTAACGGCCGACTGCAGCTCGTAGCTCCAGGCCCGAAAGCGGGCAATGCCATCGCTCGTTCCGACGACGCCAACCCTGATGTCGCGAATCCTGCGCGCCTTTGCGTGCGGTCCATATAGAAAAAGCCCGTCCTTTGGGTGAGCGCTGCGCTGGGCAAAGGCAAACTCAAGCTCCGGTTCGTGGAGATGCTCGACGACCAGTGACTTTTCGGGAAACTTCATTGCTCGCTATCCTCGTCGTAATCGGGCCGACCGAGTGTCGACGCATCACTCTCCTCCTCGTTGGCATCGAGAAGATCCGGAAGTTCGGTGCGAACGGGCGAGGAAAAAAGAAGGGGGGAGGCCTCAAGAACGATCTCGGCCGTCTGCGAAAGCGGCAGACGAATGAAGGCAGATTCTCCCGACAGCAATTCCAGAAACGCAAGCATACGGCCATACCATTGCTTGTTGCGCCAACCCTTGCAGATCGTTCGCCGCAATCGGTGCAATTTCTTGGGATCATCAATCGCAATACCGGTGGCCGATCCGTTATCAGTCGCAAACAGCACACGCGACTTCAGCCTGAAATGCCAGAACGGCCAGAATGAAGGAAGAGCCGTCACACCGTATTGCCAGACATGGCCCTTAGCCACGTTGCGAAGCATGGAAGACCGCCGATCTTCTCCCTGACGGCCCCACGGAAAGAGTTGCCGGATCGCCGCCTGGTCGGCCGACGCGTGAAACCCTACGCCATTTGAATAGTGATATTCGGCGAACCCGCGCCGCTTGCAAAAAAGGAGCCAGGCTTTTTTCAGCATGGCAACGATCAGGTTCGAAGCATCCTGCCGCAGCAGTCCGAGCTGGGGTGCGCCTTTTTCCGTGAAATCGAGGATTGGAATTTCGTGCTTCAACTTAAAGTGGCCGACATCGGCAAATGCCCGGTCAATTTCGACCTGCTCGGCAAAGGCAATGATCCCTGTCCCTTGCAAGGCGCAGGGATACTCGAACGCATCGATGGCCTGTTGCAGCCGGTTGCGATCGATAACACCGGAGCTTTCAAAGAAGCGGATGGCATCGGGTGCCTCTGAAATCCGCAACCAGTTTGAGGTCAACCGCTCGGGCTCGTCGACAATCGCAACAGCACCACGCCGCCGAAAGATCCCCCAGTTTGGATCGATTGCCGCGCTTTCGTTGCCACGCTCGACCTTCTGTCGCTGCAGTGTGTCGAGAAGCTTGACGAGCCCCTCGCCCCAGCCTCTGACGAAATCGACCGGTATCGCGTCGGCGAGACCTTTGATCTTTCGAAAAGCCTCCATCCGCAGGGGAATCACGAAGCGAGGATCGTCGATTTCCTTGGCAAGCTCCAAAGCGATCTCGATGTCGTCCTGGACGTTGCTATCGGCAAGCGTTGCATCGCTGCATAGCAATAAGACCTTGCAGGCCCTTTGTCTCAGTGCAGCGTTGATTTCGCGTCGCCATCGGTCACCCGGTTGGAGCGTCAAAATGTCGGCAAAGATCTGGTAGCCTTCCGCCTCGAGCTTCGGGGCAAGCCAGAGCGTGAATTCGTCGTCTACAGGCGAGGATTTGATGATAAAGATCGTATCGCGAACAGGAAGGCTCGCGTCTTTCGGTGATGCGACGTGATGAGGACGACGCATAAGCCTGGCAAGGACGTCCGGCATCGCCTTTTGCGGCGCAATCGCGTCCTTGACCGCCTCGGTTACCACCTTTTTCAAGACGGCAGCACTCTGATCCCAGAGTTGTCGATGGGCGATCTCTATATCGGGATACTTACGGAGCAACCCCTCAAGATCGTCTGGGCCGAAGATGTCACCCGTGGACTGCAGGGACGGCCCGATGATTTCCGCCAAAGTATCCTTGTTAGGCGGAGTCAGGGGAACCGACGTGACGAGGACGTATCGGGCCGGCTGCAACTTGTCGATCGATTTCCGCTCTTCGGCCATCTTCGAGCGGAGTTTGGAAAATCCGGAGCGGTGATAGTGCTTTGCTTGCAGCACAATCGACCCGTCGGCTCCGCACCACCGGCCATCCATTCCCTGATCTGTCCCGACAGTAAAAGCCTCGAACCGAAGCCCAAGCTCCCGACCGACCAGGTCCCTGCCTAGATTTTCAAAGTCTTCCCATTCCAGATTCGAGAACTGATGCTTCATGCAACCAAAATGAGAGCTGACTTATTCTGACGTCAAGCGGGATCAGCAGCCCGGGCCAAGCCCTCCACAGGGTTGAATACAAATAGGCTTCCCCAAAGTCACACGGTTCGGCCAGAGTTTCTGCAATGAGAACTGGTCTGAATGAGAACTGGTCTGTCAGCAGCATCCAAATCTGGCTAGATCAGCGACCGGTTTTTTGCCGGCATCAAGGGGCCCGCAGTCCCGCGTCCACCAGGTCGTCGAGATAACTTTCGCGCGAATCAGGCATTTGCGGCCTGGTCGCGTCAATGATGGCTGTCAGGACGTGGCGTGCCAGGCTGCGCGCCTCGACGCGCTCGCGGCTGGAAATATCTCCCATTTGCCTCCCGTGCAGGAACGCGCTTCGAAGACTAAAGAGCTTGTCGTATTGCTCCCCAAAGCCCTTATCCCCAAGTAGACCTGTCACACGCAGCTTCAGTCTTTTCGATGCACCATATTTGTGTGGGTCCGGCGTCACGCGCTTGGACTTGTCATAGTCCGAGTGCAAACCGAGTGCCGCTTCGATGACGATCATATGTGCCAGGAACTCGTCGATACCATCTGAGAAGAAAGCGCGCGTGAAAAAATGGGCGATAGGCGTTTCGAAAAGGACGGAGCGTCGTGCTCGCTCAACCGTCTCCCAATATGATTGGTTGAGCTCCAGGGCCTCTGTTTCAGCCTTGTCATCAAGACGCCAGACTGCGAGCGCGTCGTTGGACGGATGAACTCGAGCAGAGCACGTCGTGGCGCCGGAGGTCGTGAACCCAAACCCGTAAAGCCTATGAGGGTTGTCGATCAGAACCCAGTGCCTGGCTTTCGCATCGGGTATCTAATCGACAAGCAGATCAAGCACCTGGCCCAGATTCATCACCCTCTGCCAGCATGCGACATGCGGTAGTCGGAGCCCCAGACACAACGGTCCGGCGCAGCCTCGTGAATGGCCCGCACAAACGGGATCGTGTCATCGAAGGGTGCTCCGACAACAGAGTTGCGATAGGCTCCGGAAGCCTTGTCCAGGCGCCGTTGCGTACAGGCTAGAGGAGCGTCTGGAAACTTGGATCGTTCATCCCGCGCGAAGTTGGAAAGTGTCCCCAGAGGCCGCAATCGACGTATCCGCCCACTTGCATCTTGCTACTTTGCCTAGAATATAGGGAAAGACGATTCTGGTCCAAATGGGAAAGATATTGATGGCTGGCGCGGCGGGGCGGAACCGATCAAAAGGCGGGGTCGCGGGTCCGGCCGAGCTGGAAGCTTACGTCGCAAGCCTGTACGCAATCCTTGGCTATAGCGTGAAGACCAACGTTCCTCTTGGTGGTCAGCAGATCGACGTTCTCGTCGAGCGCCATCTCGAGGGCATTGGTGTCACGCGTGTCATCATCGAGTGCAAATACAAGACCAGCGGCTCGGTCAGCAACCAGGATGTCTTCGACACGATCAGCACATTTGGCGCATTGATGAAAAGCCACGGCATTTCGCACTGCGTGATGGTGACGAATACCAGCTTTTCGCAACAGGCACAGAATGCCGCAGACAACGACAGGCTTTTCAAGCTGGTCCGGCTTCCTGACCTGGAGGACGACCTGGTCAACGTCGCGGATTCGTTGCTGGCTCTGAAGAAGGGGTATGAGTCCGAACAGATATTCGATGAGTTCCTACCGCAATCAGCACAGGGGCGACTCCCCTACGGTAAAACCGATGGGCAAATAGAGAATATCCTGGATGCCACCATCGAGTGGATTGAAAACTTCGGCGAAGGGTTTCTCACCGTTCTTGGAGACTTTGGTGGCGGAAAAACCACGTTCCTACGGCGGCTCGAATACGAATACTCAAGCCTCTTCCTTCAGAAGAAAACGCGACATCGACCGCTCTATTTCACGTTGAAGGATTATTCGTTCTACGAAGGGCTTGATGATTTCATCACCGGTTCGGTCCGGCAAAAATATCAGCGCAACATGCCGCCGACCGTCTTCTGGACGCTTGCGCGGGAAGCAGGCTTCTTGTTTCTTCTCGACGGATTTGACGAAATCATCACAGGGTCGAGCCGGACCGATCGTGCCAATACCTTTTTGTCACTGCACCGATTGATCACATCTGGTTCGCCAGTCATTTTGACGTGCCGTCCAGCCTACTTCGTCTCGACGGAAGAGTTGAACGAACTCATACGCCTAGTCAATCTCAAGGAGGGGCAACGAAATGTCGGTCTGCCGGGACGCTGGGACGCACATCTTTTCAACATCGGAGAGACGACGACGCTTACTCGAACGAGTCAGTTTCTGTTCGATAAGTATGTTGACAACACCACAATTGAGCCACTTCTTGATCTCTCCAGCACCGTAGCAAACCTCGACGTCTTCCGGCCCGCCCAAATCGATGAATACCTAAAGAAGTTTGACGCAGACTTCCAAGAGGTCTGCAACAGTGGCTGGAAGGAGGTGAAGGTGGAGATCGAGAAAATCTACGACCTTACCGACCTCATGAAGCGGCCGATCATGTTGTCCATGATTAAGGATACGATCCTCCAAGGACAGATCGACATTCGGCGCCACAACGTAATAGGCGGCGCCTTTTCGCTCTACGATGCTTATACGAGTCTCAATTTGAAAAGAGATTGGGGGAAAAGCAAAGGCCGAAAGCTACTCAACGAGAAGCAGCGCCAAGAATATGCACAGCTGATCGCCCTTACGATGTTCAAACGTGCCTCCCTCGATGTTGAGCACTCAGAGATCGTTGAAGTCGCGAGAAAAACGCCCTCATCATTCGAACTCTCCGCAGATCTTAGCCAGTACAATCCGGAGCAGATCGCCGCGGATATACAGGTGACGACGTTCCTGTCCCGGCAAGCCTCTTCGTTCCGCTTCACGCACAAATCCTTTATGGAGTTTTTCGTCGCAAAGTCAGTTGTCGACAAGCTCTCTGAAAGTAGACTTGCAAGATCCTCGATTACTGAGCCCCTTACGCGCGAGATCATTTCGTTCATCGGGGAGGCAGCCGCAGTTAATCCCAAGCTTCTTTCCAATGTCTCTACGGTCCTGCGCGCCCAAGAAAATGCCGTGAAAAAGCGAGATGAAGGCGATCTCGTAAAGCGAAACGCAATCGGGATATTGCTCGGTGCAACCGATACCATCAGGACGGACTATTTCTCAAACAATCATGTCTGGGAGTTGTCTGTCAGGAAGCGCGCAATGGACGGATTGATTGTGCGCGCAACGACATGGACGTATTGTGGTTGGCACCTTGTGACACTCTCAAATTCCTCGATAAGTCACAGTCACTTCGATGGCTGGCGCGTCGAGGGCGGACACTGGGTTGACGTTTCGTTCAACGGGAGGCTTCAGGATTGTCATTTTGAGGAGGTTCAGATGTCCAACTGCAACATGGCCGTCTCAACCCAGAAGACAATCTTTCAGGCGTGCACGATCTCGGGCGGGGCATTGATGCTACGCGGCGAGTTTCAGTTAAACTCTTCGGAACTCAAACAGACAAGCCTTTCAGTCGACGTCGGTGTCGGTACAATTTCCCGCCTCAGTTTCTGCAAATTTGAGAATTGCGAAATCGCCGACGTCGCGGGTCCGCACTACCGACCAGTGATGATCGAGCACTGTAGCTTCACCGATTGCCAATTCGTCGGCTTTAGCCCGAGCACGAAATTCATCGAGCGCCTTCTTTATGAAGACCAGATTGTTTCGAAGCGCCTCACTGTCGATGAAGATATGACGATCATCCTCGATCGTTGCGCCGGCATATTGTTTATCGACGATACTGAGGACAGGGTGAAGATGGGCAAACAGGGGTTCAAGGCTATTGGCAATCTCTTCCTCGTTGCGCAAGGAACCATCCAGAGCAAAGTCAAAGCTAGAGCAGCTTTTGTTAAATCGATATCCGCGCGTTTGGGAAAACAGCACCCCCAGCTTCTCGAAAAGTTGCGGACTGCCCATCCGGGGATCTTTGTCGTGCCGAGCGCCGGCCAAAATCACTAGACAGAGACGGGCAATTTGCACAGCAACCGGAGCGCATTTGCGACAATTGGCACAAACTCGCCAATCACGGCTGAAAGCTGGTGAGCTGAAGGTTTTAAGAGCCTGCAATGCATCGGTTCAATCAATCCTCCAGCTGCGATCTCGCGATAACAGGAAAGCTCGCCTCGGCGGGTGGAAGAGGTCGAATTTGGAATTACTGCTGAATGGCATCAACGGCAATTATCCGCGTAACATTCTCCTCAAGGCCCTGGAAAGCACAGAGCGCGTCGATGCTGCAGTCGCCTACGCGACCGAAAACGATCTGTTGTTCAACTGGTGTTGGGACAACAAAATTCCGCTGCGGTTCTGGGGCCGGTTCGATCAAGATGTCCCTGTCAGCATTCCTGTCCTCACACCCTTTCTGGCCCATAAATCCGGAAACTACGTCTGCAAACTGGTCCGGTCGTTTCATCCAAAAGTCATCTGGTGGCGTGGATATGGCGCCTATATCGGTTCGGCAAACCTGACGCAGCCTGCCTGGTGGGGCAATGTAGAGGCAGGCGTCTTCATTTCTGACGAAGAGCTTTCCGAGAGCGGACATGACCTTCAGCTGGAGGCAATGTTCGACGAGATAGACCGCCATGCGGCGCCGCTAACGCAAGAACTCTACAATGCGCTGGTTGCCCGAAACAACGAATTGACGCGCCGCAAGCAGAGTAATCGGACAACTGACGAGGCTTTCCTGAAATCGACGCTGGTCCCCTTCTGGGAAGGCCTCGCCAAAATCAGCTCCCGAACCGCTCAGGAAACCCGTCGCCAAGCCTTCCTCGACGAATGGCATAGCACTCTGCAAATCATCCGAAACATCGGCGCAAAGATTTCGACCGACAAGAACCGGCCGTCATGGGCTCGACAAGTCGGCGCCGCTTGGCGCCCACGCAGACCAGTTTCTGCATGCGCATTACTACCAGCGAACGTTTGAGCGCGGCCGCGCCGACTATGAGACCCACTTCACGCGAAACCGGAAAGATACGGACGCGGCCGAACAGGAGGCGATCGGCTGGTGGCGAACTTTGAAGTCCACGCGGTCCGAGCAGACCATGCTGAATGAAACTGCGCCGTTCCTGCGAGCTGCCTTCTCCGAACCCCGCCTCACAAAGCTTACCGAAGACGAGTTCGTGGAGGTTCTCTCATGCATCCATGCTGCCAGGGAATATGCACGCCGAGCACCGAACAGGTTTGTTGGACTATCCGACGGGAAAAGCTACAAGGTCCCGCAAAAAATCGAGGCTTTAGCGCGATATGTGTACAACTCGCCCTCTCGTGGCGGTCCCTCGGTTCTCGCCACATTGCAATACGTGCTCCATGACGGCAATCCGGCGCAGGTCCCCCATCGCCTTTGGGACGCGATGCACGATCCCAAGCGCAAGATTGAGTTGATCGGGATCAGCACAATCGGCGAGATCGTAGGATGGGCGCTTCCGGACCTGTATCCTCCGCGAAACGGTCGAACCAGCAAAGCGCTGCGGTCGCTTGGCCACAACGTGACTGTTCACGTCGGCTGAGCCGTATCCGCGCTCGTTCATCATAATCTTCGATATCGGCTTACGTTCAGGAGAAAATAATGATCACCAGAGGTCATCTCATTGGTCAGGTCGTCGACGACCTGGCCGGTATCGCGGCGCAGGGAAAGCAGCGCGCCGCACTCCATCTTTTTAACTTCAACACCTACATCGAGGACTTCGCCAAGGAAGTCCTGAACAGGGTCCTTGATCTTGGCCTGATCAATCTCAACTCGGAAACCGCAAACAATCCTGGCCTCGACCTCGGGGATGCGAAAAAGGGCTGGGCGTTTCAGATCACTGGCGACAAGTCGCTTAAGAAGGTCAAAGACACACTTGAAAAGATCGACGCTGCCCAGCGTGCAAAATACCCTCACATCCGTATCCTGGTTATCGGCGAGAAGCAGGGGTCATATACGCTTACAGGTGAGCCCTATGCGAGCTTCTCCTTCGCCGAGACATGATCTGGGATTTCGACGATGTTTGCTCGCGGCTAATGTCCATGCCGACCGATACGTTCAAGGATCTTGCCGATTATGTCTCTCGCGAAACACGCCGTGTTTGTATCGAACTGGAGATTTCGGACGACGAGGGTGTTTTTCCGACCAACATCGATAAGCTGGTCGAGGCATTGCCCAAGTCGCAATTGACCGATGCCGCCAAGATAAACGCCTATATCGCGTCGGAGAGTATCTATCTCGACGATGATGTCGCGCTCGCCGCCTTTACCGAAATGAGCAAGCGCCTCGCAGCGCTGCCAAGATTGACCCGCGAGGTCTTCAAACTTCTGATTGAACGCCAGGATGATCGGATGTCGCACGACGTCTTCCGCATCAGCGAACCCAAGTTGCGTCGCATCTATCACGGCGACGATCTAGATGAGGACCTCGCCCTGCTTGTCGATGCGGGCCTGATCGACTTAAATGAACCAGACGACTATGGTCGGCCGCCTTATTACCGCATCCTTATCCCGGGTGATGACGGCTTTGCCAGCGTGTTCTTAGATTTCGCTCGTGAGAACGGCATCGACCTTCGCAAGCCGCTGGTGATTTTGGATTTCTCGGACTTTTAGGTGACCGGCATCCCTGGCATTGCTCGCATCGGGGCAAGAAGGAGCAGACCGATTTGTCTGCCGGAGTACCGAGAGGCACACCGCAGGCCATCCCGGCTTTCCGTCGACGGTTCGACAAAATTTTTACCATGCGCACCGGCTATGACGCGCTCGATGCATTGCTGGTGCGTCTGCACCGCCGCAAAGACGAATTGCTCAAGGTGCTCGAGCGGCCGGAAATCCCGCTTCATACCAATGCGTCGGAAAATGATCTGCGAACCTTCGTCACTAAGCGGAAAATCTCCGGCGGAACGATGTCTAGTGACGGCCGCATTGCGCGCGACACCATGCTCGGCCTGATGAAGACCTGCAAGAAGCTCGAGCTTTCCTTCTACCATTACCTCGGCGCCCGGCTCGGTATTGCTGGCCCGATCATTCCGCCGCTGCCCGGGGCCATCCTCGCGCGTGGCTGAACCCAGATCAGCCCGCTGAGGTCAGCTTGCCGGCGCCCGGCGATTGGCCGGATCCAATGCAGCATAATCCTCGCCGCTCAACGGCAAAAATGGCGTCTCCCGCTCGACTTGTTCACGCACGTCCTCCTGCGTGATCCGGATCAGATGCGGCGAAATATTCCATTGCGTGTGGTCGTCGACTTGAATGCTCACCGTCTTGCGATTGCGGCCGATGACGATGCCGCTGACCAGCGTATTGTCCGGCCCTTCGAATATCACGCGACCGCCGATCTTCATTTGCCGCAGCGCTCGCACGGTCTTCTCCAGATCCAGCAGCTGCAGCCGCCCGACGATGCGGTCGTGCAGCGAGATCAGCGCCGCTTCATCTAGGCTGTCGATATCGATCTCATCCACTTCCACTGTGCCCCTCCCGCCGCTGATCGCGTCTTATGCTCCATAGCCAATTATGGTAGAAGAGCAACAACGGGACAATTGCCCAACGCTTCGCCAGCGCCTCCAAATCAGCCCCTTTTACCCTATCCTTGGCAGATTCTCCATTTGTTAACCATATGAATTAACGTTGTTCTTTTGTCATAGTGAATCGAAATCAAACTTTGCTTCCGTTGCCCGGACGGCGGTTCTCTGCGTCGGTTATTAGCGATAGGTATCAAGTATCGATAGTGATAAGTACAAATGCCTTGTACGCGAGCATTCACGCTGCTACAGTAGCGTCAAAAGCCACTATCGGAGCGCACAATGCCCCAGACCAGCTACAAAATCAGCGATGCACGCAAGAATTTCGCCGAGGTGCTCGAACGAGCCAACCGGGGTGAGGAAATTGTTATCATGCGCGGCAACGAAGTCTACGCGCGGATCGGCCCGGCCGACGGTGGCAAACGCCCGTTCGGCCTGTTGCGCCAGCGTGGCCTGCCCGACAACCTGTTCGACGATGTCGATACTGAGCAGGCGGCGATCGATGCCGGCGACTTCAACGACGATGTCGGCGTCTGGCAGGGCGGACCGGCCGAGCGCGAGCCCAAGCCGTGAAGGTGCTGCTCGACAGCCACGCCGTCTACTGGTGGACGATCGGCAGCGACCGGCTGTCGGGCACGGCCCGGGCACTGATCGAGGACAAGGCCAACACCATCCTCGTCAGCGCCGTCTCCTTCTACGAGCTCGACAACAAGATGCGCCTGAGGAAACTCGACCTGAAGCCGCAGGAATTGCGCGCCGCAGTCATCGCCAGCGGTTTGCAGACGCTCGCCATCAGCGATCTGCATGCCGAGCTGGCGGCAAGCTTCGACTGGGATCACCGCGATCCCTGGGATCGCATTCTCGCCGCCCAGACACGGCTGGAACACTGCACCTTCTTGTCGCTGGACGTGGCTTTCGACACGGTGCTGCACGAACGGGTCTGGTAAGGGGCAATAGCGATGAAGATTTATGCGGATATTCCCGAAGCGGCCGAACGATTCGAAGAGCTGGTGGATCTCGCACGGCGCAATGACGAGATCGTCATCTGCCGTGCCGGGCAGCCTATCGCTATTCTCACGGCGATCCCGAAGCTGGGTCAAAGCACGATGGATGATTTCCTGGCGCTGGCAGCCGCCGGTCGCCCGGCAAACGGTGATCAGACTTCGAACCACGACGATCTCTATGACGAGAACGGACTGCCGAAATGAGCGGCGCGTCATCAACTTCGGTTGAAAGGCGTGCCGAGGAACTCGATGCGCTCGACGCCATCCTGCCCTTCGCCCGCCGCGATCAGCTGGCAACGCTGCTGACGGACCAGGATGTCGCCACCCTCAAGTATCTGGCCAAGGAAGGCATGGGCGCCAATACCCTTCGCGCCCTTGCCTCCGATCTCGGCTATCTCGAAGCCTGGTGTGAGCTTTCCACCGGCGCTCCCCTCCCCTGGCCGGCGCCGGAAAGCCTGCTTCTCAAATTCATCGCCCATCATCTCTGGGATCCCGGATGGGGCACCGTCTCTCGGCATGCGCTCGATCCGCAGTCGGTCATGCGATCCTGAAGCAACGGGCCGAGATGGCTGGGTTGGAGCCTATGGAATTCTCGGCACACGGGCTGAGGTCTGGGTATCTGACAGAAGCCGCCAATCGCGGCATTCCCCTTCCAGAGGCAATGGAGCAGTCCAGACATCGCTCCGTTCAACAAGCCTCGAGCTACTAAAACAGCGCGACCCGGCGCAGCGGTCGGGCCGCGCGGCTTCTCTGATGGCCGAAATCACCCATGACCTGTCGCTGGCCGTCGGAAAATCGGGCGCAAAACCGCGGATTTTTGGGGTGAATGCCAAACGACCTCGGTGCCTCTGTCGCGCAGCAGGCTCAAGGCTACGCGAGCCGTCCGGCCGCGTAATCGCGCGCGAGCGCGATAAACGCCTGGAAGGCCGCGGAGGAATTCCGCCGATTATAATAATAGAGGCACAGCGGCGCGAGCGGCGGTGTCCAATCTTCGAGAATGCGCACGAGCCGTCCCGCCGCGATGTCTTCGCGGACATCGGCTTCCATGAAATAGCCGATCCCCACGCCGCTCGTCACCGCGATCCGCGCCAGAGATGCTTCATCAAGAGTGAGCGGCCCCTCGACGTCGAGCTGCAGTTTTTCGCTTCCCTTCTCGAACCGCCATGGGAACAATGCGCCATCGGGTAGCCGCACGCGAACGCAGGGGTAAGAGACCAGATCCTGCGGCACCTGGGGGATAGGCCTGTTTTCGAAAAAGGAGGGCGATGCCGCAACCGCCATGCGTCGCATCCGACCCAGCGGTATGGCGATCGCGTCGCTCGGCACCAGATCCGCGCTGCGCACGCCCAGATCGAACCCCGCGGCCACAACGTCAACAAGCCGCCCCTCGGTGACGATGTCGATATGAACCTGCGGATAGAGCTTCAGATAGCTCAGGACCAGCGGCGCCATGATCTCGCGGGCCGCCGTCGCGAAGGCATTGATGCGCAAGATGCCAGACGGCGTCTCCTGCTGCGAGCGCGCCGTATCCATCGCTTTTTGGATGCCCTCGAGCGCCGGTTTGATCTGTGCGACGAAGATCCTCCCCGCATAGGTGAGCGAGACGCTGCGCGTGGTGCGATTGAATAACCGCACGTCAAGATCCCGTTCGAGCTTGCCCACCGCGTTGCTGATGGCAGTGGTCGATATGCCGAGTTCGAGCGCCGCCGCTCGAAACGATCCGCATCGAACGATGGCAAGAATCGCCTCAAGTTCGATCAGCGAATGGCGAGTCATTGTCCCGATTTTCGTAATACCCCATGCCGATTTGTCTCGCTTATCGGGCGAAAAGTCCATCGCTAAGTTTGCTCATCACCATCAAGGAGATGAACATGTCAATGAACCTACCCAAGCCGATTGCCGAATATATCGAGGCAAACGCCCGTCTCGATATCGACGGCATGATGAAGCCCTTCCTGCAGAAGTCCGTCTTCATTGACAACGGCAAGCGTTACGAGGGGCTGGCTGATATCCGCAAGCTACTCAAGGAAGAAGCGATCGCGGTTAAGGCGATCTTTGAGCCCGACACTGGTCGGGAAGAAGACGGCGATGTCGTGCTCGAAGGTCCCGCTCACGGCGACTTCCTGGGCAGCCCGCTCCGCTTCACCTATCGCTTCACGCTGGAGAACGACGGCATTAAGATTCTGGAGACCACGGTATGGGCATCCACGCAGATCCCAACGAGTTCGCTGGCAAGCGCGTACTCATTAGCGGTGGCACCAAGGGTCTTGGCCGCGCCACCGTCGAGCGGTTCCTGGCCGGCGGCGCCCATGTCGTCACCGCCGCCCGCACGATCAAGGATCCTATAGGGGGCGTAGACTACGTGCAGGCGGACCTGACGACCGCGAAGGGTGGCGAAGCGTTTGCCAGGGCAGCGCTTGAGCGGCTGGGCGGTATCGACATCCTTGCCCATGTCATCGGCGGCTCGGCTTCGCCGGCGGGCGGCTTCGCCGCGCTGACAGACGATCACTGGCTCGCCGAGCTGAACCTCAACCTGCTGGCGACCGTCCGGCTCGATCGCCTGCTGATCCCGCAGATGCTGGAGCGGGGCAAAGGCACCGTCGTGCATATCACCTCAATTCAGTCCGTTCTGCCGCTGCCGGAATCCACGACAGCCTACGCCGCCGCGAAGGCGGCGCTCAGAACCTACAGCAAGTCGATCTCGAAAGAGCTCGGTCCCAAGGGCGTGCGGGTCAACTCCGTCTCGCCCGGCTGGATCATGACTGAGGCCACCGCGGACTTTCTCGAAATGCTCCGGAAGGCCAATGGCGGCACGATTGAGGACGCGCGGCAGTCCGTGCTTGATGCCCTGGGCGGTATCTCGATCGGGCGCGGAGCCGAGCCTGAAGAGGTGGCCGACCTTGTCGCCTACCTTGCCTCCGACCGTGCTGCTTCGATCCAGGGCGCCGAGTTTGTCATCGATGGCGGTACGATCAAAACGGTCTAAAGGCGGCTGACACCGCGAACAATCAAAGTCCCGGCCACATCCCGCCGTCGAGCCGTAGGTTTGCTCCCGTGATATAGCTCGCACGCGGGCTCACGAGAAAGGCGATCGCATCGGCGATCTCCTCAAGCGTTCCAACCCTCCCCATCGGGACTTCCGCAAACATCGGCAGCACGATCCTCTCGATTTCGGTCCATGGTGCGTCTGGCGCAAGGCCCTGCCCGGCGCCGACCTTTCTGAAGCTTTTCTCTAATCTGTCGCTGTGAATCGTTCCGGGCGATACCGTGTTCGCTGTAATGCCATTCATGGCGACCTCCTTTGCCAAGGAGGCTGTTATCGCAATCATAGCCGCCTTGGCGGCACCATAATCGGGCCTTTTCGCGGGGGCCATTATCGCCGCCATGCTGGAGATGTTGACGATTCTTCCCCATTTAGCGGCGCGCATGTTTGGTAGAAGCCGAGCGGTCACCCTTACAGCCGCCAGCACGTTTCGGTCGTACCCAGATGCCCATGTTTCCGGGCGAGTGGTGGTCCAGTCTTCAGGTTCACCGGAGCCGCCTGCATTGTTGATCAAGATTTCGACGGGCTTAACGAAAGCCTGCGCATCGTTGACGAGCCTTTGTACGTCATCGTCGTTCGTCAGGTCGCCAAAGACCGCATAGGCGCGCCCACCCTGGGTGACGATGTCGTGGGCGACTTCTTCGGTACTCGTTTTGTTACGACCATGGACGATGACGATAGCGCCCTCACGCGCCAAGCCCTTGGCAATTCCTTCGCCGATACCCTTGCTGCTTCCTGTGATAAGCGCAATTTTTCCATCAAGTTTCAAATCCACCTGGCAATTCCCGTGCTACTGCGATGTGCTGATAAGAGGACAAGACGATGAACGAGGCAATTACGCACGTTAAGGTGCCTGTCGAACGAGAACCGAGGGAGGCTTGCCTCGGCCCTGATGGATCGGTTGCACATGTGACCAGAATCCTTCGAATGATCACCGGTCGTTGGAAGCTGCCCATCCTGTTCCGGCTGTTTGCCGAGCCATCGATGCGAGCGTCACAGTTCATGCGAGACATCCCGGACATTTCTCAGAAAATGTTGACGCAACATCTTCGGGAGTTGGAGTACGACGGCCTTGTCGCAAGACGCGACTTTGGTGAGCAGCCGCCCCGAGTCGAATATGGTCTTACTGTTGCTGGCCGTGGGCTCATGCCGGTCTTGATGGCGATGCGGGAATTTTCGAGGCACTACCCGAAACGTCCAACTGACGATGATGAGCGCTGACGACCACAAATGGCGCCAAAGGGCAAAGCCTCTCGGCCCAATTCTGGCATAGTAGGTCGATCTCGGTTCAATTCAATCGAATCTCCCGAGCATTTGGAACACGAAGATTGGTATGGCAGTCGGGCTTGCGATCAGGCCATCTGACCGACGCCGCTAACCGCGGTATCCCTCTTCCGGAGGCGATGGAGCAGTCGCGGCATCGCTCCGTGCAACAAGCCTCGAGCTATTACAATAGTGCGGGCAGGCGCAGCGGCAGGGCGGCGCGAGTGCTTCGATCTTTGAAACTCCTTCTGAGCGAACGAGGCTAGCCGTTCTGCAGCATCCAGACGAGCGCACGGCTGCGTTCTCTTGAATTCTTCACGGTCCAAATCCGCAAGGGCGTCGCCACCTGCGGCGCCCTTGCGTTATGTTACCCAGGCCAGTTAGCCGGCAATGAAGGCAAGAAGATCCGGATTGATGATCTCCGGGTGCGTAGTGCACATCCCATGCGGCAGGCCTTCGTAAGTCTTGAGAGTGCCGTTTTTAAGCAGGGCCGCCGATTTCGGAGCTGAGTCCTTGTAGGGCACGATCTGGTCGTCGGTTCCGTGCATCACAAGCACCGGCACGTCGATCTTCTTCAAGTCTTCGGTGAAGTCGGTCTCAGAGAACGCCTTGATGCAGTCATAGTGTGCCTTGATGCCCCCCATCATTCCCTGGCGCCACCAGTTATCGATGACGCCCTGGTCCACCTTCGCACCCTCGCGATTGTAGCTGTAGAACGGCCCGGCGGGCACATCGATGAAGAATTGTGCCCGATTGGCGGCGGTTGCTGCACGGAAGCCGTCGAAGACCGTGATAGGCAGGCCTTCAGGATTGGATGCCTTCTGGACCATTACCGGCGGCACGGCGCCAATCAACACGGCCTTCGAGACACGCCCTGGCTCAGCACGGGCTACGTAATGCGCAACTTCGCCGCCACCCGTTGAATGGCCGATATGGATCGCGCCCTTGAGATCGAGTGCCCTGACCAACTCCGTGACGTCTGCCGCGTAGGTGTCCATTTCATTACCTTCCCAGGTCTGGCTTGACCGACCATGACCACGACGGTCGTGGGCGATGACGCGATAGCCCTTTTCGAGGAAGAACATCATCTGGTTATCCCAGTCGTCGGCGCTGAGTGGCCAGCCATGATGGAAGACGAGGGCCTGAGCATTCTTCGGTCCCCAGTCCTTAAAGAAAATCTCGGTACCGTCGGTAGTTTTGATAGTCGCCATATCCGTATCCTCCTTAGCTTTCAACGGGGGAAGCAATTCCGCCCCGTGGTTGAATAGTTACCGCAGCTGCGGCATGATCGGGATCGGCGGAACGGACATTTGGCAGGCCAAAACTGACAATCAGAAAGTCGAACTACTATCATGGACGAGGATATCGAACCCGCGCTTCAGGATCGGCAAGGCCCTTCAGTCAGGGCAGCTGAGGTCGGAATCTTGTTGTATGGCGGATGCCAAACAGCCATGGTCCATGGGCTTACTGATATGCTGATGACCGCGAGTAGCTTCTCCGGCGCACGCAATGGCCGAACTTTACGGCTGAGTCACTGGGCAGTCAGCGGGAAAAGTTTCGAGCGTACCTTCGATACCCATGCCGGTGGCGAGGGCCTCCCGGATATTATCGTCGCGCCTGGCAGGTTGTCGGGCCCAGTTACGGCCGCCGAAGCCGCTCCGCTTGCGCTCTGGCTTTTGGAACAACACACGCGCGGAGCCGTGTTGGCGTCGAACTGCGGTGGCGCGTTTGTCTTGGCCGAGACAGGCTTATTGCGGGGCCGCCCTGTAACGACGCATTGGCAGTTTGCAGATCTTCTTCAGACGCGCTTCCCCGATTTACGGGTCGAGCCTGAAAAAATCGTGATCGACGATGGTGATATCGTCACAGCGGGAGGATTGATGGCATGGACCGATCTAGGCATGCGGCTGATCGACCGTCTGTTGGGCCCAAGCATCATGGTCGAAACCAGCCGTTTCTTTCTGGTCGATGCAGGCGGACGGGAACAGCGCCACTATGGGAGTTTCGCACCACGCCTCACGCATGGCGACGAAGCCATTTTGCGCGTCCAACACTGGTTGCAGGCGAAAGGAGCACGCGCCATTTCTGTGGCCGATATGGCGCGCGAAGCCGGGCTTGAAGAGCGAACCTTTCAGAGGCGCTTCAAAGCCGCAACGGGCATCAAGCCCACGGAGTATGTACAGTGCGTCCGTGTCGAGAAGGCCCGCGAACTGCTGCAATTTACAAAACGTACGGTCGACCAGATCGCTTGGTCGGTTGGCTACGAGGACTCTACGGCTTTTCGACGAGTGTTTAATCGGCTTGTTGGGGTGTCACCGGGTGATTATCGTCGGCGCTTTGGTGCCGGCACAGAAAAGGCGGCCGCTTAGCACATACTAGCCTGCGGCCGTTCACTGCCTGCTTTGGGCCTTGGCTGATCACCAGCCGCAATCCAAAGGTTCTTTCTGCTTTCTGCGCCAAGATCCTCGAGGAATTTGAGGGAAGGAAAACATCCACAGCAGGCCCGCAGCGTCTGATCTTCCTCCGGCTGACAAGCCTGTAAGTAGAGGACATAATGGACTACGTCGTCACGCTGTTCATCTTCGGAGTGGTGGTTCTTCTGACGACATGGTTGCCGCTGGCCTTGAAGAGGATTCCGCTATCGCTGCCGATCTGCTGCATCGTTATCGGCATACTCCTCTCGCTGTCGCCGTTTACGCCGCTGCCGCAGAGGAACCCGCTGGAGAATGTCGGCTGGGCCGAACACCTGACGGAACTGGTCGTCATCGTCGCGTTGATGGGGGCTGGTCTGAAGATCGATCGTCCGCTGGGATGGAGACGCTGGATGGTGACCTGGAGGCTGCTTGGCGTTGCAATGCCGCTCTCCATCGCCGCCATCGCGTTTCTCGGCTGGGCTCTGTTGTCCTTACCCCCCGCTTCGGCGCTTCTGCTCGGAGCTGCGCTCGCGCCAACCGACCCCGTGCTTGCTGCCGATGTCCAGGTCGGGCCGCCGCAGACTGGCGAGGAGGACGATATCCGCTTTGCGCTCACCTCCGAAGCCGGTCTCAATGATGGCCTCAGTTTCCCCTTCGTCATGGCCGCGATCGCAATAGCCGGCGCGTCATCTCAAATCGACTGGATCGGCCATTGGCTCGTCGTCGACGTTCTTTGGAAGCTCGTCGCAGGCACGGGCATGGGCTGGCTCGCCGGGCGGGCGTTGGCCCATCTGACGTTCCGATTGCCCAAGGCCGGGCAGCTTGCGAAAACGGGCGACGGGCTCGCCGCCCTCGGCTTCACCTGCGTTTCATACGCTGCCACCGAACTGGTCGGCGGCTATGGCTTCGTGGCCGTCTTCATCAGCGCGTTGACCTTGCGCAGCGTCGAAAGGGGAAGCAGCTTCCACGGTGAGTTGCACGACTTCGGCGAACAGATCGAGCGGCTGCTGATGATGGTTCTTCTCGTCTGTTTCGGCGCTGTGCTTGCCGAGGGCACGCTCCTGGCTCAGG
Source organism: Martinezella sp. CNPSo 3890 (assembly GCF_057784455.1). Taxonomy (NCBI): domain Bacteria; kingdom Pseudomonadati; phylum Pseudomonadota; class Alphaproteobacteria; order Hyphomicrobiales; family Rhizobiaceae; genus Martinezella; species Martinezella sp. CNPSo 3890. Next base: position 45,962 of record NZ_JBXSOR010000016.1, on the reverse strand, counting down.
CCGATTGGCGTGTTGTCGTCGTTGCTGTCATCGTGCTGGCAGTCATCCGGCCGCTCGCGGGCTGGATCAGCCTGTTCGGCTGCCATCAACCAAAAGCGGAAAAGGCGATCATCGCCGTGTTCGGCATCCGCGGCCTCGGGTCGATCTACTATCTCGCCTTCGCAACCCAGAGAGCGAAATTCGAACACGTCGAAACCCTATGGGCGACTGTCTTCACGATCATCCTGATTTCTGTTGTCGCCCACGGGATCGCGGTCACGCCCATCATGCGCTGGATCGACCGCGAACGTGGCGTCGACAGCATGCGGCCGATGAAGGGCACCCGAGCAAATGATTGATCCCGCGTCACGCAAGAAGGTGCCAGCCGGAAACTTTTAGAATTCCACATGAATTCAAAGGCTTATTATATAACTTCGGTGACTGCACGGTCCCTCGTATTCGCGCGGAGGCTTTGCTTGGCACCGAATTCGCTCTCAAGAGAGCAAATAGCATCGGACCCAACGAAAATTCCCCTCGTCTCGCCTTTGCAGTGAGATCCCGGAGATAGCCGCCAGCCGAGTTGATGTGCCCGGCACGCATCGTAGATGCAGCTGATCGCAATTACTGCGCCAGCCTGCCCCATTATCTCCAGACCTCCTCATAGGCTGACGGGCTTATGCGCCCGATGATCTTGCCCGCGCTGGCGCTATCGTGTCGCTCGATTACAGCGGAAACCCTGTGATCTATCGCGGCTATGTTCGACCGGACGAAGCCAAGGGCGGTGAGAATGGTTCGGAGGACGCCGAGAATGATGCGGATGCGGCTCGGGCAAACGAAGCTGCCGCGCAGGCTCCCGTCGCTCCCGTGCTAATCCATTCCGCAACGCTGATCGAAGACCTGACGGCATGGAGCACCGCCGCGCTCCGGCTCGAATTTGCTAGCAACCATCGTGTCGCGCTGGCGAGCGTGGTTCACGCCCTGCTGCTGCAGACGGTTCTCACCCATTCGCGCGATTACAGCTGCCTCGAGATTGTACTCACCAGCAAGTCGCTGGAAGCCAGCATGAAGGCACCGCAGAACAACCTCGCGATCGCGGGACTGGCCGTACCGCTCGTTCAGCGAACGCGGAAACCCAACGCTCAAAACAACGTTGGCGGTGATGCGCGCTCTCGGAGTTGATATGACTGCCAAGGCTCACGGCGCTCGATAAACGTTTCTCGACGGATCGAAAAGCGTCACTTCTGCCGCATCGCAGCAAAACATTAGATCCCGAATGATCTATTTATTTCATATCGGTACAGGTACAGATTATCCATGCCAAGAGTGGTGAATATCTATGCCGTGCTATGGGTTGTCTGTCTCATCGTCAGTTCGGGAGCAAGTATGGCGGCAAGCAATCAACCTTTGGAGAGTTCTGATAATGGTACGCTCGCGGAATTGATGCGCCGGCCCAATCCCGACCACCCGGTCATTGTGGCTGTGCCGTCACTGTCTGCATTGCTGCTGAACGCGGAGAAGTTGAATGGAAAGCCACTGACCCAAAGTCAGGTGGAAGCAGTGCGCGACAGCGCTGCCGCCATTGCTGTGCTGACGAGCGCCGCGGAAGCTGTAGAAGAGAGGCGTGGCTACAAGGATGTTGATTTTTCCCATGTCTGGGAGGAATGGCAGGTCCTTCGCAGGCAGTTCGATCAATCTAAGCCGTGATATCGTTTGTATTTGACCTATACGGGCCGCACCTTGGTCATTCGTTTATGTGGCGGCGACAAGTCCTCGCAGACGCGCGATATCGCCTAAGCGAAGAAAATGGCGAAGGAGATCTGACATGGTGCTAGAAACGACCCGCTTTGATGTTCTGGATTACCTGAAAACGCCGGAGGAGCGCTTCGCTTATATCGAAGCGGCTTTTGAGGATGGCGACCCCTCCCTGATCGCTCATGCGCTTGGCGATGTTGCTCGTTCTATCGGCATGAGTGCTGTTGCCAAGGAAGCAGGTGTAACGCAGGAAGCGCTCTATAAAGCCCCGAGCGAGCACGGCGATCCGAAGCTTTCGACGCTGATCGGTGCCGCCAGAGCGCTCGGCGTGAAACTCTCCGTGTCGCTCGCGTCGTCGGACGAGCCATCGAAGGCGGCTTGATTACGAGGTGGCGTGAAGGTTTCCTTCGCCGCCGTCTCATAACGCTGAAGCCGCAGCCTATGCCGAGGCCCGGGCCATCGGCGCGGCTTTGCTCCCCTCCCTCATCCGCCCCGCCGTTTCCAGGCGGACGAAGGCAAGGGTGGTTTGCTGGCTGCCGAGGCAGATGAGTACAGCGACTACCATGCAACGGACATGATCAACGTCCCGAGGCGGCTGAGTAATCAGCCGTCGCCGGTCGCAGCGTCTCTCCGCTGCGACCGGCTTGCTTTCTCCATATCTTGCCCGTTGTCATTCTTGACAACGGTTTTAACTGATGGCATAAATGACAACATGATTGCAGCGACCTTGATCGAACGTTCCAAAACGGTTTTGCCAGCCGGCGCGATTGTCGAGATCGTTATCTGGAAAGTGCCTGAACCTGTTGCCGGAAGCATGCATCTGTTCAAGTATCGACTGTTCTACGGCAAGGATGGTCGCCGCATCGTCGGTTTCGACAATGAGCGGGGTAAGGGTGATCATTGCCATCTGGACGGTGACGAGCAGCCTTACCACTTCACGACGACCGATGCCCTCCTGTCCGATTTTCGGAAGGAGATCATCAAGAGGAGGCAGAAGCCATGAAAGAAGCCTTGATCCAAATCCGAGCTGATAGCGAAGCAGCTCTTGATGAAGCCTTTGACCGGGCGGCTAGCGCGATGCGGTCGGGAAAGCCCTCTGATCCCGTCGCCGTCTTCACTTTTTCCTCACCCGCCCAGCTCTTTTCGGTCATCACACCCAAACGATGGGAATTGATCGAACATCTTCAAAAGATCGGCCCGTCGAGCATTCGCGGCCTTGCCCGCTCTCTCGAACGGGACATCAAGCGGGTGCATGACGATGTGTCAGCCTTGTCTGATTGGGGTATAATCGAACAGACCGACGATGGGAAAATTCATATTCCCTACGAGGTGATCCACGCGAATTTCGATCTGCGAGCAGCTGCTTGATCATCATTGGGGCGAGGGGAACCCCCTTCGGCCCTTCCCCTCGTGCACCCCTGCCCGCCCGCAATGAAACGCAAGGTCGAAGGCAGGCGATGCCGCCGGCTTTTCGGCCGGATCGGTCCGATCGCACCCGGAGCACGACAGACAGGACTAAGACATCCCCGTCGGAAGCATACCGTTCGGTGCAATGCCGGGCGGCTTGGTTATCAAGTGACGGCTTCTCAAACAGCGCCGTTGCCGCTTCTGCTTCCTCCATATGCCGCCGATACCAGCATGTAGGCACGCCCAGGTGATCACCTTCGGGCTGTGGACCGAAACCTTGGCGTTGCTGTAGCGCATTCCCTATTCATCCGCTGTATTGTTGTTGCCGGATCACGCCGGCCAGCGAGATGTTTCCATTGAAGGGATTGAGACGAAACCTAAGCGCCGGACGTATCTTCCTAGATTGCGTTGCCTCAAGTTGATGGCTCATTGCGACCGGCCAGTCGGACAGCAACCGCCGCATTGACGAATTTCCCCTGACTGACGTCATTCCTCGCGAGGCAAATTCCTCCCAGCCGGCGCCGCTCCGCATGCGCTTTGCCCCTCGGGTGCAGTCCCCGCGGCAAATGCCCTGGCATTTGCGCTGACTGTCTTCCGGCCGCTTGATCGTGACCATCGGCAACGCAAACCAAGGAGACACTGCCATGACCGATCTCGTCAACTTCATCCGCGTCAACGAGGACAACACGCTCACCGGCAATGTCGCATCCCTCGCCTACGACCTCGACATTTTCGGGGAGGAATTCGATAGCCCCAACGCCAAGGCTCCGGTCTATCGCCTCTTCGTCAAGACACCTCGCGGACGCCGCGTCGAAATCGGCGGCATCTGGAAGAAGCAGAACCAGAATGGCGGAGACTATTTGACCCTCTCCGTCAACACCGGCTACGGCAGGCTCAACGCCAACCTCGGCCGCTATCCCGGACAGGATGGCGACGAGCTGATGGCCGTCATCCCTTGGGACTGACACCGCAAATCTCCCCCGGTCTTGCCGCCGGGGGCATCGTTCTGCCGTCGAACGTCAAAGAGGCCTGTCCCGCCGGGGGGTTATTTCGGCTGATAGCCGCGTCTGGTTTTCTGAGGTGCCAGCGCATCGATGCCCTTCGAGGGATCGACATCCTTCTCGATCAGTTCCAGCTTTATCTGACCGTGCGTGGCGATCCGGCCCCAACGCCGCTCAAGCCAGACTTACCAAGTATCGATAGCGAGCCATCTGAAGGCGTTCGCTTGCTATCTTCCCAGCAAAGCACTATCTTTGCGGGCCATGATATCCGCGCCAGGAGTGCTCAAAATGCCCGCACCGCGGCTTTCCATCCGCAGCAGCAAGGCACGCGATCTGGCGCACGCCCTGGCCAGACGCACCGGCCAACCAATCAACAAGCTCGTCGAAATTGCGCTCGAGCATTACGACCAAGAACTGCGGCAAAAACCGACACAGACGCCAGCCGACACGCTTTGGGAGTTGATGGCGGAGGGCCGACGGTCCGTGCCGGCCGGCACCACCTACGCCCACGATGATCTCTACGACGAAAACGGTTTGCCGAAGTGATCGCTGTCGATACGTCGGTAATTGTGGCTACATCACTGGGAGAGCCCGAAGCTGAACGGTTTCATGCGCTCGTCTCCCGCGAGGATGTCGTCATTGGCTGGCCGACCTTGCTTGAGGCACGAATGGTGCTCACCGGCAAGAAGTTTCCTAACGCTGCAATCATCATTTCACAGCTCGTCGCTTTGCCAAATGTGATTGCGGTGGCCTTTGGCGAGCGGCATCATTATGTTGCCGAGAAGGCCTTCGACCTGTTTGGCAAAGGTCGCCATCCGGCCAGCCTTAACATAGGCGACTGCTATTCGTACGCCGTTGCCGCGATCGCAAAGGCCCCTCTCCTCTTCAAGGGGAATGATTTCGGGCGGACGGACGTAAAGTGCCATCCCGCATCGGCTACTCAATGACAAGCAAAGCTGTCGTCCGGCCCTCCCCCGCTGATCCAGTGCTGCTCCGCGCCGAGGAGCTGGACGCCCTTGATGCTATCCTGCCCTTCGCCCGCCGCGATCAGCTGGCGGCGCTGCTGACCGATGACGACGTCGCCACCCTTAAGCATCTCGCCAAGGAAGGCATGGGCGCCAATACGCTTCGCGCACTCGCCTCCGATCTCGGCTATCTCGAAGCCTGGTGCGAGCTTGCCACCGGCGCTTCCCTCCCCTGGCCGGCGCCGGAAAGCCTGCTTCTCAAATTCGTCGCCCATCATCTCTGGGATCCCGCCGAGCGTGCCGAGGATCCCACGCATGGTATGCCGGCCAACGTCGAGATCGGATTGCGCGCCCAGGGTCTACTGCGTGTCGATGGCCCGCATGCGCCAGACACGGTACGCCGGCGGCTGACGTCCTGGTCGATCCTGACGCGCTGGCGCGGGCTAACGGGATCATTTGCCGCGCCTTCCCTGAAAACCGCATTGCGCCTGTCTGTGCGCGCCACGCCGCGACAACGCCGCCGCAAGAGCAGACGAGCCGTCACCGGCGATGTGTTGGCAAAGCTGCTGGCCGCTTGTGCTGGCGACCGCCGCGTCGATCTTCGCGACCGCGCCCTGTTGCTGACTGCCTTTGCCTCCGGCGGCCGCCGGCGCTCCGAAGTCGCTGACCTGCGAGTAGAGGATCTGGTCGACGAGGAGCCGGTGCATGCCGATCCGAGGAATGCCGCCTCCCCTCTCCTGCCGTGTCTCACCATCACTCTCGGCCGCACCAAGACGACGACGGCCGACGACCGCACGCACGTCGTTTTGATTGGTCGGCCAGTCGAAGCGCTCAAGCGGTGGCTGATGGAGGCCAGGATCGACGCCGGACCGGTGTTCCGGCGCATCGACCAGTGGGGCAATGTGGATCGGCGGGCGCTGACGCCACAGTCGGTCAATCTGATCCTGAAGACACGCTGCAGCCAGGCCGGTTTGGATCCGGAGCTGTTTTCGGCGCATGGACTGCGCTCCGGATATCTGACGGAAGCCGCCAATCGCGGCGTTCCTTTGCAGGAAGCCATGCAGCAATCCCTACACAAGTCCGTGGCGCAGGCGGCGAGTTACTATAACAATGCGGAGCGAAAGAACGGACGGGCGGCTAGGTTGGTAATCTAGTGGCCGCCCGAACTCAGAATTATGCCCTTTTTGAGCGGTGTGGTGACTTTTCAGCGATGCTGGAAAGGTCGACCTTCTTGCCGGCGACATCGGCGATGATTTTCAAGCTACCACCTAGAGATTCAATGTAATCTCGGAGTGTCCACAGCTGCGCATGGTCGAATAGCGTAACAATTACAGAGATGGAAATCCCGGCCACCCGCTTGTCAACGATCAAGCAGGAGCCGGTCGAGTTTGCTGCTCGGATTCCCGAACACCAGATCCTTGAACAATGCGGAAACGATCCGCGGGCGCGAACCTGTTCTCTCATCGATCAACACCACCGAGAGCCTCTTGATCTCGATGGTGATTGTGCGTGCATCGTCACTGCGACGATACCTCCATGCATCGAGCAAATCGAAACCGTTCCGTGCGGCCCATGCCGCGACAATCTGCGCCGTCATGACGTGTCCTTCGGATGAGACGGCCACCATGTCCGCTCAAATCATCCTGCCCTATCGAAATAACTCGAACGGAGGAAAGGGATCCAGCGCCGGCTGGGCCAAGCGGTCGATTGTCGAAAACTGTTGCAGCTTGGACTCACACTTGAGGTGCGAGGTCGATCAACAGCAACCTTTGCATTGCTCACCCCCAGCATGGCCCGAACGACCACCGTGGCCGCCATCAGTTCGCGCCCATGCGAAATCCGCCACAAATCGCATGGCTCGAAATTTGCGGGCAGGCTCTGGTACCACATTCAACGGAAACGCTGTTGAAATATTGATCTTCCAGCATCTTTCCCAAGTCACCCGACCCAGGCCGCTACCGATTTGTAGGATTCTACAACTGCCACACGATTCCAATCTGTGCTGATTTCTCCGCGGAAGAAACAACGACGGAGAAGTTCATGCGAGTTGTCGCGTTCTCGACGCCCCGGACGATCCAGGAGACGCATCTCCTCCACATGCATCACAAACTCCGTGCCCGCGTGTTCTCCGGTCGCCTGGGTTGGGACGTCAAGGTAACCGCGGAATGCGAGTCCGATGACTTTGACGCTCATGGGCCAACCTACGTCCTCGCAATCTCCGCCTGTGGCCAAGTGGCCGGATGTGCAAGGCTGCTCCCGGCCCTTGGTCCGACCATGGTGACCGAGGTCTTTTCCTCGCTTCTCCCGAATGGCCGGCTAAATGCCCACCGCGCAATGATCGAAAGCTCGCGCTTTTGCGTCAACACCGCACTTAAGGAGGGAAGGGAAACGGGTTCAGTGCATGAAGCAACGCTGACCATGTTCGCGGGAATCATCGAATGGTGCATGGCGAACAACTTCTCGGAAATCGTCACGGTGACCGACGTCCGCTTCGAGCGGATCCTCGCTCGTGTCGATTGGCCGCTCCAGCGCCTCGGCCGACCCAGGAAGATCGGTGGTACCATGGCGGTAGCCGGCATCTTACCTGCCAATGAGGAGATGTTTCAGAAGCTCCGCCCTTCCAACTACCAGTCGGAATTCACCCCTAGCAACCATGCAGTGTAAGGAGAAATCGGTGAACCAGCTTCGCTCTCACCCCCGGCTTGTCCGCAAACTTCAAGAAGCCCTCGGCGATCAGCTCTGCGTCGCGCTAGATGATCCGACCGTCGTCGAGATAATGCTCAATCCGGACGGAAAGCTCTACATCGAACGGCTTGGGCACGGTATCGCTCCGGCCGGCGAGATGTCGTCGGCCGCCGCCGAAATGGTGATCGGCACGGTTGCCCATGCCCTCCAGTCCGAAGTCGACGCCGAGCAACCCATCATCTCCGGAGAGCTACCGATAGGCGGTCACCGGTTCGAAGGTCTGCTGCCGCCGGTGGTCGCCAAGCCTGCCTTCACGATTCGCCGACGCGCTTCGCGTCTAATCCCGCTCAACGATTATGTGTGCTCCGGCGTTATGACACAGGACCAGGCCTTCACGATTCGAAGCGCGATCTCCTCCAGGCTGAACATCATCATTTCGGGTGGTACCGGGTCTGGCAAGACAACGCTCGCGAATGCGGTGATCGACGAGATCGTGAAATGCGCACCAGAGGATCGGCTCGTCATTCTGGAGGATACGGCCGAGATCCAATGTACGGCGGAGAACGCCGTTCTTCTTCATACCAGTGACACTGTCGACATGGCACGGCTCTTGAAGAGCACCATGCGCCTGCGTCCCGATCGGATTGTTGTCGGCGAAGTCCGCGACGGTGCCGCTCTCACCTTGCTCAAGGCATGGAACACCGGTCACCCGGGTGGAGTGGCAACCATTCACTCGAACACCGCCCTGTCGGCGCTGCGTCGTCTTGAGCAGCTCACGGCGGAAGCAAGCCAGCAGCCCATGAACGAGGTGATCGGCGAAGCCGTCGATCTCGTTATCTCCATCGAACGGACAGCGCGCGGGCGGCGCGTTCGCGACGTCATCCAGGTCGAGCGCTTCGTCAACGGCCGATATGAAATTGAATCCGACCAACTTAGCGAAGAACAGGAAGAAGCACATCATGTCGTGTAAGAACTTGAGTTTCATCGTTGCGCTGCTTGCCGCATCCTTCGCTCTTGCTAGCGTTACCCCAGCGTTCGCCAGTTCTGGCGGCAGCCTGCCCTGGGAAGGTCCGTTGCAGCAAATCCAGGAATCGATCACCGGTCCGGTCGCCGGCGCCATTGCACTGGCCGCCGTGGCCATCGCTGGCGGAATGCTGATCTTCGGCGGCGAGCTCAACGATTTCGCGCGGCGCTTGGTCTATGTCGTCCTCGTCGCCGGCATCCTGCTCGGCGCCGCCAACATCGTCGGCCTGTTCGGCGCGACCGGTGCCTCGATCGGATTGCCGGACGCGCAGCTAACATCGAACGGACAACGCTTGGACGGGGAGAGGACTCATGACTGAGCCCGTATCTGGCCTGCAGCGCAACCGCATTCACCGTGCGCTCTCGCGTCCGAACCTCCTGATGGGCGCCGACCGCGAACTAGTGCTGCTCACCGGTCTGGCCGCGGTCATCCTGATCTTCGTTGTGCTGACCGTCTATTCCGCGCTCTTTGGAGTCGCCGTTTGGATCGTCATCGTCGGACTTCTCAGGATGATGGCGAAGTCCGACCCATTCATGCGGCAGGTCTATATCCGGCATATCTCGTACAGACCCTATTATAAGGCGACCACGTCGCCTTGGCGCCGGTATTGAGGAGACGGCTATGGCGGCACTCAAACGCTTCCGCGCGACCGGTCCATCCTTCGCCGATCTGGTTCCTTATGCGGGCCTCGTCGACAATGGCGTTCTCCTGCTGAAGGACGGGAGCCTGATGGCCGGCTGGTACTTCGCCGGTCCGGACTCGGAAAGCGCGACCGATCTTGAACGCAACGGCCTTTCGCGGCAGATCAATGCGGTCCTCTCGCGGCTTGGAAGCGGCTGGATGATCCAGGTCGAGGCCATCCGCATTCCGACGGTCGATTATCCGTCGGAAGAGCGCTGCCATTTCCCCGATCCGGTCACGCGCGCGATCGACGCGGAGCGCCGGGCGCATTTCAAGCGGGATCAGGGGCATTTCGAGAGCAAGCACGCCCTCATTCTCACCTACCGGCCGCTTGAGTCCCGGAAGACCGCTCTCAGCAAATATATCTATTCGGATGAAGAGAGTCGGAAGAAGTCTTACGCGGACACGGTGCTCCTTGTTTTCAAGAATGCCATCCGTGAAATCGAGCAGTATCTCGCGAACACATTGTCGATCAGGCGAATGGAAACCCGTGAGACGATCGAGAGGGGAAGGCAAAGGATCGCCCGCTATGACGACCTGCTGCAGTTCGTGCGATTCTGCATCACGGGCGAGAACCATCCGATCAGGCTTCCGGATATTCCCATGTACGTCGACTGGATCGCGACGGCCGAGCTTGAGCATGGCCTGACGCCAAAGGTCGAAAGCCGCTTCCTAGGCGTTGTCGCGATCGATGGTCTGCCGGCGGAGAGCTGGCCAGGCATTCTCAATAGCCTCGACTTGATGCCGCTGACCTATCGATGGTCATCCCGCTTCATTTTTCTCGATGTGGAGGAGTCGCGGCAAAAGCTGGAGCGCACGCGCAAGAAATGGCAGCAGAAAGTCCGGCCATTCTTCGACCAGATATTCCAAACACAAAGCCGGTCGATGGACCAGGATGCGATGGCCATGGTGGCCGAGACCGAGGATGCCATCGCACAGGCCTCATCGCAGCTGGTTGCCTATGGCTATTACACGCCGGTCATCGTGCTGTTCGACAGCGACCGCGAGGCACTGCAGGAAAAGGCTGAGGCGATCCGCCGGCTGATCCAGGCCGAAGGTTTTGGCGCTCGGATAGAGACACTCAATGCGACGGACGCGTTTCTTGGCAGTCTGCCAGGCAATTGGTATTGCAATATCCGCGAACCACTGATCAACACCAGCAATCTCGCGGACCTCATCCCGCTCAACTCGGTGTGGTCGGGAGCTCCGATCGCCCCCTGCCCCTTCTACCCACCGAATTCGCCGCCCTTGATGCAGGTCGCGAGCGGATCCACCCCGTTCCGGCTCAACCTGCACGTCGATGATGTTGGCCACACGCTGATCTTCGGGCCGACGGGATCGGGTAAATCGACACTTCTGGCGCTGATCGCCGCGCAGTTCCGCCGATACGGCCAAGCTCAGATTTTCGCGTTCGACAAAGGAAGCGCGCTTTTGCCGCTGACGCTCGCGGCCGGCGGCGATCACTATGAGATCGGCGATGACGCCGAAGGGAAGGACCGGGCGCTGGCCTTCTGCCCCTTATCCGAACTCGGAAGCGACGCCGACCGTGCGTGGGCGACGGAATGGGTCGAGATGCTGGTCCGCCTCCAGGGTGTCACCATCACGCCCGATCATCGTAATGCCATTTCCCGTCAGATCGGACTGATGGCGAGTGCTTCTGGGCGATCGCTTTCGGATTTCGCCAGCGGCGTGCAGCTGCGCGAGATAAAGGACGCACTGCATCACTACACCGTCGATGGGCCCATGGGGCAGCTCCTGGATGCCGAGGAAGACGGGCTGACCCTTGGCGCCTTCCAGACCTTTGAGATCGAGCAGCTCATGAGCATGGGCGAGCGCAACCTCGTCCCGGTTCTGACCTACCTGTTCCACCGGATCGAGAAGCGCCTGGACGGGTCTCCCAGTCTGATCGTGCTCGACGAGGCCTGGCTGATGCTCGGTCATCCCGTGTTCCGCGACAAGATCCGCGAATGGCTGAAGGTACTGCGCAAGGCCAATTGCGCGGTGGTGCTCGCGACCCAATCCATCTCGGACGCCGAGCGGTCCGGGATTATCGACGTCCTGAAGGAGTCGTGCCCGACCAAGATTTGCCTTCCCAATGGTTCCGCTCGACAGCCGGGCACGCGGGAGTTCTATGAGCGAATGGGCTTTAACGAGCGGCAGATCGACATTGTCTCCACCGCGATCCCCAAGCGCGAATATTACGTGGCGACGCCTGAAGGCCGACGCCTCTTCGACATGTCGCTCGGACCGGTCGCCCTTAGCTTCGTCGGCGCTTCCGGCAAGGAAGACTTGAAGCGCATCCGCGCGCTGAAATCCGAACATGGCCATGACTGGCCGATCCACTGGCTTGAATCGAGAGGAGTTCACAATGCCACATCGCTACTCAAGTTCGAATAGATGGTTCGCCTGCCTGGCGGCCGCGGCCCTGACGATCGGAACCGCGCCTTTAGCTCGAGCGGGGACCGCCACCGGTGCCGCGACGGAGTGGACGCAGCTCGCCAACAACGCGCAATTGGTGGACCTGCTCAAGAGCTCGGGCATCCAGGTCGACAACCAGCTGACGCAGATCAGCCAGCTTGCGGATCAGATCGAAAACCAGCTCAAGATCTACCAGAACATGCTGCAAAACACGGCTCGGCTTCCCGATCATATCTGGGGACAAGTTGAAAGCGATCTCAATCAGCTGCGCGGTATCGTCAACCAAGGTCAGGGCATCGCCTTTTCGATGGGCAATGCCGACGATGTTCTTCAGCAGCGTTTTCAGAGTTATGCCGATCTCAAAACCAACCTGCCGGACAACGCGACGTTCTCCTCGACCTACCAGTCCTGGTCAAACACCAACCGCGACACCATCGCCAGCTCCCTGAAGGCGGCGAGCCTGACGGCCAGCCAATTCGACAGCGAGGAGGAGACGATGTCGTCCTTGCGATCGATGTCGGAGACGGCCGATGGGCAGATGAAGGCCTTACAGGTGGGCCACGAAATCGCCGCCCAGCAAGTCGCGCAGATGCAGAAGCTTCGCGGTCTCGTCTCACAGCAAATGACGATGATGGGAACTTGGCTCCAGACCGAGCAGACCGACAAGGATTTGGCCCAGGCGCGACGCGAAAAGTTCTTCGACGCCGAGGTCAAGAGCATTCCCGAAGGTCAAAAAATGGAGCCTCGCTGGTGAGCCGCGCTGCCCTCGTTGCCCTGTTGCTCGCCGTCACCGCCGCGAGCCTGTTGATCGCTGGTTTCCGGGGCGGAGCCAAACCTGTTCTCAGCGAGGAGCAGCGTGCTCTTCGGGAGAAATTCTTCGGCTCCGGCGGGGAGCCGCCACCGATCAAGGACGGACAGGAGATGCGCCCAAGATGGTGAAGAGCAATTTTGAGCGCCCGTTCCTGATCGCAGGACTTGCCTGCCTCGCCTGCGCCGCCCCCGCGTTAGCGCAGGAAGGACAGGTTCTCACCGAGCTGGAAAACCAAGTATCGGCCGCGGCGAAGGGATGGGAGACAACTATCATGGACGCGGCGAAATCGCTGTTCTGGATCCTCGCGACGATCGAAGTCGGTATCGCGGCGGTCTGGCTCGCCGTCCAGGCCGCGTCGCTGGATAGTTGGTTCGCCGAACTCGTACGGCGGATCATGTTCATCGGGTTCTTTGCGTTCGTCCTCACGCAAGGGCCGACGTTTGCACGCGCGGTGATCGACAGCCTGTTTCAGATCGGCTCGGGCGGTGGCTCAGCCTCGCCCGCCGAAATATTCGACGCCGGTATCCGGGTCGCCTCGCAAATGTCACAACAGGCGAAATTCGGGGTTTTCGAGGACAATGCCCTGGCGATCGCGGCCATACTAGCGATGGGCGTCGTCGTCATTTGCTTTTCGCTTGTCGCGGCGATCTTCGTATCGGTGATGGTCGAGATGTATGTTGGTCTGCTGGCCGGCATGATCATGCTAGGGCTGGGCGGCTCATCCTACACGAAAGACTTCGCCATCCGTTACCTCATATACGCCTTCGGCGTCGGCATGAAGCTGATGGCGCTGGTGATGATCGCGAAGATCGGATCGCAGGTCCTCTTGGGTCTGGCGAATGCTCCGACCGCATCCTCCGATCGATTTGTCACCACTTTGTCGATCGCCGGCATTTCCGTCGTGGTCTTCATTATCGCCATGTATGTACCGAGCATCCTTCAGGGTGTTGTCCAGGGAGCCTCCGTCAGCGGCGGTATGGAGACGATCCGCCATGGTGGACAGGCGGCATCCTTCGCCACCGGCGCCGGGTTCCTCGCCGCTGGCGCTGCCGGCGCGGGCTTCGCGGCGGCCCAGGCCGCACGAGCCGCGGGCTCTTCCGTCGCTGGCGCCGCTCTTCGCGGTATCGGTGTGGGTTTCGGTTCGGGCGCGCAAGCAGCCGGCTCAGCCGCCAAGGAAAAGGCGATCGGCTCCCCCGGCGCCTATGCCGGCTCCATTCTCGGACTTGCGAATGCGAAGCTCGATGAACAGCGTGGCGGTCACGGCGCGCCAAAGCCGCCCCCGGAACGCAACGACAGATCATAAATCACAAGGGAAGAACAAATGGCAGCGAACCGCGCACCTGATAATCCGTATCTCGCCGCACGTCTTGAATGGAACGAACGCTATGGCTCCTATGTGAAAGCCGCCGCCGCTTGGCGGATCGTCGGCATCCTTGGCCTGGCAATGGCCGTGATCGGGTTCGGCTACGCGATGTATCTGAGTACCCAAGTGAAGCTTGTCCCCTATATCGTCGAGGTCGACAAGCTTGGAACCGCGGTAACAGCCGGCTTCCCCGAACAAATCGAGTATGCCGATGCGCGGGTGGTACGCTCGACGCTCGGCAACTTCGTCACGAGCTTCCGTTCTATCACGCCCGACGCCGTGGTACAGAAGCAATATATCGACCGCACCTACGCCCTGCTGCGCACCTCCGATCCGTCGACCGAGAAGATCAACACTTGGTTCCGCGGCAATTCACCCTTCGAGAGGGCGAGATCCTCGACGGTCGCGATTGAGGTCAACAACATCGTGGCGCTTTCGAAGCAGACCTATCAGATCGACTGGACGGAATACGAGCGGGACCGGAAGGGCAAGGAAACCGGGACCCGTCGCTTTCGTGGCATCGCCACGGTCGCGCTTACCGCGCCGCAGGATGAGGCGACGATCCGCCTCAATCCCATCGGCCTCTATGTCCGGGATTTCGACTGGACGGCTCAGCTTTAAGGATAGGGATATCTCAATGCGAAAAAGAGGATTGATCGCGGCCGCCGGCTGCATGGCCGGACTCGCCTTTGTGGCGTGCGCGCAGGCGCAAAGCATGACCACGAATGAAGTGAGGGGAACGACTATTTCCCGGAAGTGGCGTGGGGCACCTGGCCTGGTCACGACAGGACCGGATGGCAAGGTCATCTTCCTGTTCGGCGAGACCCAGCCCTCGGTCGTCTGTTCGCCGCTGCAGGTCTGCGATATCGAGCTGCAGGGTGGTGAGATCGTCCGTGACGTGCTGGTGGGCGACACGGTGCGCTGGAAGGTGGAACCCGCGACATCGGGGGCCACCGGAGGCCAGGCGATCCACCTGATCGTCAAGCCTTCCGAATCTGGTCTTGTGACCTCGATGGTGGTCACGACATCGCGACGCACCTACCATATTCAGCTCAAGTCTCACCCCAGCCAATACATGGCGCGTGTCGGCTTCGAATATCCGGAAGATGTTTCGACCAAGCTCGCGGATATCAATGCCCGTCTCGAAACAGGCGGCATTCCCGGCACGACGCCGGATAAGCTGAACTTCTCCTATTCCGTGAGCGGCAGCGCGCCCTGGAGGCCAAAGCGGGTCTATTCGGACGGTGTGAAGACCTACATCCAGTTCCCGAAGTCGATCTCGGGTCAGGACGCACCGGTACTGTTCGTCGTTTCCGGCGGCCAAAATCGCATCGTGAACTATCGGATGAAGAATAACATGATGACCGTCGACTATGCCATCGACAAGGCGATCCTCGTTTCCGGCGTCGGTTGGCGACAGCAGAAGATCACTATCCGGCGGGGAGGATGATCGATGGGCAAGCTTTTCGGATTCCTGCTCGTGGTCGTGCTACTTTCCGGTTGCCAAACGGCGGATGACGCGCTGACCACGAGCTCAACTCCCGTCGCCGTCACCGGGCCCGCCGCAAGCGCCATTGCCGGTGACATGGCAAGCCGGCTTGCCGAGCAGATCGGTCCGGCCGGTGTGGCGACGATCAAGATGGAGAACGACACCTCGGAGTTCGCGACCGCCCTCGAGGCGGCCCTGAAGGGGTGGGGCTACACGGTCGTCACGGACGGCAAGGTTGCGAAGGACGTCAAGCCGGTTGAGCTTGCCTATGCAATCGAGCGGTTCGATGGACAGGTTTTCGCGCGCCTGTCGACGCCTTCGATCGCTCTTGGCCGTGCTTATACGCCGACGGGATCCGGCGCCGCGCCGGCCAGTCCACTTTCGATCATGCGGCGCAACTGAGGGAGATCGAAATGGGCCAATCACTCCAGCTTGGCACGTCAGGCCAAGCCGACGATCAGACCGGCATGCGCCGGCTCAACCGCCTGCCGATCATCGTCGCCATCATCGTCATCACGCTGTTCGTGGGAATCGTCGTCATCGGTCTGTCGCTGCGCGGTCTTTCCTTCCAACGTGGCGACATCGTGGAGGCGTCTAACAGCCCCGCGACCAATTTCGGCGACCAGCTCAAGAGAGGTGTAACCGATGGCATTATCGGTGAGCCGGAAAAGCAGGAGTCGTTTCAACCAACTCCCGTGATCGTAGAAAAAACGGAGAAGCACGAACCACTCGTCGAACGTCAGCCACTGGAGCGACAAGATCGTCGACAAAGGCTGGAGTCGGAAGAGGAATGGAAGGGGCGGTTGAAGCGGGAGCAGGACGAGCAATATATCCGTGAAGCACAGCGCCAACGGATGGCGCGCCTTCAGGCCCGCGCCACGGCGCTCGATTCGCCGCTGAAAGTCGACATCTCGGATGTCGAGAAGGCGGCGAGCTCCACCAATGAGCCTGGTCGCCGGGCGCCGAATGCCGCCGCGAACAGTGCTTCGGACCTCTACGCCACCGCCATGAAATCCGGGCTTATCGGCCAAAACGTCGACCAGAACGGCCAGGCGTCGAAGGAGGATTTCTTCAACCAAGATATCAAGGATCTCGGCTACCTGCCGAACCAGGTCGTGCCGCGGATGTCGCCTTATGAACTGAAGCGCGGCTCGGTCATTCCGGCAACCTTGATCACCGGCCTCAACTCCGACCTGCCTGGGCGCGTGACCGCGCAGGTCAGCCAGAACGTCTATGACAGCGCGACGGGCTATCGCCTCCTCATCCCGCAAGGCGCCAAGCTGTTCGGTCGATATGACTCGAAAGTTTCCTTCGGCCAGGAGCGGGTACTAGTCGTCTGGACGGATCTTATATTCCCAAACGGGTCTACCTTGCGGATCGGCGGCATGGCCGGCACCGACGCCGAGGGATATGGGGGCTTCCGGGACAAGGTAGACCGCCATCTCTGGAGGACATTCGGTTCAGCGGCGCTGGTGGCGATTATCGGGACTGGGATCGACATGTCGATGCCGGAAAGCTCTACGCTTGCGACGCAGGACACGGCGTCGGATGCCGCGCGACGAAACTTCGCCGAGAGCTTCGGCCGGGTCGCGGAACAGACGATCTCGAAGAGCCTCAATGTTCAGCCGACGATCCAAATCCGGCCGGGCTACAAATTCAACGTCCTGGTGGACCAGGACATAATCTTCCCGGCCCCCTATCAGGGATAGGAGAAGCTTCGACGGAGCGTCAAGCGGAACATCAATGATTTCGGTGGATCCGTCTCGTTCCTACGTCGCTGAATTTTCCGTAGAAGGTGCCGATGCCAAACGAGGTCCCGCGAGTCCCGATTCCTTCAGCTGCCGTCCGATCCATTTTCCCTGGCGGCCAGCAGGCATATCCCGCGGGCAACATCCAATGATCGTTCGAAGGCCGGCAGAGGTAGAAACTCGAAGCGAGAATGAAAGTTGTGCGCGCCGGTGAAGAAGTTCGGAGTCGGTGTTCCTCGAGCGGAAAGCACAGCGCCATCGGTGCCGCCGCGCATTGGCAGGAGCTTCGCTTGGATCCCGAGCTTGCCGAGAACCTCGAAAAGCAGCTCAGCGGCACGGTTATCATCGCAAAGGCTGCTGGCGATATTTTGGTAGGTATCGGTCAGCTGGCAGCGAACATCGCCAGTCGGATATCGCGAGTTGACCAAATCCGCGATCTCCAAGATCCGACGTTTGCGTTCATTGAATCCGATCTCATCGAAGTCCCGGATCAGGGCGATCAACGTCGCCTGGCTGTCATTTGCTATCAGATCCTTGAACCAGAAAAAACCCTCCCGGCCCTGAGTGCATTCCGGTGCATCGCCACGGTCGAAGTGGCCGATGAAGTCCATGGCCATTAGCAGGGGATTGACGAGGGTGCCCTTCGCCGACATGGGATGAGCACTGACACCCGTGAAGACGATTTCACAAGATGCGGCGTTGAAGGTCTCAAGGACTACTTCGCCTAGCTCGCAGCAATCGATCGTATAGGCGAAATCGCATGGGAAGCGGGAGAGATCGAGCGCCTTGGATCCCCGCAGCCCGATTTCCTCGTCCGGCACGAAGGCAACGAAGATGTCTCCGTGCTCGCCTTTTGCATCGAGCCGGGCAAGGAGTGTCATGATGACCGCGATCGCCGCCTTGTTATCCGCGCCCAGGACGCTGGTGCCGTCGCCGAAGATGATCTCCTCGCCTGCCCAACGGAGAATTTCCGGATGTTCGTCGACGCGCAGCCAAATGTCCTCGCGAGGATTGAGGCAAAGATCCGCTCCCTCGAAGCGAAGAACCCGCGGTCGGACGATCGGCGAGAGACCGACGTCGACTGTATCAAGATGGGCTATGAAGCCAACTTTTGGAGCCTTCGGTCTGCTCCCGCGCTTCACCCCCGTCACCATCGCATGCTCGTCGACCTGGACATCATCGAGCCCGAGCGTACACAACTCCTCTGCCAGCAAGACGGCGAGCTCGAGTTGTCCGGGTGATGATGGCAGCGATTGGGAACGGCCGTCGCTCTGGCTCTCGATCGCGGCATAACGAAAAAATCGACTGACGAGCTCGTCTCGAACTTGCATGTTTTTCATCCCATCCAGGCTGGCCCAAGGAGGTGCCGTCGAAATCCTCGGCATTCTCATTCGTGGCACGGCCGATCGCTGCATTCGGGCATGGCGTCAGATAGCGAAGCGATCGCGCATGACCTCCGACCCTGATGTCCTCGACTCGAGCCGCACGACGCCGATGTCGCCCTCGACCACGATATCGACGCCAAGGCTGGCCGATTGTTGGGAAAACCGCCACAAGATTCTCTCGGCGCTTTTCCCGGTTGCCAGATGTGGCACCAGCCGGCGCTCCAGCAGTCGGTCCTTCAGTCCCTCGTCGCCGCCGATGATGACGGGATGAAGCGTTATGGCGGTAAGATTGTTGTCACCGTCGAAAGAGCACGAGCCGATCACGCTCTCCCAGACCTCGGGTGCCGTCCAAGTCGATTTTTCCGAACGAACATGGAAGATGAAATTGCCAAGACTGTAGAAGATCGGCTTGGCCCGATAGATCTCCAGGGGCTGGAGAACCGGCGCGCCGTGGCTGACGAACATGGCGGCTCCCGCGTCGATGCACTGCCGGGCGACGCCGCCGACCCATTCGGGAACCTGGTACCAGTCCGAGGCCCAGTGATGATGGTGCAGATAGGCGACCACCAAGGAGCCGTCGGCCGCGGCGGAGCCGATCGCCGCGAGATTTCTTGCCATGTCACCCTCTTCGATCGTCACGCCGCGGCCGAACCTGTTGGATCGCGTGAACACGGCGCGCCCGATACCGATCTCGCGATCTGGAGAGAGACGCCGTGGGTCGTCCGGCTGACTGTCATTGGCAAGGTCGATCGGCGTATAGCCGACCCTGTCCCGGATGACGCTAATCCGTCGGAACGACTCTTCGTCCACCTCGATCACCTGTGACAGTCCGAGCCGGTTCACGCCGGGGCGCTCGGGACGGCCGTTGTCCGCATCCGCCGCATACATGAAATCCGGGCCTGGACCGCCATCCATCGCGACGATCGCGACACGCCGGCCCTTGATTGTCCCGACACCCGCACGCGAGGCCTCCTGAAGGTTGCGACCAAGACCGGCATGGAGGAAGCCTCGCTTCTCCACCTCTTCCAGCGTCGACAACACGCCCGGCGGGCCAAGATCGAAGGCATGATTGTTCGAGAGCGAAAGCGCGCCGAACCCCATGGATCGGAGGGCGTCCAGGACGGCTGGTTTGCTGCATCCGAAGAACGAACCCTTGAGCGGCCAACCGCCGTGATTTCCAAGGATCGTCCCCTCGAAATTGGTGAACGAGAGATCGGCTTGCTGAAGCAGCGAGCGAACCTGCCCGAAGGCTGGAGCGCTCACATCGTGGATGTCGTGCTTTATGAGCGATTGGCCTGTGACGGCCAACGTGAAGCTGTTGTTCATGTGTCACCTTTCATTGCTGCGAATGCCGCCAATTTCCAAAAATCAATATTGAAGCGCGCACCCACGCTCAGCCGTTGCAACAATCGAGGCTCAGGCCATAAACCGGTGAGGCCGCGCGCCAATGAGCGTTTGCGTGTAGGGATTGCGGGATCGCGAGAAGACGGCATCGCAAGGGCCGGCATCCTCCACTTGGCCATCCCTGAAGATGTAAAGGGAATCGCAGAGCTGCTGCACGACGGCCAGATCATGGGAGATAAAGATCATGGTGATGTCCCGCTCGGTGATGGTGTCCTTCAGCAGCGTCACGATCTCCGCCTGCACGGAGACGTCGAGAGCCGATGTCGGTTCGTCCGCCACGATGATTTGCGGCTTAGCCAGCAGGGCTCGCGCTATGCAGGCGCGTTGCTTCTGGCCGCCCGAAAGCTGGTGCGGATATCGGCCGAGCAGGCTTCGGGCGAGGCCGAGGCGATCCATCATCCTCACGAGATCGTCGGGCTCGCCATCGTGACGCGAAACTCCGCCAAATCGGATGCTTTCGAGCAGCGTCTCCTCGATCGTCATCTTGGGATTGAGCGACATGGCCGGGTCCTGAAAGATCATCTGCACGCGGCCGAGAAGACCGCCGTGCCGGCCATTCCTCGAAGGGCCATAATCCCTTCCGTCGATGATGATCCTGCCTGTTTGTGCCGTGTCGAGGCCAGCGACGATACGGCCAAGAGTCGTCTTGCCGCTCCCGCTCTCGCCGACGATGCCGGTGATGGTGCCGCGCCGCAGTTGGACATTGACGTCACGCAGCGCGAACTTCGGGCCGTTCCGGCCAAGGCGCCACGCCAGGCCCGGCGGCGGGAAGGTTTTGGAAAGACCTTCAACTACGAGAAACATGTCTCGCTCGTTATCGTTCTCGACGGAAACAATCCCACCTGTGTCATTATCAGTCTTCACAGCCGTCACGGCGATCCGCAGCCGCGGGACGGCCGCGAGCAGGTTCCGCGTATAGTCATTTCGCGGCACGTCCAGGATAGCCGTGGTACGATCCTGCTCGACCACTTGGCCCTTTCTCATGACAAGGACTCGGTCGGTGATCTCGGAAACCACGCCCATGTCATGCGTGACGAGGACGACCGAGACGCCGGTTTCATCGACGAGGGTTCGAAGCAATCCGAGAATCTGCTTCTGGACGGTGGCATCCAGCGCCGATGTCGGCTCGTCGGCGATGATGATGTCCGGAGAGCCGGCAATCGCGATGGCGATGACAATCCGCTGTCTTTGGCCACCCGAAAACTGATGCGGGTAATCGCCATATCGCCGCTCCGGGTCGGGAATTCCAACTCGGCCCAGCAGATCGATCGCACGCGCGCGGGCCTGGCGCCGAAAAAGAGAGGGGTCGATCGCCAGGATCGTCTCCTGGATCTGCGTCCCGACGCTCATTAGCGGATCGAGCGAGGATGTATGATCCTGAAAAATCGCCGATATCCGCCGTCCGCGAATGGCATCTCGCTCACTCATTGTCATGGCGCCGATGGACTTGCCATCGAATTCGATCGTTCCGGTCGATTGCTGGAATTCCGGTGCCAGCAGGCCGAGCACGGCATTACCCAGCGTGGATTTTCCCGCTCCCGACTCGCCGATGACACCGAGGATCTCGCCACGATCGAGTTCGAAGCTCACATCGGTCAGGATTGTGACCGGCCCGGACGCCGAGCGGTAACGAAGGCCAAAATTGCGCACCCGAAGCAGGGGAGTCTTCATATTTTCTTCGCTCATGCCGCGCGGCTCCTCGGGTCAAGACGGCGGCGAATATCCTCGCCGACCAGATTGATGCCGGCGATCAGCCCGAATAGGGCGAGGCCGGGGAAAAGGCTGATCCAGTATTGGCCGGTCAGGAGATACTGAAAGCCGTTCGCGACGGTGGAACCCAGGGATGGCTTGTCGAGCGGCACCCCAAGGCCAAGAAAGGACAAGGTCGCCTCGAGCGCCACGGCGTGACCGATCTCGATCGGTATCAGGGTCACGGCGGGCGCGATGCTGTTCGGCAGCAGGTGGCGAAAGATGATCCGCGACGTCGGCATTCGCAGCAAGCGTGCGGCATCCATGTAAGGCTTGCCCGTCTCGCTCAAGGCGACGCCGCGCGCGAGCCGCGCATAGGTCGCCCACTGCGCGATGATCAGGGCCAGGATGATCCGGTCCATTCCGGGTCCGAGCGTGACGATGGCGATCAGGGCGATGAGGATCGTCGGAAGGCTAAGCTGCAGGTCGACCAGCCGCATGATCGCGATGTCAACCCACTTGCCGAAAAAGGCAGCACTAACGCCAGCGGTGAGCCCGATCAACGCGGCGATAGCGGCGCTGGTCACCGATACGAGGAGGCTGATGCGCAATCCGTAGAGGATGCAGCTGACGATATCCCTGCCGAGCCCGTCCGTGCCGAGCAGGTAAAGATAGCCGCCACTGCCCGGTGTGCCCGGCGGAGAGGATGCCTCCCAGCCGTAGATCTGCAGCGGATCATAAGGGTTTTGCGGCGCGATCGCCGGCGCGGCGACCGCGACGAGGATGTAGCCAGCGAGCACGATATTGGCGGCGGTCAGGACTTGGAGGCGCGGACGCCTCTTCAGCGCGTTTAGGATTTCAGTTCTCACGATGGATCACCTTATGAAGACAAGCGCACGCGCGGGTCGAGCACGGCCTGGAATAGGTCGACAAGGGCGTTCAGAACGACGAAGGCGGCGGCGATGAAGGTCAGGGTGGCCATCACGACCGGCCGGTCGAGGAGCTGGATGGAATCGATCAGCAGCTTGCCGACGCCCGGCCACGCGAAGATGGATTCCACCACCACCGCGAAGGCCAGCATGCCGCCGAACTGCAGGCCGATGATGGTCACGATCGGCACGCTGATGTTGGGAAGCGTGTGGCGAAACAGTATCCGTCGCGGGGAAAGGCCCTTGGCGCGACAGAACCGGGTGAAGTCCAGGTTTTCGACTTCGATCGTGCCTGCTCGCGATAGCCTGGCGATCAGCGCGATATTCGGGATGGCGAGCGCCAGGGCGGGGAGGGCGAGATGCCACAGGCCGTTCGCGGTGAACACGCTCCAGTCCTCGCCGAGGACGACCACGGTCGAACCCCGGCCGCCGGACGGGAACCAGCCCGTCAGGATGGCGCCGGTAAGGATCAGCATCATGCTCAGCCAGAATGATGGAACGCTGAGCGCGAACACGCTTGATCTCAAGATGGCCTTATCGAGCGACGTACCCTTCTTCCGGCCGGCGAGGAGCCCCACTCCTACGCCG
This sequence comes from Martinezella sp. CNPSo 3890, assembly GCF_057784455.1. Taxonomy (NCBI): domain Bacteria; kingdom Pseudomonadati; phylum Pseudomonadota; class Alphaproteobacteria; order Hyphomicrobiales; family Rhizobiaceae; genus Martinezella; species Martinezella sp. CNPSo 3890. The sequence goes on along the minus strand of NZ_JBXSOR010000016.1, from coordinate 22,644 downwards.
ACCGGAGCCGCGATGAGCATCGCCACGCAGGCGAGTTCGAGCGTCGCGGGAAGCTTGGCTATGACCAGCGCGAAGGCCGGCAGGTGATAGATGTAGGACGTGCCGAAGTTTCCATGCACGACATTGTCCAGAAACAGGAGATACTGACGCCAGATCGGTTGATCCAGCCCGAGCGCGATGGTCGCGCGCCGGATATCCTCGGGCGTGGCGGTTTCCATGTTGACGATGCTGAACACCGGGTTGCCGACGCTGTGAAGCCCGATGAAACCGATCAGCGACATTGCGAAGAGGAGAAGGAGGGCTTGAGAAAGCCTTCCGAATGCGACTGAAACCAAGGCCATGATGCTTACTCCGTCGCCGCGAGCGCCTGCATCGCGGTCGTCCAGCCACGGGGATGCATCACATAGGAGGCGATACGCGGCCCGTAACCGACGATGTGATGGAAGTGGTAGAGCGGAATGATCGGCTGGTCGGCCATGACGAACTCCGTCGCGGCGGCAAGTGCCTTGTTCCGCTCCGGCCCATCCTGCATGCTCTCCGCCTTGGCGAGCATCGCGTCGAAGGTCTCGTTACGATAAAGCCCAAAGTTCAGGGCTCCGGTTCCACGGTCGGGATTTGGGGAGGCAAGCAGCGCATCGAGGATGACATCCACGGTCTCGCCCGAGCTGCCGCCATACCACAGGGCATAATCGCCCGCCGCCCTCTGGGTATTGAACACCGAGAACGGAGAGGCGACCGGCCGGACGCTGACGCCGATGCGAGCCCAGCTCTGGGCGATGGCCTGAAGGCTCTCGGCGTCGCCGGGATAGCGGCCGGCGGGTCCGGCCAGAACGACGTTGAAGCCGTTCGGAAAGCCTGCCTTCGCTAGAAGCGCTTTCGCGTCATCATAATTCGGCGCCTCGGGCTTCAGGGTCGCGGATGTGCCCGGCAGGCCCGCCGGAAAGACTTGCGCGGCGGCCGTGCCGTAGCCCGAGAGGATCTTCTCGACCAGGATACCGCGATCGGTCGCCATGGCGAGCGCCCGGCGGACGGATGGGTCCTTGAAGGGGTTGGGAATGGGTTCGCCGGACTTTCCGGTAACGCCCGGGAGCGTATCTCTGTCCACGTCGAACTGCAGGAAATTAATGCGCGCGGCGCCAATGCTGGCGATCCGGACGCCGCGATTTTTTAGGGAGGCGACATCGCGTGCCGGAATGGCGTCCGCCACGTCGACATCGCCGGTGGCCAGCGCCGCCACGCGCGCGGCGGGGCTTTCGATGACCCGAAACGTCACCGCGGACCAGGCGGGCCATCCGCCCCAATAGCCATCATTCCTGGAAAGCTTCAACGTCTCGCCGGAACTCCAGCTCTCGAACTTGTAGGGTCCCGTGCCGACCGGACGGCCAGTATTAAGTTCCTCGGTGGTCTGGAACCCCTGCGCCGGCCGATGCATCACGAAGATCGAGGAGAGGGACAAAGGCAGGCTCGGGAGATTGCCGTCCGTGTCGATGACTACGGTAAGGGGATCTCTTGCCACAACCGACTTGATTCCGGTCAGATAGGACCGAAAGCCGCCGCTCGGCGGCTTCAGGACATCGCGGATGCGTTCGATCGTATAGACGACGTCGTCCGCCGTGAAGGGCGAGCCGTCATGAAAGCGGACATTGTCGCGAAGCTTGAATTCCCATTGCGTGTCGGAGACGGCGCGCCAGGAAACCGCGAGCTCGGGCCTGAGGTCAAGATGCTCATCCTGATAGATCAGCCGTTCATAGATATGGGACAGCAGTGATGTGTTCTCGTTGAGGTTCGCGTAATGCGGATCGAGCGTCATCAGCTTGTACGAGGTGGCGATCCGCAGCTCCTGCGCCTGTGCCGGCCCGGCCAGCAGGCTCCACGCCGCAAGCAGCATCAGCGGCGCGGACAGGAAGAGCCGACGCAATGGATTTCCGAGTTTCATCATGAAGTTCCCTTTTCTTAATTTTGGCGCGGCCGAGGCCGTCGCGGTGGAAGCGATCCCACCACGCATGTCTATTAGGATGATTTCCTCAAGCGTCCGGTTCGCACCCTTTGGCCTTACCGGCCCTCTCGACGATGAGCCCCGAAGCGCAATCCTCCGATTACAAGAGGCAGAGGCATCTCTGCGTCAGCGGAGGCGAACGAAAACCGATAGATTCCAAGAGAGGAATCGAAACGGTGAACCTGACCTGCGGCAGACGCGCGGTGCTAGACACCGTGAACGGCTCCCTGCATCGCCGCCGTCACCTGACGACGTACGCTCCCACGAGACGTTATTTCGTCGTCGATCTTCAGCAAATCGGTGATGACCGAACGCAGCTGTGGCCAGGGATACTCATCGCTCGAAGCGGATGGTTGCCATCTGCCGAGCATGGCATCGAGCTTGAGGCTCGCGCCGACGATTGATTCCGCGGGCGTATCCCACAGCCTTTCTGCCAACTCGTCTTCAATGGCAGCCGCGCGTTCCTCTTCCCGAACCGCCGCGCTATATCCGATCTCTCGGTCGGCCGCCTTCCACGCCTCAGGCGCGTCGGACGGCGTGCCAACCATCTCAAACAGCCTCTGTTCGAGATCCTGCTGCCGCACGCATGATTCGATTAACCGGTGCCGAGCCGCACACCATTGCTCCCAAATGGCAAAGGCGAGATCGTCATTTTGGATCTCCAACGGCCCCATAAGTCGGGCTGCAAGCCCAGGATGTGTGGGAAAAGACGCCGACACGAAGGAATGGAGGTCTCCCTGCGTGACCATAGACAAAGTTCTGCTATTGTCGGAATCAGCCATGATCCGAGCTCCTGACAGCTTAGGTTGTGGTCAGGCTGGATCGGGTGGTGCGAACACCCAGTCCAGCCGCGTGATGTTTTAAGTACCATGTGGTGTCATATTTTACAATGAGAAATCGAAAAAAATGAGCGGAATAACCGGTGGTCAAATCCGAGCGGCGAGGGCGCTCCTCCGCTGGACCGCGCAAGATCTTGCAAAAACAGCGAGTATTGGAGTCATGACGGTGCGTCGCGCCGAGGCCGAAGACGGCCAACCATCTATTACAGCCGCAAATTTAAAACTCATCAGGATAACCCTGGAAGATGCTGGGATTGAATTCATTCCCAGCAACGGCGGCGGTGTCGGAGTGCGATTGAAGAAATCGGAATGAGGCACCATGAGGCTTATACCCAAGTAATGCCGTGGGGGGCCTTGACTATGTTAGGCTGGAGCCAAGCAGAGCTTGCGAAAGCGGCGAACGTGTCTCGGCAAACGATCGCTGATTTTGAACGCGGCGCTCATATGCCTATCAACAATAATATCGGCAGCATCATCGCCGCATTTCAGGCGGCCGGAATAGAATTTATCCCAGAGAACGGTGGTGGAGTTGGTGTTCGCTTCAGGAAGCCGGGGGGCGTAGACCGTTAAAACACAATCGGCCGAACACATCGCTGCAGCCCGTCGCCCTTACGATTGCCGCGGCTCACTTTTGGCGCTCGGCACACGAGCAAGCGGCGCGGCTGCCTCCGAGCCATACAACACCGGGTACCACACACCGGCAGATGTGTTTGCCGACCTGCAGAAGGATTATACCGGTTTCCCCAACCCTGGACCTTCCTCTCAACATATCTCTGCCTGAAGCAATGATCTGTCTGGAAGAAAGATCGGGTGAGCTTGCGGACTCGCCATCAGCAGCCTTTGCATCTCTTCAATGTTCTTTGTATGTTCTGCCCATCGCGGGCGACATGCTCAGTTGAAACAGCGGATGGGGTGGGACAAGGTAGGGCGATGATAAAGGGTGAGTCGGCTATTTTTAGCCAGAAACAATCTGGCGCGTATTTCACGCCAAGCGATGTCGCGCAGGCTCTCGTGAGTTGGGTGCTTCGTCGGCCGTCCGACCGGCTGATAGATCCGTCATGCGGCGACGGCCAATTCATTTCCGTCCACCATAAATCCGTCGGCATCGAGCAAAACCCGCTTTCCGCTCAAGCTGCCATTGCGGCCGCACCCTGGGCGCTGGTTCATAAAGGCGATTTCTTCGCTTGGGCTTCCGAAACGCGCGAGCGCTTCGAATGCGCAGCGGGCAATCCTCCATTTATTCGGTATCAAAGTTTCAAGGGGGACGTCCGACGCCGCGCGTTGGATCTGTGTTCGCAATATGGCGCGCACTTCTCCGGCCTGACATCGTCCTGGGCGCCGTTCCTGGTGGCAACCGCCTCGCTGCTGAAGCCGGACGGACGGATGGCTTTCGTGGTGCCAGCAGAAATCGGGCATGCGCCATATGCCGCCCCTCTCCTGGAATACCTTGTCGGCTCCTTTGCTGAGGTTCACATCATCGCCATCCGGCGAAAGCTATTTCCATCGCTTTCGGAAGATTGCTGGCTGCTTTATGCCGAAGGCCACGGCGGTTCAACGTCCCGCATTGGCCTGACAGTGTGCGAGACATTCAAGCCCGACAAACACAGGCCGAAGCCTGATATCTTCGTCGACGTCGATGAATGGCGCACAACCTGGTCGCGTCGCCTGAGACCGTACCTCTTGTCGAAGAATGTTCGCGACATCTATGCGACGGTCATCCAGGATCCGACAAGCAAACGGTTCGGCGATATAGCCTCCATTGGTATCGGGTATGTGAGCGGAGACAATGACTTTTTCCATCTGCGGCCATCGGAGGCCAAGCGACTGGGAATTCCGGCTGCATTTCTTCATCCCAGCCTGCGCAACGGCCGGGCGATGCCGAGCAGCCAGATTACCGAGGCAACTGTCGAAGGTTGGATCAAAAGTGATGATAAGGTTCTTCTCCTTCGACTGACGCGCGAACAGGAACTGCCGTCGAGCGTGCAGCGCTATCTGAACAGCAGTGCCGGCCGTGAAGCCCGCCTCGGCTACAAGTGCCGCAATCGCGCCCCGTGGTATGCCGTGCCGGATGTGCAGATACCGGACTTCGTCCTGAGCTACATGTCGGGTCGATCCGCGAGCCTCGTGCAAAACCTCGCCGGTGTGACCTGCACCAACAGCGTTCATTCGGTGCGTGTCCGTGATCGTGCGCTTGCAGCCAAGTTGCTGCCGCAATGGACAACCCCATTCCTGCGGCTGAGTTGCGAGCTTGAAGGGCACGCGCTCGGCGGCGGAATGTTGAAGCTGGAGCCCCGGGAAGCTTCGCGCATTCTCTTTCCAGTGGAGGCCAGAGCCGCTGAAGCCCACAACGACGCATTGGAAGATGCGATCAACACGCTTCATCGCTGGAGGCATTATGCCGAGTAATCTGGAGGCGAAGACCTGCCAATGGACCAATCAGTCTGATGCCTTGGCGGCTTTTGCCGAGTTCACTGGCAAGACCCAGAGCGCCAGCCACATCAAGCCGCTGCATTGGTATGTAGCCTGTCGATTGGTCATCGAAGGCGGCTTTGATCCAGACGATATCGTACCCCGCCCACCATTTCGTATAAAGCGCCGTTCCGGAAAGCCCCCTCTTCTCGAATACGAACCGGCTTCGGCAGGAGGTGGCGAGCGGACCGTCCTTGGCGGCTTGAAGACCAAGAACGTCGACGTCGTGGTGACGCGTGAGGGTATTGGCCCGGTTCTGGCCGTTTCATGCAAGGGAGTGACCGGTGCATTCCGAAACCTGACGAACCGCATGGAAGAGACGATCGGTGAGTGTACCAATCTGCACATCACGTATCCGGCACTGGTTCTAGGCTACCTCGTCCTGCTACGTGCAAACCGAATGATTGAAACTGCACTTGACGATGCCGCCGAAGTCGCCGCAGATGCGGAGCAGGCAAGCGAAGGTGCCAAGGCGCTTGCCGCCAACGACATCGCTATGACGGAAGGTGGCGAACCGGTTGCCGGTATCGTCCGCTTTCATAATGCGCTGCGCGAACTCGTCGGCCGGCGCGGCATTCGCGACGATGTAAGCCGTTACGAGGCGATAGGCTTCGGTCTGGTCGAAATGCACGGGACTGGACGAAACAGCCTGCTCGATAGTTTTCCTGGTCCCGATAGCCCGCTTCGATTGAGCGGCTTCTTCGACACTCTGTATGCTCGCTATGATGAGCGTTTTGTGGTCAGCGCTCCCGATCTCTCGCGCACTACGAGACGACTGGAATGGGATCCGGCATCACCGGCCTTTAAGGTGCCGGATCTGGACTATATGCCGCGAGTGGGTGGAGAGATCGCGCCAGTCGAAAGTTCTGATTAAAATTCGCACTACTGGCAAGTATATAAAATGCTGCTTCTCTCAACGGGGAGCTCGACGCGCGTAATCGCCGCGATGGGACCTGATGGTGGCAGGAGATCTCTGATCTTCAATAGCGGCATTCAACTGGTCGGTTGCCTAGCATCCGACGACGACGTTCCCATTTCGCGCGAGGTATTTGATGAAAAATGGCTCGGCGCGAAAAATATTGGCCCCTGACCTTTGCCCCGTTTCTTTAAGGCTAGACCAGCATTTGCTCCATCACGTGAGCTTCGAAGTCCATCTTACGTGAGAAGATTTGCCGCGGGCCTGCCAGCCAGCTGGTCGAGGGTGGCCTGAGGGGTGCTCATCCGCCCAGTCGCGACACCATGATGATGTCGTCGATTGCCCTGCCGTCGTCGAGCACTCCGCCGGGAATTCGACCAACCTCGACAAAGCCATGGCGCCGATAGAATCGCGCCGCGACCGTATTCTCGGCGTTGACCGCGAGTTCCAACTGCAGAATTCCAAGACTTCTTGCATAATCTGAAACCGTGGTCAGAAGATCGGCCGCGGCGCCGGATCCGCGCGCACTCTTTCGCACATAAACACTCACGAGGGTTGCGCGATGCGCCAATTTCCTCGGACGATGACGTGAGAGGCCCATCATCCCAACCGGCTCCTCATTGATGAAAGCGACGAAAGCCGGCTCGTTCAACCGGTTGCGCCACTCCTCGTCCGAAAGATCTACCCAATCTTCGTGGACGCTCGCAAATGCGGACGGTTCGCAGGAAAGTGCCTCCAGGCGAATGCGGCGGAAGACTTCGACATCGTCGATTGTTAGGCGCCTGATCATTAGCCTCCGTGCGTTCGACGACATATCCATCTCCAGTAGGGTAGGGCCAGTTATAACGGGTGAGGGGGCCGTATGTTTCAGTTTCTCCGAGGCGGTTTGTTACGACCACCGTGCCCACTGCCACTCCGGCGGCGGAGCATGAAGCCCCCTGTTTCTCGCGCGCTCTGTCAGTTCCGCCCAAATCGGATCGCCGGTAAAACTCGCGAGATCACCGCATGCGTCGGTAAGCGACTGTTTACCATAGATCTCCAGCAGACCCATCACGGTCTCGTTCTCCAAGGCCGCAAAGGGAGAACCGTTATGTGGTTTCAGCGCGCGATGTCCCCATACTCCTGGACAGGCGTCGGCGCGGAGGGAGTTCAACAGATCAGTTTCACCTGTCTTCCCGAGCGCTGTCGCAAGAACATGGCGCATGAGGGGATAGTAGACGACCTGACGACATCCACCGAGAACGCGTGTTCCTGGCAGGATTGAGATCACCAGAAACGCGACAAACAAGCTGGGCACGATTCTGCGTTCCCGAAGCGCTTCCGCGATACAGCTGGGCTGGAATGGCACGTCGGAGCGGGATCCCTTAATGTCCGACAGATCGCCATTTTTCAACTGCAAGGGATAGATCTTGCCGTCTGCCAATCCCCAGAACAGGTCTGTCGTTCTGCGAATCCATCCTGTCCATGGCCCGGTGTCAAGTTCATCGATCGCCTCCAGGATGGCGAAAGCCCATGCGCCATCTCCACCGATGCACTTCGAAAGCCATGAGCCCGTATCTTCAAGGTGATCTGCCACGAGATCCGCGACATCGATGTCGTCAATCTGAAGCAACTGAATCGGCTCCGGAAAAAACCGCGTCCATAGTGCCTGATTCCCGGCTTTGATCGCCTCGGCGGCCGATGCGAAGCCTTCGCTCGGCAGGATCGCTTTCAACCTCGCCGCAGACGGATTGGCCGCTTCGCTCCTTTCGATTCCCGACAACACGAAATTGTAGGCGCCATTCGATCCACATAGGCTGTAGGCGTCCATTCGGCTTCGCGGCAGGCCGAACACATTGATCGTTTCGTTCTCAAGATTGAGCCACCCGGGCCCCTTCTTCGCCTTCTCGATGAATTTGACGGTGGAGGCGCCATACCAGATATGCCATCGAAGCCGATGGGCGCTAAGACCAAGCAGGCTGAACAGATGTGTGTAAAAGCTATCGGGCTCTATCAGCAGATGGCAATGTGGTCCGGTTTGCATGACAGGAGCCGCGGCCAATTGATCCGCAGCCTCTCGCGCCCGCGCGCGATCGGCACCTGACCTCAGTGCCGCCCGTTCGACACACGCTTTCAGCCGGATCATGGCATCGTCGCGGATAGCGCAATCGGCGCGGTGGCGCTCGACCTCGTAAACAGCTCTTGCGTAATCGTTAAGCTTGCGGCTCCAGAACTGGTCAAGGCCTGGCATCACATGTGACAAGGTCCTCTTCAGGTCCGCCGGGGTCAAATGGCCGTCGCCGCTCGCATCCATGCGTGTCCGTTTCCTTGTCTTGACCCCTCATATGGCACTGTCAGAATCCACCGCAGGGCGAGCAGTCCGCCACGCCCACCGCTCATCGAGCGGCGGCGCTGTCTCGTTCGCAAAAATAAGAGGCAGTTGCTCGTAGCAAAATTCCTCTGGAATCGCCGGCTTCACCATCGAGGTGACGAACTCTCGCAGTGACGCGGCCGAATTGGACGAAACGATCGTGTAGAAATTGCCGCTATTCCAGGTGACGACGGAATAGCTGAAATAGGATCCCAGCGCGGTGATCGACGTCTCCAGGTCCACCTGGAACTTCGTCATGGTGTCGAGAACCTCGTGCTTCTTGGCCACGATCTCGGTTTTCGAGAAATAGCGCGACTTGAATTGTTCGTCCTTCTGGCGCTCGCGTTCCAGATAGGCATCGACGTCCGGATGCGCGATCTTTTGCACCTGTATAAGCAGGCCGCCGGGTCTGATCCGAGGCGCGATGACGGCGAGTTGCTCCTTCCGGTCACGACCGTACATTTGAAAGGTCGTATCTTCGAAAAGTAGATCATAGCCGTCCCGGAATGGCTGGAGATTTTCATCGGTCGCATATCGTTCGTCGTCGAGCTCGAAGAACGGACCGTGATGGAAATGGGCATGCTCGCTTCCGCGCCGCGCGAAGAAACTGATGCGATTTCCGTCCGTGGGACTGCAGCAGAGCGTTTTCAGCCTCCCGTCGCCGAGCCTTGCCAGCGATCTCGAAAGCGTGCCGGCTCCGGCCCCGAGCGTATAAACGGCAGCGGCTTGCCGCCTGCGTCCCCATGCGTGCAGGGCAAGGACGAGCATCGCGGCGCCCAATCGGCACTCCTCTTCCAGGCGATAGGGAATGCTCGCGAAATAATGGTTGTCGAAATTCCCCCAAAGGCGGCGGTGCGTGTCCCAGAACGCCATGCAGTCAAGATCGAATTCCAGGAGCGATAAGTCGGGTTCGGGAGTGGCGAGGTCAGGCATTCCGCCAAGACCTCGAGCGGTTCGCTCAAAAAACGGCGCGAACGCGTTCAGGCGGGGCGCCTTTCGCCAAGCCTCGATCGTTTGCCTATCAACCATGTTTCAAATCCTTCCCGTCGGGTCGAAAGGAGCAGCCGCGTCACGATGCGATCACGGCTTTGGACTGGGTCGTCGTCAGCAGGCTGAAACGGCGGCTCCGTGATGCACAGATGTCATCGAGGTGGGATGGCGGAGCAATCGGCCGATTTTGTTAGATTGACGAGCAAGCGAAGGCTGTCGGATTGGCGCCGAGTGGCATTTGGCTCATACATCGATCATCTCCAGGAAACTGGCCCTGGCGACCGCCTGATAGAGCGTCCTGGCGCCGAGCTTGCGCCTGGCCAGGCGCAGATAAAGTCGTACCGTGCCTTCGGAAATCCCCAGCGTGGCGGCAATGCGCTTGGGAAGCTCACCGAGCGCGACAAGCCGCAGGCACTCGCGCTCGCGGCGGGATAGTACGTCGTGCTCGCGAAAGGCGCGAAGGCCGGAGACAGGTAAAGCCTTGTCATGCAGATAATGGGACAGGATTTGCAATTCGTGGATGCTCGAATCGCGAAGTCTCCGCCAGTCCGACCGGCTCGCATTTGACGTTACCGAAAAGAGGGAACGCTCTCCGCGTGACCCTCTCACGGGCACGGAGAGGCCATGTCTGCCGACGCCAAACGCTCTCGCGTCCCTCAAGAACGCCTTACTTTTTTCGGACGGCACGCGCAGGGCATGCCAGTCGACCGGAAGAAGGCCGGTACGGCTGATCGCGATGACAGGATCGATCTCGAAATGGTTTTCTCGCAAATAGGTGTCCGTCCATTCGGGCGGATAGGTCGTGCGAAAGTACGGATAGCAAAGGGGAGAAATCCCGGCACGGACGACAAGGAATGTCGCATGCGCGAAGTCATAGGCCTGGCGGATTTCCGCGAGGACCAAGTCCAACTCGTCACCGTGCCGCACATGCTTCAGTGTTTTCAGTGTCGACGACAACCGGCCTCGAACGAAAGATGTTTCCTCCGCGCCCGACCCCGTCATCGGTCCATGGCTCGGGCGGCGCGGCGTTTGACGAAGCCCCTTCTCAGTTCGTCGCTTTCCAATGGCTTGTCGCTTACCAATGATCTTCCTTGTCGCGATCCAAATCTTCTCGAATCCGGCGATCGGACGTGCCGAGGGCCCTGAATGAGCCTCATCCAAGTCCGACGGAATGCCTGATCGCCAAGATCGCCGCCCAAGGGAGCGTGGGCAATATGAGGATTCACCAAGTCCCCTCCGAGGACGACGGACAGCTGCCGCAGGTGGCGCAAGCGTCGGGCTTCGTGTTGCTTGGGACCATGCAAGGAGCCGAGCCACGAGCGAACCGCTTTCCGTGTTCAACCGTCGGGGCCGAGGTTTGGTTCAGGACACCGCCGAACTTGAAACGAAAAAATCACTACCCGTTAAGCGCGAATGACGTTATCATAAAACGTTCACAAACACCGGGTGATGCGAGCACGGCGGGAGGCCGTGGTCGCCGCGATGATCTGGCGTTGCGGTACCCGGCGCCGTGCGAACAGACAAAAGGGAGGACTGACCCAATCGGACTGGAGACAACTTCATGGATAGTGATCTTCGCTCTCTCATCGACATGACTGAGATCGCCCACGACGAACGCATGATCAAGAGCGCCCTGAAGACATTTGCCCATTCATGTGGCTTCGAGCGCTTCGCGTTTCTGCGGAAAGAGGGCCTGCAAATCCGAACATGCAATTCGTATTCGGAGGAATGGCAGGGCGTTTATTTCAAAAGCCGGTATTCGTTAATCGATCCCGTCATCATCGAAGCCAAACGTCGCATGGACATGTTTAGCTGGAGGGCAGATGATTGGCCGGCGCGTGGATCCTCTGAACTCAGGCGCTTTCGAGACCAGGCAATCAAACACGGCATTCGCAGCGGCGTGACGATACCCGTCGAAGGAAGCTTCGGCTCCACGATGATGCTGACCTTCGCGTCCTCGGCACAATCGGCCGACATTTCGAAACTCCGGGATCCGCGAAAGGCGGTTCATGCGGTGCTCGCGGTCCACTACGGCCTGAAAATCATCGCCGCCTCTACCATTCTTCCACCAAAGCGATTGCTTGCTCCCCGGGAAGCCATGTGCATGATGTGGGCCGCGAAAGGCAAAACCGCTCCAGAAACCGCCAGGCTGACGGGGATCAAGGCGAGAACGGTCCAGAATTATCTTGATAACGCCCGTCGCAAGCTCGGGGCCGCGACTGTTCCACAACTCGTCGCGATCGCGAAGGATCACGGATTGGTGTAACCGTCACGTCTCCTCGTCGAGCGGAACCTCGGGAACATAACCCAGAACGTCGATGATTTCCGAAAGCTCTCGCTGCTGTGCCTCGGCTTTCTTCTGGCGCGCGAGATATTCGTCTTGCAGACTGGCAAGGACATCGGCGGAGACCGACGGGTCCGCCGACGCACGGGTCCATTCTTCGTAGACAGCCTCGTCCGCGACGAGAAGGCGACGGTGTTCAAGGATCGCGGAAACGGCCAATGCTTCCAGCTCCGATTCTTGCATCGACCGGTAGCGAGATTCACGGGCGGCCTGTTCGCCTGCCTCGGATGAGCCAGCCTCAATCATCCTTGTTTCCTCCTGCTTCATTTTCGCGGTCGCCAGGAACCGAGGCTTAGTGGCATCATGCATGCTTGCGATCGATTACCAATTTTCTGACAGTCGAGGGAAATTGATTTTTCTGTCGTTCACCGCCGAACATAAGCACCATTTGGCGCCGCGCAGGGCCTTGATTCCACATGTGGAACCGCTTTGTAGAGTATACTCCGTGGTGAAATACTCCACAAGCGGTTGCTCTCTCGATCATGGAGATTCGAGAGGTGTTCGCACGAAATCTGAAAGCTGCGCGTCTGGCCAAGGGCCTGTCGCAAGAAGAACTCGCGCATCGAGCAGGAATCGACCGAACCTATATCAGCTCCCTGGAACGCGGCGTATACAAGGCCAGTATCGTCGTGGTGGATCGCTTGGCGAGGGTCTTGGAAACAGAGGCGTCCGATCTGCTGAAACGGTTGCCGGAGGAGAAGTGAACCCGCGATCTTGACTGACGAAAATCTCGCGGGACTTTACGATAGACATCTGCTGAGAAGGAAGGAATGCCCGCGGCAGCGTCTCGGCGAGAGACGCCGCTTGCTCGCGGCTCACATTGTCCATAGGAGAGATAGCGGTGCTGCCTGGAGCTTTTCTCCAAATGGCGTCACTCGGTCGTGGTCGTGTAGGACGAGCCCTCGCACGAAACGATCACCGACCGCCTCTTGTAACTGGCGCAACCCGCGAAAATCGTCAGATTTCACCGTTGCTGACGCCTTAACTTCTATCCCAACAACCCGGCCGCGCCGATCCTCAATGATGATATCGACTTCATCTTGGTCTCTCGTCCGGTAGTGGGAAAAGGAAAAACGCCGGCCTGACCATGACGCCAGCTTCCGCAGTTCTGAAACCACGAAGCTTTCAAGCAGAGCGCCAAATCGACCCTTGTTGTCACGTAACGCATCCGCGTCGTCTTCTCGCAAAGTCGCAAGCAAGCCTGTGTCCAGAAAGTGAAGCTTTGGTGTCTTGACGAGCCGGCTCAAGCGGTTGTTGGACCATGGGACAAGTGATTAGAAAGAGACACTCGAGGATCACGACGTATTTCTGTGCGGTGATGCTCGACAATCCAAGCGCCGCACCGAAACTGCTGTGATTGACCAATTGTCCAGCATGCTCCGCTAGAACTTCGAGCAACCGCGGCAACCGGTCCAACTGATCGATGTTGGCGATCTCACGTACGTCGCGGTCGAGGATCAGTTTCACATAATCTTCCAGCCAAGCGGTTCGCCGGTCGGCCGTCGGCCGACGCAAAGCTTCTGGGTAACCGCCCTGCAGCACTATCGCCATCAGGTCGTCACCAACCACCGTGTCCTCGCCGGCGGAAGGCTCCTCGCCGGCGAACAGCCGATCCAGCAGACGACCCGGGGCGGACCGGATCTCAGATTGGGCAAATGGCAACGGTGGGACAACGGCCATACGGCCGGCGAGCGAGTCTGCAATCGCCGGAACGGTGGCAAGGTTGGCGAGCCTGTAAGCAAGAACCGTCCGGGTTCGTCATCGCGGTCAACACTTTCTTTGATAGCCAGTATCAGTTCGGGCGCGCGTTGCACCTCATCGACGACAGCCCGTTTGATGCCTCGGATAAAGCCGATCGGGTCGGTCTTTGCTGCATTCAGCGTACCAACGTCGTCGAGGGTGATAAATGGACGATCTGAGCCAGAGACCTGTCGTGCGAGAGTCGTCTTTCCGGCTTGCCGCGGGCCGGCAATTAGCACAACAACACGTGTCAGCCAGCGCCATTTCGACGATCGGTCGGCTAATTTAAGGCGTATGTCTGACTGATTTTAATTTAAAGCACGGCTGATTCATAGCCTCGGCCAATCTCCGTAGATGGCGCCTCTCAAATTATAGGGGGTTCGTCGCGCAGGGACATCAAGGGACGACACCAAGTTAATGCGTTTGGATCACACAAATTTTCTGCCCGACTTGAATAATCGTCCCCCCGCCGAGCGCTAACGCTGCCCATCGATCCGCGAAAGGTCGATCCGAATACCAGCGTCCTTCAGGTTCGATTGAGAAGTTGCCGGCTCGACAGGTTGATCGGCCGTCGTCGCTTCTCGCTGGCTGGCACGAGTGGGCTGCTCTGCTGCCACGCCGCCCGGATCCTCGGCCTGAAAGACGCTCTCTCCCTCAAATTCGCCCGTCTTCCAGGCATAGACCGCGTCCTCGAATATCTGCGGGAAAACCTCGTCGCTCTTAGGATTGCCGTACCACTTGGCAACGATCCTCAGAACCTTGGCAAACATCGCAGTTCCCTTGCGAAGGTTTTCGCAAGGCTCCACGAGGTCCGGTTGCAAGTTGGCTGCATCCTTGATGCCGACGCCAGCGGGAAATTGCGTCAAGCCGACGCGAACCACCGCCTGGCCGACATATTGCCTCACGATCGCCATCGCCTCGTCGGCCGACTTCGCCTTCGGAACGAGGATCAACCGGCGCCCGGATTTGATCGTCACGGCGAGGGGATCCGTCGAGCCGGCGGCCGCCACAAACTGCTCGACGACAGCGGGCCTGAGTGAGGGATCGGCGCATTCCTTGATAAACGCAGCATCCAACATGACGTCTCCTCGGGCCTCAGGTGTTGAAGGAAAAAACAAGCGGCTTGGCGAAGAGCCTTGCCCAGGCGATCGTGCTTGCCCGTTGGATTGCGACGATCGACGTGCCTTTGGTCCACCAGCCGTTTCCGACGGCGATGATCAGGTCGGGGTCATCCAGCATCGATTGCAGCACCGGCCAGACGACCAGTTGCTCGTAGCAGATCAGGGGAGCGCCTCGCGCATTCCCAAGATCGACAACGGGATTTGCGAAGAAGTGCGCTCTAGCTCCGCCGCTCTTACCGAACCATGACTGCCAAGGCTGCCACATCGAGCCCGGCACCGGCATCCGTTCGCGATAGAGGAGCCTGCCGCCAGTTGCGGAGACGGCAATGAGGACGTTGTCGTAGCCAGCCGCGTCCACGGTGGCCGCGCCAGCGACGACGGTAATGTCCGTATCCTGAAGAGCATTGACCCAGAGCCGATCGACCGTCGGCGTCCAGAAACCCAAGGCGCTCTCTGGGAGCACGATCGTCGGGCGGTCATCAGCTCCACGACCCTTCACCGTCGCAATCAGATCACGGTGGCGTTGAATGCTAATGTCACGGCCGAGCGAAGGTCCCATTTCGAGATCGACGCCTTGCCAACCATCGGGTAGATGCGGCTCGGTCCAGGTAGCGGCGGACCACAGCCAGAAGCCTGCGAAGGCGATTGCGACAGCAGGCCACATGCGGGTTACGAGGCCCATGAGACCGGCTGTGATTGCAAGCAAACCCGCCCATCCCCAACCGGGAAACAGAACCCCGGCGGATGTCATAGGATTTGCCCAGCCGGCAATGCCGCAAGGTGGGATCGCCAATAGGGCAGTCGCCACCAGATAGCGCAACGGGCGAGGACCAGAGCGCTTCGTCCAGAGCGCCGCATGCACGCCAACAAAACTCCCCGACGCACACAGCCATAGCAACAGGCCGGGCCAGATGTCCGATGAATAGAAGGCGGCGACACCCTGTGGCAGACCACGTGATGCTGCCAGGAAATACCCGGCTGAAACAAGCGCCGCCACCAATCTTGTTTGCGCCCGCGCCCAAAGAATCGGGAACGCCAGTGCTGTCGGGAGCAGCAGGACATGACCACTCCATCCGATTGTCCCCGCGACGATCGCTCCAATGATCAGCAGCGTTGGTTCGAAATGATCACGGCGCATAGGTCAGAACCTGTTGCGCGAGACCCAGGATGCCGGCAGCGGGAACGGGACCGAAATAGCGCGAATCAAATGATCCAGCGAAAGCCGAATGAAGGAAGACGCAGCTCGCTGGCACGATGCCTCCGACGAAAGGCATCAGCGGCCGTCCCTCGCCATCTCGCTGGACAATGGTGGAGAAGGGAACCGGACGGCCATCCACAGTCACACTGGCGCCGATATCGACCCGTTGTCCCGCAACGGCCATAACCATCTTGATGAGCGGTGCCACGCCGCCTGGGCACAAGCCGGAGCGCAGATAGCCGCGACTGCGCGCCTCCTGCATGGCTGGCGTTCGAGGCGGGCAGATGAACACGAGATCGCCGACGGCGGCCGCACGATCGAGCTTGACGATACGCCAGAGACCGAGTGGTTCGCTCGGCGTGAGATTGATCCGATAGTTGCCAGACCAGGCGACCAAGGTCGTTCCCAGCAAGGCCATTGGGATCATGGCCAAGCCAAGTTGGATGAGTTTGTTGTGTCGCCTTGCTGGCGCCATCTTCAAGACGGGCATGATCATGTCAGCGACATCCCCTGGGTCTTGCTCTGGCGAAGCGTCTCGGCCTGTTTGAGTGCTTCGACCGTCCGCTCATGGACGCTGAGTTGCTGCGCCGCGCGCATCAGGCTCCAGGCAGATTGGACTTCCTCCTTCTGAGCAGAGTTCATGCCCCCAGTGACCGTCTTGAAGGTTTCCCCGTTCGTATCCTTGGCGGCCAAGGGCAGGAAGGTCCGTTCGCCGAAGCGCTCCGTGACCGCCTTGGCAAATCCCTCCAGTTCCGCCTTCACCATTTTGTCGGCAAGCGCGAACTCGAGCGCCGACGGAAGATCGTTTCGATCAATGGCGTCGCGCACCCGTTCAAGCGTCTGACGCGCACTTGGCGACAGCGCCGGAATGTCGATCGAGACCTTGCGACGAGCCGCCATTTCATCCGCCTGATAGCGCTGTTCTGCGTGGCTGCGCTGACGCATGTAATCGCTGAGACTCTGCGCCAGGGCTGGCACATTGCGCTCAGCCCGCTCACGGTCCTGCTTGTCGGCGCGGCTGGCGAGCAAGCCCGATTTCCCGTTGAGGGGGCCAAAACTATCCGGTTGGTTGGCGATCTTCGCAAGCGTCGTTTTTGCGATCGCTTCATCCTTCAGCAAGGCGTCCACATTGACTGATCTGAATGCGGCTTCCGGCTGCGCGTAGACCAGATGGAAGCGGGTCGACACGTCATCCCATTGCTTCTTCAAGCCGGGATCGGCTTCGACCTTTTCGGCAATCGCCTGCTCGACGGTTTTCGTGGATGTCGCGATGCCGGCAACCATAGGGCTGGCCTCCTTGCTGCTTTGGGAGTGGGTCGGTTTGGTGCTGGCACCAACGCCGAGTTTGGCGCCGACGGTGAGGAGCCGGTGGGCAAGATCGGCCAGTTTCTGTTTCTGGCGGATCGTCCATTCGAGCCGGTCGCGAACAACCGTTCTGGCGACGTTGACGATATGCAGGCCGCGTCCTTCGGCAAAACGCAGTGCTTGGCGATAGAGGCTGCCCTTCTCGTAATCGAGCGTGGCTTCCTTGGCTTGTCTGCGTGATAGGATCTCGACGAGGCCGCCGGCGAATGCGAAGGACCGGGTGCCGTAATAAATGCGGAGATCCTCGCGATGACGCGTCATCGCTACATAGGTCAGATGCCGATCGAGGGAGAGTGACGCGAGCACCTTCACTCGGTCGACGGTGGCGCCCTGGCTCTTATGAATCGTCGTGGCATAGCCATGGTCGAGATTGCTGTAGAAGCGCTGTTCGACGGTAATCCGCCGGCGATGCTCACCTTCGCCGGTCTCGGCGACAATGCGGTTTTGAGCGGCTTCGACAACCTTGCCGAGCATGCCGTTCTTGACACCGAGCGATCCTTCATTCTTCAGGAAGACGATCTGGTCGCCGCTCGCGAAGTTGCGGTGCCCATCCTCCGTCCGGAATGCAAAACCTTCGCCAAGGATGCCACGCTCGACGAGCTCGGCCCGTGCCATGCCGTTCAGTTTTCGCACATCACGCCGGAGGTGGGCGAGGATCAATGTCGTCTTCGTCGGGTCAAAGTCCCGACTCCAATCGGCGATAAGCCTATCGGCTGCCTCGTCCTTCAGCGTCAAACCGATCATTCGATCATGAGCGGTATAGGCAGCGATAGCCTTGCGGATATTGCCGCGAGCGAGATTGAGCGACGCATCGCGCATCCATTGCTCGCGCTGGCGGTAGATGGTCTCGAGCTCCGCATAACCGATACGGTCGGCGATCGCGCGAAACGCGGCTCCCGCTTCGATTGGCTGAAGCTGTTCGGGATCGCCGACCAGGACAAGCTTGGCGCCGGCCTTCGTCACCGTCTCGACCAGCTGCGCCATCTGCCGCGACGACACCATGCCGGCCTCATCGAGAACGAAGACCGTCCTTGCGTCGAGCTGGTTTCGGCCTCGGCTCCAGCGAAGCTCCCAGGACGAAAGCGTGCGCGAGGCAATCCCAGCTTCCTTCTCCAGCCCTTCGGCGGCCTTGCCAGCAAGCGCGCCACCGACGACACGATAGCCGGCGGCTTCCCACGCCTCGCGCGCCGCCTTCATCATCGTCGTCTTGCCGGCGCCAGCACGGCCGATGACAGCTGTGATCCCCTCGGATCCAGCGACATGCTCGATCGCGGTCCTCTGCTCCTGCGACAGTCGGGAATGGTGCTTGAACGTCGCCGCCAACACGGCTTCCCGAACACCATGCGAGGATCGTGCCGACAGCCACATGGCACGGCTGGCCATCTCGGCTTCCAGCCGGATCAGTTCGCGCGTCGTGTATTTGGCCGGCACCCGGGCGCCGCTCGCAAACGCGATCCGCTCGCCTTCGAGACAGAGCGCTTCGGGGCTCTGCAGGACACGAACCATCAGAGTCTGGAACAGAACGGCATCATCGATATAGCGATGCAGGATCTTCGCGACATCCTGGCTGTCGAAGACGCTCTTTTCCCGGGTTATCAGCTCGAGGACGATCTCCGGCCGGCGCTGGATGCGTCTTGCGTTCTCACTTCGCCGCACCTCCTGCAGCTCGATCCGTTCGAGCTTTGGCGACCTTGGCGATGATTGTGCTTTCGCCCGCTCCGCCTTCCGGTCAATGGCCATCGCGCCGACGCCGACATGGATAGTCGGCTCCACTTCGACACCCTGTTTTTCGAAGGAACGGCCATCGACGCGAATGTCGAGGCCGGCCATCGCCAGATGCCGGTTCTGGCAGGCGAACCATCCGTCGCGAAAGGAATTGAAGTCATCGAGGCTTCCGGCCCAGAGTTCGTAGACGATCTTGCCAGAGTCGTTGCGGATCGGATTGCCGTCTGGCCCGAGAACCGCGACCTTCTTGGCACCGAACCCTTCTTCGGTCAGCGGCCTCAACGTCGTCATAAGATGTACGTGCGGATTGCCCGGCGCATCATGATAGACCCAATCCGCCACCATTCCCTTGGCGGTGATGTGCCGTTCGACGAAATCGCGAACAAGCGCGATATTGCGCTCGGCCGTGAGTTCGATCGGCAGCGCGATCGTGACATCCTTGGCGAGCTGGGCATCGGAACGTTTCTCGAAATCCTCGACCTTGTTCCAGAAGGCTTCCGACGCGCCCGACACCGAGCGATCGGCGATCATCGACCGCAACCATTCCGGTGCGTCGGTTGGAATGACGAACTCCTCATGCAGGAGGCCCTGCTTGCGGGTATAGTCGATCGTCCGCGCTTCCCGCTCGTATTCCATTTTCGCGCAGTGGCGATAGGCCGCCGACAGCACCGCGCTGCGGCCGGAGCCGCGGGCGACGACGCTGACGGAGAAATGAGGCACGGCCACGACGGTCTGGGCTCCCGGTTGCGGACAAAACCAATGCTTGCGTCGGGAGCGGGCCTCGCCGGGGCGAAAAGCTAAGCGTCGCGACAGCGACGTATAATTGCGCCCTTGGAACCCGCTCCTTCGGAACGGCAGGGATCATTCACCAAAGCATCGCCCTTGGCGATTGTAGGATTCACAGTAGTGCCTTCGCTACTCGAGTTCCGGAAACTGGCCTTGAAAGACACGCTTTCTCAGCCAGGAGACGATCGCAAATGAAGAGACCTTCCTCGAAAATCCGCGACGAAATCGCCAGACTCCAAGAACAGCTCAAGGCCGCGGAAACCCGCGAAGCCGAGCGGATCGGCCGAATTGCCCTCAAGGCTGGTCTTGGAGAAACCGAGATCGATGAAGCCGAGCTACAGGCGGCCTTCGAGAATATCGCGCAACGTTTTCGCGCAGGCCAAGATGGCGGGAATGGGGCCACGACCGGCGGCGAAAAAGGCGATGGAAAAGGCACCACGGGTACGCCGACCGCGATGGTCCCGCCTGGCGCGGCTCAGGGCGGCGGTCGCGAGGCTTGATCGAATGGCGAGAACGACGACATCCGATGCCCGCAAGAAGGACACACGCGAGAAAATCGAACTCGGCGGCCTGATCGTCAAGGCTGGCTTGCGATATGAGAAACGCGCGCTTCTGCTTGGAGCGTTGCTCGAACTGAACGCCCGGCTGAGGTCGGACGAAGGCGAGCGGGCGCGGCTGATCGCGATCGGTGTGAAAGCGTTCAGCGATGACGGCGAATAAGCTTGCTCTCCTCGCCGCGCCGGTCGTGCTGATGATGCTCGCCGTCCTCGGCACGGCCGGTATCGAGGATTGGCTATCGGCCTTTGGAAGGACGGAGGCCGCGAGGTTGGCATTGGGTCGCGTGGGCATCGCGACGCCCTATGTCACCGCTTCGGCCATCGGCCTGACCTTCCTGTTCGCGAGCACGGGCGCGACCGGCATCAAGTTCGCGGGTTGGGGCGTCGCCGCCGGGAGCATGGTGACGATCCTGATCGCGGCGATACGCGAGACGACACGTCTCATGTCATTCGTCGGTCAGGTTCCGGCGGGTGGGTCCATCGCCGCGTATCTCGACCCCGCAACGATGATCGGCGCGGTGGCCGCATTGATGGTGGGAAGTTTCGCGCTGCGGGTGATGCTCATCGGCAACGCCGCCTTCGCCCGCGCCGAGCCGAGGCGTATCCGAGGGCGCAGGGCGCTGCATGGCGAGGCCGACTGGATGAACATGCGGGACGCGGCGAGGCTTTTTCCCGACACCGGCGGCATCGTCATCGGCGAACGCTACCGCGTCGACAAGGATAGCACCGCGGCGCGTCCCTTCCGCGCGGGCGACGCCGAGAGCTGGGGCGGCGGCGGCAAGGCATCGCTGTTGTGTTTCGACGGTTCGTTCGGATCATCGCACGGTATCGTTTTCGCCGGTTCGGGCGGTTTCAAGACAACGTCCGTGACAATCCCGACGGCCCTTAAATGGGCCGGCGGCCTTGTCGTGCTGGACCCTTCGAACGAGGTCGCGCCAATGGTGCGCGGGCATCGCGAAGCCGCCGCGCGCTTCATCCGCCTTCTCGATCCAAAGGAACCCGAAACCGGGTTCAACGCGCTCGATTGGATCGGTCGGCATGGCGGAACCAAGGAAGAGGATATCGCCTCGGTCGCATCGTGGATCATGAGCGACAGCGGCGGCCCGCGCGGCGTCCGCGACGACTTCTTCCGCGCATCGGCGCTTCAGCTGTTGACCGCGCTGATCGCGGACGTCTGCCTATCCGGGCATACCGACACGGCGAACCAGACCTTGCGCCAGGTTCGTTCGAATCTGGCGGAACCGGAGCCGAAACTGCGCGAGCGACTGCAATCCATTTACGAGAATTCCAACTCGGATTTCGTCAGGGAGAATGTCGCCGCCTTCGTCAACATGACCGCGGAAACCTTTTCTGGCGTCTATGCCAACGCGGTCAAGGAAACGCACTGGCTGTCCTACGCCAACTATGCCGCGCTCGTGTCGGGTTCGACTTTCTCGACCGACGCGCTCGCGGATGGCAAGACCGATGTGTTCATCAACATTGATCTGAAGACGCTCGAGACGCATGCCGGCCTTGCGAGGGTGATCATCGGATCGTTCCTCAACGCGATCTACAATCGCGACGGCGCGCTGGAGGGCAGGGCGCTCTTTCTCCTCGATGAGGTTGCCCGCCTCGGCTACATGCGAATCCTGGAGACCGCTCGCGATGCCGGCCGCAAGTATGGCATCACGCTGACGATGATCTACCAGTCGATCGGGCAGATGCGCGAAACCTATGGCGGCCGCGACGCCGCGAGCAAGTGGTTCGAAAGCGCGAGCTGGATCTCCTTCGCGGCGATCAATGATCCCGAGACCGCCGACTATATCTCGAAACGCTGCGGCATGACCACGGTCGAGATCGATCAGGTCAGCCGCGGTTCCCAAGCGAAGGGTTCATCGCGAACGCGTTCGAAGCAGCTGGCCGCCCGGCCGCTGATCCAGGCGCATGAGGTTCTTCGCATGCGAGCGGACGAGCAGATTGTGTTCACGGCCGGGAACGCGCCACTTCGGTGTGGCCGTGCGATTTGGTTCCGGCGGGATGACATGAAGGCCCGCGTCGGCGCGAACAGGTTTCATCGCGACGGGAAGACGTTCGAAAGACCTGACTGATCGAACCGACGCGCGGTCCAAGAAGCAAGGCCGATCCCCAAAAAAATGAAGAGCATCGGAGAAATCAGCAGGGCGCCGGCCGCCGGCCGGGATTTCGGGAATTCTCGACGCGCGAGGAGCGGACAAAGGGCAGCCGTGGGAGCTTCAACATCGTGGCCCGA
>NZ_JBXSOR010000015.1:0-147584 GCF_057784455.1 Martinezella sp. CNPSo 3890 | reverse complement strand
GTGTTATGCGCAGCTAGCTCCCAAGCGCGTCTAAATCAGAACGGGACATGATCGCCCAGATCTTCAACCTGTACCCCGAGAGCCTTCGCAAGGGCCCTTCTTCCGCTATCAGGCAACCTTGTAAGGCTGCTGGCGATCGCTTCCTGCCACGATGGCCCTCTCGCGCACGCCTCTTCGTAGGCATCGGCTAAGACGTCGCCTTGGCGTGTCTCCACGAGGGCCTCGAAAAGCAGGGAGGCCTGAGATCGATCCTTGTCTGCCTTGGTGCGTCCCAACGCGTCTGTGAGCCGTCTCGATGCTACGATGAGTTTGTGGACGGCAAACCGCTCGGGAACCGGAACTAACACGCTTACACCTTCACGATGAAGAAGCACGGTGCGGACAGGTTCGTAGATCAGGTAGTCCAAGAATCGTAGGCTTTCCGCCGACGCGCCTCCGAGGGCGGGCATGGGCGATGGTTTGCCGGAATACTCGTCAGATCCCCGGTTGCTCGTGAGAAACTCTACTCGATAGCCCTTTGCGTTCACGAAAGCGACGACCTTTGCCTGATCCGATTGGTGCGGGATCGCTCGGAAGCTGGGATCAACCGACTGGAGGACTTCCAGCACGGGTGGCAGACTATCCCCAACTTCTGCCGAGATTGCAAAATCCTGCGCGAAATCGGCATCACTTGTCTGCATTGCCGACGAGGGCAGCCGAACACCAAGAAGGCCCGCATAGGTACCGAATGCCACAGATCCGATCAGGACGGCCCGCAGTCGGAACAATCCGGCGTCCGCAAGGGCCTTCGTGATGTCTCCAGCGAATGGGTCTGGACCGGGAAGACCAGCGCGACGCAAGGAGCTGACCATGCGCCGGCGTTCCTTGATGTTGTCCTTGATCTGCTTGTGGGCGTTCACCCGCGCCGTGATTTCTTCGTCGCTGTGCGGGCCGACATAGCGTCGCTTGTCGCCGTTTGGTGTAGGGAGATCGAAATACCAGTAGTCGCGGCCCTTGACGGGAACCGTGACGAAACGCCCCTCCAGAGGGAAGTCCGCATGGAACTGGCCATCGAGTGCGCGCTGTGCGAGTTCCGCGAACATTGTTCGGTATACAATATCGATTTCTTTCATCGATATATTCCTCTGAAGCGTTGCGTCCGCGCGGTCGTCAGCTGGTAATCATTTCCTTGAACGCGATTTTGCGACGACATAGTTATAATGTTTCCGTAGAAAGATTATAACTCATTTTGCCGGCGTCAACGATTGCATCAATTATAATTTCTTCGCGAAAACATTATAACCAGAGCAGAACTCCGGTTGGCGCTTGTTTCACAAATATCGTTCGCCCACAGCCTCAACAGCAAAAAAGCCGGGAGAGCATCGCTCTCCCGGCTTTGATCTTGGGCCCCTTGCGAAGATCAGGCGGCTTCGCTTTCCGTTGTGTGTGCCTTGCGGACTTCCTCGTCCGTCAGGATACCGCTGGCGCGCAGCAAGGCGGCGAAGCGGCCGTTGCTCTGGCTGAGCTCGTTGAAGCTGCCATTCTCGATGATGCGGCCGTTGTCCAGGAAGAGGACCATATCCGCCTCGCGGACCGTCGACAGGCGATGCGCGATGATGAAGGTCGTGCGGTTCTGGCGCAAGTTGTCGATCGCCGTCTTGACCCGGTTTTCGGTTTCGACGTCGAGCGCACTGGTCGCTTCGTCGAGCACCAGGATCGGCGCATCCTTGAGGATGGCGCGGGCGATCGCGATACGCTGGCGTTCGCCACCCGAGAGCTTGTTGCCACGCTCGCCGACGCGGGTATCGTAGCCGCCTTCGCGGGTTTCGATGAAGTCGTTGGCGGCGGCGGCCTGGGCTGCGCGGATCATTTCCTCCTGCGTCGCACCTTCACGGCCGAGGCGGATGTTGTCGCTGATCGAGCGGTTCAGCAGGCCGGCATCCTGGAAGACGGTGGCGATGAAGCGGCGCAGCGACTTGCGGGTCACCTTGGTGATGTCGTGACCGTCGACGAGGATCTGGCCCTTCTGCGGATCGAAGACACGCTGCAGCAGGTTGACGAGCGTCGTCTTGCCGGCGCCCGTCGGGCCGACGATGGCGACGGTCTGGCCAGCCTTCACCTTGAAGGAGATGTCGTGCAGGCCCTGCGACGAGTTGGCGAAGCCGAAGGATACGTCGCGGAACTCCACTTCGCCCTTGACGTCCTTGATTTCGGCAAGGCCGGCCGGCTCTTCGCGGTCGCGAACCGAATCTTCCAGCGTGTAGAAGTCTTCAAGCTTGGCGCGAGCTTCGAAAATCTGGTTGGCGAAGTTGCGCAGCTGCTCCAGGCGGCCGATCAGCACGTTGGCAAAGGCGATGAAGGTGATGAGCGCGCCAAGGCTCAGGCTGCCGTCCTGGACCAGAATGGTGCCGATCATCAAGATCGCCATCATGGCGACAGTCGAGGCCGTGCGATTCAGCGCGCCGGCAAGAGCCCACCAGTCGAGCACCGGATACTGAGCCTGCAGCAGGCGCTCGGTGAAGGACTTCAGTGCCTTGGTTTCGGCTTCGATGCGGTTATAGCTGTGCAGCACCGAAACGTTGCTGATCGAGTCGCTCACATGCGAGAAGACGGTGTTGTAATGGCTCTCGACCGAGCTCTGGCCATCCTTTGTGCGGTTCATGACCAGACGGCCGATGATCCAGTAGAAGACGCCGAGCAGGACGAGGACCGCGGACAGTCGCAGGTCCATGGCCATGGCGGTCGGGATCATGATGACGAGCGCGACGGCGGTCGTGAGGTGGTTGCGCATGAATTCCAGCCACAGGCCGAACAGCGCTTCGCAGGCGCGAAGCAGCGTGTTCAGCGCGCTTGCGGTGCCGCGCTGGCTATGCCAGGACAGCGGCATCGAGATGATGCGGCCGAATGCTTCGGTGAGCAGGGAGGCGCGGCGGCCATGCGCAAGGCGGTCGGCCTCGCGGGACACAACGATGAAGGCGACAGCACTGAAGACGGCGAAGCCCGCCCACAGCATCATCGTCGGCGTGACGGCTTCTTTCTTGGCAATGGCGTCGAAGATACGGCCGAACAGGACCGGTTCATAGATGGTGGTCATCGCAAGCGCGATGTTTGCGACCACCACCATCCAAACGCGGTAGCGATACGCGCCAAGATACTTCAGGGCTCTTGCATAGACTTTGAACAGTGACACGTCAGGCACCCTCTTTGCATCAGCAAAACTCGGAATGCTGCGACACTACAGATCGGTACCTGAACCGGCGATTAACGGAATCTGAAGCTGTTTTTTCAAGGGAATTTCCCGCCTGACGCGTGCTGTCGCAGCGAGGTGCTATCGGCCGCCGCAGAAATGTGACAATTTGGGGACGACCCTGCCGCGACATCATCCGTTACTATTAAGTCACGCCGAGCGCGGCCATTCACGGTTGAATGGTAAAAAAATCGCCAAAGGCGTTCAATTTCGCGCCGGCCTGAGTATGTTGCCGGCGATTAAGCGCGCTATGGGGCCAGGCGAGCAGGGTGGCAATGCTCGTCCGCCAATAATTCAGGCTGCGAGGCCGAGGGGTAAATGTGAATATCCATTCGCTAATAGAATTGCTTGTGGTTATCGAAGAATGCGAGCGTACAAAGGATGTCGTGGCCGAGCTTGAGCTTGTGCTCCGTTCCTACAAATTCGATTTCTACGGTCTGCTGCGGCAGACGAGGCCGAATGTCGATATCGCCAACTTCATGCTGGCAGGCCGCTGGCCCGATCAATGGCCGCTGACCTATGTCCGCAAGAGATACATGCTCGTCGATCCGGTGGCGCGCTATGCCACCAGGGCACAGCGCCCCTTCCGCTGGAGGGATGCCGTGGCTGCGCACAAATCGGACCCGCTCCGGCGCCGGATGGAGCAGATGATGGCGGATGCTCGTGCCAACGGGCTTATCGACGGCTATATTTTTCCGATTCACGGACGAAGCGGTCTGCTCGGCAGCATGACGATCGGCGGTGAGGCGGTCGATCTTTCCCCGACCGAGCTTTCGCTCTTCGATGCCGTGGCCAGAAAGGCCTTCTGGCGGCTGCTAGAGCTGCGCGACGAAGCGCAATTGCTCGAGGAACAGGAGAAAGCCGATCTGAAACTGACCAAACGCGAGATGGAGGTGCTCAACCATCTGGCCGACGGCATGACGTCGATCGAGATCAGCCGGCTGCTGACGATCTCCAATCATACCGTCGACTGGTACATGAACAGTATCCAGGACAAGCTGAAGGCCAGAAATCGGCAGCACATTGTTGCCATCGCTTTCAGAAACGGACTTATTCCGTAACGGCAACTATTTTGATGTCGGATGTCGCAGGAGAAATTGAACTTCCTGTGACAAGAAGTTAAGAATTCTCTTCGCGGGTGCAGCATTGCCCGTTTCGATGCCGTGAGGAGACAGTATTGCCCATATCCAAGATCCTGGTTGCCAACCGTTCCGAAATCGCCATCCGCGTATTCCGCGCCGCCAACGAGCTTGGCATAAAAACGGTGGCCATCTGGGCCGAGGAAGACAAACTCGCGCTGCATCGCTTCAAGGCCGACGAGAGCTATCAGGTCGGCCGCGGTCCACATCTTGCCCGCGATCTCGGGCCGATCGAGAGCTATCTGTCGATCGACGAGATCATCCGCGTTGCCAAGCTTTCCGGCGCCGATGCCATCCATCCAGGTTACGGCCTGCTGTCGGAAAGCCCGGAATTCGTCGATGCATGCGATGCCGCCGGCATCATCTTCATCGGCCCGCGCGCCGATACGATGCGCCAGCTCGGCAACAAGGTGGCCGCCCGCAATCTTGCGATCTCGGTCGGCGTGCCTGTCGTGCCGGCAACCGATCCCTTGCCTGACGATATGAAGGAAGTCGCCAAGATGGCGGCCGAGATCGGCTATCCGGTCATGCTCAAAGCCTCCTGGGGTGGCGGCGGCCGCGGCATGCGCGTCATCCGCTCCGAGGCAGACCTTGCCAAGGAAGTGACGGAAGCCAAGCGCGAGGCGAAGGCCGCCTTCGGCAAGGACGAGGTCTATCTCGAAAAGCTCGTCGAGCGTGCCCGCCATGTCGAAAGCCAGATTCTCGGCGACACGCATGGCAATGTCGTGCATCTGTTCGAACGTGACTGTTCGGTTCAGCGGCGCAACCAGAAGGTCGTCGAGCGTGCGCCGGCCCCCTATCTCACCGATGCGCAGCGTCAGGAACTGGCCGCCTATTCGCTGA
This sequence comes from Martinezella sp. CNPSo 3890, assembly GCF_057784455.1. Taxonomy (NCBI): domain Bacteria; kingdom Pseudomonadati; phylum Pseudomonadota; class Alphaproteobacteria; order Hyphomicrobiales; family Rhizobiaceae; genus Martinezella; species Martinezella sp. CNPSo 3890. Next base: position 142,376 of record NZ_JBXSOR010000015.1, on the reverse strand, counting down.
AGATCGCCAAGGCGACGAATTATGTCGGTGCCGGCACCGTCGAATATCTGATGGATGCCGATACCGGCAAATTCTACTTCATCGAAGTCAATCCGCGCATTCAGGTCGAGCATACGGTGACCGAAGTCGTCACCGGCATCGATATCGTCAAGGCGCAGATTCATATTCTCGACGGCTTTGCCATCGGCACCCCGGAATCGGGCGTTCCGAAGCAGGAAGACATTCGACTCAACGGCCATGCGCTGCAGTGCCGCGTGACGACGGAAGATCCGGAGCACAATTTCATTCCGGATTATGGCCGCATCACCGCCTATCGTTCTGCGTCCGGCTTCGGCATCCGTCTCGACGGCGGCACCTCCTATACCGGCGCGATCATCACCCGTTATTATGACCCGCTGCTGGTGAAGGTGACGGCCTGGGCGCCGAACCCGCAAGAGGCGATCGCCCGCATGTACCGTGCGCTGCGCGAATTCCGCATCCGCGGTGTCGCGACGAACCTGACATTCCTCGAAGCGATCATCACGCACGAGAAATTCCGTGACAACAGCTACACGACGCGCTTCATCGATTCGACGCCGGAACTGTTCCAGCAGGTCAAGCGCCAGGACCGCGCCACGAAGCTTCTGACCTATCTCGCCGATGTCACGGTCAACGGCCATCCGGAAACGCGCGGCCGTCCAGTACCTTCGCCCAAGGTGGCGCAGCCAGTGTTGCCCTATATAGACAGCAATATCCCCGACGGCACCAAGCAGCTCCTCGACAAGCTCGGCCCGCAGAAATTCGCCGAGTGGATGCGCAACGAGAAGCGCGTGCTGATGACAGACACGACGATGCGCGACGGCCATCAGTCGCTGCTTGCGACCCGCATGCGCACCTATGACATCGCCAGCATCGCCGGCACCTATGCGCGCGCCCTGCCGCAGCTTCTGTCATTGGAATGCTGGGGCGGCGCCACCTTCGACGTCTCCATGCGCTTCCTGACGGAAGATCCATGGGAGCGTCTGGCGCTGATCCGCGAGGGCGCGCCGAACCTGCTGCTGCAAATGCTGCTGCGCGGCGCCAACGGCGTCGGCTATACCAATTATCCCGACAATGTCGTGAAATACTTCGTCCGCCAGGCGGCCAAGGGCGGCGTCGATCTCTTCCGCGTCTTCGACTGCTTGAACTGGGTCGAGAACATGCGCGTGTCGATGGATGCGGTTGCCGAGGAGAACAAGCTCTGCGAAGCGGCGATCTGCTACACGGGCGACATCCTCAATTCGGCGCGGCCGAAGTACGACCTGAAATATTATACCGATCTCGCCGTCGAGCTGGAAAAGGCCGGCGCTCATATCATCGCGCTGAAGGATATGGCGGGCTTGCTGAAGCCGGCTGCCGCCAAGGTACTGTTCAAGGCGCTACGCGAGGCGACAGGCCTGCCGATCCACTTCCATACGCATGATACCTCGGGCATTGCCGCTGCGACCGTGCTTGCCGCCGTCGATGCCGGCGTCGATGCCGTGGATGCCGCGATGGATGCGCTGTCGGGCAATACCTCGCAGCCTTGCCTCGGCTCGATCGTCGAAGCCCTCAAGGGCTCCGAGCGTGATCCGGGCCTCGACCCCGAATGGATCCGCCGCATCTCCTTCTACTGGGAAGCCGTGCGCCATCAGTACGCCGCCTTCGAAAGCGATCTCAAGGGACCGGCCTCGGAAGTCTATCTGCACGAAATGCCCGGCGGCCAATTCACCAACCTCAAGGAGCAGGCCCGCTCGCTCGGGCTTGAGACCCGCTGGCACCAGGTGGCGCAGGCCTATGCCGATGCGAACCAGATGTTCGGCGATATTGTCAAGGTAACGCCGTCGTCCAAGGTGGTCGGCGACATGGCGCTGATGATGGTCAGCCAGGACCTGACGGTCACCGATGTTGAAAACCCGGCCAAGGATATCGCCTTCCCGGATTCGGTCGTCTCCATGCTGAAGGGCGATCTCGGCCAGCCGCCGTCCGGATGGCCGCAAGCGCTGCAGAAGAAGGCGCTGAAGGGCGACAAACCCTATACCGTCCGCCCCGGTTCCCTGCTTGCCGAGGCCGATCTCGATGCGGAGCGGAAGGTCATCGAGACCAAGCTGGAGCGCAAGGTCGACGATTTCGAATTCGCCTCCTACCTGATGTATCCGAAGGTCTTCACCGATTACGCGCTGGCCGCCGACACCTACGGCCCGGTCTCGGTGCTGCCGACGCCGGCCTACTTCTATGGTCTCAAGGAAGGTGATGAGCTCTTTGCCGAGATCGAGAAGGGCAAGACGCTCGTCATCGTTAACCAGGCGATGACGGCGACCGACGAGAAAGGCATGGTGACGGTATTCTTCGAGCTCAATGGCCAGCCGCGCCGCATCAAGGTGCCGGATCGCGCCCATGGGGCTTCCGGCAGTGCCGTGCGCCGCAAGGCGGAAACCGGCAATGCCGCCCATGTCGGCGCGCCGATGCCGGGCGTCATCTCCACGGTCTTCGTCTCGCCCGGCCAGGCGATCAAGGCCGGCGACGTGCTTGTTTCCATCGAGGCCATGAAGATGGAGACGGCGCTGCACGCCGAAAAGGATGGCACGATCTCCGAGGTGCTGGTGCGCGCCGGCGACCAGATCGACGCCAAGGATCTGCTCGTCGTCTACGGCGCATAATCCAAGCTTCGCTGAGATATGAAGGCGGCCGAATCTGGCCGCCTATTGCAGACGGGAGCTTTGGTCGCGGGTATCCGAGATCGGCTCTCCATGTGCGAACGCGACGAAGAATTCCATAGCTTTCGTGTCGGATCATGGTAGCCAGGTCGAGGAGGCGGAGGCATGACGAGAGCATTTTCCTTGCGGGCGGCGACAAATGCCGATGTCGACGCAATTCGGGCGCTGACACGCGAGGCCTATGGTAAGTGGGTGCCTCTCATCGGCCGAGAACCACTGCCGATGACAGCAGATTATGCGGAGGCCGTGCGCAAGCATCGTATCGATCTCTTTGAGGCCAATGGTGAGCTTTTGGCGTTGATCGAGATGGTGCCGAGAGAGGATAACCTGTTGATCGAGAACGTCGCCGTCTCGCCGCGACATCAGGGACAGGGCATCGGCAGGAAACTGCTAGTTCATGCCGAGCAGGTCGCGGCCGAGCTCGGCGTCGACGATATCCGACTCTACACCAACAAGCGCTTTACCGAGAATGTGCAGCTCTATCTCCGACACGGTTATGCGATCGACCGCGAGGAGCCGCTGAAAGATGGGTTCCTTGTCCATATGAGCAAGCGCATCTGATAGGAGCCAGCTACCTCCGTTTTTCGATCAACGCAGCCCAGACTGCCGCCACTAGCGCGAGTACAGCGGATGCCAGCATCAAGGCGAAGAGCGTATGGATCGTTGGCGATCGTGCAATGAACAGACCGCCGATCGAGCCGATGAGCGCGCCGCCAGCAATCCGCATGGCAGCGGCGAGGCCTGCTGCCGTTCCCACAATATCCGACCTGACCGACATGGCGCCGCTATTGGCGGCCGGCATGGTGAGGCCGTTGCCGATGCCGATGAAGATGCAGGGGCCGAAGAGTGCCAGAACCTCAACCATGCCCGATAGCGACAAGGCAAGCCCGATTGACAGACCAATGCAGGTCAGTAACCGCGCGATGACGAGGATCGTGCCGAGCGGGATTCTTGCGCCATGGCGGCCAGCCAGATAGCTGCCGAGAATGAAGCCGGCCGGAACGAGGCCCATGTAGAAGCCAAGCTTGGCGCTCGAACCGCCGAGCGCATCGCCTATCGTCAGCGGCGCTCCGCCGAGAAAGATGTAGAGCACGCCCATCGAGCACGCCATGCAGAGCGTATACGCCCAGAAGCGCGCCGAACGCAAAAGCAGGGCATAGGAGGCAAGATAGTTTCCGCGCGCGGCTGACGCCGGCGCTTTCGATCCCTTCAGTTCATGCAGGGACAGAAAGAAGGCGGCAATGCCGAAGATCGCAAGGACGATGAAGCTTGCCCGCCAGCCGAAAAGCTCATCCAAAGATCCACCGAACAGAGGGCCGACCATCGGCGCCAATGCCCATCCCATGGCGAGATAGCCGAACTTGCTGGCAGCCTGGCGCTCGTCGGATGTTTCCTTGATGATGACGAGGGCGACGGAATAGCACGGTCCGATGCAGGCCTGCATCATGCGGCATAGCAGGAAGATGCCGATATTCGGCGCGAGAACGCAGCCAATCGAAGCGACGATGAAGATCGAGAGCGCCGTCAGGACGACCGGCCGGCGGCCGAACCGATCCGATATCGCGCCACCGATAGCCTCAAGGGACGCGGTGACAATGGAAAAGCCGGCAACCGATAGGTTCACGAGAGCGAAATCGGCATGGAATGCTGCTGCGATCTTCGGCAGCGACGGCAGGATCATGTTAACAGGCAGCACGGCGAGCGCCGAGAGCAGGATGAGGGTTATCAGCCGCGGCGGTGCGGCGGCTCTTTCGGTGGTCGTGTCGTCGGTTGATTGCTTGGCTGAATGGTCGATGCTGCTTTCGGTGCGCGTCATGGCTTTGTCCGTCGTGTGAGTGGGAAGTCGAGGGAGATCTGACGGGGTGCAGCCAGGATTTCAGGCGATAAAAAAGGCCCCGTCAGGAGCCTGCTTACCGCGCATGGGTGCTTTCGCCGGATGGTTACACCATCCTGCCCATGCGCCTTCCTACCACTACGAGAACGAGTGCCGTGTTCATGGCATTAGAGCTAACCGCAAAGCGGCCCAGCGTCAATGCGCGGCCTGCTCCAAGGCAGGATCGCTTTCGATGTGGGCCGGCGGTTCAAATATCGTAGCTGAGCCCGGAATTCAGTGTCGAGATGAATTGCTTCGTCCGCTCCTGTGCCGGATTGGAGAAGATATTGCGCGAAGAGCCTGTCTCGACGATGTTGCCCGCCTCCAGGAACACGACGTTGTTGGCGATCTTCGAGGCGAGGCGCAGGTCGTGCGTCGCCATGACCATGGTCGTGCCTTCGTTGGCGAGCTTGCCCAGCACGTCGACCACTTCGGCCGCCAGTTCCGGATCGAGCGCCGAGGTCGGTTCGTCGCAGAGCAGCACGCGCGGCGAGGGGGCGAGCGCCCGGGCGATGGCGACACGCTGCTGCTGGCCGCCCGAGAGCGTCGAGGGCCAGGCATCGATCTTGTGTGCCATGCCGACCTTGGTCAGAAGCTCGACGGCGCGGGCGCGGGCCTTGTCCTGAGGCCAGCGCAGCACGGTCGTCAGGCCCTCCATGACGTTCTGGATTGCGGTCTGATGCGGAAAGAGCTGGAAATTCTGGAAGACCATGCCCGTCTGGCGGCGGATCTTCTGGATGTCCTGCCAGGACGGCTTCTTGCCCGGCTGGAAGGTAGCCGTCTCCTCGCCGATGCGGATCGTTCCGGCGGTTGGGATTTCCAAAAGGTTGATGCAGCGAAGCAGCGTGCTCTTGCCGCCGCCCGAAGGTCCCACAAGTGCCGTCACCGTTCCCTCGGGGATCATCAGGCTGATATCCCTGAGGATGACAATGTCGCCGAAGCGCTTTTCGATATGCGAAAGCTCGATCATGCCTGTGCCTCCAGCGTGCCGCCAGAGCGGGCGAAGCGGCGTTCGAGGTAGCCCTGCAGCGTCGAAAGAAAGGTGCTGAGCACGAGATAGATGATGGCGGCCTCGATATAGAGGATCAGCGGCTCATAGGTCGTCGCCACGATACGCTGCGCGGCCTGAAACAGCTCCGGCACGGTGATGGCGGCGGCAAGCGAGGTATCCTTGACCAGCGAAATGAAGGTGTTCGACAGCGGCGGCACGGCGACGCGGGCTGCCTGGGGGAGGATGGTGCGGCTCATGGCCTGGCGCCAGTTCATGCCGATCGAATAGGCGGCTTCCCACTGGCCCTTTGGCACAGAGGAAATGACGGCGCGGATGATCTCGGACGTATAGGCCCCGACGCTCAGCGTAAAGCCGATGATGGCTGCCGGAAAAGCGTCGAGCAGGATGCCGAGGCTCGGCAGGCCGTAGAAAATGACGAAGAGCTGCACCAGAAGCGGCGTGCCGCGGATCACCCAGACATAGAAGCGGGCGATGGCCACGAACGGCGCCGGGGCAAACAGCCTGACGACGGCGGTGAGCAGGCCGAGCAGAAGGCCAAGGACGAAGGTGATCAAGGTGAGCGGGATGGTGAAGACGAGCCCCGCCCAAAGCAGCGTGCCCAGTGACTCCCACATCAGTTGCAGCCAATGCTCCAAGGAGAAGCCTTTCGATAACAGAATGCGTCCGGAGGTGACCCCGGACGCATCTTTTTCACAGTTTTATGTCTCTGCCTATGCCTTCTTACTTCGAAACGTCCTGTCCGAAGTATTTCTTGGAGATCTTGTCATAGGTGCCGTCAGCCTTGATATCGGCCAGCGCCTTGTTGATCGCAGCAAGCAGCTCCGGCTCGCCCTTGCGAATGATGACGGCCGAGAAATCGGCATTGGCTTGCTGGGCGACGATTTTCACCGGAGCGTCGGGCTTGTGCTTCTTGAAATCGAGGAAGGAGAGGCTGTCGTTGATGGTCGCATCGGCGCGGCCGGTCAGCACGAGCTGGATCGACTGGTCGAAACCGTCGGTACCGACGAGTTCGGCGCCGGATTCGGTTGCGAGCTTGCCGAAGTTGCTGGTCAGCGACTGTGCGGCCTTCTTACCCTTGAGATCGACGAAATCCTTGATATCGGTATTGCTGTCCTTGACGATCAGCACGGCCTTGGAGGCGATATAGGGCTCGGAGAAGTCATACTTCTTCTTGCGCGCTTCGGTGACGCCGACTTCGTTGATGACGGCGTCGTAGCGGTTGGCGTCGAGACCGGCGATCAGGCCATCCCACTTGCCTTCCAGAAACTGCACCTTGACGCCGAGCTTGGCGGCAATCGCCTCGGCGATCTCGACATCGAAGCCGGTCAGCTTGCCGCTCTCGTCATGAAAGGTGAAGGGCGCGTAGGTCCCTTCCGTGCCGACCTTGAATACGCCGGCCGACTGGATCGCCTTGAGGTTTTCGCCGGCATGGGCGGGGAGCAGGAACGCAGCCTGCACGAGGGCGGCGGCGGCAACAGTCTTCAACCAGTTCATCGTTCTCTTCCGTTTCTGGAGCGGTTTCATTCAATGTCGCATACATCGCAGAAAAATTGCATCGCGAAAGCGTAGAAAACTGCGAGATAAATGGGCAATTGCGAATATTTTTCTCAAAGAACAGCGGATCGAGCCATCAAGAGAGGCGAGGCTTCCATCTCGGTCGATAATTGCTGACCAATGTGGCGGTGCAGCATAGTGACAATTCTCGATGTTGCCCTACTTCTCCCAATGTTGCTCCATTTTTCTCAATGTTGCCTATTGCAGCATCTGGTTGTGTCTTTGGTGCGGCATTATTCATGCAGGGCATGCGCGCTATCAATGCCTCCAGTCGGTTTTCCGGGGGACGCGGGCGGCAATCAAAATGCGTTTCTATTAGGAATTGCAGTGCAGGAATTGATCTGACACAGCCCGAAGAGGTGACGAATTGCCCATCATTGCGCGCTGGCGGCCTTGGCCGGTTCGTGAGCTTCACGTCGTGGCTGCGTCAATTCTTCTGAGCGTGTCAACATTCATGCCGACCTTTGCGGCGGAAACGATCGAGCGGCCGTCGAAATGGGTCGGTCGCGTTGCGGCCAGCGATGCGGCTTTTGGCTGGCCCGGCAGCGGCTTTGCGCTGCGTTTCGAAGGCACTTCGCTCTCGGTTACCCTCGTTGATCCCGGGCAAAACAGCCTGGAGATCGAATTGGACGGCGTTCCCCAGCGCCTTGATCTGCAGGCGGGGCAACACCGATATCAGCTTGCCGATGGCTTGCAGCAAGGCGTCCATAGCGTTCGCGCGACGCGCCGCACCGAGGGATGGGTTGGCGATACCACATTCGTTTCCGCCGAAACCGACGGGTCGTTCCTTCCAGCGGAGGCATCGACCGAAGAGATTGTGGCAATAGGAGACTCCATCACTGCAGGCTACGGCGTCGAAGGTGTCGGTCCCGGATGCAAATTCACTCCCGGAACTGAAAATCAATATCTGACATATGCCGCTCTCGCCGCGCGTAGCCTCGGGATGGAGCTTACAACGCTCGCGGTTTCGGGAAGCGGCCTTTCGCGTGCTCGCAAGGGCACGAAAACCATGCTTGACGTCATCGACAATGGGACGCTGTTGAGAAGCGGTGCGCCCGGTCTTCCTGACGAGCGCGTTTCCACGGTCGTCATCAATCTGGGGACGAACGATTTTTCGGACGGCAAGAATCCCGACGATTTCGGCGGAGAATATGCCAAGCTTCTCTCCAAGCTCAGATATCAATTTCCAAAAGCGTATTTCTATGCCGCGCTCGGGCCGATGATGTCTCAGAAGGATTTCGATACGGCCGAGAAAGCAATCAAGGCCGTCGTCCAGACGAGCGTCGCGAAAGGCGAAAGCCGCCTCCGATATCTGAATTTACGCGTTAAACCGAAGGATTTTGGATGCAACTGGCATCCAAGCCGCAGCACCCAGGCAGCGATGGCGGATGTGTTGGAACAAGCAATCAAAGCGGATCGAGGCCGTCATGGTTGACGAGCAGGTGCTTTCCATTCCGCGGTCAAACTCGAAACAATTGGACTCTCTCCAGTTTCTTCGGTTTGTGGCCGCCTTCTCCGTTGTTCTCTTTCATTTCGGACGCACCCTTGTGCTCGAGTACCATGTCGATCGCAATTATTTCGACATGGGTGCGGCCGGCGTCGACATTTTCTTCGTTCTGAGCGGCTTCATCATCAGTTATTCCTCCGATCCGGGACGCGGGCTTGTCTATTTCGCACGCAAGCGCGTTGCGAGAATAGTTCCGCTTTATTGGTTGCTGACGCTGGTGATCGTCTTGATCGCGCTCGTGAAGCCCAACCTGCTCAATTCGACTGTGGTGACCGTCGACACGGTCATCAAATCTCTACTTTTCATCCCTTATCAGAAAAGCGGGGGCGCCGTACAACCGATCCTTTTCCTGGGCTGGACGCTTTGTTACGAGGTGTTTTTCTACCTGATCTACGGCGCCTGCCTGATCTTTGGCGCCAGGGCAACCTGGTTCGCCTCCGCAGCCATCCTCTTCCTGATCGCGCTGCATGCGATTTGGCCCGCGGGATCTGTCGAATGGCGTTTCTATACAAATCCGATATTGATCGAATTCGTTCTCGGCATGATGCTTCACAAGGCATATTCGGCTTACAGCGCCATCAGGAGCGGATCGAACGTCGCCGCCTTTGTGCTCGTTCTCCTGGCATGCGGGGCTTACTTCTTCATCGTGACACTCGCCGGCCCCAGTCTCTTTGTCTCAAGTCTCTTTGCGGTCCTGTTCGTCTCGGGCTTCCTGCTCATGCGGCTGCCGTCCGGGAAACTTTGGGCCATTCTGGTTCTGCTGGGAGATGCGTCCTACTCGCTCTATCTCGTTCATCCCTACACGTTTCAGCTTCCGGTTAAATTGCTGGGCAAGCACCTCTCCCTGCCCGTTGTGACGGGAATATTGGCGCTGGTCACGCTTTGCACGATCGGGATCTCGGTGGTGCTTCTTAAGTTCTTCGAGCGGCCGATGCAGGCTCTTCTGATGCGGCAGCCGAAACCCATCGAGCCGACTGTCGCTCCGGTGGGGTGAAACCCAGCGTCTCGCTGCGGGTCGGCGACCATCAAGCCGCGGCCGTTCGCCGCTTCATTCGTTCGCTGATAATGATGATGAAGCCGGCGCTGAGGATTAGGATAGCGCCGATGAAGGTGTTGGCGCCGGGGATGTCGCCCCAGATGAGGTAGCCGAGCAGGAAGGCCCAGACGAGGGAGGTGTATTCGAACGGTGCCAGCACCGAGACGGGTGCCTGGCGCATGCCTTCGAAGAGGGCGAGCTGACCGGCGCCGGCGATGATGCCGGTCAAAGCGAGCAGGACGATCTGGAGCGGCGTCGGCGTGTGCCAGTGGATGATCGCCATGCCGGCGGTCAGGATGATGAACATGATGTTGGAGACGGCCATCTGGATATGGCTCTTCTCGTGCAGCGCCGTCTTGCGCAGGAGCACCATGCCGCATGCCCAGAGGACGGCGGCCTGCAGCGCCAGATAGACCGGCCAGGAAATCGACAGCCCCACGGGATTGGAGGCGATCACCACGCCGCAAAAGCCGACGCCGACCGCCATCCAGCGGGCGAAGGTGACCTTTTCGCGCAGCACGATGGTTGCCAGAATCGTGCCGACGATCGGAGCGGCGTAGTAGAGCGTCGTTACCTCGGCGAGCTGCAGATAGGACGCCGCCGAATAATAGGAAATCCAGGCGATCAGGATGATGATGCTGCGCACGATCATCGGCTTAATGATCGGCGAGCGCGCCACCTTATGGACGAGCGAAGGCCCTTCGAAGACGAAGCAGCCGGCAAGAATGGTGCAGCTTCGGATGAACAGGACCTGCCAGACGGGAATGGAGGCGACGAGCAGCTTCACCGCCGAATCGTGGGCGGTGAACAGCATGTAGGCAAACACCGTAAGCAGGATGCCATAGCCGATGGAGTTTTTCACGGGGATGCACCAGAGGATGACCCGGCTTGGGCCGACCAAAGAATCTTTCAGGTCTCAACCGATAGGAGCCTACTTTTTCGGCGTCAATAGAACATTTTGCCGATGGCGTGCACATGCGAATGATTTATTCGGGTTGTGGTGTCTTTGCCTCCGCTTTAACAGACGGAGATGAAATGTGACCGCTTCAACTTTTTCGATCGTTGAGATTTTAATCGATTTAAATAGACTGCGGCGCGAATTTGGAGGAATTTTCATGGACAACGGGACGAGAATGGAGGGCTTGAAGGAGCGTAGGAGCCCGTTTTTCACCAAATCACGTGCTGCGGTGTCGCTGATGTTTCTCATGAACGGCTTCATGGTCGGATGCTGGGCACCGAAAATTCCCGAATTCGCCGAGCGGCTGCAACTGACGAAATTCGAGCTCGGCCTGATGATCCTCATCTTCGGCGTCGGCTCCCTCGTCATGATGCCGCTCGCCGGCGCGCAGATCGCCGTGCGCGGCTCGCGCGTCGTCGTGCAGGCCTTTGCTGTGCTGCTGCTGCCGATGATCCTGGCGCTGACGTTGGCGCCGAATGTCTGGACGGCGGCGATCGCGCTTTTTCTCTTCGGCGGTTTCATCGGCGCCATGGATGTGGCCATGAATGCCAATGCCGTCTCGGTCGAAAAATCCATGCGCCGGGCGATCATGTCCTCCTGCCATGCCTTCTGGAGCCTGGGCGGCCTTTTGGGCGCGGCGATCGGCGGGCTGCTGATTTCGCGCTGGGGCATTCTCGGCCATGCCGAAGCCTCGACTGCGATCGCCGTGCTTTTCCTCGCCATTGCCTGGCCTATGGTGCTTGGCGATCAACCGCATCATGATGAGGCCAAGCCGAAGGCAAAGCTGCCGATGATCCCGCTGCCCTGGCTGCTCGGCATCGTCGCGCTCTTCTGCATGGTACCGGAAGGCGCGGTTCTGGATTGGAGCGCGCTCTATCTCAGCCAGGAAAAGGGCGCCTCAGTGGCGCTCTCCGGCTTCGGCTACGCCGCTTTCTCCGCCACCATGGCGACCATGCGTTTTGCCGGCGATTTCGTCCGCGATTGGCTAGGGGCCGTCAGGACGCTGCGGGTCTGCACGGTCTTCGCCATCGTTGGCATGCTGGCGGCGGCGCTGGCGCCGAACGCGGAAATCGCAATTCTCGGCTTTGCGCTCTGCGGCATCGGCATTTCCAACATGGTGCCGATCGCCTTTTCGGCCGCCGGCAATATTCCGGGCCTGCAGCCGGGCATCGCCATTTCGGTCGTCACGACGCTCGGCTATTCCGGTATGCTGGTTGCGCCGTCGGCGATAGGCTTTGCCGCCGAGCATGTCGGCTTCTCGCCAGTCCTGATGGCGCTACCGGTGCTGCTGCTTGTGGTGCTGGCATTGTCATCGCTGGCGCGCTACGCCGACGGCATCGGGGACGCCAAGCACTAATTTCGTCGCTTTTGCCCGGTAACGGTTGAGGGCAGTCCGATCAAAAGAGATTGTCGTGGCGGTTGACAACGACCGCTCTGTGATCCACCTGAAAGACACCCATTTTCGAGGCCTGCGAGAGCTTTCCATGTCGTCCGCCACCGATTTCGATCCGAAACCGCGCCGTTCCTCCGTTGCCGTCGATGTCGGCGGCGTGATCGTTGGCGGCGGTGCCCCCGTCGTCGTGCAGTCCATGACCAATACCGACACGGCAGATATCGATTCGACCGTCGCCCAGGTCGCCGCCCTCTACAAAGCCGGCTCGGAACTCGTGCGCATCACCGTCGATCGCGATGAAAGCGCTGCCGCCGTGCCGAAGATCCGCGAGCGGCTGCTGCGCCTCGGCATGGACGTGCCGCTGATCGGCGATTTCCATTATATCGGCCACAAGCTGCTCGCCGATCATCCGGCTTGCGCCGAGGCGCTGGCGAAATATCGCATCAATCCCGGCAATGTCGGCTTCAAGGACAAGAAGGACAAGCAGTTCGCCGAAATCATCGAGATGGCGATCCGCTACGACAAGCCGGTGCGCATCGGCGTCAATTGGGGCTCGCTCGATCAGGATCTTCTGACCGCGCTGATGGACAAGAATGCCGCCGAAGGTTCGCCGCTCTCGGCCCGGCAAGTGACGCGCGAGACCATCGTACAGTCTGCGCTGATCTCGGCGAGTCTCGCGGAAGATATCGGCCTCCCGCGCAACCGCATCATCCTCTCGGCCAAGGTCAGTCAGGTACAGGATCTCATTGCCGTCTACTCCATGCTGTCGGAGCGTTCCGACCATGCGCTGCATCTCGGGCTCACCGAGGCCGGCATGGGCTCGAAGGGCATCGTCGCCTCGTCCGCCGCCATGGGCTATGTGTTGCAGCATGGCATCGGCGACACGATCCGCGTTTCGCTGACGCCGGAACCGAATGGCGACCGCACCCGTGAAGTGCAGGTGGCGCAGGAACTGCTGCAGGTCATGGGCTTCCGTCAGTTCATCCCCGTGGTTGCGGCTTGTCCCGGCTGCGGCCGAACGACGTCGACGGTCTTCCAGGAACTGGCGCAGAACATCCAGAACGATATCCGCAAGAACATGCCGGTCTGGCGCGAGAAATATCCGGGCGTGGAAGCTCTGAACGTCGCTGTCATGGGCTGCATCGTCAACGGTCCGGGCGAAAGCAAGCATGCCGACATCGGCATTTCGCTGCCCGGAACCGGCGAGACGCCGGCCGCGCCGGTGTTCATCGATGGTCAAAAGGCCATGACCCTGCGCGGCCCGAACATCGCCTCGGACTTCGAGGCACTGGTGACTGACTATATCGAAAAGCGATTCGGTCGGAAGAACGTCGCGGCGGAGTGATCCGCCGCTTAAAGCCGAGGCTGATTAGATATTGCTCGTCAGCAGCTTGATGCCGGCAAAGCAATAGAAGCCGGCCATGGCGCCCTCGATCCAGCGGCGGGCATTGCGATATACTTTGAGCGCATGCGATGTCGAAAATAGGATCGCATAGCCCATAAACGCCAGAAAACCCGTCGTGCCGCAGACGACGATGATCAGCACCGCTACGGAAGCGGGCGCGCCCTGCGGCATGCCGAGCGCGATGATGGCGAGCCATGCGAAGATCGCCTTGGGATTGGTCACGTGGATGCCGTAGCCACGCAGGATCAGCGATTTGAAGCTAGGCGCCTTCTGTTCCATCTTGGCTGTTTGCAGCTCGCCATGGGCGCGTACGGCACGGAATGCCTTGTAAGCGAGATAGAGCAGATAGATGCCACCGAAGATCTTCAGAACTTCCAGCGCCATCGCATAGGTCTGCAGTAGCGTCGCAAGGCCTGCCGCTGCGGCAATCGCCCAGGTCATTGATCCCCCGAAAATCCCGAGCGAAATCGTCATGCCGGCTTTGCGGCCATGGGTCATCGAGGTGCCGATGATGGCCATGATGGCGGGGCCAGGGCTAACGACGGCAATGATGTAGGCGATATAGGCCGGCAGGATCTGCGGAAGATAGGCAAGGGTTTCGTGCATGGAAGATTTCCCGGGGATGTCGGCCGTCGCGGAGAATTCAGCGTCTAAAGGCCAATACGGAACGGGACTGTGTCATAGATTGCGGCCGAAATCACCCGGCGCAGTTATGGATTCTTGTGATGGTGACATTTCATGGCTGAATGAATGGCCATGGCTGAACGTGGCCATGGGCCGTTAGCCGCTGCCGAGCGGCTGGCTCACCCTCATGCAACACAATTGACGGTATTTCGGAATCAGCTCTTGCGGTTCGCGATGAAGCGGGCGGTTTCCGTCAGGATGCCTGCCTTGTCGCCATAGCCAGACAGCAGGTCAGCCGCTTCCTTCACCAGCCTCGCGAGCGTCGTTTCGGCCCATTCCTGCCCGTGCAGAGCGACCAGCGTGCCCTTGCCACGGGCGGCATCCTTGCCGGTTGCCTTGCCCATGGTGACGGCATCGGCGGTGAGGTCGAGAAGATCGTCTGCGAGCTGGAAGGCAAGGCCGATCTTTTCACCGAAGATCCGCAGGCGCTTGCGGTCTTCGGCCGAAGCACCAGCGATGATGGCGCCGGCCTCGCAGGCAAAGCGGATCAGCGCGCCCGTCTTCATCGCCTGCAGCGTGGTGATACCCTTTTCGTCGGGCGCTTCCTTCTCGGCCGCGAGATCAAGCGCCTGGCCGCCGGCCATGCCGCCGATGCCAGCTGCGCGCGACAGCGCCAGCACGAGCGCCATTTTCCGATCCGCCGGCAGCTCCGTCTCGGGGGCGGCGATGATGTCGAAAGCGTAGGTCAGCAGGCTGTCGCCCGCCAGGATTGCGGTCGCGTAATCGAAGGCGATATGCACCGTCGGCTGGCCGCGTCGCAGATCATCGTCGTCCATCGCGGGCAGGTCGTCATGGACGAGGGAATAGCAGTGCACGCATTCGAGTGCGGCACCGACCCTCAGTGCCGCCTCGGCATCGCCGCCGAGAAGGGCCGCCGATTCCATGACCAGGAAGGGCCGCAGCCGCTTGCCGCCGTTCAGTACGCCGTGGCGCATCGCGCTCAGCAGCCTGTCGGGGCGGGTGATCTCGTCATGGAGGCTGGTGTCGGCCAGCAGCCGGGTCAGCAGTGCTTCGGTCCTACCGGCATTGACCTTGAGGCGTTGTTCGAATGAGGTATCGGTGCTGTCCATGGCCGCTGTTTGGCATGAGAGGCGGTTGCTGGCAACGAGAATTGTCAACAGCCAGGTGGGGAATTGCGTCGCACTCTGGTCATCGCTTTGCGTAGACGGTATGACGAATGCAGCATCAGAGCGTTTCCCGGATACATCAAGGCGTGCCGGGATGGAGCGATCGTGGACGTCAGGCATTTGGACATATCGACGGACAGTGAGGAGGAGGAAGCCGAGGTGCCGCGACGCTCCTCCCTGTTGGCACGCTTCAGGGACCGTCCGTTCTGGCAGCGCATCGTCCTCGTCCTGATCGGCTTTTTGCTGCTCCCCTATGTCTTCATCGTCTTCTACCTGCTGCCGTTCATCCATCCTGTCTCAACCCTGATGATAGGTGATGCCGTCACCTTTCAGGGATATGACCGCCGCTGGGTCCCGCTGGAGAAAATCGCGCCGGTGCTGGTGAAATCCGTCATGGTCTCGGAAGACGGTCAGTTCTGCTTTCACGGCGGCGTCGATTGGGGGGAGATGCGGGTTCTCGTCGAGGAGACGCTGAGCGGCAAATCCACCCGCGGCGGCAGCACGATCCCGATGCAGACGGTGAAGAACCTGTTTTTGTGGAACGGCCGCTCCTTCGTGCGCAAGACGCTGGAATTGCCTTTGGCGGTCTCCGCCTCGGCCGTGTGGTCGAAACGCCGGATGATGGAAATCTATCTGAATGTTGCCGAATGGGGACCGGGCATTTACGGCATCGAGGCGGCGGCACGCTATCATTTCAAGGTCCCGGCCTCCAAGCTTACGGCACGTCAGGCGGCGCTTCTTGCCGTCTCGCTTCCCAATCCGATCGATCGGGTGGCAAGCAAGCCGGGACGAGGCCTCAGCCAACTCGCCTCGCTCATCCAGCGCCGCGCACGCAATGCCGACGCATATATCAAATGCCTTTATGACTGATATCAGAACTTGTCGTTCGATCGGCTTGTCGTCATCTGGCATCCTTGGCCGTGACGTAAGGGCGGGTTTGAATCATTTCAAATAATTCTTTCCCTTCGGATTCCGGCGCTGAAAAGGAAACAATGATCGTGGACAAGCTCACTCTCTATATCGGCAACAAGAACTATTCGTCCTGGTCGTTTCGACCGTGGCTTGCTCTTGAAGGGTGCGGCATTCCTTTTGAAGAGGTGCTGATACCTTTCGATTTTCCAGGTGGAAATCCGCGCATTCGTGAGGTGTCGCCGACGGGCAAGGTGCCGATGCTGGTTCACGGTGGTTTCAAGGTATGGGAATCCTTCGCCATCATTGAATATGCGGCCGAGCTTTTCCCGGATGCCGGACTTCTGCCGAGGGATCGCCAGGCGCGTGCGTTGGCGCGATCCTATAGCATGGAGATGATTTCGGGCTTCAGTGCCCTGCGTAACAGTTGCCCGATGAACATGCGCCGTCCGATCGCGCGCCGCGAGCTGCCAGATGCGGTGACGACGGATGTGGAGCGCATCGAAACAATCTGGCGCGAGGCGAGAGCCGTTTCAGGTGGGCCTTTCCTGTTCGGGAGCTTTTCCGGCGCGGATGCCATGTTTGCCCCTGTTGTCAGCCGCTTAGAGCGGTACGACATTGCGGTTGCGGCGGATACGCGGGACTATATGGCTGTTATGAAGGCGCTGCCTGCCTGGCAAAAATGGGAGGAAGCGGCATTGCAGGAAACATGGACCGTGCCGGAGGATGAGGACTGATTCGGCCTCGAATATCCGCGAATCTGGCGCGGCCGGCAAAAAATGCTATTTGGGACTGGTCAAAGCCCGGCAAGCCATGTATAAGCCCGCCCAATTTCCGAAATTGATGCATGTCTGTTTCGGCCGCCTTGCTGGCCGTGGACATGTTTCGTCCGTACATGGAGTAACGAGAATGGCTGTACCGAAGAGAAAAACGAGCCCGTCCAAGCGCGGTATGCGCCGCTCTGCTGACGCCCTGAAGGCTCCGACCTACGTCGAAGACAAGAACTCCGGCGAACTGCGTCGTCCGCACCACATCGACCTGAAGACCGGCATGTATCGCGGCCGTCAGGTTCTGACGCCGAAGGAAAGCGCATAATCTAGCGCTGCCTTAATGGCATGGATGAAAAGGCTGGCGGTTCGCCGGCCTTTTTGGTTTTGATCGGGGGGTGCTGAAGTGGATTATACGGGGGGAAAAACGCCGCCTCGCGGTATGGTGCGGCTCTGATATCCCCCTTTGTCCCTTTCGGGACATCTCCCCCAAAAGGGGGAGATTATCGGGAGCATGCTGCCCGCTCTCACCAAACCGATAACTGCAGTTCCGCGGATTCGATATCCGCTTGAGGCGCGAGGATTCAGCAAGTTACCAATCTCCCCACTTGTGGGGGAGATGTCACGTCAGTGACGCAGGGGGTAAAACTCTCCAAGAATTCACGAGCGCGTTGCCATGCATCAAAGGCTATCCAGCTTGTTCTGCATGGCGCGGAGCTGTTCCTTCAATTCGTCGATGTCCTTGGCTTCGGCCTTGCGGCTTTCCTTGGCCGGCGGCTTCATGAAGGGCGAGAACATCTGCATGGCCTGCTGGAACATTTCGGTGTTGCGGCGGACCTGTTCCTCGACCATCTGCATGGGCAGTTGCAGGTTCTTGCCGAGCGGCGTTTCGCCGAATGCGCGATTGATCTGCTCGCGCATCTGCGTCTGCTGCTCGGTAAACGCGCGCATCGAGTGCTCGAGGAAGCTCGGCACCACCATCTGCATCTGGTCGCCGTAATAGCCGATCAGCTGCCGGAGGAAGGAAATCGGCAGTAGCGTGTTGCCGGTCTTCGATTCCTGTTCAAAAATGATCTGTGTCAGGACCGAATGCGTAATATCTTCACCGCTCTTGGCGTCCTGGACGATGAATTCCTCGCCCTTCTTCACCATCTCCGCCAGGTCGTCCAGCGTCACATAGGTGCTGGTGCCGGTATTGTATAGGCGGCGATTGGCATATTTCTTGATTACGATCTGGCCCTCATTTTTTGCCATTATCAGTCTCCTGGCCCCGTCTGATTGTATGGAATATTCCTCCACTCCGGAGTGTAGACGCAAAAGAAGCTTGGTGACAATCGGTTTGTGCGATGCGGCAAGGCCTTTCCTTTGATTGGATTTTTTGAACGCGGTGACAGCTTCGTGAAATCCGCACGATGAAAATTCTTGCTGTTTGACTCAGAAGCAAAGCTTTGACAGTTTCGCCTCATATACGTGTCCATTCTGTGAGGAGGCTTCCATGAGCAGTTCATCCATCGTCGTCGCCAGCGCTGCCCGCACCGCTGTCGGTTCGTTCAACGGTGCTTTCGCGACCGTTCCGGCGCATGAACTTGGCGCGGCCGCGATCAAGGGTGCGCTGGAGCGCGCCGGTGTCGATGCCAAGGAAGTCGACGAAGTGATCCTCGGCCAGGTACTTCAGGCTGGCGAAGGACAAAACCCGGCCCGTCAGGCCGCGATGAAAGCCGGCATTCCGCAGGAAGCGACCGCATGGGGCGTGAACCAGCTTTGCGGTTCCGGCCTGCGTGCCGTGGCGCTCGGCCTGCAGCAGATTGCAACGGGTGACGCGAAGATTATCGTCGCTGGCGGCCAGGAATCCATGTCGATGGCGCCGCATGCCGCGAACCTGCGCTCCGGCACCAAGATGGGCGACATGAAAATGATCGATACCATGATCAAGGATGGCCTGACGGACGCCTTCTACGGCTATCACATGGGCATTACGGCGGAAAATATCGCCCGCCAATGGCAGCTTTCCCGCGATGAGCAGGATCAGTTCGCCGTTGCCTCGCAGAACAAGGCCGAAGCTGCGCAGAAGGCCGGCCGCTTCAAGGACGAGATCGTCCCTTTCACGATCCAGACGCGCAAGGGCGACGTCACGGTCGATGCCGATGAGTATATCCGCCATGGCGCGACGATGGAGGCCATGGCGAAGCTGCGCCCGGCCTTCGACAAAGAGGGTTCCGTCACCGCTGGCAATGCTTCCGGTCTCAACGACGGCGCCGCAGCGGCCGTGCTGATGACCGAGGCGGAAGCCTCGCGCCGCGGTATCCAGCCGCTGGCCCGCATCGTCTCCTGGGCGACAGCCGGTGTCGACCCGCAGATTATGGGGACCGGGCCGATCCCAGCCTCCCGCAAGGCATTGGAGAAGGCCGGTTGGTCGGTCAACGACCTTGATCTTGTCGAGGCCAACGAGGCGTTTGCCGCCCAGGCCTGCGCCGTCAACAAGGACCTCGGCTGGGATACGTCGATTGTCAACGTCAATGGCGGCGCGATCGCCATCGGCCACCCGATCGGCGCCTCGGGCGCACGCGTCCTCAATACGCTGCTGTTCGAAATGAAGCGCCGCGGCGCCCGCAAGGGGCTTGCCACGCTGTGCATCGGCGGCGGCATGGGCGTCGCCATGTGCTTCGAAGCGCTTTAAAATCAAAAAAGTAGAGCAAGATGTCGTCCGAAAACCGCGGGACATTTTCGGCACCATGCTCTGAGGCGTCTTGAAGGGTATTTCCAGAAGAAGTGGTGAAAGCGGAGCGGGCTACCCGAGCTTCGGGCGTCCCGCCTCCGCAACAAAAAGGGGAGTGGCACATGAGCAGAGTGGCATTGGTAACCGGCGGTACGCGCGGCATCGGAGCCGCCATTTCGATGGCGCTGCACAATGCGGGTTACAAGGTGGCGGCAACCTATGCCGGCAATGACGAGAAGGCCCGGGCTTTCCACGATGTGACGGGTATCTCGGTCCACAAATGGGATGTCACCGACTATGAGGCGTGCGGCAAGGGAATTGCCAAGGTCGAGCACGATCTGGGCCATGTCGACATCCTGGTCAACAATGCCGGCATCACCCGTGACGCCATGTTCCATAAGATGACGCCGCAGCAGTGGCATGAGGTCATCAACACCAATCTCACCGGCCTCTTCAACATGACGCATCAGGTCTGGCAGGGCATGCGCGACCGCAGCTTCGGCCGCGTCATCAATATCTCTTCGATCAACGGCCAGAAGGGGCAGATGGGCCAGGCGAACTATTCCGCCGCCAAGGCAGGGGATCTCGGCTTCACCAAGGCGCTTGCCCAAGAAGGGGCCGCCAAGAACATTACCGTGAACGCGATTTGCCCTGGCTATATCGGTACTGAGATGGTGCTGGCGGTGCCGGAGAAAGTGCTGAACGAGCGCATCATCCCGCAGATCCCCGTTGGGCGCCTCGGCGAGCCTGAGGAAATCGCCCGTATCGCGGTTTTCCTCGCCAGCGACGATGCCGGTTTCATCACGGGATCGACCATATCTGCCAATGGCGGCCAGCTCTTCGTATAAGCAATTCCAGAAGAAGCGCAGGGCTTTCCCGCGCGAAGCTGCGTAAAGGCAATGAGATTGGAGCGGCTTGGAACTCTTGCGGGAGGCTGAGCCGCTTCAGGCCGTTTTGGAGCCAGATGCCGAAAAGTATCAGGGGATTTTCGGACGACATCACGCCTACTTCTCAGATTCCAGAGTGGATTCAGATTTTAGGCCGACTCGACCTAAAATCATCTGGCTCTAGGGGCGGATTAAGAGTTCCCAGTCCCGGCGTGCAATCATCCCCGGTTTGAATTTGCTTGCTGTCGCTGCCGTGGCTTGAATTCTAGAACGACGGCTTCAAGTGTGACCTGCTGCTTTTCCTTGCCGCGTGCTCTTGCCGCGCTGGCGAGGGCGTAGAAAGTCGTGCCGATGAGCACGAGTGCTGCAATGCTTGCGATGATTGCGGCCATGATGCCGTTCCTTTCTCAAAACACTGCCCCTTCCCGCGGTCGTTGGCGCGGGAAGACGATTTTCCTGAGGGAACGGTTGTTCCGTGAGTTTGTTCCAGAACGGGTCCTGACCGGCCGTAAAGGACGATCGGTCAGGCGATGCCGGCTTTAGCGGCAGCGAGCTTCGTAACGGTGACCATACCGGTCGCGGTAGATGCAATATCCGCGACGATCTTCCGAGCGTCCGATGAGATTGCCGACCACGCCGCCAGCGACTGCGCCGACAGCGGCGCCACCCCAGCTATGCGTGGCTACGCCGCCGACTAGCGCGCCGGTACCGGCGCCGATGGCTGTGCCTTTTTCCGTTGCCGTGCACGACGCCAATGCGCCGAGGAGGGCGATCGCGACGATGATCTTCTTCATGGTGTTAGCTCCCTAGTGTTGCGAGGTTTGAACAATAACCTGCGGATCAGATCCGTCCCATTAATAACAGAATGAGGACAATGACGAGAACAAGCCCGAGACCGCCCGATGGGCCATATCCCCATGACCGGCTGTAACCCCAGCTGGGTAGTGCGCCGATCAGCAGCAGAATCAGTATCACAAGCAATACCGTACCAAGCATGATGTGTCTCCTCCATGTCGATCGCTTGAATATAACGCCAATATCGCTTCCGATCCGACGTTATCCTTCCAGCGCTCCAGCTCAAATCCATATCCAGGAACAGGCTGAGTTCCGCAATTCTGTGCAGATAAACTTGCGTGCTCGATAATTGTTCCGGCTAAGAAATAAAAATGCGAGTACGCAGGGGCCTGGGCTCTTAGGGAAACGTTAGTGCGGCAACCTCATATGGCCGTCGCCGGGGCGATGAGAGATCCGTTTGTATGGTTAAAATATGATTAAAATACAATGGGTTGTGGTGAACGAAACGGGAAAGGCCAGATGTCTGTGATTCGTCGGCGATTCGTTCTCTATTTGGACTTGGGCTAACCGCGAGCCTCCTCCAGGTGCGCCGTCGCCGGTGCCGGAAGGGCGAAGCGGAGCACAGGTGAACCGCACAGATGGTGTTTTCGCCAGGCGATTGGTTAATTTGCGGCAGGTTTGTGGGAGGCTCGTCTATTCAGGGCAGTGCTATTTCGCGATGCTGTTCCGACGAAATACAATATGTAGCCGTGAACAAATACGATACCTGCCCCTATCCGCGATTCGTCACCGATTCGTTCCGGCTTTGATCGATGTGTTAATGGCTGCAGCTTTTGCGTGTATTTGTTGATTCGTTATAGCTGCGCTCGTTAAAAGGTTAATCACAATCGCTGATTCGGCTGTAATTCAGGGCTCAACCATTCAGAGTCCGGTATGTCCGTGCCAGGGAAGCACTAGATATTGTGGAGAACAGAAACGGAACCGCCTGGAATCTGCGATTCGTCTCCGATTCGTTCCGGCTTTGGCCCGGATGTTAACGCGATCCCTTGATTCACGCGAAACTTCATTATTTACAAATCATTAACCATAATGCGATGGGAAATTTCGCTGGCTGTGCATTCTCCGCTTGACTCCTTTTGCCTTGGAAAAGCTGCGTAAACAAGATTCAGCATTTGGTGTGAATCTTTTCATTGAAATCCATATGTAGTCGTGAACAAATGAAGAACGCAGCGGAGTCAGCGATTCGTCTCCGATTCGTTCTCAAGCTGTTCCGGAATCGCCGGGACTCGCATGGGATGCAGCTGAAATGTATCTTACGGTTGAGACGATCAAATATGAAATCGGTTGTTGTCGTATCTGTTTTTTCATTCGGGTCTTGCCTTTGTCACATATGGTCGTCATCTGTTCGTTTCCTCCAGGAGGAACATGCTGATCGGAAGACGGTAGTTTCTCGCCCATGCACGGACCTATGACTCAGACTTCGCAGCCCATGATCCTGAGCGGACGCGGCGTAACCGCGGTGCTCGGACCAACCAATACCGGCAAAACCCATTATGCTATCGAGCGCATGGTGGCACACGGCAGCGGCGTGATCGGCCTGCCGCTGCGGCTGCTTGCCCGCGAGGTCTATACGCGCGTCGTCGAAAAGGTCGGGGCACACAATGTCGCGCTCGTGACCGGCGAGGAAAAAATATCGCCACCCAATGCGCGCTATTCGGTCTGCACCGTCGAGGCCATGCCGCGCGAGACGCGCGCTTCCTTCGTCGCCATTGACGAGGTGCAGCTTGCCGGTGACCTAGAGCGCGGGCATATCTTCACCGACCGTATCCTGCATCTGCGCGGCCGCGATGAAACCCTGCTGCTTGGTGCCGGCACCATGCGGCCGATTCTCGAACAGCTTCTGCCAGGAATTACGGTTCTCGAACGGCCCAGGCTGTCGCATCTCTTCTACGCCGGGCAGAAGAAGATCACGCGCCTGCCGCAGCGCACGGCGATCGTCGCCTTTTCCGCCGACGAGGTCTATGCGATCGCCGAGCTTATCCGCCGCCAGCGCGGTGGCGCGGCCGTCGTTCTCGGGGCGCTCAGTCCACGTACCCGCAATGCGCAGGTGGCCCTCTATCAGGAAGGTGATGTCGAATATCTGGTTGCGACAGATGCGATCGGCATGGGGCTCAACCTCGATGTCGATCATGTCGCCTTCGCCCAGGACCGCAAGTTCGACGGCTATCAGTTCCGCAACCTCAATCCGGCCGAGCTTGGCCAGATCGCAGGTCGTGCCGGCCGTCACCTTAAGGATGGCACTTTCGGGGTGACGGGGCAGGTGGACCCGTTCGATGACGAGCTGGTGCGCCGGATCGAGGGACACGAATTCGATATGGTCAAGGTGCTGCAATGGCGCAGCAAGGATCTGGATTTCGCTTCGATCGCGGCGTTGCGTGCAAGTTTGGAAGACGCGCCTCGCGTGCAGGGCTTGACGCGGGCGCTGCCTGCGGTAGACCAGCAGGCGTTGGAATATCTGTCACGCGATCTGGAGATAGTCGATCTTGCCAGCAACCCGGCTCGGGTTGAGAAATTGTGGGAGGCCTGTGCGCTTCCCGACTATCGGCGCATCACGCCTGCCCAGCACGCCGATCTCATTGCCGCCCTCTTTTCCGATCTCGTGCGCTATGGCACGGTGAAAGAGGATTTTCTGGCCGAACAGGTGCATCGCGCCGATCGGACGGACGGCGAGATCGACACGCTTTCGGCGCGAATCGCGCAGATAAGGACTTGGACCTATGTGTCGAACCGGCCTGGCTGGCTTGCCGATCCGACACACTGGCAAGAAAAGACGCGGGAAATCGAAGATCGATTGTCCGACGCGTTACATGAGAGGTTGACGAAACGCTTTGTTGATCGCAGGACATCTGTGCTCATGAAGCGCCTGAGAGAGAATGCGATGCTGGAAGCTGAAATCAGTGTGAATGGAGATGTCTTCGTTGAGGGACATCATGTGGGACAGTTGACCGGATTCCGGTTCACGCCTATCGCAGGGACCGAAGGGCCTGATGCCAAGGCCGTCCAGACGGCCTCGCAAAAGGCGCTGGCGCTGGAATTCGAGGCACGTGCCGCACGTCTGCATGCGGCCGGCAACGGCGATCTCGCGATCAGTGCCGATGGCCTCGTGCGCTGGCTCGGCGATCCCGTCGCGCGCCTGTCAGGCAGCGATCATGTCATGCGTCCGCGCGTCATCCTGCTCGCCGACGAGCAGCTGACCGGCAATGCGCGCGATCATGTCGCCGCTCGTATTGAACGTTTCGTGAATCACCACATCAGCACCGTCCTGAAGCCGCTGGACGATCTCCAGCGCGCCGAAGATCTGCAGGGCCTTGCCAAGGGACTGGCCTTCCAGCTGGTGGAGAATCTCGGCGTTCTGTTCCGCCGCGACGTTACGGAAGAAGTGAAGTCGCTGGATCAGGACGGGCGTGCCTCGATGCGCCGCTACGGCGTTCGCTTTGGCGCCTACCATATTTTCGTGCCCGCCCTTCTGAAACCCGCTCCGGCCGAGCTCATTACGCTGCTCTGGGCACTGAAGAATGACGGCCTGGACAAGCCCGGCTATGGCGATCTGATTCCGGTTCTAGCTGCCGGCCGTACCTCGGTCGTTACCGATCCTGGATATGAGCGCACATTCTACAAGCTTGCAGGCTTCCGGTTCCTCGGCAAGCGCGCGGTGCGTATCGACATTCTGGAGCGCTTGGCGGACCTCATTCGTCCGCTCCTGCAGTGGAAGCCTGGCCAGGCTTCGCGCCCCGACGGCGCCTATGACGGCCGTCGCTTCACGACGACGACCGCGATGCTCTCCATTCTCGGTGCGACGCTTGAGGACATGGAGGAAATTCTCAAGGGTCTCGGTTATCGCGCCGATTCGGTGAGGGCGGAGGAGGCTGCGGCCTTCCTCGCTCAGCAAGATGCGGCTGCAACGCCCGCCGCACCAGCTGAAGAAGCCGCAGCCGAGAAGGCCGATCATGATGATGCCGACGCTGCGACCGAAGAGCCGGCTAAGGAAACGGAAGCTGTTACCCAGGAAGCAGCTCCGGCTGCGGATGCGTCGGCTGAACCGGTTTCCGTAGCGATTGAGGCCGCCGAGGCTACCGAAGCTGGTGCCGTTGCCGCGGAAGCGGCAGAGACCAAGCCGGTTCTGCTCTGGCGTCTGGGTGGTCGCAATGACCATCAGCAGCGCCAGGGTGGCCGTGGCCATGGCGATCGTCGCGGCCAGCAGGGCGAGGGCCGTGGTCACCAGGGCAATCGCCGCGGCGGCGGCGAGCAAGCCGCTGGTGAAGGCAATCGCGAAGGCGGTCGTGATCGTCGCGACGGACGCGACAATCGTGAAGCTCGTGGCGGCGATAAGGGTCCGCGCGGCAATCGCGAAGGTGGCCGTCCGCAGCATCAGGGCAACCGTGGCGAACGCGGTGATCGTCAGGAGCGCGGCGACCGCAACAATCGCGGCGCATCGCAGCCGCTGCGCTTCGAAGCCAAGCCGCCGCGCAAGGAAAAGCCGATCGATCCGGATTCTCCTTTCGCCAAGCTCGCTGCCCTCAAGGAGCAGATGAAGAAATAGGCCATGACGGACGAGAAACAGCCATTTTCCGGTTCGCGCCAGCGCATCGACAAATGGCTGTTCTTTGCCCGCATGGTGAAATCCCGTTCGCTGGCCCAGCTCTATGTGCAAAACGGCAGTGTCAGGGTGAATGGCGAGCGGATCGCCCAATCGAGCTTCGGCGTCAAGGCAGGCGATCGGATCGAGCTCTCGCTGGAGCGTCGCGATATTGTGTTGATCGTGCGGGCGGCCGGCGAACGCAGGGGGCCATTCGAGGAAGCCAGGCTGCTTTACGAAGATCTGACGCCGCCGCCGGATGAGACAAAACGTCTCACCCCGTTCGAGCAGGCGTTGCGAGCACCGGGCAGCGGCAGACCCACGAAACGAGATCGGCGCGCAATCGACCGCCTCACCGCCGACGACGATTAGAAAACTCTGCCTGTCGCAGGCGGTTTTCAAGATTGTTTGTCCTTGAAATTGGCTGGCAAAGTGGATACCTCACGATCAACCTGCCGGTAACCCGCCGGACGGCGCGTTTGTGCGTGACGCATTCGTGTGCCCGTTCGGCTCCGTGGAGAGGTGCGACGTTCCAGGTTGCGCATCCGCGGGAACTAGAGACATTCCTGGAGTGCTTCATGACATATGTCGTGACCGACAATTGCATCCGCTGCAAATATACCGACTGCGTGGAAGTCTGCCCCGTCGACTGCTTCTACGAAGGCGAGAACTTTCTCGTCATCCATCCCGACGAATGCATCGATTGCGGTGTCTGCGAGCCGGAATGTCCTGCCGAGGCGATCAAGCCCGATACGGAGCCGGGTCTCGACAAGTGGCTGAAGGTCAATGCGGAATACGCCGCCATCTGGCCGAACATCACCGTCAAGCGCGACCCGATGCCGGAAGCCAAGGAAATGGACGGCGAGCAGGGTAAATTCGAGAAATATTTCTCGGCCAACCCCGGCGCGGGCGACTGATCGAAGGTCGTGACAGGCCAGCGATAAAGGTGTAGTCGATATCGCAGAAAGCGAATCATTGCCGTTGGGCCGCTGGTCGGTCAACGTGGCCATTTTGGCGCGCGTGCAGCAAATTATTGATTTCCTCAGATTTTTGTGATAGGTTCCTCATACTGATCCACTGCGGCATTTCGCATGCCCAAAACCATCACGAAAGCAAATCACCAATCCGTACGCGGTTTCCTTGACATATCAACGTATTGTGTTGTCGGGTCCCGGATCGCGATGGATGGGTTTCTGTTTGCATAAGTCTGGCTGGACCAGGATGAAGTGACCCGACGGTACGTCCGTCTCATCCGGGCCTGACTGACCCGGCACCCCGGCCCTAACGGGGCGCGTAACAGGGAGTTTTTGAAAAGAATGACGACCCAGCAGAAAAAACCTTCAGCAGCACGCCACGGCTTCAAGACTGGTGAAGCGATCGTTTATCCGGCCCATGGCGTCGGTACGATCACTGCGATCGAAGAACAAGAAGTCGCAGGCATGAAGCTCGAGCTGTTCGTAATCGACTTCGAGAAAGACAAGATGCGCCTGAAGGTGCCGGTGGCCAAGGCCATGAGCATCGGCATGCGCAAGCTTTCCGAGACGGATTTCGTCGAGCGTGCATTGAAGGTCGTGCAGGGCAAGGCCCGCGTAAAGCGCACCATGTGGTCGCGCCGCGCGCAGGAATACGATGCCAAGATCAATTCCGGCGATCTGATCTCGATTGCGGAGGTCGTTCGCGATCTCTATCGTGCCGAGAACCAGCCGGAGCAATCTTATTCGGAGCGCCAGCTTTACGAAGCTGCTCTTGATCGCATGGCGCGCGAAATCGCCGCCGTCAACAAGATGTCGGAAACCGAAGCCGTTCGCCTTGTCGAGACCAATCTGAACAAGGGCCCGAAGCGCGGCAAGGTCGTCGACGACGACGACTCGCAGGACGAAGCCGCATAAGGCCAAGACGCCACCATTGCTTCAAAAACCCGGCCTTCGTGCCGGGTTTTTTTCTTTGGAACCTTTTCCGTTCTGCCGCGTTTAAGCCTCGTGTTGGCGGTCGGTGTGGGTACTCTCCTGTGGAGAGGGGGTTCCATACAGGCCGTATTGTAGACATTCACGAGGACCGGCCTATGCGTTTTCACTCGAAGCTCCCCGGCGATCTGAAGATGCTTCAATCGTCAGACCCGTTCGATGAGATCGAACTAGACTAGTCATCGATTATCCGGCCAGCCGGATATCGGTTTCCAATTCGCAATTTCATTCATTGATTTCCGTCCGAACAGCGATGTTCGGAAACGATGCTTGCTGCCCTTTTCGTCGACCGCGGCATAGAGACGATTTGAGGCCGAACCCAGGAGATGCATATGACGAATATGTCTGCAGATCGGCGCATGATCAAAGTTGCGATGGCTGCTCCCTATCTCGATCGCGACGAAGAACACGATCTCGCCATTCGCTGGAAGGATCACGAGGATCGGGGTGCCCGTAATCAGATCGCAACCGCCCATATGCGCCTCGTCATTTCCATGGCGGGGAAATTTCGTAATTTCGGATTGCCGATGAGCGATCTGGTGCAGGAGGGTTATGTCGGCCTGCTGGAAGCGGCAGCCCGCTTCGAACCGGAACGGGAGGTTCGCTTCTCTACTTATGCAAGCTGGTGGATCCGCGCTTCGATCCAGGACTATATCCTGCGCAACTGGTCGATCGTACGCGGCGGCACGAGTTCCGCCCAGAAGGCACTGTTCTTCAATCTGCGCCGTTTGCGCGCCAAGCTTGCCCGCAGCAATTCCAGCGTTACCGTCCAGTCCATCCACGAGGAAATCGCCGTCACGCTTGGCGTCAGCCTCGCCGACGTGCAGACGATGGATGCGCGCCTTTCCAGCAGCGACACCTCGCTGCAGGCGCCTTCGATTGCTGGCGATTCCGAAAGCGCCGAACGCATCGATTTTCTCATCAGCGACGAACCGCTTCCCGACGAGCAGGTCTCCGACATGATCGATGGCGAACGCCGTCGCATCTGGCTGGCATCGGCTCTGAAGCATCTCAACGAGCGCGAAATGAAGATCATCCGGGCGCGTCGTCTTGTCGAAGATGGCGCAACGCTGGAGGAACTCGGCGCCGATCTCGGCATTTCCAAGGAGCGCGTGCGGCAGATCGAAAGCCGCGCCATGGACAAGCTCCGCAATGCGCTTGTCGATGCGGACCCGCGCATGGCAAGCTACGCCTGAGGCAGATCTTCTCCCGGCTGGGAGCGATCTATTCCGAGATAATTTTGACCCTATCGCCCGGCGCAATCGTCGCCCCGGTTGGTAGGGCATTGATCAGTTTGAACAGGTCGAGCTTGCGATCGGTGCCCATCATGCGGGCAGCGAGCGTGGTGATGGTGTCGCCAGGCTTGACGGTGACGACACGTACGCGCAGCGGCTTCAGCGAGGCCGCCTCCTCCGGCGTCATATGCCGGAAGCTCGCGCGCAGGACATTGGCGGTCTGATCGAGCTGGGCGATATTTCCTTTCGGCACTGCCGTCAGGAAACGGAAGATCTGCGTGCGATCGCGGATCACCGTGACATCGAAATCCCAACGATCGGCAGAGGCGCGCGCTGTCGCGGCCGGCATGCCATTGACGGTGATCGACTGAATCGAATTGGGATCGAGGCCCGTGACCCAGCCACTGGAAATATAGTTCGTCAGATTCTGGTTCTGGGTATCGGCAACGCCATCGAAACGAATGGCGATATCGCCCGGGCCAGTCGCCATGACGGCTTCGACCTTGTTGTCGATGCGGAAGTCGGGCGGCACGTCGAAGCGGATGCCGAGGCCGCCGTGCAGGAAGGTCTGGCCGCGCACATAGCCTTCCTCGGGGCTGTCGCCATAGAGCAGTCCATCGATGCCGTTCAGGTAATAATCGCGGCCGATGTCGCCGACCTTGCCTTCCTCGCCGAATTCGCGGGCATGCGCCTTGGCAAGATCGATGCGCTGCGGCGTGCTCGGGTGGCTCGAAAGGAAGTCCAGGCTCTGGTCGACGTCGGAATTGGCCGACATGAAGCGGCTGTAGTCTTCCATCGCGTTCAGGAAGCGAGCGGCGGCATAAGGATCATAGCCGGCTTGGCCGAGCGTGCGAATGCCAATCTCGTCGGCCTGCAGCTCCTGCTGGCGCGAGAAGGCGGCAAGGCGCAGCTTGCCGCGGGCAAGCGCCTGCTTGCCGGCCAGATCGCTCGACAGGACTTCCGAAACGACACGGCTAGCGATGACTTCGGCCTCTTCGCGCTTCTGCCTTTCGATGCCGTGGTTGGCGGTGACGTGCGCCATTTCATGCGCCAGCACGGCGGCGACTTCTGAAGCGTCGTTGGCGAGCGCCAACAGGCCGCGCGTGACATAGAGATAGCCGCCCGGCAGCGCGAAGGCGTTGATCGAGGGAGAGTTGAGAATGGTGATGCGGTAGGACTGCTGCGGATTTTCCGACACGCTGGTCAAGGCGCCGGCGATGCGGGCAACGAGCCTCTCTGTCTTGGCATCCTTGTATTCGCCGCCATAGCTTGCGAGGATACGCGGATGTTCGCGAGCGCCCATCTGCGCGCGAGGATCGTTCTTCTGGACTTCGGAGACGATCTGCGGATTGGCGGAGGGAGAAACGCTCGGCTGGTAGGATTGATCCAGCACCGTCTGGCAGCCGTTCAACATCGCCGCGGCCGTAAGGACGGGGACAAAGCGGCGCAAACGGGCTGCGACGGTCGCATCGATCCTTCGTTGTGCTCGCTTGCTCTGCTTCAGGACCTGCATCCTACTCATTTCGCTGTCATGCCGGCTCGGCGCCAAATCCGGTTGATCCTTACCGGGCCGATCATCGTCGTGCGCCGACAAAGGTTACTTCCGCCCCCATCTATCCGCATTTACCCGGACGGTCTCCACCCCTTGCTGTAGCCGATTTTGGCACCGGTTGCATAGCGAGACTCCGTTTAAATGTGGCGGCGTTGTATTTTAGCAAGCATTCCCCAAGACTTTCAGCCGCTTGCCGCGACGAAATTAAGGCAAAACCGGCGGCAAGATGCTGCGGCGCAATCAATGTTGCAGAAATGTGGTCAGCGCCGGAATGCCGTCTGTCTCCAGGAAGGTCCCGATGGGAGCGGCGAGCTTGATGGTGCCGCCATCGATGAAGACGGCGTGGTCGGCAAGGCGCCGCACTTCGGCCGGATCATGCGAGACGATCAGCACCGTATTGCCGGTTTCGCGATGCAGGGTTTTCAGGAGTTCGACCATGCCGGAGCGCAGGCCGGGATCGAGCGCCGCGAAAGGCTCGTCAAGCAATAGGACGGGCTTGTCGCGCACGAGAGCCCTTGCGAAGGCGGCGCGCTGCCGCTCGCCGCCGGAAAGCGTTCCCGGTTTGCGCGTCTCGAAGCCCGGCAGCCCGACGCGCGCCAGGGCTTGCGAAACCCTTTCCCCGTCCTCCTTCGAAAGCTTCAATGACGGGCTGATGCCGAGGCCGACATTGGTGAAGAGATCGAGATGAGCAAAGAGGTTGTTGTCCTGGAAGACGAGCGACACGGGCCGTTCAGCGGGATGCAGGCCGGTTACGTCCTGTCCGGCAAGCAGAATGCGGCCTCGATCCGGCGGTTCGAAGCCGGCTAGCAAATTGAGGAAGGTCGATTTTCCTGATCCCGACGGGCCGGCGACGGCGATGATCTTGCCCTGTGGCAAATCACAGTCGAAGCGGAAATCATGGGTGCCGAGGCGCAGCTCGACACCGGCCATGGCAATGCCCTGTTCCTTCATGTCGCGGCCGTCAGCCATGTCTTCTGCTTTCGTCATCGCGTGCACCCTGGCCGGCCGTACCGGCAATGGTCAGGAGAAGACATACCAGGCCAAGGATCAAGGCATATCCATCGGCATCATTGGTGCGGTAGCTGCCGAGCTTGCTATAGACCAGCCAGGGCAGGGTCATCAGGCTGTCCGAGCCGAAGAGGGCCACCGCGCCGAGATCGCCGAGCGACAGCGCCATGGCGAAGGAGAGGGCTGTGAAGAGCGGCTTGCGCAGGCCGGGCCAATCGATGAGGCGAAGGCGGGAAATGCCGCGAAGGCCGAGGCTTGCCGCCAGACGTTCGGTGCGCCGGACATGGACCGCATAGGCTGGCTCGATGACGCGGATGACGAAGGGCAGCGCCATCAGCGCGTTGATGACGACGATCAGAATGGCCGCAAAGCGGCTCGGGTCGCCCAAGGGCCGGAGTGCCAGGAACCAGCCGGTCGCCAGCACGATGGGTGGGACCAGCAGGATGAGGGAAGAGCTTCCGCTCAGCGCGATTGCCAGGCCGCGGAGGCCGAAGGTCTTTCGGCGATCCGCCGATATCACCGATCGGGCACGGATGATCGCAAAGGATGTCAGGACGGCCAGGAGTCCGGCGGCGAGCGCAATCGCAAGGCTGGTGGCGGCCGCCTGCAGAAAGATCGGCTGGCCGGCGAGCTTGAAGAGGTTCGCCTCAAGGCCGGTGACGACGACCGAAGCGAGCGGCAGGCCGAGAAAGAGCGTGGCCGCCGACAACAGAGCGGCATCGATCCATCGACGGGCAGGCGCCTGCCCATCGATGCGCCGCAGCGCGCGGCCGCTGGTGAGGCCATGATCGTCAGGGGCACGAAACAATGTCATGGCGCCGAGGATGACGAGAGTGACGACGATTTGCAGAAGCGACAGCATGACGGCGCGGCCGGGATCGAAATCGAAGCGCAGCGCCTGATAGATCGCCACTTCCAGCGTTGTCGCAGCCGGACCGCCGCCGAGGATCAGGACCAGTGTGAAGCTGGTGGCGCAGAGCATGAAGATCAGCCCGGCGATGCCGGGAATGAGGCCACGCAGGACGGGCCATTCGATGAAGCGGAAGACCGAGGCGGGCCGCATGCCGAGTCCGCCGGCCACAAGCCAATATTCCGCAGGAACACGTTCCAGCCCGGCAAGCATCAGCCTGCTGGCGAGCGGCATGTTGAAGAAGACATGGGCAAGCAGGATGCCGGCAAGGCCGTAGATGCTGATAGGTTGCGACAGGCCGAGAGTGGCGAGGGCCTGATTGAGCAGACCTTGCCGGCCCCATATGCCGAGCAGGCCGAGCGCGCCGATCAGCACGGGCAGGCCCATCGGCACGGCCATCAGCCGGATGAGCCAAAGGCGGCCGGGAAAGCGCGGCTGGCGCGCCAATGCGCGCGCGACCGGAATAGCGAGTACAACGGAAAGCAGCGTCGAGAGCACCGCCTGCAGCAGCGTGAAGCGCAGGACGCGCAGCAAGTAGGGATCTGCCAGCGGATTGGTACCGCCGGAGTCGATGCCGGCGGCGAGCAGAACGAGCACCGCGATCCCGACGAAGAGCACGATGCCGGCGAGGTTGACTGCCCCGCCGGAAATGGCGCGTCTTCGCTCTGGTGCCGTGAGTATCGTCAAGGCATCAGTTGCCGCTGGTGGCGGCCAGCCATTCGTCGATCCAGGTCTTGCGGTTCTTGTCGACATCGGCGGGGCTCATCAGGAAGGTCTTCGAGGGCACCACGAGCTTGTTGAAGGCGTCCGGCAGCGGCTCCGAAGTGGCTGAAACCGGCATCATCCAATTGCTTGTCGGGATGATGTCCTGGAAGCCCGTGGAGATCACGAATTTGAGGAAGTCGCGGGCAAGCTGCTTGTTCGGCGAGGACTTGATGAGGCCGGCGACCTCGATCTGGATGTAATGCCCTTCCGAGAAGGCGGCTGCCTGATAGCGGTCGGTCTTGTCCTCGATCATATGATAGGCAGGCGACGTCGTATAGGAGAGCACCATCGGCGCTTCGCCCTTTGTGAAGAGGTCATAGGCTTCCGACCAGCCGGGAGTGACAGTCAGGATGCGGCCCTTGAGCTTTGTCCAGGCATCGGCGGCCTTGTCGCCATAGATCGACTTGACCCAGAGCAGCAGACCGAGACCCGGCGTCGAGGTGCGCGGGTCCTCGATGACGATCTTCTGATTGGGATCGCCCTCGACGAGATCCTTCATGCTCTTGGGGGGATTCTTGACCGTCTGGCTGTCATAGATCACGGCGAAATGGCCGTAGTCGTAGGGCACGAAAACATCGTCCTTGAAACCGCCGGGAACCTTGAGGGCCGAGGTGTCGACGCCGCTGGCATCGAAAAGGCCGGTATCCTTCGCTTCATCGATGAGATTGGTATCGAGGCCGAGAACGACATCGGCCTTGGTGCCCGTCCCTTCCAGCTTCAGACGCGAGAGAAGCGCCACGCCATCGGTGACGGCAACGTAATTGACCGTGCAGCCGCAGGTCTTCTCGAAAGCGGCCTCGACCTTGGCGCCCGGACCCCAGTCGGCGGTGAAGCTTTCATAGGTGTAGATGGTCAGAGTCTTGTCGGCTGCTTCGGCCGTCTGGGCGGCAAAAAACGACGTTCCGGCGGCAAAGGCCAGGCCTGCGAAGAATGACAATAGCGAACGGTGTTGCATGACAGCGCCTCCTTTTTGGTTTCGTCTTGAAGGGGAAAAGGGCGCTATGATTTCGTCACGCGTCTAATCCCTCCGCCGGTGTTAGCCGGATCAGGTTCCGCGGGTTGGCCGGTGAAAGCCTCTCAGCCGAAATGTCCGAAGGACATAAGGCACCCCGTTAGAGCGTCGGCAGATTTAGCCTTGTGACGAAGGGATGACAAGGGAAATGATGCCCTTGCCGATTGCAGCATGAACGATTTACTCGGCAGCCTCCGCGACCGCCGGGCTTTCTAATTTCTTCGTCGCCCCCGGAAGCTGCACGTTCTTCAGCGTCAGCGCGGTCAAAAGGCCGAGAAGGCAGATGCCGGCGGCGGTCACGAACAGCGGGCTGAAGGCGCTCGCATAGGCATTGGCGACCGCCTCGCGGGTTGCTTCCGGCAAAGCCGCCATCATCTTCGGCGTCAGCTGCTCGATATCGGATACGCCTGATATGGAGATACCGACATTGCCGAGTTTGGCGGCGATGATGGCGCCGTAGATGGAGATGGCGATGGAGGCGCCGCCCATGCGCGAGAGCGTGACGGCGCCCGTTGCCGCGCCGACGTCACGGGAAGCTGCTGCATTCTGCACGCCGATGACGGGTACCTGCTGCGCAAGGCCGATGCCGATGCCGTGCAGCAGCATCAGGCCGCCGATGATGACGATGGGCGTACCGGCAGGCAGGAAGGCAAGTGAGCCGAACGCGATGGCGCTGCAGGCAGCACTCGCGACGGCGAAGGGCTTGTAGCGCCCTCTCGCGGCAATCAGCCGGCCGGCCGATAGCGAGCCGCAGACGATGCCGCCGGTCAGGAGAATGAACAGCAGCCCGGCCATCGATGGCGAAAGGCCCGTCGTCGTCTGCAGGAAGAGCGCAAAATAATTGACCATGCCGATGGCCACGGCGCCGCTTGTGATCGAAATGATCAGCAGAAGGCCGAATGTCGGGTTGCGGAACAACGTCATCGGCACGATGGGCTCCGGTGCGCGACGCTCGATGAAGACCCAGGCGATAGCGCAGATCACGCCGAAGGCGATGATGCCCAGGCACTGCGGCGACAGCAGAGATCCGAAGAGTTCGCTGCCGTCGGCGGCAAGCACGATGCTCGTCGTTGTCAGCGCAAGAACGATTGCGCCGGCATAGTCGATCTTCGGGCGTCGGGCCGGTTTGCGATAGGGAAGCATGGTAGCAAGGCCGGCCAGCACGATAAAGCCGATCGGGACGTTGACGAGGAAGATCGAACGCCAGCCGAAGAGATCGCTCATCGTGCCGCCGAGAACCGGGCCGATGGCGCCGGAAGCCATGAGTACCAGGCTCGAGTAACTCTGGTAGCGGGCGCGTTCCCGCGGCTCGAAAAGATCGGCGTTGACAGCGAAGATCGAGACCATGATGCCGCCGCCGCCGAAGCCTTGAAGGACGCGGGCGGCGATCAGCGTATCCATCGAGACGGCCAGGCCACAGACGGCAGAGCCAACCGTGAAGATCGCGATCGCCGTCATCATCACATATTTGCGGCCGAAGAGATCGCCGAGCTTGCCGTAGACGGGCATGACGGCGGAGAGCGAAAGAAGATAGGCCGATCCGATCCAGCCGAAGCGCTCCAGATGCCCGAATTCGCCGACGATCGTCGGCAGCGCCGTCGAGACGATCTGGTTATCCAGCGTTGCCATGAACATGGCGGTCATCAGAAAAAGGAAAAGAATAAGCCGCCGCTTATGATCCGCCACGAGCGGCGTGAAGCTTGTCTGCATGTCCATGGGGCAGGAAATCCGAACTTGGCCGAAACGTTGCGCGGTCGATCGAATGCGCGGGACGCCCGGTTTTCATAGTTGAGATATATGTGCCATTAGCATATAAATGTCAACAACAGGTGAATGCTGTTTGCATGTTTTATTTCTTTACCGCCTCTGATATGGTGGAAAGATGACATCTGCGACGAATACACGTGAAATTGAAGCCCAGGCCCTGACCGACGACGAGAATCTCCTGCGTATCGGCCATGCGATGACGCGCATGCGCCTACTGACAGGTCGCCGCATGATCGGCAGGCTTGCCATTCAGAGCGTCGCGCCAGGTCTCGAGCTGTCTCATCTCGACGTGCTCGATGTCGTGCGGCGGGCGGAAGAGACGGGCGAAGTCACCGTCGGCACGATTGCCGAGATGCTGCGGATCGATCCGTCGCGGGCGAGCCGCATCGTTGCCGACATGGTGACGCGCGGCGTGTTGCGGCGCAAGGCATCGCAAGCGGACGCACGGCGTATCGTGGTGGTGTTGACCGCGCTCGGGCAGCGATTGCTGTCGGAGATCCAGGCGCAGAAATATTCCGTCATCGGCAGCATCTTCGCCGATTGGACGCCGGAGGAAATCGAGAATTTCTCGCTGCTGTTCGACCGCTACGTCAGCGGCTACGAGCGGGTTTTCCAGGCGCGCATCAAGGAAACGGACGACTGAGCGGTTGGCGCGGTTGTTCTTGAGCATGGCGCTCTTCCCTAGGGATACGACTTTGCGCTATGGGCTTGCCTCATGAGCCAGTCCACCACCTTCACCATCCTGCTTGGCGGCGAGCTTCGCCTGACGGAGCGATTGCGCGATGCGGTTTCCGGCAGCCGTTTCATCGCGGC
The DNA here is from genome assembly GCF_057784455.1 of Martinezella sp. CNPSo 3890. Taxonomy (NCBI): domain Bacteria; kingdom Pseudomonadati; phylum Pseudomonadota; class Alphaproteobacteria; order Hyphomicrobiales; family Rhizobiaceae; genus Martinezella; species Martinezella sp. CNPSo 3890. Next base: position 105,377 of record NZ_JBXSOR010000015.1, on the reverse strand, counting down.
CGATGGCGGCATGCGCCATGCGCTCGCGCTCGGGGCGGAGCCGGAGCTGTGGGTCGGCGATTTCGATTCCACGCCTGCCGATCTGCAGGGGGCCTTTCCGAATGTCCCCAGGCAGCCCTATCCGGCGGCGAAGGCAGCGACTGATGGCGAGATCGCCGTTTCGGAAGCGATCGATCGCGGCGCCACGAGGCTGATCCTTGCCGGTGCCATGGGCGGCGAGCGGTCGGATCACGCGATCCAGCACCTGCTTTACGGTGTGCATTTGGCCGAAAAGGGCTTCGATATCTTGCTGACCTCCGGTGACGAGGAGGCGGTGCCGCTTCCGCCGGGTGAACTCACGCTGGCGCTGCCGGCTGGCTCGCTGTTTTCGGTCCTCGGATTCAGCGACCTGACGGGTCTCTTCATCGAGAATGCCCGTTACCCCCTGCACGATTTTCATTTGCCCTTCGGCGCGTCGCGCACCATTTCCAATGTGGCGGAAGGCGACGTGCGCTTTTCGCTCGGCAGCGGCAGAGCCATCGTTCTTGCCCGCCCTTATGACCTTTCCGGAGTCTGATCTTGGCCCCTCCCATTCTGAAACTCGACGACATCTTCCTGAGCTTTGGCGGTGCGCCCTTGCTCGCCGGTGCCGGCCTGCAGGTGGAGCCGGGTGACAAGATCTGCCTTGTCGGGCGCAATGGTTCCGGCAAGTCGACGCTCCTGAAGATCGCTGCTGGTCTCGTCGAGGCGCAGTCAGGCGAAGTCTTCCGTCATCCGTCTTCGACCGTGCGCTATCTCGAGCAGGCACCGGATTTTGCCGGTTACAAGACGGTCGCGGCCTATGCCGAAGCCGGCCTCGGGCCTGGCGATGATCCCTATCGCGTCACCTATCTTCTGTCGCATCTCGGCCTGACCGGCGAAGAGGATCCGAAGAATCTTTCCGGCGGGGAAGCACGCCGTGCGGCGCTTGCCCGCGTTCTGGCGCCGGAACCGGATATCCTGCTGCTCGACGAGCCGACGAACCATCTCGACTTGCCGACCATCGAGTGGCTGGAAGGCGAACTGCAGAAGAGCCGCAGCGCGCTCGTGCTGATCTCGCACGACCGGCGTTTCCTGGAGAAGGTTTCGACCGCGACCGTCTGGCTGGATCGCGGCACCTCGCGCCGGCTGGATAAGGGATTTGCCCATTTCGAGGCCTGGCGCGATCAGGTGCTGGAGGCCGAGGAGCTGGAGCAGCACAAGCTCGGCAAACAGATCGAGCGCGAGGAGCACTGGCTGCGCTACGGCGTGACGGCGCGGCGCAAGCGCAACATGCGCCGCCTCGGCGAGCTTCAGGATATGCGTTCGCGCTACCGCGGCCATAGAGGTGCTTTGGGCACCGTACAGGCGGCTGCTTCCGATGCGCAGGAAAGCGGCAAGCTGGTGATCGAGGCAGACAAGATTACCAAGGCTTATAATGAGCGGGTCATCGTCGCGCCCTTTTCGATCCGTGTGCATCGCGGCGATTGCATCGGTCTCGTCGGCCCGAACGGCGCGGGCAAGACGACGCTTCTGAAGATGCTGACGGGTCAGCTCGAGCCTGATAGCGGCACGGTGAAGCTCGGCACCAATCTGGAGATCGCGACGCTCGACCAGAAGCGCGAGGAGCTGAACCCGGAAGATACGCTCGCCAACTATCTGACCGATGGCCGCGGCGAGAACCTGCTCGTCAATGGCGAGCAGCGGCATGTGACCGGCTATATGAAGGAATTCCTCTTCCAGCCCGAACAGGCGCGCACGCCGATCAAGAACCTCTCCGGCGGTGAGCGCGCCCGGCTGATGCTGGCGCGCATCCTGTCGCGGCCGATCAATCTTCTGATCCTCGACGAACCGACGAACGATCTCGATATCGAGACGCTCGATCTACTGCAGGAAATCGTGTCCGGCTTTGCCGGTACGGTCATCCTCGTCAGCCACGACCGTGACTTCCTCGACCGTACCGTGACCTCGACGATAGCGCCCGCCGATCCGGAAGAGCCCGATGGTCGCTGGATCGAATATGCCGGCGGCTATTCCGACATGCTCGCTCAGCGCAAGGGAGCGATCGAGGAACGGAGACGGGCTGAAAAGGCGGCCGAAAAGCCGAAATCGACCGAAGCTTCGGCGTCGGCTTCCGAGGCTTCGAAGGGCAAGGGCAAGCTTTCCTACAAGCAGAAATTCGCGCTCGAAAACCTGCCGAAGGAAATGGCCAAGGCGGAGGCCGAGATTGCCACGCGCGAGAAGAAAATGGCCGATCCGAACCTCTTTTCCAAGGATGCCGCAACGTTCAACCGTCTTGCCGCGGAGATGGAAAAGCTGCGCGAAAGCCTGACCAGGATGGAAGAGGAATGGCTGGAGCTCGAAATGCTGCGCGAGGAGCTGGAGGGCTAAGGCCTATATCCGCTCATCCTATGCGCGTCTTTACTATGCAGTAAAAACAATCGGTTGCGCTCGGTCGCGGCCGGTTCATTCCCTGTTGTCGAATCCGATAAACCGTTTATACATTAAAGCATGCTGCCGGACGACGGGCCGGTTGATACCCCCGGGCCGACGTGGCCCGTGGCGCATGTTGGGGAAGTCCGAAGCGGCCTGATTGGATTGCGCCTGATGGCGACAGGTTCTTCGTAGAAAGTTGCAGACAAATTTCGTGAGCGCTTACCGTGATGACGGCGCCTGATGCCGCATGCGGTTTTTCGAGGGGGGGCTTCATGCCGATGCTGCCGCGTGCCGTGTTGTTCAGCTGTGTTCTTGCCGTTTTTTCGGGCGCCCAGGCGCTGGCGCAGGGTGCGCCGCCGGCTCCGCCCGTCACGGTTGCCAAGCCCATCGTCCGCGATGTTGTCGACAGCGACGAGTTCATTGGGCGCTTCCAGGCGGTCGATGAAGTTTCCGTGCGCTCGCGGGTCGGCGGCTATCTGCAGGAAGTGCATTTCAAGGATGGCGCCATGGTCAAGCAGGGCGATCTGCTTTTCGTCATCGACCAGCGGCCATTCGTGACCGCACTGAATGAAGCGACGGCCTCGCTGGAAGTCGCGAAGTCGTCGCTGACGCTCGCCGATGCACAATTCAAGCGTGCGCAATCGCTGTCGACAACGGGCAGCCAGTCGGCGTCGACCCTCGACGACCGCCGCCGCGATCTCGTTTCCGCCGAAGCGAATGTGCGTGGTGCGCAGGCCGCTGTCGATCGCGCCAATCTCGACATGGATTTCACCAAGATCACCGCACCGCTCAGCGGCCGCATCGACCGTCGGCTGATTTCCGTCGGCAATCTCGTGCAGGCCGATCAGACCGTGCTGACGACCATCGTGTCACTCGATCCCATCGATTTCTATTTCGACGTCGACGAGCGCCGGCTGCTCTCCTATGCCGATGAGGCTCGTAAGAACGGCAGTGCCCTGCAGCAGGGCGGCGGCGGGCTGGATGTGACGGTGACCATCGCCGATTCCCGCCAGAAGCCGTTCAAGGGCAAGCTCGATTTCGCCGAAAACCGCGTCGACAACGAGACGGGCACGATCCGTGTCCGCGCCCGCTTCCCGAACCCTGATTTCATCCTGCAGCCCGGGCTGTTCGGACGCGTTCAGGTGCAAGGCTCGAACAGCTACAAGGCGATCCTGATCCCAGACGAAGCTATCGGCTCGGATCAGAATCAGCGCGTCGTCTATGTCGCCGATACCGCCGGCAATATCACGCCGAAGCCCGTGCGCCTCGGGCCGAAGCTCTATGGCTATCGCGTCATCCGTGACGGCATGACCGGCGACGAGACGATCGTCGTCAACGGGCTGATGCGGATCCGGCCCGGCGTCAAGGTGACACCGCAGCTGATCGAGCTGCCGCAGCAGGCGACGAACGACGAGCCGCCGGCCCAGGCCGATGCACAGGGGACCAGCCAATGAGGTTTTCCCACTTCTTCGTTGATCGGCCGATTTTCGCATCGGTCCTCTCCATCGTGCTGCTGATCGTCGGCGGCATCGCGTATTTCCAATTGCCGGTAGCGCAATATCCCGAGGTTGCGCCTCCCACTATCGTCATTCGCACCTCCTATCCCGGCGCCGACGCCCAGACTATCGCCGATACGGTGGCGACGCCGATTGAGCAGGAGGTCAACGGCGTCGAGGACATGCTCTACATGTCCTCCTATTCCAGTGCCGACGGCTCCATGTCGCTGACGGTCACCTTCAAGCTCGGCACCGATCTCGACAAGGCGCAGGTGCTGGTGCAGAACCGCGTCGCCATCGCCGAGCCGCGCCTGCCCGACGACGTCCGCCGCATCGGCATTACGACGGTCAAGAGCTCGCCCGATCTGATGATGGTCGTGCATCTCCTCTCGCCGAACAATCGCTACGACCAGCTCTACATTTCCAACTATGCGCGTACGCGCATCCGCGACATTCTCGTCCGTCTGGACGGTGTCGGCGACGTGCAGCTCTTCGGCGAGCGGCAATATTCGCTGCGCATCTGGCTCGATCCGGAAAAGCTTGCGGCTTACGGCATGACCGCCGGCGATATCGTGCAGGCGCTGCGGGACCAGAACGTGCAGGTGTCGGGCGGCGCGATCGGCGGGCCGCCGGTTTCGGGCACCAACGCCTTCCAATACACCGTCACGACCCAGGGGCGCTTTTCCGACGCACGGCAATTCCGCTACGTCATCGTCAAGGCAACCGGCAACGGGCGTCTCGTGCAGTTGCAGGATGTTGCGCGCATCGAGCTCGGCGCTCAGGATTACGTCACCAACAGCTATCTGAACGGCAGCCCGGCGGTGGCGCTCGGCGTCTTTGCCCGGCCCGGCACCAATGCGCTCGCCGCCGCCGCCGATATCCAGAAGACCATGGAGGACTTGTCGCAGGATTTTCCGCAGGGGCTGGAATACCGCATCATCTACAACCCGACGGAGTTCATCGCCGAGTCGATCCACGAGGTCTACAAGACGATCTTCGAGGCGGCGGTTCTCGTCGCCATCGTTGTGCTGGTTTTCCTGCAATCCTGGCGAACGGCGATCATTCCGATTGTCGCAATCCCCGTTTCGCTGATCGGCACTTTCGCCTTCCTGCTCGCCTTCGGCTTCTCGCTGAACATGCTGACACTGTTCGGCCTGGTGCTCGCCATCGGTATCGTCGTCGACGATGCGATCGTGGTGGTGGAGAATGTCGAGCGCAACCTCGCACTCGGTATGACGCCGAAAGAGGCGTCACATGTGACGATGAACGAGGTCGGTACGGCTGTGCTGGCAATCTCGCTGGTGTTGATTGCGGTCTTCGTGCCGACAGCCTTCATTCCCGGCATTTCCGGGCAATTCTACCGGCAGTTCGCGGTGACGATCTCGGTCGCGACGGCGATTTCCTGCCTGAACTCGCTGACGCTCTCGCCGGCGATCGCCGCGATCGTCCTTCGTCCGCACAGCCACGAGAAATCCAACAATATCTTCGCGCGCTTCGGCCGTGCCCTGGGTGACGGGTTCAACCGGGGTTTCGAGCGAATGAGCCGCGGCTATTCCTGGATCGTCCGCCACCTCGTCACGACGTGGGCGGCTCTCGCCTGCGCGCTTCTCGTCTTCGCCGGGCTGCTCGCCGGCACATGGTACATGGGCCGGATCGTGCCGCAGGGATTCGTGCCCACGATGGACCAGGGCTATGCCATCGTCGTCGTGCAGCTGCCTGATGGAGCCTCGCTGGCACGCACCAACGCCGTCATCCAGAAGGCGACCGATATCATCAATAAGACGCCCGGCATCGCCAATGCGGTCGCCTTTGCCGGCTTCAACGGTGCAACCTTCACCAATGCCTCGAATTCGGGTGTCATCTTCACGCCGTTCAAGCCATTCGAGGAGCGGTTGAAGAGCGGCGACACGGCCACCAAGATCATCGGCCAGCTCTTCGGCAGCCTGCAAGGCATCGAGGAGGCTTTCATCATCGCCATTCCGCCGCCGTCGATCCGTGGCATCGGCAATTCCGGCGGCTTCAAGATGCAGATCATGGACCGGGAAAATGCTGACATGCGCCGCATCCTGCCGCTCGCCTATCAGATGATGGGTGTTGCCGCGCAGAATAAGGGTGTCAGTGGCGTCTTCACCACCTTCTCCGCCAACAGCCCGCAATATTTCCTGGCGATCGACCGCGACAAGGCGCGGGCGCTCAACGTGCCGATCCCGAATATCTTCGAGACGCTGTCGATCAATCTCGGCACGTCCTATGTCAACGACTTCAATGCCTTCGGCCGCGTTTATCAGGTGCGGGCGCAGGCCGATCAGCAATATCGCATGGACCGTGAGGATATTCTGGCGCTGAAGGTGCGTTCGGCGACCGGAGCGCTCGTGCCGCTCGGCACGCTGGTCGATATCCGGGATACGACCGGGCCGACGCTGGTGCAGCGCTATAACATGTATGTCTCGGTCCCCCTTCAAGGTAATCCGGGGCCGGGCGTCTCTACCGGCTCGGCCCTCGATATCATGGAGGGGCTGGCGAAGAACCTCCTGCCTTCGGGCACGACCTTCGAATGGACGGAGCTTGCCTATCAGGAAAAGCATACCGGCAATACCGCGATCTATATCTTCGCCCTGTCGGTCATCTTCGTCTTCCTGGCGCTGTCGGCGCAATATGAAAGCTGGATCCTGCCGCTTGCGATCATTCTCATCGTGCCGCTGGCGGTTCTGGCGGCGCTGATCGGCGTGCATCTGAGGGGGATGGACAACAATATCCTCACGCAGATCGGGCTTATCGTGCTGATAGGCCTTGCGGCCAAGAACGCGATCCTGATCGTGGAGTTTGCCCGACAAGCGCAGGCTGAGGGAAAGAGCGCCGTCGAGGCGGCCATCGAGGCCAGCCACCTGCGTCTGCGTCCGATCTTGATGACGGCCTTCGCCTTTATCTTCGGCGTCGTGCCGCTGATGATTGCCACAGGCCCCGGCGCGGAAATGCGGCAATCGCTCGGCACGGCCGTCTTTTCGGGCATGCTCGGCGTGACGCTGTTCGGCCTGTTCCTGACGCCGGTTTTCTATGTCGTCCTGCGCCGGCGGCGCAAGCAGGCGGAAGCCGCGCAGGAGCCTTCGGCCACCGATGCCGCGGCACAATGATGCCTGACCAAGCGGCTGGGTGTTTCACGGGAAACGCTCAGCCGCCCTATCCCATTGTTTTTACGGGGTTCAGGTAGGAAGCTGCTGAGAGCTTTCGGATAGGACCTGAGAGCGTTTCAGTTTTTCACGGAATCTCTAAGCCGCTCTATCTCTTTGTTTTCACGCAATCCCGGACGGAAAACCGCTGCGCACTTTTCCTAGAATTGCTTTAGAGATGCGGGTTGCGAGGCCGGTATTTCTTGACCAGCTGCTGGTTGGTTTCCTTGGCGCCCGGCATGTTGGCGCTGAGGTAGACGGGCGGATTGCCATCCTTGCAGAGTTCGGCAGCGACGTCGGCGAAGATGGCGTTCAGGACCGTCGTACCGACGGCTGTCGAGGCCGGCCCGACCTTCAGCTCCGTGCCCGGCAGATCGATCATGGCATCGCCCGGCGGCAAGCCGTTGTCCAGCACGATATCGGCGATATCGGCCAATCTCCGGCGTCCATTGGCGATGGCGGCCGAATAGGCGAGCGATGTGATGGCGATGACCGTCGCGCCGATTTCGCGGCCATAATCGGCCGCCTCGATCGGCGCGGCGTTGACGCCGGAATTGGAGGCGATAATCAGCACGTCGCCCGGCTGCATGCCGTAGCGTTCGAAGACCGGGCGGATAAGCCCTTCGGTGCGCTCATAGACCGAGCTGATCACAGCGCCTTCATGCAGCATTGCGGAGCCCACGAGCACGGGAATGGTGAAGGCGAGGCCGCCGGCGCGATAATGCACCTCCTCGGCCAGCATGTGCGAGTGGCCGGTGCCGAAGACATAGACGCGGCGATCGGCGCGTGCGGCCGCGCAAATGGCGGCCGAAGCCCTGGACATCGGCTCGGCCAGCGTTTCACGCAAGGTTTCCAGCCGGCCGATGAGGGCGGTGAAATAGCTGTCCGTGACTGCGGTCATGCCGAGCCTCCTTTTCAAATTTTAGGCCGAAGGCTGGCCGGAGATCCATGTTTCGGTGACTTCGATGGCGTCGTTGATGTGGACGAGATCGGCGCGGGTTCCCGGCGTCAGATGGCCGCGGTCGGCGAGCCGCAGGAAACGGGCGGGATAGGACGTCGCCATGCGCAGGGCCTCAGCCAGCGGCAGCTCGAGAATATTGACGCCGTAGCGGATGGTGGAGGCCATATCGACATCGGAGCCCGCCAGCGTGCCGTCATCGAGCGTCAGCTTGGAGCAATAGCCGCCCTTGGTGCGATAGACCGTGCGGCCGTTCAGCGTAAAGCTCGGAAGATCGGTGCCGACGAGCGACATGGCATCCGTGACGAAGAACAGCCGGCCTTCACCGCGCTTGGCACGCAGCGCGACGCGTAGCGCTATCGGATCGACATGATGGCCGTCGGCGATGATGCCGCACCAGGGGGCAGGGTGATCGATCGCCGCACCGACGAGACCGGGTGCGCGATGGCCCATCTGGCTCATGGCGTTGAAAAGATGGGTAACGCCGCGCGCACCGGCATCGAAACGCGCATCGGCGGCTTCCGCCGTGCAATCGCTATGGCCGATGCTAACGATGACGCCGCCTTCGGCGAGTGCCTGCACCTGCCGCTCGGTGACCTGCTCGGCCGCAATCGTCACCAGCAATGTGCCGATCGCCTCACGGGCGCGGATGAAGGTCCGGACGTCGCTGTCTTCGACCGGGCGCATCAGCTCGGCAAGATGCGCGCCCTTGCGGGCCGGCGCCAGATGGGGGCCTTCCAGATGCAGTCCGGCGACGCCGCGATTGGCTTTCACGGCCTCGATCGCGCCTTCGATCGCCGCCGCGCTCGCGGCCGCGACATCGGTGATCAGCGTCGGCAGTAGCGATGTCGTACCGTAGGGGCGGTGTCCTGCGGCGATCATAAACATGGAGTCGGCCGAGGGCTCGTCATTCAGCATGCGGCCGCCGCCGCCATTGACCTGCGCATCGATGAAGCCGGGAGCGAGCACACCGCCGTTCAACGCGATCGTTTCGGCATTGTCGGGCACATCATTGGCACCGGTAATGGCATGGATACGGCCATTGCCGATCACCAATGCGCTATCCTCGTGAAACCGGTCGCCATCGAAGATGCGGGCACCGGTAAAGACCTTGTAGTCCATCACATGGTCTCCGTTACCTTGAGGAGATTAGCCGGCTTGTCCGGGTCGAAACCCTTGCGACGCGTCACCGACTCGATGAGACGATAGTAGCACAGCAGCGACACGAGCGGATCGAGCAGGCCGTTGCCCGTCGTCGGCATGCGCAGGTTGATGCCGGCAAGCGGTGCGGTTGAGAAGGAGACGGCGGTGGCGCCGAGCTTCTGCAGGCGTTCGAGCGCCTGGGCATTGTTGGCAAAGGCAGCATCGTCGGGCGAGAAGGCGACAATCGGGAATCCCGGCTGCACGAGGCGCATCGGGCCGTGCATGAGTTCGGCCAGCGAGAAGGCTTCGGCATGAAGGCCGGCGGTTTCCTTGGCCTTCAGAGCTGCTTCCAGCGCGATGGCGAAGGCGGGACCGCGGCCGCCGGTATAGAGTGAGGAGGCATTGAAAAGCACATCCTCGGCAGCCTTGCCGTCGATGCCCGAGGTGGCGGCAAGCGCTTCCGGCAGTTTCGCAAGGCCGTCGATCAGGGCCTTATCCTGCGAAATCGCTGCCGTCACGCCGGCAAGGGCGGCAACCGAGGCGATGAAGGATTTTGTCGCAGCGACGCTCTGTTCCTTGCCAGCATTGAGGCCGAGCACGATGTCGGCCTCCTTGGCGAGCGGGCTGTCGGTGACGTTGACGACGGCGATCGTGGTGGCGCCACCCTTCTTGGCAGCGGCCTGCAGGGCGATGATGTCAGGGCTGCCGCCGGACTGCGAGACGGTGAAGTGGATGCCCCCCTTCAGATGCAGCGGTGCGCCATAGACGGAGGCGATCGATGGACCGACGGAGGCGACCGGGATGCCGCAGGAGATTTCGAAGAGATATTTGAAGAAAGTGGCGGCATGGTCGGAAGAGCCGCGCGCGGCCGTCGTGATCAGCGATGGACGACCGGTCGAGAAGAGCTTTGCGATCTCGGCGAAAGCGGGCTTTTCCTTTTCAAGCAGCGTCGCAACCACCTCGGGCGATTGGCCGGCTTCCGTCAGCATCAGGGATTGGGTCTCGCTCATAGGTCATCTCCAATTCTCAATTCAGCAACAAAATCATAGGCATCGCCGCGATAATGCGAGCGGGTATATTCCACGACGCGCTGGTCGGCCAGGCGGGAGACGCGTTCGATCAGAAGCGCCGGCGCGCCGGCCTTCACGGTCAGGATCGAGGCGGAGGTCGGGTCGAGCGTCACTGCAGTCAGCCTTTGCTGGGCACGCACCGGCTTGAAACCCTTGGCGGCAAGGGCGTCATATAGCGATCCTTCGGATATGGCATCTTCGCCCAGAAACTTGATGGGAACGACGGCGCGCTCGATAGCGAGTGGCTGGCCATCCGCCAGGCGCAGTCGGTCGAGCCGCAACACGGGCTCATCAAGGCGGAGGCCGAGCAGGAACGATTCCTCCGGCGCCGGTGCGCTGACGGTGCGTGACAGGATGCGCGCCGCCGGTTCGCGGCCGCGCGAGCGCATGTCGGCGGAGAAGGAGGAGAGGCGCCAGAGCGGTTGCTCGATGCGCTCGACATGCTGCGAGACGAAGGTGCCGCTGCCGTGGCGGGATTCGATGATGCCCGAGGCGAGGAGATCGCGATAGGCGGTACGCACCGTGACGCGGCCGATTTCCAACGCTCCGGCTAGGTCTCGCTCGCCCGGCAACGCCGTGCCGGGCTTCAGCAAACCTTCCTGGATGAGGCCGATCAGCGCCTGCGCCAGGCGCTTGTAAAGCGGTCCGCTCGCGGTCTCGTCGCTCAAACCGCGATTGTTCAATTCGAGGATCAAACTGGTTCTATCCATGGTGTTTATATAGAACCTATTTAGAACCAATCCACAAGGCGAATCTGGTCGCATCGCAAAAAAGAATCGGCCGGGCGCTTTGGACGCCCGGCCGACTTTCAAATGAGCGGGCCATGCCCAACTCAGTTCTTGGTGAAGATGTAATCCGTTTCCTGCCGCAATACCTCGCCCGGGCGGAGCACGGCATTGGGGAAGCCTTGGTGGTTGATGGCGTCGGGCCAGACCTGCGTTTCCAGGCAGAAACCGGCAAACGGGCCGATCTTGCGGCCGTCATGGCCGGGAACCGGCACGTCCAGCTTGAAACCGGTATAAAACTGCACGCCGGGCTCGGTGGTGCGCACCTCGAGCGAGACGCCGGAATTGACGCTGCGGGCAAGGACCACGGACCGCTTGGCGGTACGCTCGGTCGAGAGGCAGAAATTATGGTCGTAAAGCGCCTGCTCGCTTCCTTCGAAGCGCTTCATCGGCGCCATCTCGCGGAAATCGAAGGCGGTGCCTTCGACGGAGCGGATCTCGCCGGTCGGCACCTGCTTGTCGTCCGTCGGTGTGTAGTGATCGGCGGCGATCATGATGTCGTGGCCGAGGGCATCGTCGCGGCCGTCGAGATTGAAATAGGCGTGCTGGCAGACATTGGCGAGCGTCGGCTGGTCGGTTGTGGATTCGTAGGTGACTGACAATTCGCCGTTGCCATGGACCCAATAGGTCGCCTGGATCGTGCAATTGCCGGGATAGCCGGCACGACCATCGGGATCGACGATCTTCAGGACGACGCGGTCGGTATCGTGCTCGACGATGGTCCAGTTGCGCTTGGCGATATTGTTCTTGCCGCCATGCAGATGGGTGACGCCCTTTTCGTTGAGCTCCAGCTGATACTGCTTACCATCAAGCGTGAAGCGACCGGCGCCGATGCGGTTGGCGCAGCGGCCGGGCGTGGCGCCGAAATAGGAGGAATGAGCCGGATAGTCAGAAAAATTGTCGAAACCGAGCAGGAGCGCCGGCTCATGGCCATCAAGGCGAAGGTCCTGGATGACCGCGCCCCATGACATGATATGAGCCGTCAGGCCGCCACCGACGATCTTGACGCGATAAACGGTATCCCCATCGGCCGTCGTCCCAAAATGTTCCCGCTGCAAAGTGCTTTCCGTCATATCAGCTCATCCATTGCTTTTGAGTATGTGAGGCCAGACCCTGCCTCCATTCGCGCGGTTCCGCAACCGGGCAGAAGGCGAAATTTAAGGGCAAGCGGAAAGGGATCAAGGTCTGATTAGGCTTTGCCCATAGCTAGACTGACAGGCTATGCTGTGAATGTGAGGCGCATAAGACAGGCGGTCGATTTCGTCCTGATCCGTTCGGCTTATCGTGAAGAGAGCTGGCTGTCCGTCTGCTGAAAAGCGTTCTGATCATTTGGTTCGACCCATCCGCTTTTTCGGTCTTCATGATCACCATCAACCTGTCGCCGCGAACGGCGAGAAGGATGTAGAACGCCTTTTGACTGTATTTTTCCACGTACGAGTTCCAACGTCCCATGCCTGCCGCGTAGTTGGAATTTCCGTAGCTGCTTGTCTCCGCAGTAGCGCTCCAGCCATTGCTGGTGCTGATTCTCATAAATCTGCCCTGGCTGATTATTCCCATTCGGCATTTTTCACCAATGCTGGCCTTGGAGCCGATCTGTTCCCATTGTCCGGAGAAGCCCCCTTCCTCGGATCTTGCCTGCTGCGAGGCGAACAAAATGGTTGCGATGAAGAAAAGTATTTTTAAAGCGTAGCGCACGCACATCCCCATCGCTTTCCGCAGCAAGTCGTAGCGATATCCACTGCACTCCTCTTTCTACAAATGGTTGTGTCCATTTGGTGGCGATACGGCATGCAAATGCTGATCCGCTCAGCGCGACAATTCCCTTGTCGCCTTCTCCAACCCACCAAGCGTCAGGGATACATGCGGTCGCTCATCAGACGGCGGATGATTGAGATCGAGGTCGTATGGCCCCAATAGCTTTCCGGCACGGGGTTGATCCAGATGCATTTGCGGAAATGGCCTGTCACGCGGCCAAGCCAGGCCTCGCCGGCCTCCTTGTTCCAGTGCTCCACCGAGCCGCCCGGCTGAGTGATCTCGTAGGGGCTCATGGAGGCGTCGCCGACGAAGACGACGCGATAATCGGGACCGAAGGTGCGGATGAGGTCGGTCGTTGCCGTAATATCGACGCGCCGGCGGCGATTGTCCTTCCACACGCCTTCGTAGAGGCAGTTATGGAAGTAGAAATACTCCATGTGGCGGAACTCCGCGCGGGCGGCGGAGAAGAGTTCCTCCACGACGCGGATATGGTCGTCCATCGAGCCGCCGACATCGAAGAACATCAGAAGCTTCACCGCGTTGCGACGCTCCGGCCGTGTCTGAACGTCGAGATAGCCATGCTCCGCGGTCGAGCGGATCGTGCTGGAAAGATCAAGTTCCTCGGCCGCGCCCTCGCGCACCCAGCGGCGCAGGCGCTTTAGCGCCACCTTGATGTTGCGGGTGCCGAGCTCGACGCCGTCGTCGAGATTCCTGAAGTCGCGCCGATCCCAGACTTTTACCGCGCGGCGATGGCGCGAGGTTTCCTGGCCGATGCGCACGCCTTCCGGATTGTAGCCGTAGGCGCCGAAGGGGGAAGTGCCTGATGTGCCGATCCATTTCGAGCCGCCCTGATGCCGGCCCTTCTGCTCGGCGAGGCGCTCGCGCAGCGTCTCCATCAGCCTGTCGAAGCCACCGAGCGCCTCGATCTCTAGTCTTTCGTCTTCGGTCAGATGCCGCTCGGCAAGTTTGCGCAGCCATTCCTGGGGAATGGCGGTCGGCTCCATTGCTTCTCCATCGGCATTGCCGCCGATCGCCTCGACGCCGCGAAAGTAATCGGCGAAGACCTGGTCGAAGCGATCGATAAAGCGCTCGTCCTTAATCAGCGTCGCGCGGGCCAGATAGTAGAAAGCCTCCACGTCGTAATCGGAAATCCCTTCTTCCATTCCCTCAAGCAGCGAGAGGAATTCCCGGAGCGTCACCGGAACCTTCGCTTCCTTAAGTTTCAGGAAGAAGGGAATGAACAAGCCTCACGTCCTTTCCTGGCCAATCTCCTCCAGATCATACGGCGTGGTCTGGTAGATCTCATTGATCCAGTTGCCGAAGAACAGATGCGCATGGCTGCGCCACCGGTTCTGCGGAGGAATTTCCGGATCGTTATGCGGGAAGTAGTTGTGCGGCATCTTGATCGGCACGCCCGCATTCACATCCCGGAAATACTCATCTGCCAGCGAGGTAGAATCATACTCCACGTGATTGAACATGTAGAGCCGGTTGCAGGCCTGTTCGTGCACGAGACAGACGCCCATCTCGCTCGAGTCCATCAAGATTTCCAGGCCGGGCACTTTTTCGATGTCTGCGCGGCGCACTTCGGTCCAGCGGGACACCGGAATGGCGAAATCGTCGGAGAAGCCGTTGAGATAGACCGAGGAGGGCTTCAGGTTCTGGTGGCGATAGACGCCGAAGGCTTTCTCCGTCAGCGTATATTTCGGCACCTTGTGGAAATGGTAGATCGCCGCCATGGCGCCCCAGCAGACGTTCATCGTCGAATGGACATTGGTGGTTGTCCAATCCAAGATCTCCTGCATTTCCTTCCAATAGGTGACGTCTTCATATTCCAGCAGTTCGATCGGCGCGCCGGTGATGATGAAGCCGTCGAACTTGCGGTGCTTCACTTCTTCCCACGTTTCGTAGAAAGCAAGCAGATGCTCCTGCGAGGTGTTCTTGGCCTTGTGGCCGCCAACGCGCACCAGCGAAAACTCCACCTGCAGTGGCGATGCGCCGACCAGGCGCGCCATCTGGATCTCGGTCTTGATCTTGTTCGGCATGAGGTTGAGAAGCCCGATCTGAAGGGGGCGGATATCCTGACGGAACGCCACCGTTTCGGTCATCACCCGCACACCCTCGTTCTGAAGGGTTTCAAACGCGGGGAGCGTATCGGGAATCTTGATGGGCATTGTTTCACTCGCCAAATACAAAAAAACCGGCCGCGATAAGAATCGCTACCGGTCCGCACGCGGCCCTTTAGCGACTTATTTAACGTGGCTGCAAGCCGGCCGGCCAAATCACCACGAGAGAAATTTCATAAACCCGACATCTCCGCGGGTCAATGGGGCAAGGTCGCGATGGTTGGCGGCCGTGTTCTGATGTCCGTTCTCGCCTACAGACGGTTGAGAAGTGCGTCCATATTGTAGCCAAGGCGTTTGTGTGCTTCAGCTAGCGGTATCCAGAAAAAACGGAAGCAGATCGGCCCGCCGCCGCCAAACGGTTTCATCTCGAAATGGTGCCACGTGTCGGGTACTGTCTCCGGCAGATTGCAACAGAAGTAGTGTCGCTGATGATGATAGGTGCGCCCTTCGCGTTCAAAGCGATAGTCATGCACGCCCAACT
Source organism: Martinezella sp. CNPSo 3890 (assembly GCF_057784455.1). Lineage (NCBI taxonomy): Bacteria > Pseudomonadati > Pseudomonadota > Alphaproteobacteria > Hyphomicrobiales > Rhizobiaceae > Martinezella > Martinezella sp. CNPSo 3890. The sequence goes on along the minus strand of NZ_JBXSOR010000015.1, from coordinate 89,963 downwards.
TGCGCAGAAGGCCCGAAGTGAGGCCCGTTTCCTCCTCGAACTCGCGTGCGGCTGCGAGCTCAAGATCTTCATCATCCTCGACCGTGCCGCCAGGAACCTGGAGCTGGACAGCGGGAAAATCTGGCTCATCGAAGACAAGCAGATGCCCATCTCGAACCGCATAGATTAGGACTTTCACGGCATCCGGCAGCATCACTTTCCTTGCCCTCGCGCCATGAAGGCTAGCCGTTCGAAGAGATGGACATCCTGCTCGTTCTTCAGCAGTGCGCCATGCAGCTTCGGCAACGCGTTCTTCGCATCGGCGCGCAACGTTTCCGGATCGATATCGTCGGCAACCAGCAGGCGGATCCAGTCGAGCGCTTCGGAGGTAGAAGGCTTCTTTTTCAGGCCCGGCACGTCGCGGATTTCGAAGAATTGCGTCAGTGCCGCATGAACGAGCGCCTGCTTGATGCCGGGATAATGCACCTCGACGATGCGCTTCAGCGTCTCCATGTCGGGAAAGCGGATATAGTGGAAGAAACAGCGGCGCAGGAAGGCGTCCGGCAGTTCCTTCTCGTTGTTCGAGGTGATGATGACGATCGGGCGGATCGCGGCCCGGATCGTCTCCCCGGTCTCGTAGACATGGAATTCCATGCGGTCGAGTTCCTGCAGGAGATCGTTCGGGAATTCGATATCGGCCTTGTCGATCTCGTCGATCAGCAGCACGCACTTCTTCAGCGAGGTGAAGGCCTGCCAGAGCTTGCCCTGACGGATATAGTTCCTGACATCATGAACTCTGACGTCGCCGAGCTGGCTGTCGCGCAGACGTGAAACTGCATCATATTCGTAGAGACCCTGCTGGGCCTTCGTCGTCGATTTGACATTCCACTCGATCAGGTCGAGACCGAGCGCGGCCGCCACCTGGCGTGCAAGTTCGGTCTTACCCGTACCGGGTTCGCCCTTTACGAGAAGTGGTCGCTCCAACCTTATGGCGGCATTGACGGCGACCATCAGATCCTTGTCGGCGATATAGTCGGCGGTTCCCTGGAATTGCATCGGAAGGCTTTCTCAATCTTTCGAGCGCAAGCTAATTGCTGACCTTATTCGGTTCAAGACGCGAAACCGTGTATATAGGAATGTGATCCCACCGATCTATTGCAAGGGTGGACATGAGGGCGGGTCATGATTAACTGACGGGACGCGTCGCAGGGAAGTGCTGATGGCAGTTGAAAAGCAAGCCAAGCCGAATATCGAGGGAAATGAACAGGTCGGATACGATTTGAGCCTTTTCTTTCGGCTGAGGATGATGTTCTCCGCTTTCTGGAATTCGCCGGTCCGCATCAAGATCATTTCCCTGACTATCGCGCTTTTCGTGATCATTCTGGTCACGGCCTATGTCCAGGTGCTGCTCAACAACTGGAATGCGCCCTTCTACGATTCGCTGGCAAGGCGCGATATTTCCGCTTTCTTCCATCAGCTCGGTGTCTTCGGCATCATCGCCGGCTCGCTGCTGGTCCTCAATGTCGTTCAGGCCTGGCTCAACCAGATGACCGCGCTCTACATGCGCGAGGGGCTGGCGCGCGATCTAGTCGATCAATGGCTGCAGGCCAAGCGTGCGCTTCGTCTTGCCTCCTCCGGCCTGATCGGCGTCAATCCCGACCAGCGACTGCATGAGGACGCCCGCAATCTTGCCGAAAGCTCGACGGGGCTTGCCATCGGACTGGTACAGGCGACGATCCTGCTTTTGAGCTTCATCGGCGTGCTCTGGGAGCTCTCCAGCGGCATGGTCTTTCACCTCCGGGGCATGAGCTTCTCCATTCCCGGCTACATGGTCTGGGCGGCAATCCTCTATGCCGGATCCGCCTCTTTCCTCAGCCAATTTGTTGGCCGGCGTCTGGTGAGATTGAATGCAGACCGCTATTCGAAGGAAGCCGAGCTGCGCTTCGCGCTCATGCATGCCAATGAGCATATGCCGGCAATCACCATCGCCGGAGGCGAGGAGAACGAGCGCCGGCGGATCAATCTCGATATATCGGCCGTGCTTGCCGTCATCCGTCAGCTTGCCATCGCCAATACCAATCTCACCTGGGTTTCGGCCGGCTATGGCTGGCTGGTACTGATCATTCCCATCCTCGTTGCCGCGCCCGCCTATTTCTCCGGCGGTCTGACCTTCGGTCAGCTGATGGTGGCCGTCGGCGCCTTCAATCAGGTCAATTCGGCGCTGCGCTGGTATGTCGCCAATTTCGGCCCGATTGCCGAATGGCGTGCGACGCTGATGCGCGTCACTGATTTCCGCAAGGCACTGACGGAAATGGACGATAAAATGCCGATGCCGCACACCCTCGTCTTCGAAAAGGCGGCGCCGGGCACGATGGTCTGGACCGATCTGGAGATTTCGACGAAGACCAGCGACGAGGCGACGGAAAACGGCTTCCGGATCGCGGAGGGTACGGTCACGATCAATGCCGGCGAGCATGTGATGATCAACGGCGATCACGGCGTGAACCGCAGGCTGCTGTTCGAGGTGCTGGCGCATCAATGGTATAGCGGTTCCGGCACGGTCAGCCTGCCGCCGATGGACGACATGCTGTTCGTGCCGCACACGCCCTATGTGCCGACCGGCACCCTCAGGGAGGCAATCTGTTTTCCGGACGATCGGGACGCCTATGACGATGCCGCCGTCGATGCCGTCATCGACAAGGTAGGGCTTGGCCGTCTGAAGAGCCGTCTCGATACGCAGGCTCGCTGGGATCGATTGCTCGATACTGAAGAGCAGAAAGCCGTCGGTTTTGCGCATTTGCTGCTTGCAAAGCCGAAATGGGTCGTCTTCGACGATGCCCTGGAAGGGCTGGAGGCCGAGGTTCAGGCGAAGGCCTTTGCTCTGCTGGCCGAGCTGGAAGATGCAACCCTTATCTATATCGGCCGCTCCGACGCCTTCATGCACGCCATGTCGCCGCGCGTCCTGCATCTGCAGTCCCTGGCTCCGCATGAGCACAGCACCGATATGCAAACGCCTTCCGAAACTGCCGGTGCGGCGCAGGTGGATGAGAAAAAGGCCAGTGCGCCGTAACCAGGCCCACCGCAACCAGGGCGGCACGGTAAGTCTTCGCGCAGTCGCTGCCCCTCCGGCTTCAATTTTCCCAAAACGCAAAACGCCCCGTCACCAGGACGAGGCGTTCTTCATGCAAGCAGGTGGCCGAGGCTCAGTCCTTGGCGCGCTCGACGTAGGAATTGTCTTCCGTTGCGATGACGACGCGGGTGCCGGCGTTGATGTGCGGCGGAACCATGGTGCGCACGCCGTTCGAGAGCATGGCGGGCTTGTAGGACGAAGATGCCGTCTGGCCCTTGACGACCGGCTCGGTCTCGGTGATCTCGAGCGTGACGTGGCGCGGCAGTTCGAGCGCCAGCGGAACGCCCTCATGGATCGACAGAATGCAGGTCATGCCTTCCTGGAGGTAGGCCTTCTGGTCGCCCATGGTTTCGGCATCGACGACGACCTGGTCGTAGGTGGCCGGGTTCATGAAGTGGAAGCCTTCGCCGTCTTCATAGAGGTACTGGAAGTTCACGTCTTCGACGAAGGCGCGCTCGACCTGCTCGGTGGTGCGCCAACGCTCGGACACCTTCACGCCGTCGACGATGCGGCGCATGTCGACCTGCGTGACCGGCGTACCCTTGCCCGGATGAAAGTTCTGTGCGGTGAGAACGACGTAGAGCTTGCCGTCGACGTCGAGAACGTTGCCCTTGCGGACCGAAGAGGCGATGACCTTGACCATAAGACTTCCTTGTAACGCTGCCTTTTGCGTCGTAGAGTGACTGTCGAAATGCTCTCCGAGACGCAGCTTTTGTTTGCTTGGGGGCGCAACTACCCTAAATCAACGGAAATAGCCACCCCCAAGGCGGCCGGTGCCCTGAAGAAAGCTAGGAATGAAGCCAAAGACGAGCAAAGCGTCCCCCTGGTGGACCCGCAATGTCCATGCGGACCGGCGGCCGTTCCTGATCGGCCGCAATGCCATCCAGGCGGCGCTGCGGACTTTCTTCACGCGCAACGACTTCATCGAGGTGGATACGGCGACGCTGCAGGTGTCGCCCGGCAACGAGGCTCATCTGCATGCTTTCGAGACCGAGGCGCTGACGACCGACGGCAAGGCATCGCCACTTTATCTGCATACATCACCCGAATTTGCCTGCAAGAAGCTGCTTGCGGCGGGTGAAGAACGCATTGCCTGCTTTGCCCATGTCTATCGCAATCGCGAGCGTGGGCCGCTGCACCATCCGGAATTCACCATGCTGGAATGGTATCGGGCAGGAGAGAGCTACGAAATCCTGATGGCGGATTGTGCCGCGCTGCTGGCGCTGGCGGCCGAGACGGTCGGGGCGAAGAAACTCAGCTACCGCGGCGCGGAGATCGATCCATTTCTCCCGCCCGAGCGAATCAGCGTCGCGGCCGCCTTCGAACGATATGCCGGTATCGATCTCTTCGCCTCCATCGGTCTCGACGGATCGACGGATCGCGAGCGCCTGGCGGCGGATGTGCGCAAGGCGGGCATTCGCGTTGCCGACGACGATCTGTGGCAGGATCTTTTCAGCCGCGTATTGGTGGAGAAGATCGAGCCGAATCTGGGCTTCGGACGCGCCACCATTCTCGACGAATATCCCGTTTCTGAGGCGGCGCTTGCGCGGCCATCGGCCAGGGATCATCGCGTTGCCGAGCGTTTCGAGCTCTATGCCTGCGGCGTCGAGCTGGCCAATGCTTTCGGCGAACTCACCAATGCCGAAGAGCAGCGTCGTCGCTTCGAGATCGAGATGGCGGAAAAGCAGCGTGTCTATGGCGAGACCTATCCGCTGGACGAGGAGTTTCTGGAGGCGCTTACCGTCATGCCCGAGGCGAGCGGCATCGCGCTGGGCTTCGACCGGCTCGTGATGTTGGCAACCGGCGCCTCACGGATCGAGCAGGTGCTGTGGGCACCGGTCGCGGAGTATGACGCATGAATGTGATGCGCCCGATCCGGACCATCGGAGAGCTTGAGCGCGCCGGGTTGATCAATGGCGATCAGGCGATCGCGCTCGAGGCGGTGGCGGAGCGGTATGCCGTTGCCCTGACGCCGACCGTGACGCGCCTGATCGACCCCGCAAACCCTGCCGACCCCATTGCCCGGCAGTTCGTGCCGGATGCCGCCGAACTTACCGTCTCCCCGGAGGAACGCGCCGATCCGATCGGCGATCACGCGCATAGCCCGGTCGAGGGCATCGTGCATCGCTATCCCGACCGCGTGCTGCTGAAGGCCGTGCATGTCTGCCCGGTCTATTGCCGCTTCTGTTTCCGCCGCGAGATGGTCGGACCGCAGGGACTTGGCACGCTGGATGGCGATGCACTGGACGGCGCCTTTGCCTATATCCGCGACCATAAGGAGATCTGGGAGGTCATCCTGACCGGTGGCGATCCGCTCATTCTCTCGCCGCGCCGGCTGGAAGAGATTCTCGGGCAGCTTGCCGAGATCGACCATGTGAAGATCGTCCGCTTCCATACCCGCATCCCTGTCGTTGACCCGTCAAGGATCGATGCGGCGCTGATTGCGGCTTTGAAGGCGAGCGGCAAGACCATCTATGTGGCGCTGCATGCCAACCATCCACGCGAGCTGACGGAGGAGGCGCGCGCCGCCTGCGCCCGGCTGGTCGATGCCGGAATCGTGCTTATCAGCCAGTCGGTCCTTCTGAAGGGCGTCAACGACGATCCGGAGGTGCTGGCGGCGCTGATGAAGGCTTTCGTGGAGACGCGGGTGAAGCCCTATTACCTGCATCATCCGGACCTTGCGCCCGGAACCAGCCACTTCCGCCTTGGCATCGCCGAAGGGCAGGCAATCGTAGCAAGCCTGCGCGGCCGCATTTCCGGCCTTTGCCAACCGACCTACATTCTCGATATTCCTGGCGGCTACGGCAAGGCCGATATCGGCCAGAGCTCCGTCCGTGAGCTGGGTGAAGGTTGCTACTCGATTTCAGACTATCGCAGCGGCGAGCATATTTATCCGCCGCAAAGCTAAAGTGCGTACTTATGATCTTATTGCACTGACGCTCTGATTGTGATTGTCATTTTCGAATAAAACGTAGTGGCGAATTTTGGTGCGTTAACCTTTTTTGATACCTCGCTCTTCCAAAAATCGACATGGCATAATATTAGGTAAATATAATATTTTTGCGGAAGTCATCCTTTATATGGCTTACGGAAGGTAAATTTTAATCAGACAAGTGTTGAATATAGCAATTTTCAACGAAGTATAAGTTGTTTGTATTTACCACGTCGCTTAGCGGAATGTTCTATTTTGCCTGTTACTTCTTGGTGAAGGATAAGACGGCGTAACTGCGGTTATGCTTACCATTGCCAGAAGGGACTAGACTATGAACAAGACGATTCGCGATTTGCTGGCCAAGTTCGGCGCGCTTCCCGTTGCTATCGATCAAATCGAAGACGATGCCGATCTTTATGCGACCGGCCTGTCTTCTTTCGCTTCCGTCCAGTTGATGCTCGGCATCGAGGAAGCCTTCGACATCGAGTTTCCCGACAACCTGCTGAACCGCAAGTCCTTCGCCAGCATCGCCGCGATCGAAAGAACCGTCGGCATGATCCTCGATAGTAGAAAGGTCGCATAATGACTGCGGCGGTCGCTTTACTCGAGGTTGGGTCGGGCGAAGGAGCGGCGGTGCGCGCCGCCCGCGTCGCAGCGATCGCCAGCCAGCACGCCGATGCCGTCGATGCCGAAGGCCGGTTCCCACGCGAAGCCGTCGACGCCATGCGCGCCGAGAAGCTGCTCTCCATTCAGATCCCCGCCGATCTCGGCGGTGAAGGCGCGTCGGTGACCGAAATCGCCGAGCTCTGCTCGATCCTTGGTCAGGCCTGCGCTGCAAGCGCCATGGTCTTCGCCATGCACCAGATCAAGCTGTCGAGCCTGGTCGAGCATGGCGCCGACAGCGACTGGCACCGTGACTTCATGCGCCGCATCGCCAGGGAACAGCTGCTGCTCGCTTCGGCGACGACCGAGGGCGGGATCGGCGGCAATCTGCGCAACAGCATCTGCGCCATCAAGGTCGAAGGCGATACCTGCACCCTCGAAAAGGATGCGACCGTCATCTCCTACGGCGCTCATGCCGACGCCATTCTGATCACCTCGCGCAGCCATGCCGAGGCGGCGTCTTCCGATCAGGTGCTGACCTGCTTTCTTAGGGATCAATACGAGATCAAGCGCACGGTCGAGTGGAATACGCTCGGCATGCGCGGCACTTGCTCCGACGGCTTCCTGTTCAAGGGCGTGGCGCCGGCCAAGCAGATCCTGCCGAAGCCGTTTGCCGAGATCGCCGCGCAATCGATGCTGGCAAGCTCGCACCTGCTCTGGAGCGGTGTGTGGTATGGCATTGCCGCCGATGCGGTTTCGCGCGCACAAGCTTTCGTTCGTGCCGCTGCCCGCAAGTCTCCCGGCGCACCGCCGCCCGGTGCGCTGCGTCTCGCCGAAGCCTCCAGCATGCTGCAGATGGTGAAATCCAATGTGGTTGCCGGGCTGAAGGCCTATGAGGAGGCGAAGCTCGATGCGGACCGCCTGTCGTCGATGGCTTTCGCCGTGGCGATGAACAACGTCAAGATCGCATCCTCGGAGATGATCCTGCCCATCATCAATCATGCGATGCTGATCTGCGGCATCATGGGCTACAAGAACGGTACGCCCTACAGCCTCGGCCGCCACCTGCGCGACGCGCACTCGGCGCAATTGATGATTTCGAATGACCGCATTCTCGGCAATACGTCGACCATGCTGCTCGTCCACAAACAAGATACCAGCCTGTTGGGGTAACCGTCATGGATATGCAAACATCGTTTCTCGACCTTCTTTTCGAATCCGGCCTGCTGATCGACACCGGCGTTGATGGTCTCTACGGCCGCAGCGGCCAGTTCGAAGACGTTATTTCCGCTTTCGAGCGCCTGATCGACAAATTCGGCGGCGCCGATGGCGCCGAAGCAATCCGCTTTCCGCCGGGCATGAACCGCGCCTTCTTTGAGACGAGCGGCTATATGAAGAGCTTCCCACAGCTAGCCGGCACCGTGCACAGCTTCTGCGGCAACGAGCTTGATCACATGAGCCTGCTGAAGTGCATGGAAGTCGGCGACGACTGGACGAAAGACCAGCAGGCCACCGATATCGTGCTGACGCCCGCCGCCTGCTATCCGCTCTATCCGACGGTTGCCAAGCGCGGCGCCATTCCGGAAGACGGCGCGCTTTACGATCTGCAATCCTATTGCTTCCGCCACGAGCCTTCCAAGGACCCGGCCCGCCAGCAGCTCTTCCGCATGCGCGAATATGTCTGCATGGGCAGCGAAAAGCATGTGACGGATTTCCGCCAGAGCTGGATGGATCGCGGTGTCGAGATGATGAAGGCCGTCGGCCTCGACGTCACCATCGATGTCGCCAACGACCCGTTCTTCGGCCGGGCCGGCAAGATGCTCGCCAATAACCAGCGCGACCAGAACCTGAAGTTCGAGCTGCTGATCCCGATCACGTCTGCCGCCAAGCCGACCGCCTGCATGAGCTTCAACTACCATCAGGATGCCTTCGGCACGAAATGGGGCCTGAACTTTGCCGATGGCCGCGTCGTGCACACGGCCTGCGTCGGCTTCGGCCTGGAGCGCATCGCGCTGGCGCTGTTCCACACCCATGGTCTCGACACCAAGGAATGGCCCGAGAGCGTGCGCAAGGCACTGTGGGGCTGATCGCACCCATGGCTTCCGTGTTTCAGGGACTGGATCCCGCCGCCTACAAGCCACATGCGCTGCACGACAGCGAGCGCATGTGGCCTGAGACCAACTGCTACATCGATCTCTGGATCGAGGTGCTTTCGAGCCTGAAGCTGCCGCCCGAAGCCATGCTCGGCTTCACGGTGACACAGGATTTCGAGGGCGATCAGTTCACCTTCTTCAAGGTGCCGCTCGAGGATCTGGAAGCGCTCTATGGCGTGCGCTGCACCGAGCTTGCGATTTACGACAAGGTTGAGAACCATGTCGCCGAGCAGATCGGCCGCGGCCGGCTCTGCCTGGTGGAGATGGATTCCTTCTTCATGCCGGACACGCAAGGCGTCGGCTATCGCCGCGAACACGGCAAGACGACGGTCGCGATCAACCGGCTCGACATGCAGGGCCGCACGCTCGATTATTTCCACAATGGCGGCTTCTTCCAGCTGTCGGGCGAGGATTTCGACGGACTGTTCCAGCTGCATCTGACGGACGAGGACCTGCCCTTCCTGCCCTATACGGAATTTGCGAAATTTCCGGAGAAGGTACCCGCTGACGCTGGGATCCGCGAGACGGCGCGGCAGCTTCTGTCCTTCCATTTCCGCCGTCGCCCCAAGGCCAATCCGATCCGTGCCTTCGCCGAGGTCTTCCCGGCGCAGGTGGAGGCGATCGCCGAACGGCCTTTCGGCTTCTTCCATAAATATGCGTTCAACACGCTGCGTCAGCTCGGCGCCAATTTCGAACTGGCCGGCAGCCATTTCGATTGGCTCGCGGCTGATTTGGGTAACGCGGCTGGCGAAGCGCGGAAAATTTCCGAGACGGCAAAATCGGTGCAGTTCCAGCTTGCCCGCGCCATCACGCGCAAGAAATTCGAGCCGCTGCGCACGGCGCTTGATCCCGCCGCCGATGCGTGGGATTCCATGATGAGCGAACTTGAACGGAAGCTTTGACGGGCTTCCGTTTGATCCGCGATACGGCTGGGTTATTTCTGAACATATTGGGGCGGGGGTAATCCCCCGAAGATGTCATGGGCGGGCGCTTGGCGGATCTCGGCGGCGGAATGCGGCTGAGCGAAGGTTGGAATCTGGTACTGACGGAGGCAGGCACCTGCCTCTTACCGTCCGATGTGCCGCTGACCTCAGGTTTCATTCCCGCGCCCGTGCCGGGCACGGTGGCGGAGGCGCTGGAAAAGGCCGGGCGTTTCGACCGGACAAGGCCGCAGCCGCTTCATGATCGCGATGCCTGGTACATCTGCCGTCTGGTGGATGTGGAGGCGGGCGAGGCGGTCCTGCGACTGGAGGGGCTGGCGACGCTTTGCGAAGTCTTCCTCAACGGCCAGCAAATCCTTGTGTCCGAAAGCATGTTCGAGGCCCATGACATCGACGTCACCCTGCTCGGCGGTGACGAGCTGGCGCTCTGCTTCCGTGCGCTGGAGCCGAAGCTTTCCGAGCCCGGGCCACGCGCCCGCTGGCGGCCGCAGATGATCACGCCCCAGGGCCTGCGCATGGTGCGCACGACATTGCTCGGCCATATGCCAGGCTGGTGTCCGGATGTTCAGGCCGTCGGTCCGTGGCGGCCGATCTCGCTGCTGCGGCCGAGCGCGCCTGTCATTCGTGATCTCTCCTTGCGGCCGGACCTGCTTGAGAATGGCGAGGGTAGGCTCTATGCCTCGCTCTCGATCGAGGGCACGGTTGAGGAGCTGCTTTTGCGCTGCGGAGAGACGGAGCAGGCCTTCGAAAAGGATAGCGCCGGCCGTTATACCGCAATCCTCAAAATTCCCGATGTGGTGCCCTGGTGGCCGCATACGCATGGCGTGCCGCAGCTCCATGATATCTCGCTCGTCGTCGATGGCGTGGAGCATGCGCTCGGAAAGACCGGTTTCCGTCGGCTGTCGGTCGATCGCGGCGCCGATGGCCAGGATTTCGCTCTTGTCGTGAATGGCGAGCGGATTTTCTGCCGCGGCGCGGTCTGGACCACTGCCGATATCGTACGCCTGCCTGGCGGCCGCGACGATTATGAACCCTGGCTACGGCTGGCGGCTGAAGCCGGCATGAACATGATCCGTATCGGCGGCACCATGGCATATGAAACGCCGGAATTCTTCCGCCTGTGCGACGGACTTGGCCTGCTGGTCTGGCAGGATTTCATGTTCGCCAATTTCGACTATCCGAAGAATGACAAGGCGTTCAACGCCCATGTCGAGGCGGAGGTTTCGCAGTTCCTGAGCGGCACTCGGCTGTCGCCTTCGCTGGCCATCCTTTGCGGCGGCAGCGAGATCCATCAGCAGGCAGCCATGATGGGCCTGCCCGAACAGTTCTGGAAAAGCCCTGTTGTCGAGGAGATCATCCCGCCACTGGTGCAATCGTTGCGGCCGGATGTGCCCTATGTCGTCAACTCGCCCTCGGGCGGGCCGATGCCGTTTTCGCCAAATGCCGGCGTCACGCATTATTATGGCGTCGGGGCGTATATGCGGCCGCTTGCCGATGCGCGCCGCGCCGACGTCCGCTTCGCCGCAGAGAGCCTGGCTTTCGCGCATGTGCCGCAAGCCCGTACTCTGGGGCAGCATCTGCCGGTTCCGGCAGTCCATAGCCCGCTATGGAAAGAGCGGGTACCGCGCGATCGCGGCGCATCCTGGGATTTCGAGGATGTGCGTGATCATTATCTTCAGGAGCTTTACGGTTTCGAGCCCAACCGATTGCGGCGGGAAGACCCGGATCTCTATCTCAACCTCTCGCGGGCGGTGACCGGTGAAGTGGCCGAGGAGACCTATGCGGAGTGGCGCCGCCGAGGTTCCGGCTGCAATGGCGCGCTTGTCTGGACTCTGCAGGATCTGCTTCCCGGCGCCGGCTGGGGCGTGATCGATTCGACCGGAGAGCCGAAGCCGGTCTGGTATGGGCTGCGCCGTGCCTTCCGGCCAGTGCAGGTGCTTCTGATGGATGAAGGTACGAACGGTCTCGACGTACACGTCATGAATGAGAGCGATGCGGCGCTTGACCTCACCGTCGAAGTCTCCTGCCTGCGTGACGGGCGTCAGATCGTCGTCGGTGGCGGCCGCGATCTGGTGCTCGAAGCCCGCGCCAAGCAAAAGATAGCCTGCACTGATCTGTTTGGCGCCTTCTTTGACACGACCTATGCTTTCCGTTTCGGTCCGCCATCACATGACGTCGTAGCGGCTCGGCTGACGAACTCGGTAACCGGCGCGGTGATCGCTGAGGCCTTCTACTTCCCGTTAGGCAGAACGAAAGCTCTTCACGACGCCGAGATCACTGCATCGGTTCTTCAGGAAGGCGAGGATTGGTATTTGGAGCTGATCAGCGACCGGCTGGCACAATCCGTGCAGATCGATCTGGAAGCCTATCGGGCCGAGGACGACTGGTTCCATCTTGCGCCGGGCAGCCGGCGGATTCACCTGTACCGGCGGGAGGGCGTTCCGGTCGATGTCATTCCATCCGGTCAGATCCGCGCCATCGGCAGCCGGCGGATCGTCGAGGTGTAGTTGATGGCGGCACGAGGAGTTATCTCGCCCGCCAGGGGCGAGATAACTCTTCACACCAGCTCTCCTACAACGTCATCCCATCTGGCCCGAACAGGTGGCAGCGCTCGGGATCGATATGAATGCTAACCGTCTCGCCGGCGCGGATGGCTTGCTGATCTTCCAGCGCGACCGTCAGCGCCTGGCCGCCATGCAGCGTGACGTAGAGGATCGTCTGGCCGCCGAGATGTTCGACGAGATCGACGCGGGCATTGCCGAGAGCCAGGCCCCGATCGCCGACATTCAGGTGCTCCGGGCGGGCGCCGAGGGTCACGGGTTGTCCCGGCTGGAGGCTGCCCAGCCGGCGCGGCAGGCGCACCGTCTGGCCGGCGAGATCGATGACGGCGGAGCCGTCGTCGGAGGCGACGATTTTCGCATCGAGAAAATTCATCTTTGGCGAGCCGATAAAGCCGGCGACGAACTTGTTCTTCGGCTTGTTGTAGAGGTCGAGCGGCGCGCCCACCTGCTCGATCTTGCCACCGTTCAGCACCACGATCTTGTCGGCCATGGTCATGGCCTCGGTCTGGTCGTGGGTGACGTAGATCATGGTATTGCCGAGCCGCTGGTGCAGGCGAGCGATCTCGACGCGCATCTGCACGCGCAGTTCCGCGTCGAGGTTCGAAAGTGGCTCGTCGAAGAGGAAGATGTTCGGTTCGCGCACGATGGCGCGGCCGATGGCGACGCGCTGGCGCTGGCCGCCGGAAAGCTGTTTCGGCTTGCGCTGCAGCAGCTGCTTGATTTGCAGGATTTCGGCCGCTTTTTCGACGCGCGGCTGGATGTCCTGTTTCTTCATGCCAGCCGTTTCCAGGCCGAAGGCGAGGTTCTTGTAGACGGTCATATGCGGATAGAGCGCATAGGACTGGAAGACCATGGCGATGCCGCGCTTGGAGGCGGGGACATCGTTCATGCGGCTGCCGTCGAGATAGAGGCCACCGCCGGAAATCGGCTCGAGGCCTGCGATCATGCGCAGGAGCGTGGACTTGCCGCAGCCGGAGGGGCCGACGAAAACGGTGAATTCCCCCGGCTCGATCTCCAGGTCGATCCCGTGAACCACCTGAAGCTCGCCGTAGCGCTTGATAACCTTCTGCAGCGATACGCTTGTCGCCATAGGCGCTCCCTCCTTGTTGGTCCTGATGGCTCGCGGGGCAACGTTCATGACGGCCTCCAACTCTTGTATTTCTTGGCTTCCGGCCCGACGGGGAAGCGGACTTCGGTGCGCGTTTCCGACGATTCATAGAATGCCGTGACCAGTTCCAGTGCCTGGCGGGCATCGGCCGTCGTCACCGGCAGCGGTCCGCCGGACACCAGCGCGTCGTGGAACAGCCTCATCTGCGTGTTGAAACGGTTGGGAATAGGCGACCAGTCGGCGAGCAGCGCATCGATCTTCGCGCCGATCTCGTCATTAGCGGGGACGATCTTCCAGGGGTCCTGGCCGGGGCTGTAGGGCTCGTGATTGCTTTCGATCAGGACGTTTTCGAAGGCGAGGCGCAGGCGACTGATCTGCTCCTGCGAGCCGAGCGTTGCGCTGATGGTGGCGAGCGCGCCGTTTTCCATCAACAGGCTGGCGCTGGCGCAGTCCTCCACCTCAATATCGTTGACGCGGGTGGCGACGCGGCCGAAGAGGCCCGCGATCGGCCCCATCAGATAGGTCAGCATGTCGTGCAGATGGATAGAGTGCGTCATCAGCACGCCGCCGAGTTCGGTATCCCACTTGCCGCGCCAGGAAACCGCATAATAATCGGCGCCGCGCACCCAATGCGTCTCCGACGTGGCGACATAGGGCTTGCCGGCAATACCCGAAGCGATGATGCGCTTGGCCTTCTGGATGCCGTCGCCATAGCGATACTGGAAGATCGGCATCAGCCGGCCCTTGGCGGTCTTTTCGGCCGCGATGACCGCATCGACATCGGCGAGCGATCCCACAAGCGGCTTTTCGCAGACCACGTGTTTGCCGGCGGCAAGCGCCTCCATGATGAGCTGGAAATGCGAGCTGGGCGGCGTGCAGATGTCGATGATGTCGATATCGGGCATGTTGAGGACTTCCGAGAAGTCCTTGAGGCGTCTCGCGATGCCGAATTCGTCGCCGACGGCATTCAGGCGTTCCTCGTTGAGATCGCAGAGAACCGCGACTTCGAAACGATCCGGATGTGGCAGATACCCTTCGACGATGTGAGAGCGGCCGATGCCGAGGCCGATGATCGCGACTTTCTTGATGTCGGACATGACGCAGTTACCTCTGAGCGTTCTTGAGCGATGTAGCCTCGGCAAGCGCCTGCGCCTTCAGCGCCAGCTCCATGGCCTTGAAGCAATGTTCCTGACCCATAGCCGTCTCGGTACGGTCTCTGATGTCGGCTACAAGCTGGCGGCCATAGGGCAGCTCCACTCCGCTGCAGTCGATATGCTGCATGCCCTTGCGATCGGTGAGGAAGAGGTGATCGGTGCCGGGCCGGCCGGCGACGTCGATATATTTGCGCAGCTCGATTGTCCCTTCCGTGCCGACGATGAAGAGGCGGCCGTCGCCCCATGTCGACAGACCATCCGGCGTGAACCAGTCGACGCGGACATAGCCCGTGACGTCAGGCGTCCTCACATGGAAATCGCCATAATCCTGCAGGCCCGGCGTTTCCGGATTGGCGCGGTTGGACACCGTCGCCGACAGCACCTCGGCTTCCAGCGAGTCCGCGAAGAACAGAAACTGCTCGCACTGATGCGAGGCGATGTCGGCGATGATGCCGCCATAGCGCTTACGGTCGAAGAACCAGTCCGGCCGGGTGGGTTTGCGGAGCCGATGGGGGCCGAGGCCGGTCGTGTGGATGACCTTGCCGATGGCGCCTGCCTTGACCAATTCGCCGGCCTTGACCGTCGATGCCGTCTCGAAATGTTCGGAATAGAGGATGGAGACGATGCGCTTGGTCTCGGCCTGCACTTTTCGCACTTCAGCGAGCTGATCCAGCGTCACCATGCCGGGCTTGTCGAGCATCACGTCCTTGCCGTGGCGCATGGCCTCGATAGCGAGATCGGCGCGCTCACTGGAAATCGCGGCGCTGACGATCAGCGTGATGGAGTTGTCCTCGAGAATTTCTCTTTTATCGGCAACGCGTTTCGCCTGCGGAAAGCGCTCGGCGAAGGTGGCGGCGAGATCGTCTTCCACTGCATGGAAGGCGACGAGTTCGGCGCCGGCCCGCAGCATGACGTTGACCTGGCCGTAGATATGATCGTGATTGAGGCCGATGGCGGCGAAGCGCAGCGCGCTCATGCGACATTTCCTTTCGTGGGTTTGTTGGTTCGCAGTCCCAAACCTTGGGTATTCGGGACTGCGGGGTTCATAATCAGCGTTTGAGGCCGGCGGTCGCGATGCCGTCGATCAGCAGCCTCTGGAAGAAGAGGAAGATCAGGAAGACCGGGATCAGCGACAGGCTCGACATGGCAAACAGGCTGCTCCAGTCGGAACTTCCGGTGGAGTCGACGAAGGAGCGCAGGCCGAGCTGTACCGTGTAGGTGTTGATGTCCGAGAGGTAGATCAGCGGCCCGAAGAAATCATCCCAGGTCCAGATGAAGGAGAAGATGGCGGCCGTCGCCAGAACGGGAAGCGACAGCGGCAGCATGATCCGCCAGTAGATGCGCCATGGGCTGCAGCCGTCCATCATGGCGGCCTCGTCCAGCTCGCGTGGAATGCCGCGGAAGAACTGCACCATCAGGAAGATGAAGAAGGCATCGACGGCCAGGAATTTCGGCACGACGAGCGGCAGCATGGTCTTCACCCAGCCGAGCTTGAGGAAGAGTATATATTGCGGGATCAGCGTGACGTGATAGGGCAGCATCAGCGTGCCCAGCATCAGCGCGAACCAGAAATTCTTGCCCCAGAAGTTCAGCCGCGCGAAGGCGTAAGCCGCCAACGAGCAGGAAATGACGTTGCCGATGACCGAAAGCACGGCGATGACGGCCGAATTCCAGACGAATTTGCCGAAGGTGACCTGGCCGCCGAACCAGCCGCGGGCATAGGAGCTGAAATCGAATTGCGAGGGGATCAGCGAGGCCGTGCCGAAGATCTCGTTCTGGTCCTTGATCGAGCCCGAAAGCATCCACAGCAGCGGATAGAGCATTACGATCGATGCGGCGACGAGAGCGACGTGGATGAGGAGGGAAAGGAACCATGGTCGCTCGCGCGGCGGCTTCATGTCCTCGGCAAAATGGGTGAGCTTCGCGTCAGTCATCGTAGTGGACCCAATAACGAGCGGAGAGGAAGGAAAAGGCGGTGAAGATCGCGATAATGATCACCAGGATCCAGGCGAGTGCCGCGGCATAGCCCATGCGGAAATAGCCGAAGGCTTCCTGGTAGAGATAGAGCGTATAGAACAGTGTCGAGTCGATCGGCCCGCCGGTGCCGGAGGAGATCACATAGGCAGGCGTGAAGGCCTTGAAGGCGTCGATCGTCTGGACCACCGCGTTGAAGAAGATCACCGGCGTCAGAAGCGGCAGGGTGATCTTGAAGAAGATCCGCGTTTTCGAGGCGCCGTCGAGGCTGGCGGCTTCATAAAGATCGGTCGGGATCTGGCGCAGGCCTGCGAGGAAGATGATCATCGGCGAGCCGAACTGCCAGATGGCGAGAATGACGAGCGTATAGAGCGAGTAATCGGGATTGGAGATCCAGCTCGGCCCGTTGATGCCGAAGGCGTACCAAAGCAGGGTATTGACGATACCGTCGGCATCGAAGATCTGCCGCCACAGCACGGCGATGGCGACGCTGGAGCCGAGCAGTGACGGCAGATAGAAGATGGCACGGTAGACCGGCAGGCCCTTGATGCCGCGGTTGAGCAGCAGCGCCACCAGCAGCGCGAAGGCGAGCTTCAGCGGCACGGAGCAGACGACATAAAACAGCGTCACCTTCATCGACGACAGGAACTTGTCGTCCGCCGTCGCGATCCGCACATAGTTGTCTATGCCGACGAGATTGGGAGACTGCAACAGATTATAGTCGGTAAAGGATAGATAGAGCGAGGCGATCGCCGGTCCGAGGGTCAGTCCGAAGAAGCCGATGAACCACGGCAGAAGAAAGAGATAGCCGGGTGCGTTGCGCGAGAATGCGCTCGGCGCCTTGTAGGAGGTCTCCACGCGCAACGGCGCGCGCGCGCCGACGGCCAAGCCGCCGGCAACGCTCTTGCTGTTTGTACCCACGGTATCAGCCTCGCGTAATGTTTGCTGCTGCCTGTTCGGTGAACTTCGTTCCAGCGTCCTGTGCGCTGGTTTTGCCGAAGGCCACCTCCTCGGCGATCTTCTTCAACAGGAATGCATTCTCGCCGGCGCCGTTCGGTGGGGATGGCGGCAGCGCTCCGACGTGCGGCGTCAGCCGGCCGATATAGTCGACCACCTGCTTGCTGACGGGATCCAGATCCGGCGTCAGGAGGTCGCGGATCTTT
The DNA here is from genome assembly GCF_057784455.1 of Martinezella sp. CNPSo 3890. Classification (NCBI taxonomy): domain Bacteria; kingdom Pseudomonadati; phylum Pseudomonadota; class Alphaproteobacteria; order Hyphomicrobiales; family Rhizobiaceae; genus Martinezella; species Martinezella sp. CNPSo 3890. Next base: position 72,265 of record NZ_JBXSOR010000015.1, on the reverse strand, counting down.
TTTGAAGGCGGAACGCCGCGCTCGACTCCGAGTGCCTTCGTGCCTTCCGGGTCTTCGACCAGATAATTGACGAAGGCGACGGCGGCATCCTTGTTTGCTGACGTCGCCGAAACCGACATCAGCATCGACGGCTTCAGATACTGGCCGGGCTTGCTGTCGGCATTGGCCGGATAGGAGACGATATCGAGCTTTTCCTTGTTCAGACCTTGAATGGCAACGAACTGGTTGGAATGGGCGAAGCTCATCGCTGCTTTTTTGGTGACAAGCATATCAGTTTCGAGCGTCTGCTGATCGAGCGCCTGCACGTCGGCCGGAACACAGGCGCCAATCTTGCGCATGTGACCCCACAGATCGAACCATTCGGTCGCGTCCTTTGCTTCGAAGGCGAGCTTGCCGTCCGTCGTATACAGCGCCTTGCCGCGCTGGCGCAGCCAGCATTCGAGCGCCGGCTCCCCGCCGCTTGCGTCGGCCGTGCCGTAGAAACCGCGACGCTTCTTGGCAGCCGTGACCTTGGCGCAGGCATCGCCGATCTGCTCCCATGTCATGGCGTCATGTGGCGGTTCGACGCCGGCCTCGGTCCAGGCGGCCGTATTGACGACGACCATGAAGGAGTTCACGCCGAGGCTGACACCGTAGATCTTGTTGTCGACCTTGCCGGAATCGATGTTGGCCGGGCCGAAATCCTCGATCGCCAAGCTCTTGCCGAGATAGGGCGTCATGTCGAGCAGCGCGCCGCGGCGGGCATATTCGAAGATGTAACGATAATCCATCTGGATGAGGTCGGGCGCGTTGCCGCCGCCGGTCTGGGTGGCCAAGCGCGTCCAATAGCTGTCCCAACCGAAGGATTCGCCGGCGATGGCGATATCCGGGTTCTTGGCCTGATAGGCCTTTACCGCCGCAAATGTCCGGTCGCTACGCTCCTTCGATCCCCACCAAAGAAGGCGCATCGCGGTTGCCGCATGGGCGCTTGAAAGTCCGATACCGCTGAAAGCGAGTGTGGCTGCCATGCCGGCTAGCAACTGCCGGCGATCGATCGTCAACGTCATCCTGGTCTCCTCCCCAGTGAACCGATGATTTACGAACTGCTTTGCATGATATAACTATTTGGTTACAAGTTGGATAGAAACGCGACCGCTGTCAAGCGCCAATCGTGCGGCAATCAAAACGATGTATGCCGGAACCGGCAGCATCCGTCGCTAATGCTACCGTTCGGAAGGAGATCGTCCATGGCGGTCAGGGCGAGACAAGAGCCTGAAAATAAAGCGCAAGCGGATGCCGGCAAGACCTTGGGCAAGCGGTCGAGAAAAGCGTCTCGCAATCCGCAGCGCACCCATGCCACGATCCTGGACGCGGCGACGGAGGAATTTGCCGCGCATGGCTTCGGTGGCGCCAGGGTGGATGCGATTGCAGCGCGGGCGCAAACGAACAAGCGGATGCTCTATCATTATTTCGGCGACAAGGAGGGGCTCTATCTCGCCGTGCTGGAGGCGACATATGCGACGATCCGCAACGCAGAAAAGCAGCTGGATCTGGCGCATCGTCATCCGGAAGAGGGGATGCGGGAGCTGGCCTTGTTCACCTGGCGGCATTTTCTAGCGCATCCTGAGTTTCTGAGCCTGCTTGCCACCGAAAACCTGCATCATGCGCATTATCTGCAGCGCTCCGACAAAGTCTCGGCCATGCATTCGCATCTGATCGACGAACTCGCAGACGTGCTGCGCCGTGGGGAGGCGCTTGGCATTTTCCGGCCGGCGGTTGATCCCATATCAGTCTATCTCACGATCGCGGCACTCGGCTTTTTCTATCTGTCGAACCGGCACACCTTGTCGACGATTTTCGCGCGGAAGCTGATGGCACCGGATGCGCTGAATGAGTGGGGTGAGCATATCGTTGCCGTCACGCTCGCTTCGATCCGCGCGTAGTGTTCGGCAGTGCGGCGGTTCGAGAAATTTTCAAAAGGTGATTGACAACGCCGGAGGTAACGCGCGATCTTGTAACCATATGGTTACATTGCTTGGGCGACTAAGCATTTGCTTTCCTGGTTCTGGAGGGAATCGGGCATGGAGGAGATAGCGTGTGCCTGTCGCTACAATGCGGCGTGGCCGGAGATTTGAAGAACCGCTTCTGCAATGGACTGAATAGCCCCTCACCCCAGCCCTTTCCCCGTTGAGGCGGAGAGAGGGGGCGACAGAGCAAACCAGCTGGCCGTTACTGGTTTCGTGCTGGTCATGGGCTTGAAAACTCCTTCTCCCCGCAGGCGGGGAGAGGGCTGGGTGAGGGGCCACGCATATTGGTGCCCTATGCAAATAGACTTGCCTGACCATCACAGGAGCCGACCAGCATCATGACCGAACCATTGACCATCAGGCTTGTCGAGGCCGAAGCATTTGAGCGTCAGGTCAAGCTGCGGCTTCCCTTCCGTTTCGGTGCAGCAACCTTGCGCGAGGCGCGGCAGATTTTTCTGCGGGTGCGCATCGAGGATGTGCTGGGGCGTTCGGCTGAGGGCATGGCCGCCGAGTTGATGGTGCCGAAATGGTTCGACAAGTCGCCCGAGCTTTCCAATGCGGACAATGAAAACCAGCTGCGGCGTTCGCTGGCTCTGGCGCTCGATTCCTTAAGAAGTGCGGGCGCGGGAACGGCTTTCGGCCTGCATGCTGCCGCCGAGGCCTCACATCATGCCCAAGCGGCGGCGGAGAAGCTGAACGGGCTTGTCGCATCCTTCGGTCTCGCGCTTGCCAACCGGGCTATTCTCGATGCGCTCTGCCGGCTGGAGGGACTGACCGTCGCGCAAGCGATCAAGGCGAACCGCCCCGGTATCGATGCTTCCACGGCGCGCGATCTCGCGGGCTTCGATCTCACAGGCTTCCTAGCAAGTTTGCAGCCATCGGCAAGCCTTGCTGCCCGCCATACTGTCGGTCTGGTCGATGCTATCCTGCCAGGCGATATTCCGGCAAGCGAGCGGCTGAACGATGGCCTGCCGGAAAGTTTCGAAGAGGCGATCGACGCCTATGGGCTGACGTTCTTCAAAGTGAAGGTGTCGGGCGTTCCCGACGCGGATATCGACCGCCTTTGCCGCGTCGCTGCCGTCATCGATGCCAAGGTGCCGAACTATTCGGTGACGCTCGACGGCAACGAACAATTCTCATCCGCCGAAGCCGTCGCTGATCTGCTTTCCCGGGTGAAGGAAGAGCCAAGGCTGGCAAGATTTGCCTCTTCGATCCTGTTCGTTGAGCAGCCGATCGCCCGCGCCCATGCCTTCGAGAAGCCGGTGAAGGCGCTTGCTGCCTTCAAGCCGGTGGAGATCGACGAATCCGATGCCGATATCGATGCCTTCGTCACGGCGAGGGGGCTTGGCTATACCGGCATCTCCTCGAAATCCTGCAAAGGGTTCTATCGCTCGCTATTGAACCGGGCGCGCGTTGCCAAATGGAGTGCCGAGGACGGCATTCCCTATTTCATGTCGGCCGAGGATCTGACGACGCAAGGAGGTCTCGCCGTGCAGCAGGATCTGGCGCTCGCATCGCTCATCGGCATGACGCATATCGAGCGCAACGGTCATCATTATGTCGACGGCATGGCCGGCGCGCCGGAGGCGGAGCAGGCCGCTTTCGCCGAGGTGCATTCCGATCTCTACCGCATCAGCAATGGCCGCACGCGACTGCGGATCGAGGGGGGACAGCTTGCGATCAGTTCCGTTATCGGTGCTGTCGGTCTCGGTTCATCGGTCGCGCCGGATTGGACGGCGATGGAGAGGTCGCCGCACTAGCTGCAGATGCTGCCGTGCTTGGCCCCTCACCCTAGCCCTCTCCCCGCAAGTGGGAGAGGGTCGCGGTGAGGGGCTTTTGCCGAAGTAAACGCAGGTCATTGCGGCCCCATCATCATTTGCAGACTCTGGAGGAAGAGACATGCAGTCATCGAAAAAACGTTACGCCCTCGTCGGCACGGGTCATCGCGGCACGACTATGTGGGGCAAGGATCTGGTCGAGCGTTGGAGCAACGAGGTCGAGCTCGTGGCGGTCTGCGATCTCAATGCCGTGCGGGCAAAGCGGGCTCTGGAGTATATCGGCGCATCGGTGCCCATCTATACCGACTTCGACGAATTGCTGCGGACGGAAAAGCCGGATCTTGTCATCGTCTGCACCCGCGATTCCACCCATGACGATCTGATCGTCAAGGCGATGGAGGCTGGCGCCGATGTCATCAGCGAGAAGCCGATGACGACGACCGTCGACAAAATCAAGCGCATTATCAATGCCGAGGCACGTACCGGCAAGCGGTTGGATATTTCCTTCAATTACCGCTTCGCGCCGACCGCTGCGAAGATCAAGGAGCTGATCAATTCAGGCATCATCGGCGATGTCACCTCGGTCGACTTCCATTGGTATCTCGACACCAGCCATGGCGCCGATTACTTCCGCCGCTGGCATGCTTATGTCGAAAATTCCGGCAGCCTTTTCGTTCATAAGGCGACGCATCATTTCGACCTTCTGAATTGGTACCTGGACTCCGATCCGGAAACGGTCGCCGCCTTTGCGGATCTCAAGCATTATGGCCGCAAAGGCCCGTTCCGCGGGGAACGCTGTCGCACCTGTCGTTACAAGGGCGAGTGCGACTATTATCTCGACATCAGCGCAACGCCGCTGCTCGAGAGCCTCTATGAAGACCCCTCATCCGTCGATGGGTATGTGCGCGATGCCTGCGTTTTCCGTGAGGATATCGATATCCCCGATACGATGGTTGCCTCCATCCGCTATCGCAACGGCATCAACGTCTCCTATTCCCTGAATACCTATATGCCGATCGAAGGTCATCATATCGCCTTCAACGGACACAAGGGCCGCATCGAGCTGCGCCAATACGAGAAGCAGAACTGGACAACGCCGCCGGCCGACGAGATCGTCGTGATGAAGAATTTCGGCGATGTCGAGCGCATATGGGTGCCGCACTCCTCCGGCGGGCACTATGGCGGCGACGACCGGCTACGTAACATGCTGCTGCGCTCCGGCCCGAATGACGAACTCAAGCAGCGAGCAGGTTCGCGGGCAGGGGCGTTGTCGGTCCTCTGTGGCATTGCCGCGCTACAGAGCAGCCGCACGGGCCAGCAGGTGTCGGTTGCCGATATCTGGGGCGAAGATGGCGGGTTGAACTTGCTGGAGCCGCGGCCTTAGTGCCGCGGTATTGAGCTTCCCGTTTCGAGATCAGCTGCAGCTCGGCAGCTGCTGCGCGTAGATCCGCGTCATGCCGTTGAAGCGCTTGGCGCCGGCAAGAGCGGTTCCATTGCCGCGCCACGCTCCCTGCAGATAACCCTTGGCGCCGGAATAATAGGCGAGATAGAGATCGTAGGAATCGTTCAGGGCAATGCCGGTCTGCAGGTGCGTCTGGTAGTGATACCAGCCGACGAAGTCGATGGCGTCGGCGAAATTGGTGCGGCTTGCCGTCCAATTGCCGGTTTCGCGCTTGTATTTGTCCCAGGTGCCGTCGAGCGCCTGCGAATAGCCGTAAGCCGTCGTCGGGCGTTTCCAGGGAATGAAGCCGAGCAAATAGCGCCGCGGCGGGCGGGCGCGCGGCCGGAAGCCGGATTCGGTATAGATCGTCGCCATCAGGATCGGCACGGGCACGCCGTACTTGCGTTCCGTGCGTTCGGCGGCGCGCTGCCAATTGTTGAACCAGCCATCGCGCTGGTCGAAGATCGCGCAGATGTTGCGGGTATGGCGGGGTGCGGTGGCGCAGCCCGCCAGTACTCCGAGCAGCATTACGGCCAGAATGGAAAGGACGCGGGTACGCATTACTAGAACCTCTTCATTGCTGCGCCGTGCGTCTTCCGGAGGCACGAGGTACGCAGCAACAACCTGCCGACGCATGATCCTTTCCAAAAGTTCGAGGCAGAGCTTTTGGCGGACCGACGCTCATGAGATTGCTAGCGCGGAATGATTAAAAACGGGTTGTTTGCCTGTGCCGAAATGGGGCGATTTCAGGGTGTTTTCATGGATTTGCTGCGCCGCATCATGCCATGCTGGCCATGTCTTCGCGGCGGATTTCATAGAGCAGCGGCTTGCCTTCGATAAAGCGGATGGCTTCATCCACCGCCATCTCACCGAGGCGGGTCCGTTCCAGCCCAACGGCACCTGCAATATGCGGCGTCAGGAAGACGTTCGGCAGCTCGTAAAACGCCGAGGCGGCTTCTGGAATTTCCGGATCGGTGACGTCGATGATCGCGTCGATGTGGCCAGTTTTCAGCACGGCGATCAGGGCCGCTTCATCGACCAGTGCGCCGCGTGCCGTATTGATGAACGTCGCCCCCTTCTTCATCAGCGAGAGTCGTCGGGCGTCGATCATATGGCGCGTGGCAGGCAGCGAGGGTGCATGCAGCGAGACGATGTCGGCCGATGCCATCAGTGCGTCCAGCTCGGCTTTTTCAACACCGAGGCGCGTCGCTTCGGCCGCATTGACCATCGGGTCATAGAGCAGGACGCGGTAGTTGAAGGGCGCCAGCAGTTCGATCACCCGCCGGCCGATCCGCGAGGCGCCGATGATGCCGATGGTGCGGCCGTAATTGCCGATGGCGTCGGCCTGCATTGGTACCGTCCGGTTGCGGTTGCGGTCGGCGACGTAGAAATCGCGAAAGCGGAAGACCTTCTTGCCGGCGAAGATGATGGCGGCAAGCGTGAATTCGGCAACCGGCAGGGCATTGGCCTGTGCCGCGTGGCTCACCAGGATACCGCGATCGAATAGGCTGTCGCCCACTAGTCCTTTCACCGTGCCTGCGGCATGAACCACCAGCTTGAGATGCGGCGCCTGTGCGAGCGCGGCACCATCGATCGTCGGCGCCCCCCAGCCGGTGATCAGAATTTCGGTTTCCGCGAGCAGCTTGGCCGCACGCGAATCGTCGAAGCTTTGCATCGGTGCGGCATCGAGTACGCGGCCGATAGAATCGAGGCGCTGAATGAGCGCCTCGGGCAGGACGTGCTGTGTGCGCGACGGTAGCATGGCGAATGATATCGCGGGGCGGCCGGAGAGGGATGGCGTCATGGCAGGCGGCCCGGCGCCTCAATGGCGCTGACCGTAACGCCCTTGTCTCTGATGAGGGCGCGCAGCGCGTCGATATCGGGTTTGGCTGGCGGCCTGCTCCAGGCGTGATCGACGGCAGCTGGGTCTTTCTCCGCAAGTACGGCTGAGACGAGAATGGTCTCGCCAGCAGGAATCGTGCTCCGCAATTGCGGCACCAGCGTTTTGGAAACGATGAGGTTGGTGTTTGGGGGCGCTTTCTGCGCGATGCCTTCACGTGTGATCGTCGAGCCGAGGTCGAGAATGCCGCTGAAATCCTCTTCGCCGACGGCATAAGCGGCACCGGTTGCGGAGGAAAGCGTGTCGGCTTCGAAGTCGCGCCGGGCAATGGCAAAGCCGCCTTCGGCTGTCTGCAGGGGTCGTGGCGTGGTGATCCTGTGCAGGCGGACATGCCAGGGCGACGAGGGGATGAGCCATGTCTCTACCGTCACGTCCGGGTAGGGCGACCATTTGGCGTAGAGCGTCTCGCCGGCGAGCTTCGCCTCTTCATTGGTTTCGCGCACGCGATAATGGAGGCCGTCGTCGCTGAAGGCGAGCATGCCGTCGAAGGCCCCGCCGGCAAAGATGCGCTCGTCGCTTTCGATGCTGAAGCCGTAGCGGGCGGAATAGGCGAATTTCGAGTATTTCTCGGCGCCGAAGCGCATCTGCTGGTTTTCCTGGCCGGAGGAGAGTGCCACGACATCGTCCTTGTTGCGCAGCAAAACCATGCCGGGGTGTCTTTGTGGGATGATAGCCGGCTCACTCTCTGGTGGCTTTTCTTCCGCTGTCCAGAATGGATGCGTTTCGGGAAGTGCCAGCGGCAGGAAAGCCTTGAAAGCCCAATAGGGCGAGCCGGCGGAATTGTAATTCTCCGACATCAGCAGGTTGGGATAGGCAAAGCCGATCGGCAGCATGCCGTCGCGATGGGCGATCGGCTTGTCGGCCCACCAGCGCAGATGCCGGAGACACAGGCCCTTGATTTCGCCCCAAGGCAGCGCCTCGACATCGGCAAAGGCGAGCGCCGACCAGAAGCCGGCGCAGGCGAAGCGATAGGTCAGGCTGCGGCCGAAGGGGATCGTAGCGCCATCGGGCGCGAACCAATGGCGGAAATCCCTCGCGAACAGGATGGCGCGCTCGCGGTAGCGCTCGGAGCGGTCGTCATTGACGAGCTTGGAATAGATCAGCCCGTAAAAGTGCATTGCGAAGGGAATGTAGTGATCGATGCGGCGGACATTGCCGTCGCGATACCAGCCGTCATCGATGTAGAAGCCATCGAGCTCGTTCAGGTAGCTTTCCGTCAGGCTGCGGTCGAAGGTGGCGCCGAGGCGATCGAGCGCGATATCCACGAAGATGCGGAAGAATTTCCAATTGTTGTCGGCGTAGTCGAAGGTGCGGGCGTGCTTGAGGTAGGCGATCAGATTGTCGCGCGCGCGCCGATCGAGCGGCTCCCAGATTTTTTCGGGCACGAGCGCCAGCGCGAAGCCGAGGGCGGCCAGTTCGACCATGCGCTGATCGCGGCCGTTAACCGCGCCCCAATATTCCGGATGCTTTGGGTCGACGCCATTGGCGAGGCCTTCAGCGTAGCGGCCCCAGTGGCTGAAGTCGCCGCCGCCGGCGCCGAGCGGAGCCAAGCCCCAGAGGGGACGGGCGAAACCTTCGAGATCGGCGGCGGCGCGGTCGAAATGGGCACCTGCGCCATCGATGCGAACGCGGGCATTGCCTTCGGAAAAATAGGGCAGCAGCGGATCGAACAGATCGGTCAGCGCGCAGCGCATGTCCGTAAGGGTCTTCAGCGGGTTGCCGGCAAGAGGATTGGAGCTGGCGGGGTCATAGATCATCGGTTCGGCTTTCTCGATCGTTTCCGCGGCTGGGATTGGATTTCAGGTTTCGGGTGGCAGCGTGCCGCCGGCGATCGGCGGGACGCCGTGGCAGATGTGGCGGGCCGGCGCATCGCGGTCGCGGAAGCGTGCGATCATTAGGCCGATGGCTTCTCGGCCGAGAGCTGCGCGATCGACGCGCATGGTTGCCAGGCGGGGATTGGTCATCAGGGCACAGGGAAGATCGTCGAAGCCCACAATGGCAAAATCCTCCGGCACCCGCAGGCCGGCTTCAACAACGGCGTCCAGCACGCCGACGGCGATGAAATCGTTCATGCAGAAGGCGGCGGTATAGCCTTCGCCTGCGGCAAGGATCTCGGCGGTTTTGTCATGGGCTTCCTGGCTGGAGCTGCCGCGAAAATTCATCGGCACGATGCGGCCTTCAGCGCCTTCCACCGAAGCGATCGCCGCCTCGAAGCCGCGGATGCGCTCGCGGATCGTCTGGCGATGCGAGCCGGTCAGATGCAGGATGCGGCGGTGACCGGCATCGAGTAGACGCCGGGTTGCGTTGTAGGCGCCGAAGAAATTCGAGGGAGAAACGCCGTCGAAGCGCAGCTTCGGATCGGTGCCGTTGACGAGCACGGTCGGCGTGCCGCTGGCCGCAAGCCACCGGCAGAGCTCTTCCGAGGGGTCGATGCCGACGAGAAAGAGGCCTTCGGCCCCGGCGCTCTGCAGATATTCCTTCACCAGCTCCGGTTCGGTTCTCGCCTCGCGGACAAGGCGGATGTCGAAGCGCATGCCGCGCTCGGCAGCGCCAGCGCGAAGGCCCTCCAGAATGCCTTCATAGAAGACGCTCAAGCCGCCGGTGACGCTGTCGCTGGCGATCAATGCCAAGCCGCCGGCCGCTGTCTCGGCTGCGGTCTTCAGCGGATAGCCGAGATCGCTTGCCACCTTGAAGATGTGCTGGCGGATCGTCTCGCTGATGCCGGGTTCATTGGTGAGGACCCGCGACACCGTCGAGACGGAGACGCCGGCGGCAGTGGCGATGTCGGCCTGCCTGATGCGTTTGGAGCGAATATCGTTCATATCGCAAACACTATGCAAACTTATGCAAATTTGCAATAGAAAGATTTTTTATTGCACAGTGCAATGAAATTGCATATCGTCGCGCTGACTTGTCCGCTGAAGGCGTCGGGGAGATCGCCGCGGATGACACCGCAAGAGAAGGAGGAATCTCATGCGCATGAATCGTCGTTCTTTCATGATCGGAGCTGCCGGAACCGCAGCTGGCCTTGCCCTTGGGGGAAGCACAATGCCCGCCTTTGCCGATGCGACGCAGCTCCGGGCCATGTGGTGGGGCTCGCCCGATCGCGGCAAGCGCACCGTCGCCGTGGCCGAGCTGTTTCACAGTAAGAACCCCGATCTGTCCGTTATCGGCGAGAGCATCAGCGGCGACGGCTATTGGGCCAAGCTTGCCACCGGCATGGCCAGCCAGAACATCGCCGATGTCTTCCAGCTCGAGCCAAGCACGATCTCCGACTATTCCAAGCGCGGCGCCTGCATGCCGCTCGACCAATTCGTGCCCTCGACACTGAATGTCGACAGTTTCGGCAAGGACGTGCTGAAGCTGACCACGGTTGACAACAAGCTTTATGGCGTCGGTCTCGGGCTGAATTCCTTCGCGATGTTCTATGACGAGGACATGTTCAAGAAGACCGGCCTGACGCCGCCCGGTCCGACCACGACATGGGCCGAATATGCCGATCTCGCCGTGGAAATGACCAAGGCTGCCGGCAAGCGCGGCTATTGGGGCGGTCCTTATGGCGCACGCTATAATTATGTGCTCGATGTCTGGCTGCGCCAGCGCGGCAAGAGCCTCTTTACGGAAGAGGGCGGGCTCGGCTTCGGTGTCGACGATGCCAAGGAGTGGTATAGCTACTGGGAAGACCTGCGCAAACGCGGCGGCACGGTCTCCGCCGATGTCCAGACGCTCGACCAGAACGTCATCGAGAGCAACTGCCTGGCGCTCGGAAAATCGGCGATCGGCATGGCCTATTCCAACCAGCTGGTCGGCTATCAGCTCGTGGTCAAGAGCAAGCTCGCCGTCACCACGTTGCCGCGCGAAAAGAAGGACGGCCCCTCCGGTCACTATTATCGCCCCGCGCTGATCTGGAGCGTTGGCGCCACCAGCAAGAATGGCGAAGCGGCGGCGAAATTCATCAATTTCTTCGTCAACGATGTCGACGCCGGTAAGATTCTCGGTGTCGAACGCGGCGTGCCGATGTCGCCCGCCGTACGCGCCGCCATCCTACCGACACTCAATCCGGTGGAGCAGCAGACGGTGCACTATATCGAGCTGTTGAAGGATCAGGTCGGCACCTATCCCGTGCCGGCGCCGCTGGGCTCCCAGGAATTCGACGCGAACGTCGCCCGCCCGGTCGCCGACCAGCTCGCCTTCGGCAAGATCACGGTCGCCGAGGCGGCGAAGCGGCTGGTGGAAGAAGGTGCGGCGAAATTGAAGCGGAAGGGTTGAGTGGAGTTTATCCGGGCTTTGTTATATGCCGCGCCGCTGTCACCCCCCTCTGTCACTTCGTGACATCTCCCCCACAAGGGGGGAGATCGGTAACTCGCGGGCATGCCGTACCTCAAGGAAACATCGAATCCGGTCAAATTGCTGTTTATTGTTTTACGAGTGACGAGCGGCAAACTCCTAACGATCTCCCCCCTTGTGGGCAGGGCTATCGCATATGGAGGCGGATGAGCACCATAAGCTCCTTCTCCCCTTGGGGAGAAGGTGGCCCGAAGGGTCGGATGAGGGGGTTATCGATTTGAATTCATGGATTTTGGTGGTCTTGGCGGGCACCCCCTCATCCGCCTGGCGGCACCTTCTCCCCGCCGGGGAGAAGGGGGACAGCGGCGATCTCCGCTCATATGCGATAGCCCTGCCCTTGTGGGGGAGATGTCCCGATAGGGACAGAGGGGGGTATCGCACCCTCCTCAAAGTCTGCCGTTACTTCCCGTCCCAGGGCTTCAGTGCATCCTGCTTCATCCTGCGCTGTTCTTCCGGCGCAAGCTTGTAATCCCCCTTATAGGGTGCGCTTTCGAACGAGCCATAGGTCGGATTGGCGATGGCGATCCAGTCGTGGCCGAAATGCGCGGCATTGGCTTCGAAGACTTTCTGGCGTTCTTCGACCGTACCCTTGTAGTCGTCAGTGAAGTCGCCGAAATTGTCGCCGAACATCAGGAGAATGCGATAGTTCTTGGCGATGAAGGCGCGGCGCGTGCCCTTGGCAGAACCCCAGTCCGGCTGTTCCTTGGCGCTCAGGAAAGTGTCGACATTGTCGCCCATCGGAAAACCGAAGCGCTTCATTTCTTCAACGGTCGGACCTTCCTCATCGGCGGTGCGGTTGGTGACGTAGAAGACCTTCACGCCTTTCGAAGCGGCATATTGGGTGAATTCCACCGCGCCGGGAATCGGCTTGTCCTGCTGGGCATTCACATATTGTGTCCAGGTTTCCGGCTTGAAGCTCGTACCCGACGTGATGTTACGCGCCTGGTAGGGCGAGGTGTTAAGGATGGTGTCGTCGACATCGAGGATGATGGCCGGCGGAAAGTCCTGGAAATTACCTGTTTGCTCGACCGGAGCTGCGGTCCAGTTCTTGTCGGCCAGCGCTTCGTCGAGCCTGATACGGCCGAGCGCATAGGCACCAAGCGCGTTGGCTTGCGCCTCCACCGACGTCTGATCCCAAAGAACGGCATTGAGATTGTCGTCGGGCATGGCGGCCGGCAGATCGGCGGCCAAAGCCGGCAAGGCAGACGCGAGGCCAATCACGAATGTCAGGCGCCCTAGATATCTATTTTCCACTCCGTTCTCCTTTATGAAATTCTGGAAATCAACTCATCGCATCAACGATTTCAAATAGGCGTCAAAGTCTTGATCCAGATAAGGATAGTTCGCGCGTAGACGGAATGTGTCAAGTATATGACAGCTTGCGGATCCGGGTTCAGTTGATTTTGATTTGCGGTCCCCCTGTGCCAGGCGCTTCCATGCGGCGGTGTTTTTGACAAAGGTCATGCTGGAGCTCTGAAACGATAAAATGCCGGGATCCTTTCAGACCCCGGCACCGCCGCATCTCCAAGTGCGGTTGCTTATTTCTTCGCGTCGGCCCAGCTCTTGACCAGTTCGTCATAATTGACGGTGATCGGCTTTTCCTTTTCGTTGGCGATCTTCAGCTGCGGAGCGAGATGGCCGTTCTTGACGGCATCGGCGTTCCAGTAGGCAAGATCGTGCTCTTCGGCGAGCTTCGGTCCGATGTCGCCCTGAACGCCTGCGCGTTCCAGGCGCTGCATGACACGTTCCTGATCGGCGCAAAGTGCATCCATGGCTCCTTGCGCATCCTTGGCGCCGGAAGCGGCATCGCCGATCGCCTGCCACCAGAGCTGTGCGAGCTTCGGATAGTCAGGAACGTTCGTGCCGGTCGGCGACCATTGCACGCGGGCCGGCGAGCGGTAGAACTCGATCAGGCCGCCGAGCTCCGGCGCGCGCTTGGTGAAGCTCTTATCGCGGATGGTGGATTCGCGGATGAAGGTGAGGCCGACATGGCTCTTCTTCACGTCCACCGTCTTCGAGGTGACGAACTGCGCATAGAGCCATGCGGCCTTGGCGCGATCGACCGGGGTCGACTTCATCAGCGTCCAGGAGCCGACGTCCTGATAGCCGAGCTTCATGCCGTCCTTCCAGTAGACGCCATGCGGCGACGGCGCCATGCGCCACTTCGGCGTGCCATCCGAATTCATGACCGGCAAGCCGGGCTTGACCATGTCGGCGGTGAAGGCCGTGTACCAGAAGATCTGCTGGGCGATATTGCCCTGTGCCGGAACCGGGCCGGATTCCGAGAAGGTCATGCCTTGGGCTTCCGCCGGAGCGTATGCCTTCAGCCAATCGAGATATTTCTGGATCGAGTAGACGGCGGCCGGTCCGTTGGTATCGCCGCCGCGGGCAACGCAGGAGCCGACAGGACGGGAATTGGCATCGACCTTGATGCCCCATTCGTCAACCGGCAGACCGTTCGGCAGGCCCTTGTCGCCGTTGCCGGCCATGGAGAGCCAGGCGTCGGTGAAGCGCCAGCCGAGCGACGGGTCCTTCTTGCCATAGTCCATATGGCCGAAGACCTTCTTGCCGTCGACATCGCGACCGGTGAAGAACTGGGCGATATCCTCATAGGCCGACCAGTTGACCGGTACGCCGAGCTCATAGCCATACTTGGCCTTGAAATCAGCCTTGTTCTTCGGGTCGTTGAACCAGTCGTAACGGAACCAGTAGAGGTTGGCGAACTGCTGGTCGGGGAGCTGATAGAGCTTCTTGTCGGGAGCTGTCGTAAAGCTGGTGCCGATGAAATCGGCGATATCGATGCCCGGATTGGTGACGTCCTTGCCCTCGCCAGCCATCCAGTCGGTCAGGTTGCGAACCTGCTTGTAGCGCCAATGCGTGCCGATCAGGTCGGAATCGTTCACCCAGCCGTCATAGAGGTTCTGGCCGGTCTGCATCTGCGTCTGGATCTTCTCGACGACGTCGCCTTCCTGGATGACGTCGTGGGTGACCTTGATGCCTGTTATGGCGGTGAAGGCCGGGGCCAGAACCTGCGATTCATACTGGTGTGTCGTCAGGGTTTCCGACACGACCTTGATTTCCATGCCCTGGAAAGGCTTGGCCGCATCGATGAACCACTGCATTTCCTTTTCCTGGTCGGCGCGCGAGAGCGTCGAGAGATCGCCGATCTCCTTGTCCAGGAATGCCTTGGCTTCGTTCATGCCGGCATGCGCCGTGCCGGCGAGCGCCAGCAAGGCAACTGCCGTTGTCGTCAAGAGATGCCGTCGCATATATTCCTCCCTACAGGTTGCGAGTGCATTGTCAGCCAGCCGGATTTCCGGCCATCTGTATCGATTTGCCTTACTGCTCCGCATGACCGGATGGGCAACGGGGCGGTAACGGTTTGAATTTCCGCGTCAGACCAGACGGAAGACGCCGATGGCGTAGATCACGGAAAGAGCAAGAGCCCACCACAGGCTTGGGCCTCCCAGACCCAGCCAGGCGAGATGGATGAAGGCGGCGCCGAGCAGCGAAATGAACAGCCGGTCGCCACGCGTCGTTTCGAAGCGCAGGATGCCGAGGCGCGGATGGCCGCCGGGCGAAACATACTCCCACACAGCCATGCCGATCAGCAGCAGCAGGATCGTCGCGAAAAACAGCGCCGTCGGCAGCGTCCAGGCCATCCAGGAGAAGTCTGTATTCATAGCGGTTTTCCTTTAGACGCGGCCGAGCGCGAAGCCCTTGGCGATGTAGTTGCGGACGAAATAGATGACGAGCGCGCCGGGGACCAAGGTCAGGACACCGGCGGCGGCAAGCAGGCCCCAATCCATGCCGGCGGCCGAGACGGTGCGCGTCATGATGGCGGCGATCGGCTTGGCGTCGGTCGTGGTCAAGGTGCGGGCGATCAGCAGTTCCACCCAGGAGAACATGAAGCAGAAGAAGGCGGCGACGCCGATGCCGCTTGCGATCAGCGGAATGAAGATCTTGATGAAGAAGCGCGGGAACGAATAGCCGTCGATATAGGCCGTCTCGTCGATTTCCTTCGGCACGCCGGACATGAAGCCTTCGAGGATCCAGACCGCCAGCGGCACGTTGAAGAGGCAGTGCGCCAGCGCGACGGCGATATGGGTATCGATCAATCCGAAGGCCGAATAGAGCTGGAAGAAGGGCAGTGCAAAGACCGCCGGCGGCGCCATGCGGTTCGTCAGCAGCCAGAAGAAGACGTGCTTGTCGCCGAGGAAGCGGTAGCGCGAGAAGGCATAGGCTGCGGGAAGGGCGCAGGCAACCGAGATCACCATGTTCATGACGACGTAGGTGATGGAGTTGATATAGCCCTTGTACCAGGACGGATCGGTGAAGATGATCGTGTAATTGCGCAGCGTCGGCTGGTGCGGATAGAGCGTTAGGCCGCTGACGATCTCCTCATTGGTCTTGAAGCTCATATTGACGAGCCAATAGATCGGCAGCAGCAGGAAGACGATATAAAGCGTCGGCACCAGCCACGCCCATCGCCCTTTTTCGCCGTGACGGCGGGCAACCCGCGCGCTTGTCGCAGCAGTCGTGTTCGCGGCGGCGTCGGAAGCGGCCATCTTGTGCATCGCGGCGTTATCGGCCGTGGTGGAGAGGGGTTTGCCGCTCATCGGCTTTCTCCCGCATCGTAATTGGTCATGACGGTGTAGAAGACCCAGGACAGCAGGAGCACGATCAGGAAGTAGATCAGCGACATGGCCGCGGCCGGGCCGAGGTCGAACTGGCCGAGCGCCATCTTCACGAGATCGATCGACAGGAAGGTCGTGGAATTGCCGGGGCCGCCGCCCGTCACAACGAAGGGTTCGGTGTAGATCATGAAACTATCCATGAAGCGCAGCAGCACGGCGATCAGCAACACGCGGTTCATCTTCGGCAGCTGAATGTAGCGGAAGACGGACCAGCGCGAGGCGCCGTCGATCTTGGCCGCCTGGTAGAAGGCATCCGGAATGGAGGCGAGGCCGGCATAGCAAAGCAGCACGACGAGGCTCGTCCAGTGCCAGACGTCCATGATGATGATCGTCGCCCAGGCGTCCGCCGGATCGGAGACGTAATTGTAGTCGATGCCGAGATTGACGAGGACATAACCCATCAAGCCGATGTCGCTGCGGCCGAAGACCTGCCAGATCGTGCCGACGACGTTCCACGGGATGAGCAGTGGCAAGGCCATCAGCACCAGGCAGACTGGAACGCCGATGCCCTTCTTCGGCATGTTGAGCGCGATGAAGATGCCGAGTGGCACCTCGATCGCCAGGATGACGAAAGAGAAGATCAGGTTGCGGATCATCGAATCCCAGAAACGCCCGGAATGGAGGATCTCTTCGAACCACTGCGTGCCCGCCCAGAAGAATTGATTGTTTCCGAAGGTGTCCTGCACCGAATAGTTCACGACGGTCATCAGCGGAATGACGGCGGAAAAGCCGACGAGCAGCAGAACCGGAATGAGCATGAACCAGGCTTTGTTGTTCCAGGTCTTGTCCATCGTCAGGCTCCCATCTCGATGCGCCAGGAGTCGGCGTAGATATTGATGCCGGCGGGATCAAAGGCGATATGCGGCTCGGCCGGCACCGTCTGGTCCTCGCCGATGACCGCCACGATCTCCTGGCCGTCGAGTTTGGCGCGGACCACCTTGCGGCGGCCGAGATCCTCGACCTTGGTAACTGTGGCGGGCATGCCCTCGCGGCCGATGCGGACGAATTCGGGGCGAATGCCGAGTTCGGAACGGCCGGCCCGCTTTTCTTTCGGCGCGCCGGGCAGCGCGATCGTGCGGTTGCCGAGGCGCGCACTGCTGCCTTCGATTTCGACAGGCATGACGTTCATGCCGGGCGAACCGATGAAATAGCCGACGAAGGTGTGGCGCGGGCGCTCGAAAAGGTCGTTTGGCGTGCCGATCTGCACCACTTCGCCATTGTACATGACCACCACTTTGTCGGCGAAGGTCAGCGCTTCCGTCTGGTCGTGGGTGACATAGACCATGGTGAAGCCAAAGCGGCGGTGGAGCTGCTTCAGCTGCGAGCGCAGCACCCACTTCATATGCGGGTCGATGACGGTCAATGGTTCGTCGAACAGGATGGCGTTCACGTCCGAGCGCACGAGGCCGCGGCCGAGCGAGATCTTCTGCTTGGCATCCGCCGTCAGTCCGCGCGCTTTGCGGTGGGCGCTGTCGGAAAGGCCGATCATCTCGATGATCTCATCGACCTTGCGCTTAACCTCCGCTTCCGGAACATGCCGATTGCGCAGCGGGAAGGCGAGATTGTCGTAGACGGTCATCGTGTCGTAGACGACCGGGAACTGGAAGACCTGCGCAATGTTGCGCTCCTGGGTCGACAGCCGCGTCACATCCTTGCCATCGAAGAGGATGCGGCCTTCGGAGGCCTGCACCAGACCGGAAACGATGTTGAGAAGCGTGGTCTTGCCGCAGCCGGAAGGGCCGAGCAGCGCATAGGCACTGCCGTCTTCCCAACTGTGGTTCACTTCCTTCAGCGCATAGTCGGCGTCGGATTTGGGGTGGTCGTTGTAGGCGTGCCTGATGTGGTCAAGATCGATGCGGGCCATTGTCTCTCCTCAGGCGGCTTGTTGCAGGGCGGGAGTGACGGCGGCGCCATCGGTGTCGAAGACCATGATGTGGCGCGGATCGATGTAGACATCGATCGCATCGTCGACATCGATATCCTGCACGCCCTGTGTCAGCATCACCCAGCGCTGACCGGCAAAATCGAGATGGATGAAGCTCTCCGAGCCGGTGATTTCGGTCACCATGACACGCGCCGGGGCGGCGACGGCTTCCGGCGTCTGCGGCGCCAGCGCGAGATGATGCGGCTGAAAGGCGATCGTGTAGCGGCCATCCGGCCGGTCTTCCAAACCCCTCGGTACGGGCAGGCGAATATTGCTGTCGAGCAGGAATTCCCGGCCGCGTTTATCAAGCGCGATCGTATTCAGCGGCGGATCAGCAAAGGTGGTGGCGGTAATCAGGTCGCGAGGATTGCGGAAGACATCGATCGTCGGCCCGAATTGCGTGATGCGGCCTTCCGCCAGGGTCGCCGTATTGCCACCAAGGAGCAAGGCTTCGGACGGTTCAGTGGTGGCGTAGACGAAGATGGCACCGGATTCGGCGAAGATCTTCGGCAATTCGGCGCGCAGTTCCTCGCGCAGCTTGTAGTCGAGATTGGCAAGCGGCTCGTCGAGTAGCACGAGGCCGGCATTCTTGACGATGGCGCGGGCGAGTGCCGTACGCTGTTGCTGGCCGCCGGAAAGGCTCAAGGGGAGGCGATCAAGGAAGGGGCCGAGGCGCAAAAGATCGGCTGCCTTTTTTACTTCCTTGTCGATGGACGCCGCGCTCTTGCCGCTCAACCGCATCGGCGAGGCGATGTTGTCATAAACGGTCATGGCGGGATAGTTGATGAATTGCTGGTAGACCATGGCAACGTTGCGGCGCTGCACCGGCTGGCCGGTGACATCCTTGCCGTCGACGTGGATCGTGCCAGTAGTCGGCTTATCGAGGCCGGCCATCAGCCGCATCAGCGACGTCTTGCCAGACAGCGTCGGTCCCAAAAGCACGTTCAGCGTGCCGCGCTGCAGCGTCAGATTTGTTTCCGCAATATGCGTTTCGCCGCCGACAGACTTCGATACGCCCCTGAGTTCAAGCACGATAGATTCCTTCCATGCGCCGCATATCGATGCTGCCGCGAGGATCGCGAAGAGACTGATCCGTCCGGAAATACCGTCGCCGGGCGGTGTCTATTGCTGAGATTATGGTTGTCGGGAGGTGGATTGTGCCGATCTGCCTGCGGAAACATCGCATCGGCCTGAATGGTGCCGCGCGAGGTCAATGGTGGTGCGGCAGATGCCGCTAACCATGCCGTTTTCCGTATTGATCTGATTTTCGGACAATTATTCCTCCCCTTGTTTCGATTTGCATCCCTCACGCGAAAACCGAAACAAGAATGACGATAAATGAAGATAAAGGAATGTCAAACGAAAACTGACCGCGTTTCAGTTTCGCTTCATGAATCTCATCTCTGGCGTGCTTTAGCGATTTATTATCAATCCGGTAAGCAATTGATCGGAATTGCAAATGGAGGCCGGTGCCCCTTTCGATGCGTCCACTCGCATCATGGCCGGACGGAGCCTGATCGCCCGTCCGAGCAGTCGTGCGTTTCGGAGCCTGGCACCGAGTGCGAGGCAGGATCTGCAATATCCAGTGGTGAATAGGGAAGGTGATCGATGGCAGGATGCGGGATGAAGCTCATGCCCAAGCTCCATTCACGGGCGTCTGCCCTGCCTCCTTATCATTTGCTCGAAACGATGAAATCTGCCATGTGCGCGCTCGCGCCGTCATCGTTTACCGACGCAGAACCGCCCCTCAAGCATTATGAGGAGCGGCAGTTTTCGAAATGGACAGGACTTAGCGGGCCGCCCAGTTGGCGCCGCGGCGGAAGATGGTCTTCATCTGCGGGACGTCGAATTCCTTGGCCTGATGGCCGAGCGAGGAATAGAAAACGCGGCCCTGGCCGTATTTGCGCTTCCATGCGACCGGCATGACGACGCCGTCGATCCAGTAGGCATGATCGCCGGTGAAGGTGGTGGTCGCCAGCACCTCGTTCGACGGGTCGACATGCATGTAATATTGCTCCGACGTGTAGGGAAAATCGGTAATCCCCTCCATGATCGGATCGTCCGGGCGGGTGATATTGACCGTGTAGTCGATGATGTTGCCGGGATGGGCGACCCATTGGCCGCCGATGATAAACTGGTATTCGACGCTTTCGCGGAAACTATCGCCAGCACCGCCATGATAGCCGGCGATGCCAACGCCGCTTTCGATCGCAGCGGCGAGGTTCTTCACCTCCTCCTTCTCGATCTTCGACATGGTGACGATCGGCACGATCAGGCTAAGATCATGGATCGAAGGGTCGGCAAAGGCCTCGGTGCTGTTTTCGAGATAGACCTTGAAACCGTCCTCTTCCAGCATGTCGCGGATGATGTGAGCGCATTCTTGCGGTTCGTGACCGCTCCAGCCGCCCCAGACGATAAGTGCTTCACGCATGATAATCCTCCTGAAATTACTTGGTTAGCGGCCGATCTGCCGATCCACCAGGGATTCGGACAGAGGGGCGGGACGCTCCGTTTGCGTCGTTATGGCGACTGTGCGACCCGTATCGGAAGCCGTCTGGAAGGCTTCCATGACCTCGAGCACATGCAGCGCGAGGCTGCCATTGGCGCGGTGCAGACGGTTCGAGCGGATGGCGTGCGCCAGATCGGCGACGCCGAGCGAACGGTAATTGCCGTCGGCATAGGGCGCGGTGATCTCGCGCTCGGCAAATTCGCCGCCCTTCTTCAAAAACTCCACCGGGCCGCCGAAGCGGTTGGGATCGGGCACGATCAGCGTGCCTTCGGTGCCGTAGACTTCGAGCGGCACATGCTTGTGGCCGGCGACATCGAAGCTCATGCCGATCTGGACGACCGCGCCATTGGCAAAGGCCATGACACCGGCGACGTGTGTCGGCACATGCACGGGGATGCGCTCGCCATTACGGGGTTCGCTGGTGATGATGCGCTCCTTGCGCGGCGTGACGGCAAAACCGGCGACTTGGGAAACGGGGCCGAGCAGATTGACCAGATCGGTAATGTAATAGGGACCCATATCGAGCATCGGGCCGCCGCCGACTTCATAATAGAAAGCCGGATTCGGATGCCAGCGCTCATGGCCGGGGCACATGAAGGTAGCGGTGCCACCGACCGGGATGCCGATCGCGCCCTCGTCGATGATGGCGCGCGCCGTCTGGTGACCGCCGCCGAGGAAGGTATCGGGGGCAGCGCCGATGCGCAGCCCCTTGGCGGCAGCGGCATCCGCCAGCTTCTTGCCTTCGGCGAAATTGATGCCGAGCGGCTTTTCCGAATAGGTGTGCTTGCCGGCATCGAGCGCCTGCAGACCGACGGCGACATGCGCCTTCGGAATGGTCAGGTTGACGATGATCTCGATCGAGGGATCGGCAAGCAGCGTGGCGATGTCGACCGCTTTCAGGCCGAATTCAGCGGCCTTTGCCTCGGCGAGCTCGCGATTGAGGTCGGCGACACCTTTGATGTCGAGAATGGGAAAGGATTTCATGGCGGTGAGATAGGCGCCGGAAATGTTCCCGCAGCCGATGATGCCGATGCCGACCTTGTTCATAAGATTCCTCCAGATGAATTGTCTTTGCTGTCTTGCGAAATCACAGGGCCGGTGCCGGTCCCGTCGTTCCCCAGGGCGATTCGTAGAGTTCGCGCAGTGCCACGACGGCGGCGCCCTGCGCCCAGGTCTCGTCGGTCGACTGGTCGAAAACCAGTTCGGTCACGCCCCTGATCGATGGCGGAATAGCCAATGAATAGGCCTCCCGCAGGCTGTCGAGGAAGGGCTGGCCGAGCGCCAGGCTCGAACCCACGAGAATGACGCGCGGCGGGGCAAACAGCGTGACGATGTTGGCGAGCGCCATGCCGCAGGCCTCGCCGGCACGAATGGCAGCATTGATCAGCGGGACATCCTCGGCATCGATCAGTGTCTTGGCATGCGCCATTCCGCGGCCAAGGCGGATGGCTTCGGCGAAGCGTCCGCTCGGCTGGTCGCCGAGAATGGCGCTCTCGCCGGCGAGGCTTGCCAGACGAATGATACCCTGCGGACCCATGCCGAGAACGAGATCGCCGAGATTGTGGCTGAGGCCGCCGGCGCCGCGAAAGAGCTGGCCGCCATGCAGAACACCCAGGCCCAGCGTCTGCTCTAGCGATACCAGCACCATGTCGTCCAGGTCCCTGGCCTTGCCGAACCAGTGGTGCGCGAGCGTGATGGCATGTGCATCGCTTTCGACGATGGTGGTCACGCCCAGCCGCTCCGACATTTCCTTGGCGAAATCGACGCCGGCTTCTCGGAAGATCGGGCTGGTGCGGACATGGCCGGTGCGGTGCTCGACGACACCAGGCAGGCCGAGGCAGACGGAATCGATTTCGTCCAAGGCCAGATTGGCGTCGACGACGCAGCGGCGCACGCCATCCTCCAGGAGATCGGCGATGACGCCGATCGGCTGCCGGTCGACACGCAGCGCCAGTGTCAGCGTCGAGAGAACCTCGCCGCAAAAGTCCGTCACGACGAAGACCATGCGATTGGCGGCGATTTTCGCACCGACGACGCGCGCGGCATCCGGGTTGAGCTCCAGCATGACGCGGGGCCGGCCGCGGCTGGCCGCCTCGCGCAGGTCGCCTTCGGTGCGAGCCAGGATCAGCCCGTCATCCAGCAGCGACGCGGTGATCGCCGACACGGTGGTGGTCGAAAGCTGGGTGCGGTCGCTGATTTCGATACGTGCGATGGAGCCCGCTCGCCGGATCGTATCCAGCACATTGAAGCGGTTTATCGCCCGCATAAGCTCGGGATCTGCTGTTTTCATGAGAATGGCGCCGAATGACGGACCCGCTCGGCTGCGGCCTGATATTTTTAACGGAGTGCGAATTAAATAGCCTATGGGCATTGCCCAATGTCAAGCCATTTTGCAGGCCGCCTGCCGAAAATTTAGCGTTGGCGGTTGACATTTCAGCAAAGCTCCGTTGAATTATTCCGCATAAGGGAAAAAATATTTGAGGCTCTTGGTTCCCTTGGGAGGAGAAAATCATGATCCATCTACGTGGGGCCAAAGCCCTTCGCATCGCGGCTGTCGCCGCCACGACCGGACTGGCGATTCTCGCCGGCGCGACGGGCGCTGCTGCCGACACCGTCGTCAAATGGCTGCATCTGGAAACCGATCCGAATTATGTCGCCGTCTGGCGCAAGATCGCGGATCAGTATGAGGCCAAGCATCCCGGCACAAAGATAGAGATGCAGTTCCTGGCCAATGAGGCGTTCAAGGCGAAGCTGCCGACATTGCTGCAATCGAAGGACGCGCCCGATTTCTTCTTCAGCTGGGGCGGTGGTGTCTTGAAGCAGCAGCAGCAGACCGGCGCGCTGCTGGATCTGACTTCGGCAATGAACGCCAAGGATGGCGCTTGGCTCAAGAGCTACAATCAGGCGGCCATCAAGGGCCTGACCTTCGACGGCAAAATCAGCGCCGTTCCGTATAAGCTCGGCACGGTTTCCTTCTTCTACAATAAGGCGCTGTTCGCCAAGGCTGGCGTCGATGCGAGCTCTATCAAGACCTGGGACGATTATCTGGCCGCAGTCAAGAAGATCAAGGCTGCCGGTATTGCGCCGATCGCCGGTGGCGGCGGCGAGAAGTGGCCGATCCATTTCTACTGGAGCTATCTGGTGATGCGCGACGGCGGTCAGCAGGTCTTCAACGACGCCAAGAACGGCAAGGGTAACGGTTTCAACGATCCGGCAATCATCAAGGCCGGCGAACAGCTTGCCGAACTCGGCAAGCTCGAGCCTTTCCAGCCCGGCTATCTCGGCACCACCTGGCCGCAGGCGCTCGGCGTCTTCGGCGACGGCAAGGCTGCAATGATCCTCGGCTTCGAAAATACCGTTGCCAACCAGCGCACCAATTCCGGTGACGGTAAGGGTCTGGCGGATGACAATATCGGCCGCTTCGCCTTCCCGGCCGTGACCGGCGGTGCCGGCCTTCCGACTGATACGCTCGGCGGGCTGAACGGCTGGGCCGTCACTAAGAAAGCCCCGCCCGAGGCGCTCGATTTCCTCGCTTATCTCACCAATGCTGAAAACGAGCGCACCATGGCGCAAGCCGGCATGATCATCCCGGTTGCCGTCGGTGCCGAAGATGGCGTCAAGGGTCCGCTGATGCACGAGGCTGCCGACCAGCTGGCGCATTCGACCTGGCACCAGAACTTCTTCGACCAGGATCTCGGCCCCTCGGTCGGCCGCGTCGTCAATGATGTGGCTGTCGGCATCGTCTCCGGCCAGATTTCGCCGAAGGATGGCGCGCAGCAGGTCCAGGATGCCTTCGAGCAGGACCAGCTCTAGCGCCCTCCGGCGCCGGCCTCTCCCTTGTGCCGGCGCCGGTTCTTCTTTGAATTGCAACTGTCGAGACTGCCCATGACCGATGTCAGCGCCACGACCGCCATGCCTTCCGTCGCAAGAGTAAGACCCGCAGCGAAACGAAAGTCGCCAGCGGCGCGTGGCCGCCTGCCCGTCATTCTGCTGTTCCTGCCACCGGCGCTGCTGCTCTTCACCATTTTCGTCATCCTGCCGATGGGTGAAGCTGCCTGGTACAGCCTCTATCGCTGGAACGGCTACGGCCCGCCGACCGAGTTCGTCGGGCTGCGCAATTTCCAGGTTCTTTTCAAGAACGGCGCCTTCCTGACGTCGCTCAAGAACAATGCGCTGATCATCGTCGTGTCGATCGCCATCCAGGTGCCGCTTGCCATTTGGCTGGCGACGATGCTGGCGCACCGCATTCGCGGCGTCGTGCTCTTCCGGCTGATCTTCTTTCTGCCTTACGTGCTAGCCGAAGTGGCCGCCGGTCTGATCTGGCGCTTCGTCTATGACGGCGACTACGGCCTGTTTGCCGCGATCGCGCATTTCCTCGGCACGCCGACGCCCTACGTGCTCGCCGATAAGGATCTCGCGATGTATGCCGTGCTCGGCGTGATCGTGTGGAAATATTTCGGTTTTCACATGATGCTCTTCATCGCCGGTATGCAGTCGCTGGACAAGAGCGTGCTCGAGGCGGCCGAGATCGACGGCGCCACCGGCTGGCAGAAGTTCCGCTATGTGACGCTGCCGCTGCTCGGCTCGACGCTGCGTCTTTCCGTCTTCTTCGCCGTTGTCGGATCGCTGCAGCTCTTCGACATGATCATGCCGCTCACCGGCGGCGGCCCGTTCAACTCGACCCAGACGATGGTGACCTTCCTCTACAATTTCGGCGTCACCCGCATGCAGGTCGGCCTTGGCAGCGCCGTCGGCGTCGTTCTGTTCGTGATCTGCGTCACCCTCGCCTTCGGCTACAAACGGATATTTATGCGCAATGACTGATCTGGCCTCATCCGTTCGACTGACCACCGGCACCAAGATCTATCTCTATGTGTCGCTGACCATCATTGCCGCGATCGTGCTGATCCCGCTTCTGACGACGGCGCTCGGCGGCTTCAAGACGCTCGGTGATCTCCGCACCAACCCGTTCGGCCTGCCGGCCGAATGGCATTTCGAGAATTATACCGGCATTCTGTTCGGCGACCGCTACTGGCGGCAGATGATGAATTCCCTCATCATCGCCGTGCTGACAGTGTTCCTGACGCTGTCGGTCTCGGCCATGGCCGCCTTCGCTTTCGCGCATGTGAAATTCTTCGGCTCGAACTTCCTGCTGAACTATTTCCTCATCGGCCTGATGTTTCCGGCCGCCACCGCCATCCTGCCGCTCTTCATCCGCATCCGCGATCTCGGCCTCCTCAACACCTATTGGGGCGTCGTGCTGCCGCAGGTGGCGTTCGGCCTCGGTATGAGCATTCTGCTCTTCCGGAATTATTTTCGAAACCTTCCGGAAGAATTGTTCCAGGCGGCCTTTGTCGATGGTTGCGGCTATATCCGTTTCTTCTGGCATATCTCGCTGCCGCTTTCGCGGCCGATCATCGCGACCGTCAGCATCATCTCCTTCGTCGGCAGCTGGAACAGCTACATCCTGCCGCTGATCATGCTGAACTCGGATTCAATCTATCCCTGGCCGCTCGGCATGATGGTCTATAGCGGCGAATTCGGCACGGAATGGGAGCTGGTGCTCGCCTTCATCACGCTGACCATCCTGCCCACGGTCATCGTCTTCTTCCTGGCGCAGAAGCACATCATTGCCGGTCTGACTGCCGGCGCCGTGAAATCCTGAGCCTTACTGGAGCGCAAACAACATGGCATCCGTCGAACTGCACAACATCCACAAGGCCTATGGGGCGCTGACCGTCATCCACGATATCTCGCTTTCGATCGAGGACGGAGAGTTCATCGCGCTCGTGGGCCCCTCCGGCTGCGGCAAATCCACGCTTCTGCGGATGATCGCCGGATTGGAGGAAATCACCGATGGCGACGTGTCGATCGGCGGGCAGGTGGTCAACTCGATGACGCCGCGCGAGCGCAATATCGCCATGGTCTTTCAGTCCTATGCGCTCTATCCGCATATGACGGTCGCCGAGAATATGGGCTTCAACCTGAAACTCTCGGGCGAGACCAAGCAGGTGATCGAGCAGCGGGTCAATGAAGCCGCACGCATGCTCGATCTCACCAAGCTGCTCGACCGCAAGCCGGCGCAGCTTTCCGGCGGCCAGCGCCAGCGCGTCGCCATGGGCCGCGCCATCGTGCGCAATCCCGCCGTCTTCCTGTTCGACGAGCCGCTTTCCAACCTCGATGCGAAGCTGCGCGTGCAGATGCGATCCGAGATCAAGGCACTGCATCAGAAGGTGCAGACGACCTCGATCTACGTCACCCATGACCAAATCGAGGCGATGACGCTGGCCGACCGGATCGTGGTGTTGAACCAGGGCCGCATCGAGCAGCAAGGCACGCCGATCGAGCTTTACCGCAAGCCGGCCAATCTCTTCGTCGCGGGCTTCATCGGCTCGCCGGCCATGAATTTTCTCGATGGCGTGGTCGAAGGCGTCGAGGGCGTTCCTGCCGTGCGGCTGAAGGACAGCACGCCGATCCGCATCGCTGGGGAACGCAAGGTGAAGGCGGGTCAGAGCGTGAAGGTTGGTTTGAGGCCCGAGCATCTGAGCCTTGCAAGTGCCGGTTCGCCCCTTACCGGTCAGACGCTGCTGGTCGAACCGACCGGCGCCCAGACACACGTGCTCTTCGACCTTGCCGGCGAACAGGTGACGGCTGTTGTCGATGGCGAGGCGCCGGTGCGCTATGGGCAGCCGCTGAATGTCTCGGTGAGCCCGGAGCAGGTCTATGTCTTCGACGCCGCGAGCGGCCTGGCTCTTTAGGTTCTCACATCGATGGAATCGACGCGATCGGCATAGAAGGCCATGTAATCCTTGATCCGGCTGACGGATGGATAGGGGTTTTCATAGCTCCATATGGCATTAACCGAGCGCTCGCCGCCGGCCGGAATGCTGTAATAGGAGCATTCGCCCTTGTAGGGGCAGTAGGTTTCGTGGCTGGTCTTTTCCAGCGAGGACATGTCGACATCCCTGCGCGGGATATAGATGACGGCCGGATAGGATGCTTCCTTGAGCGAAAGGGCCTCATGCGTATCGGCGATCACCTTGCCGGCGACGGAGATAATGACATGGGCCTGCTTTTCCTCGATCGTGATTGGATGATCGGGACCGGGGATCTTGACTGCTCTTTCGGACATTCTGGCTCTCCTCAACTTTGGTGAATGTCAGATGAGTTTGGTTCTGCTGTCGCTTATGTGGTCTGCCCCTCACCCTAGCCCTCTCCCCGCGATGCGGGGCCATGCACGAAACTGCAGCAGAACCAAACTCGCCTGACGATCTCAGTTCAAAGGGATATAGGAAGCATCCTGCCGATTAT
This sequence comes from Martinezella sp. CNPSo 3890, assembly GCF_057784455.1. Lineage (NCBI taxonomy): Bacteria > Pseudomonadati > Pseudomonadota > Alphaproteobacteria > Hyphomicrobiales > Rhizobiaceae > Martinezella > Martinezella sp. CNPSo 3890. The sequence continues at coordinate 44,352 of NZ_JBXSOR010000015.1, read as the reverse complement.
CAGGTCCCTTGCGACCCCGGCGTTTTCAAGGCCCCCCAGCGTAGGCCATCCATCAGGAGGCGTACGAGGCGGCGGGATCGGTCATACCATTCCGGTGAATCGGGCATGGAGTAGGTGCCGGAAAGTGCCTGCAGCACGTCGGTACTGTCGACGTCGGTGCGGATCGCGCCGGCGGCGACTGCGCGGTCGATGAGACTTGCGAGCGCGACCGGCACCTTGCCGTAACTGTCGGCGAAGAGCTTGGAATTGCTGTTGAAAAGGATGCGCAGACTGTCGGCCATGCCCCGCTTCGTCGCGATGTAACCGACGAAGCGATGCATCCATTCCTCCAGAGCTTCATCCGGTGGGCGCTCGCGTGAAAGTTCTTCGGCGGCATCGCATAGTGCTTCGACTTCGTGATGATAAACCGCTTCCACCAGGTGTTCCCGGCTCGGAAAATGGCGATAGAGCGTGCCAATGCCGACATCCGCGCGGCGAGCTATGTCTTCCAGGGAGGCGGCGGTGCCGTGGCTGGCAAAAGCTTGTGCTGCAACTTCGATCAACTTGCCATAGTTGCGTCGCGCATCTGCGCGCAGACGCCTGCTTTCATTCGGCAGCATGGGTTTTGGTTCCGGCAACGGCTTGCGCGCCAATTTCTGCTCCTTGCAGGTTACCATGTGAGGATATCCGGCATCGCGTCAGATGGCGCGCGGCGATATCTTCTCCATGGCGAAATACAGAAGGATTGTTATCGCATTCGGCATCGAGGCGCCATTGCCGCCCGCGGGAATCGGGTTTGCAAGGATCGGGAAGGACATTCGTGCGGATTTCTGGCTGGCTTATGGAGACGGCGCGCCGAAATGGCTCGGCCCAAAGCCCGGTCCCAAATTCGGTCCGAAGTCCGATCCTGAATTCGGCCCGAAGCTCGGCCCCTGCTCGAAGTTGGCGAAGGGGGCGGAGGGATTGCTGCGAGCCGGCGGAACGTCGAGGTAGCTCATGATGTTCTCGACGTGGTTGACCTGTGAGCGCAGGCTGTCGAGCGACTTGCCGGTCAGATTGGTGCCGGCGGGCAATTGCGCTGTCAGCGGATTTTCGTAACGGCCGTTGACGCGCAGTTCGTAATAGAGATGCGGGCCGGTGGAGTAGCCCGTCGAGCCGACATAGGCGATGACCTGGCCCTGGGTGACGCGCTGGCCGACGCGAAGATCCGACGGCGTTGCCGAAATATGGGCATAGGTGGTCTCGTAGCCGCCGTCGTGGCGGATGCGGACATATTTGCCGTAGCCGGTTTCCCAGGAGATCTTTTCGACGACGCCGTCGCCGGCGGCTTGGATAGGGCTTCCCATCGGCGCACGGAAATCGACGCCGTTGTGGAATTTCTTCACGCCGAGAATGGGATGGATGCGCCAGGCAAAGCCGTCACCAAGCGTGCCATTCGGCACGGGCCGGTGCACAAGCGACTTCGCGATCGAGTGGCCGCTCTCGTCGTAGAATTCCGAGGGGCCTTCGCCTTCATTCTTATGCAGATAGAAACGATGCGTGTCGCCGTCGGCATGGAATTCGATGAACATCAGTTCGGTGCGGCCATCTTCCGCCTTGCGGAAGAGCAGGTCGACGCTGTCGGGAGCATCGTCGATGCTGGTGAGCGAAATGCCCTTGGCCTTGGCGAGCTTGATGAGCTGCGAGGCATATTCCTTGGTGAGGCCGGCTCTTTCGAGCTTGTCGCTGACTGCCCGCTCGTCGCTCTCGTCGACACCCTTCAAATCGACCGCGGCGACCTCCGTCGAGGATGGAGCGTCGGCCTGGCTTTCGCTGTAGAGCGTAGAAAACAGCCTGTCATTGGCCATCGGAACAAAGCCATTGGCATCATCGCGGGCAACGACGCGCTCCGGCGTCTTGTCGCCGCTGAGGCGCGCCATGATCAGCTTCGGGCGGGCATTGGGGCCTTTTTTCTCAAGCAGCAGTTCCAGGCTGTCGCCGGGGGAAACGGTATCGGTCTCCAGGGCGCGCTGCAGCTCGTCGCCGGCGTCGCTGCCGAGGCCGGCAGACGCCAGGATATCCTGAAGATCCTGCTTGTCCTTCGGCATGGATACGAGCCTGTGGAACTCGCGCCCGGCTTCGCCGGTCGTCGCGCGCGCTACGCTGACGTTCAGCGGCACGCCGCGAACCGGAAAGCGAGAGCGGCGCACGGCATCGTAATGCGTGGTCTGCGGATAGATGCCGTGGCGGATATCGGAAAGCGAAGGCGGCGAAAATGCCACATTGTCGGCGCGTTCGTCGCCATAGGAGGCACTCATGGCGCCCCCGCCGTCACGCGCCAGGGCGGTTTCGTCGGATTTGAAGACCAGCGTCGTGCGATGATAGGTGAAAATGCGGGTTTCGCCGCTGGATAATTTTTCGGCCACCTGCGCAAAGCGGGCGCCGTCGAAGCGCTGTTTTGCAGCCAGCCGGCTGGCTTTGCGCATGGCTGGCTGAGAGCGCGCGAGCTGGGCCGTGCGCACCGGCGTCGCCCGTTCGATCGTGTGACGCGCCAGCAAGGGATAGAGCACGGTGGCGAGCAGGCCGAAGGAGGCAGTGCCTGCGAGACCGATGACGATCAGGTGGCGAAGATGGGCAGAGCGCGGCAGAAAGGGAATATGAAAATCGTGATGCGGCCGCGCCTGGATCGCAGCCTCTGCAGGAAATTGAACGCGCAATGGACTTTCGGCCATGAAGTGAGGAACCCTGCAGATTGCGGTGGGCCCAAACTAGGGCAAATCATGGCAAAATCTAGGCAAATATTACGAGTCGGTTAACTGCCGTGATCATCCACAGGGCGAGATTTGCGCGTTCAAGATGATTCGTCAACCGAAGATGGTGTCGTAGAGCAGTTTGAAGTTCAGCGCCAGGATGATCGCCGCAACTATCCACGAGAGAACCGCGACGCTTCTGGGGATGACGAAACTGCCCATTTTCTCGCGATTCGTGACAAATTGGACCAGTGGAATGACGGCAAAAGGCAATTGCATTGATAGCACGACCTGGCTCAGCACGAGCAGGTTTGCAGTGCCCTTTTCACCATAAATGGCGGTCACGCACACAACCGGAATAATTGCGAGGCCGCGGGTCAAAAGTCGCCTTGCCCAGTGCGGAATCCTGAGCCGGAGAAAGCCTTCCATCACGATCTGGCCGGCAAGCGTCGCCGTTACGGTCGAGTTGAGACCGGATGCGAGCAACGCGATCGCAAAAAGGGTGGAGGCGATACCGAGGCCGAGCAGCGGCGACAACAGCTCGTAGGCCTGACCGATCTCGGCGACGTCGGAATGGCCGCTGGTGTGGAAGGCGGCAGCTGCGACGATCAGGATTGCAGCATTGACGAAGAGCGCCAGCATCAGCGCGACGGTGCTGTCGATGGTTGCCCATTTGATCGCATCGCGACGGCCCTCTTCAGTACGCTTGTAGGCGCGGGTCTGGACGATGGAGGAATGCAGATAGAGATTGTGCGGCATGACCGTCGCGCCGATGATGCCCATGGCGATATAGAGCATCTCGTGATTGGTGACGATTTCGGGCGAGGGGATGAAGCCTTGGAGGATCGCCGCTACAGGCGGTGCGGCCGCGGCGATCTGGATGGCAAAACAGATGGCGATGACGGTCAGCAGCGCAATGACGAAAGCTTCGAGGTAGCGGAAGCCCTTGCTCATCAGCAGCAGTAACAAAAATGCGTCGAGCGCGGTGATCAGCGCGCCGCCGATCAGCGGAATTCCGAAGAGCAGCTGCAATGCGATCGCCGTACCGATGACTTCGGCAAGATCGCAGGCAATGATGGCGAGCTCACAGGCGAACCACAGTGCCAGATTGACCGGCCGTGGATAGTGATCGCGACAGGCTTGGGCGAGATCACGGCCGGTGGCGATGCCGAGCCTTGCGGAAAGCGCCTGCAGCAGGATCGCCATCAGGTTCGACAGCATGATGACGGTGAGAAGCGTGTAGCCGAACTGCGCGCCGCCGGCGAGATCGGTCGCCCAGTTGCCGGGGTCCATATAGCCGACGGAGATCATGTAACCGGGGCCGACGAAAGCCATCAGGCGTCGAATCCAGCTGCCGCCATGAGGAACCTTGACCGTGGCGTTGACTTCAGGAAGGCTCGGACGATCGTCCTCGTCGCGGCTGGCAAACTGCCATGCGCGCCGCTCTACTGCAGCTTCCTGAACTTGCGTCATGCGGGGCTCCGGGAGGGTCATGCTATGAGACTACTAAATAAATATGACCGATATCAGAATTATGCAATAGGCTATATTTCAATGGTCATTGCATCGTCTCCGGCCGGGGCCTTGGCCTGCCGGTCGTTTGCCTGGGAGACAGGTGTCGAGATGGGCGGCGCTGGTAATGCCTGCGTTGGTGAAGGGAAAGTTGGATCAACCAGGGGGATGCGAGCGGCGAGACGGTGTCGTTTTGCAATGACGGATTTACATGGCGGGCCGATGCGTCTTGGAGCGAGAGAGCCGAGGCTTGGCGCAGCTCGCTCAATCTCGTCCGGAGTCTCGTCTGTGCAAGGAGGTCCTCCGCCACCGAAGCGGCGGAAGGCGGTCGCCGGTCAGAACCTATTCGGCGGCGTCGTGCTTGGAAATGGAATCGCGGACGACGCCATATTGGCCGCCCCAGCGATCGGTCATTTCGTGGCGGATATCCCATAGATCGGGGAAGAAGCGATGGCGCGTGCCGGCCTGCAGCAGCTCGACGGGACGGCCTTTCAGCGATTTCGAGCCGAGGCCGATGGAACGCTGGATCAGATAGATGTGATTGGCGCGGAATTTCTGGAACAGTTCGTCATACTCGACCAGTGCTTCGGCGACCACGTAGCTGTCGCCGTGATCGTATTTGCCGTCATAGATATCCGCGACCGTCAGGCCGGCGGCATCGAGATAGTTCGCCTTGAAGGCGTGCCAGAGATCCGGCGGCATGCGCAGCAGAAACCCGAAGCCGGGCGATTCCTGGCCGCTGCCATTGCCGAGTTGCAGACGAATCTGCTGATATTCCTTCGGGGACATGGTTTCCAGAAGATCGAGCTGGGTCGTCATCATGCGCATGATCCGGTGCACGCGTCCCATAAGGGTCACGACGCGATGCGTGTTGCGCTCCTCCATGAAGCCGATGACATCGACCAGCGTATAGGCCATCAGCTTCATCCAGAGTTCTTCGACCTGATGGACGATCTGGAACTGCAGTTCGTCGCCGTTGACCATGCCGTTCAACGGCTTTTGACAGGCGAGTAGCTTGTCGCACTGTAGGTAGACGCCATAGTCGCGCATTTCGGGCGCCTCGATGCGCGCGTAATAGTCTTTCTTCTGCATCTTCGTCCCCTTTGTTCCGGCCTTCGGCCCTCCAGCATATTTGCTCGCTTTCAAGGATACGAAATTCAGCTTGAACATTGTTCCTATTTGTCATCCATTTCGGAAGAAATAGAGTACGATCGATCATCTATTTGGCTATGGAGAGAACGATGGAGTTAGATGCCTTAGATCGTAAGATCATTACCGCGCTGGAGGCTGATGCCCGCCTCTCCTTTGCTGCGCTTGCCGATCTGGCCGGTCTCAGCAAGACGCCATGCTGGAAGCGGGTAAAAGCGCTGGAGGAAGCGGGTGTGATCCGGGGATACAGGACGCTTCTCGACCCGGCCAAGCTCGGCTTCGGGCTGGAGGCTTTCGTGCAGGTGTCGATCGATGTCGAGCGCTTCGATGCCTTCGAAGCCGCCGTACGCCGCCATCCTCTGATTTGGCGCTGTCATGCGACAACGGGCGAGGCGGATTATCTCCTGCATATTCTGGCGACCGATATGGCGGCGCTCGACCGGCTGCTTCGGCAGGAGCTCAACCGGCTGCCGGGCGTCCGGCATACCGTGACGTCGATGTCGACGCGGGAGATCAAGTCGGACATTTCGTTGGCCGAGGCCATGCTGCATGTCGGCGAATAACTATCGGCCGTCGTCATATGGCGTCGAGCCGACGACACGGCGTATCAGTCGTTCGCCGACATCGACAAGGGAAAAGGAGTTACTGGACCGAAGCGATCACATCGGCGGCACGGTGCCGTTGAGGCCGACGGCAACCCGATCGGCAGAGACGGTGGTTTCGCCGGTTTGCTCGCCGGTGATGAAGACGCCGGCACCGGGCTTCAGATCTGCTTTCGTTGCCGATGTCAGTGTTACTACGGGCGTGCCATCCGGGATCTTGATCTTGCGTTCGCCGCCCTTGTAGGTGAGGGTCAATGTCGGGCCGCTAACGGACGTCACGGCATTGGCGACCGTGGCGTTGGTCATCGAGCTGTTCGGCGCTGAATCCCAGGGGCGGTCGCCTTCGCCGGTTCCCTTCATCGCGGCCGGGAAGATGACGACTTCGATCGCGCCATTGATGCCGCTGTCGGTCGGCTGCGAAGCAATGCCGACGAAATCGCCAGGCTTGATGTCGCTGATGGCAGCCTTGACGACGCCGCCGACGTTCCAGCCGGATCTCAGCGCGACTGTCACGTCCTTGCCGTCGCGGGACTTGACCTTCAGCGTGTCGCCATCGAGGCTTTCCACGGTGCCACGCACCCTGACACGCTCGGCAGCCTCGGCGCTTTGCAACGCGGCAAGCATGGCGACGGAGAGCGTCAGCGCAGCCGCGATCAGACGTTTGCGATCCATGGGTGGGGTCTCCCTTGAGATATCGGCCGCGCGATGCGCCGGTCGTGCTTGATAAGAGGGTTGGAATTGGTCGACGGAAGCCGCGGGGCGGCTTCGAAGCCATCTGCATCGCGATCCTATGCGCCGCTTCCATCACCCGCCATTCAAACAAGCGTGAGATTGCCATCCCGTTCGGCGCGGGCAGAAATTCCTGGAAAAGGCCCATTTTTTCGCAGAACATCAAGCATTGCTTAACGTTTACCGTTAGACTGCGCTGGTTATCTCGAATTCCCTATCGCGCTTGGCGCTGGGCTGGGGAGATTGGAGAACGAAATGACCGCGATTCGTCCGCTTTTGATCGGAATCCTCTTGATTCTGGCACTGGTTCTGATTGCGCTCAGTATCCTGCTGGTCGATCCTGCCCAGCCTGTCCGGCAATCCGATAGCCTCATTCCGCCGCCTACAGAGTCGCCGCAACGCCCCTAAGTTGGCGCCGGGAATGGTCAGCTTGCCGGTGTAAAGCGTGCCACGAGGCTGTGGCGATCACCGGGATAGGTGAGGCGGACATGGGTTATCGGACCGGCGGCGCTCCAGGTGCGTCGTTCGACGACGAGGCATGCCGCACCCTTCTGGATATCGAGATTGGCGGCGGCGTCGCCTTCGGCCGATATGGCACGGATCTGATGTTCGGCGGTGCTCCACGGCACCTGGTTGAGCAGCCAGGGGCCTGGCGGCAATGTCTCGAAATCTGCCTTCGCCGCTTCCGGCACCGCATCGAGATTGATGACGCGGTTTTCCAGGCAGAAGGGGCGCGGGCCGGCATAGTGGATGCAGGTGATCTCTATCACCGGGATAGAGCCGACGAACTGCAGCCTGCGAGCGTCCTCCGGCCGCCCACGCCGCTCGGCACGCTTTATTAGCCGGTGTGAATAGGACAGATTGAGTGACAGGACTTCCGATTTGATATCGTGAATCTCAAGCACGGCGGATTGTGCCTGCGGATGCGTGACGAAGCTGCCCGAGCGCTTTCGCCGCTCGATCAGGCCGGCACGCGCAAGCTGGGTCAGCACCTTGTTTACCGTCATGCGCGAGCAGTCATACTGCTCCGCCAGGTCCATCTCGAATGGAATGCGATGTCCTGGAGGCCAGGCGCCGGAAACGATCCGGCCCTCGATATCGCTCAGGATGCGCTGATGGAGGGTCGCCTCTTTGCTCGTGGTCATGCCACCCATCTGTTCCGTGTGAGACATGGGATTTCCCGCAAGTTATTTAGGGGTCAATCGATGGGAGGAAAAGCGGTTTTTAACCGATAAGTTCAACCATCGCCTTGCGGAATCGCGTGGTGATTGCCTCTCTCCTCAGATGTCGGCCCCCGTCCACCTGCTTTTTACCCAGGGCCCACACGCCGTCCACGGTGACGCCGCCGGCGAAGGTCCAGTGATCGAGAATGCGGTCGCCGGAGAGATAGGGTACCGCACTTACATCGAACGAAACGATATCGGCGTGGTTGCCAACGGCAAGGCCGGCCGGCGCCTTGAGAGCCGCGCCGCCCCCTGCCAGCGCACCGTCGAACAGCATGCGGGCGGTCGAACCGCCCGTCGTGGCAATGACGTTGCGGGCGCGTAGCGCCAGGCGCTGCGAATATTCGAGCTGCCGCAACTCCTCCGGCACGGAGATGAGAATATTGGAATCGGAACCGACGCCGTAGTGGCCGCCTTCCTCCAAGAATAGCGGTGCCGGGAACACGCCATCGCCGAGATTGGCTTCGGTGATCGGGCAAAGGCCGGCGATCGCGCCGCTTCTTGCCATGCGTCGCGTCTCATCCTCGATCATGTGCGTGGCATGGATCAGGCACCAGCGCTCATTGACAGGCGCATTGTCGAGCAGCCATTGCACCGGCCGGGCACCCGACCAGGCGATGCAGTCTTCCACTTCCTTCACCTGCTCGGCGACATGGATGTGAATCGGCCCATCGCCGGCGATCGGCACGAGCTTTGCCAGCTCTTCCGGTGTCACGGCCCGCAGGCTGTGCGGCGCGATGCCGAGTTCGGCGCCAGGCAGGCGGCTCGTGACCGTGCGGCAGCCGGCCATGAGGGCTTCGAAGCTCTCGATCGAATTGATAAAGCGGCGCTGGCCCTCGATGGGAGCGGCACCGCCGAAGCCGGAATGAGCGTAGAAGACGGGCAGCAGCGTCAGCGCAATGCCGGTTTCGGCGCTGGCGGCGCCGATGCGCTCGGCCAGCTCGGCGATATTGGCATAATGGCTGCCATCCTTGTCATGATGCAGGTAGTGAAATTCGCCCACTCGGGAGAAGCCGGCTTCGAGCATTTCCATATAGAGCTGTGCGGCGACGGCCTCGACATGGTCCGGCGTCATCGACAAAGCGAATTTGTACATGACGGTGCGCCAGCTCCAGAAGCTGTCATTGGCCGGGCCGCGGACTTCGGCAAGGCCGGCCATGGCGCGCTGGAAGGCGTGGCTGTGCAGGTTCGGCATCGCCGGAACCAGAACATCCTGCCTGTCGTCACCGGCTTCGGGAGCGACATCGGTCGCGATCTCGGCGATGCGGCCGCCTTCGAGGGTCAGCCGCACATTCTCGTGCCATCCGTCGCCAAGCAGTGCCGAGCGTGCATGAAGTCTCGTCATGGTCTCACCCTTTCCTTTCGGACATGGAGTCCAAAATCCCTCTTGTCAGCCTTTCGATTATGTATATACATTATGAGCCAACGAGGAAAGGCGTAAAGCTGATGGGTGGGAATAATTTTTCCGAAGATGGCAAGGACGGCGATGCGGCAGGCCGCGTCTGGCGCAACGCTCGCCTTGCAACCTTGAAAGAGGGCGAGGCCCGGCTCGGCACTATCGAGAAGGGCGCGATCCTGACCAAGGGCGGCCGTATCGTCTTTGCCGGTAGCGAAGCCGATCTGCCCAATACATCGGGCGCCGAGAGCATCGACCTTGAAGGGCGCTGGGTGACCCCCGGGCTCGTGGATTGCCACACCCATATCGTCTATGGCGGCAATCGCGCCCGCGAATTCGAGATGCGGCTGGAAGGCGCGAGCTACGAAGAAATCGCCCGTGCCGGCGGCGGTATCGTCTCCTCCGTCAATGCAACGCGGGCGCTGTCGGTGGATGAGCTTGTCGCTGTGGCCTTGCCGCGCCTCGATACGCTGCTATCCGAAGGCCTAACGACAATCGAAGTAAAGTCGGGTTACGGCCTCAACATTGAATCCGAACTGAAGATGTTGCGGGCCGCGCGCAAGCTGGAGACAGTCCGCCCGGTTCGCGTCGTCACCTCGTATCTCGGCGCGCATGCGACGCCAGCGGAGTATAAGGGCCGCAACGACGATTATATTAATGACGTCGTGCTGCCGGGCCTCAGCCAGGCCCATGCCCAAGGTCTTGTCGATGCCGTCGACGGCTTCTGCGAAGGTATCGCCTTTTCGACGGCGGAAATCGCGCGTGTCTTCGATCTTGCCAAGTCGCTCGGTATTCCGGTTAAGCTGCATGCCGAACAACTTTCCAATCTCGGCGGTGCCAAGCTTGCCGCCTCCTATGGTGCTTTATCAGCCGATCACGTCGAATATCTCGATGAGGATGGCGTCAAGGCGATGGCTGCGGCGGGTACGGTTGCCGTGCTGCTGCCCGGCGCCTTCTATGCCATCAACGAGAAACAGAAGCCGCCGGTTCAGGCCCTGCGTGATGCGGGCGTCTCGATCGCCATCGCGACCGACTCCAATCCCGGCACTTCGCCGCTGACCTCGCTGCTGCTGACCATGAATATGGCTGCTACCCTTTTCCGTCTCACGGTCGAGGAATGCATTGCCGGCGCGACGCGCGAGGGCGCTCGCGCCCTTGGGCTGCTCTCCGAGACGGGGACACTCGAAGCCGGCAAGTCGGCCGATTTTGCTATCTGGGATGTCGAAAGCCTGGCGGAGCTGGTCTACCGCATCGGCTTCAATCCGCTCCATGCACATGTCTTCAAGGGAAAAAGGTTCAACCGATGACTATCGTTCTCCATCCCGGCTCCGTGTCGCTGCAGCAACTGGCGACGATCTATTGGAGCGGTGAGCCGGCTAAGCTCGATGCGTCCTTCGATGCCGGCATCGCCAAGGCCGCCGCCCGCATCGCGGAGATCGCCGCCGGCAATGCGCCGGTCTATGGTATCAATACCGGCTTCGGCAAACTCGCATCCATCAAGATCGACAGCGCCGATGTCGCGACGCTTCAGCGCAATCTCATTCTCTCGCATTGCTGCGGCGTCGGGCAGCCGCTGCCGGAAAACGTCGTTCGCTTGATCATGGCGCTGAAGCTCATTTCGCTCGGACGCGGCGCATCCGGCGTGCGGCTGGAGCTGGTGCGGCTGATTGAAGGCATGCTCGAAAAGGGCGTCGTTCCCGTCATTCCCGAAAAGGGTTCTGTCGGTGCATCGGGTGATCTTGCGCCGCTGGCGCATATGACAGCCGTGATGATGGGCCATGGCGAAGCCTTTTATGCCGGCGAGCGGCTTTCCGGCGCGGCAGCGCTCGAAAAGGCCGGCTTGAAGCCGGTCGTGCTGGCCGCCAAGGAAGGCTTGGCGCTCATCAACGGCACGCAGGTATCGACCGGTCTTGCGCTTGCGGGTCTCTTCCGCGCCCATCGTGCCGCCCAGGCCGCTCTCATCACCGGCGCGATGTCGACGGATGCTGCGATGGGCTCCTCCGCCCCGTTCCATCCCGATATTCATACGCTGCGCGGCCATAAGGGGCAGATCGATACCGCCGCAGCCCTTCGCGGGCTGCTGGCCGGTTCCGTGATCCGCGAAAGCCATATCGAAGGCGACGAGCGTGTGCAGGATCCCTATTGCATCCGCTGCCAGCCTCAGGTCGATGGCGCCTGCCTCGACCTCCTGCGCTCTGTCGGCCGCACGCTTGAAGTCGAGGCCAATGCCGTCACCGACAATCCCTTGGTGCTTTCGGATAATTCTGTCGTTTCCGGCGGCAACTTCCATGCCGAGCCGGTCGCCTTTGCCGCCGACCAGATCGCCATCGCCGTTTGCGAAATCGGCGCGATCGCCCAGCGCCGCATTGCGCTGCTCGTCGATCCCGCGCTCAGCTACGGCCTGCCGGCCTTCCTCGCCAAGAAGCCAGGCCTGAACTCGGGCCTGATGATTGCCGAAGTGACCTCGGCGGCGCTGATGTCCGAAAACAAGCAGATGTCGCATCCGGCCTCCGTCGACTCGACCCCGACCTCCGCCAACCAGGAAGACCATGTTTCCATGGCCTGTCATGGCGCGCGCCGCCTGCTGCAAATGACCGAAAACCTCTTCGGCATCATCGGCATCGAAGCGCTGACTGCCGCCCAAGGCGTCGAGCTGCGCGCGCCGCTGACGACCAGCCCGGAACTGACCCTTGCCATTGCCGCCATCCGTACCGCCGTGCCGTCGCTGGAAGAGGACCGCTACATGGCAAACGACCTGAAAGCTGCCAGCGAGCTTATCGGCTCCGGCGCGCTCAATGCCTCGATTTCAACCGACATCCTGCCCTCCTTGGAGATGTGACATGACCAACCCACGCCATAATATCCGCGAGATCCGCGCGCCCCGTGGTCCCGAGCTCAACGCCAAGAGCTGGCTGACCGAAGCGCCGCTGCGCATGCTGATGAACAATCTCGATCCGGACGTTGCGGAAAACCCGAACGAGCTGGTCGTCTACGGCGGCATCGGCCGCGCCGCCCGCACCTGGGACGACTTCGACCGTATCGCCGCGACGCTGAAGACGCTCAACGAAGACGAGACGCTGCTCGTGCAGTCCGGCAAGCCGGTCGCCGTGTTCCGCACCCACAAGGATGCGCCGCGCGTGCTGATCGCCAACTCCAACCTCGTGCCGCACTGGGCGACCTGGGATCACTTCAACGAGCTGGATAAGAAGGGCCTCGCCATGTACGGCCAGATGACGGCCGGCTCGTGGATCTACATCGGCACGCAGGGCATCGTGCAGGGCACCTACGAGACCTTCGTCGAAGCCGGTCGCCAGCACTATAATGGCAATCTCAAGGGCAAGTGGATCCTGACCGGCGGCCTCGGCGGCATGGGCGGTGCACAGCCGCTGGCGGCCGTCATGGCCGGCGCCTGCTGCCTTGCCGTCGAATCAGACGAAACCCGCATTGATTTCCGCCTGCGCACCCGCTACGTCGACGAAAAGGCGAAGACGCTCGACGAAGCGCTTGCTTTGATCGACAAGTGGACGAAGGCTGGCGAAGCAAAGTCCGTCGGCCTGCTCGGCAATGCCGCAGAAATCTTCCCGGAACTGGTGAAGCGCATGAAGGCCGGCGGACCGCGTCCGGATATCGTCACCGACCAGACCTCCGCTCACGACCCGCTGAACGGCTATCTGCCGATCGGCTGGACGGTCGCCGAACACAGGGCCAAGCGCGAGAGCGATCCAAAGGCCGTCGAAGCTGCCGCCCGCGCCTCTATGAAGGTGCATGTCGAAGCCATGGTCGCTTTCTGGGATGCCGGCGTGCCGACGCTCGACTACGGCAACAACATCCGCCAGGTCGCCAAGGAAGAGGGTTTCGAAAACGCCTTCGCTTTCCCGGGCTTCGTGCCGGCCTACATCCGCCCGCTTTTCTGCCGCGGCATCGGCCCCTTCCGCTGGGCTGCCCTCTCGGGTGATCCGGAAGATATCTACAAGACCGACGCCAAGGTGAAGGAGCTGCTGCCCGACAACAAGCACCTGCACAACTGGCTCGACATGGCGCGCGAGCGCATTTCCTTCCAGGGTCTGCCGGCGCGCATTTGCTGGGTCGGTCTCGGCGATCGCCACCGCCTCGGCCTCGCCTTCAACGAAATGGTCAGGAACGGCGAGCTGAAGGCGCCCGTCGTCATCGGCCGCGACCATCTCGACTCCGGCTCGGTCGCCTCGCCGAACCGCGAAACGGAAGCGATGAAGGACGGCTCGGATGCCGTCTCCGACTGGCCGCTCTTGAACGCTCTGCTCAACACCGCATCGGGTGCGACCTGGGTATCGCTGCATCATGGCGGCGGCGTCGGCATGGGTTTTTCCCAGCACTCCGGCATGGTCATCTGCGCTGACGGCACTGACGATGCGGCCAAGCGCCTGGAGCGCGTTCTCTGGAACGACCCGGCGACCGGCGTCATGCGCCATGCCGATGCCGGCTATGACATCGCGCTTGATTGGGCCAAGAAGCAGGGCCTGCGCCTGCCGGCCATCCTGGGGAACTAAGATGAAGCTGCTGCGCGCCAGTGACCACAAGCGCATGCCCTGGAAAAACGGCGGCGGCGAAACGGTGGAGATCGCCGTTTCGCCCGACGGCGCCGGGCTTGCCGACTTCGACTGGCGCGTCAGCATGGCGACCGTTGCCACAGATGGGCCGTTCTCGGTCTTTCCCGGCATTGATCGCACACTATCCATTCTCGAGGGTGAGGGCATGACGCTCTTCATAGAGGGGCGCGCGCCCGAGCGTCTGACGCAGGCGAGCGAGCCGCTGCCCTTCGCTGCCGATGCGCCGACTTCGGCGACGCTGATCGACGGCACGATTACCGATCTCAATGTGATGACGCGGCGGGGCCGTTTTACGCATTCCGTGCGGCGGGTTTCGGTTGACGGGACCATCAAGCTCGCCCCTCATGGTGGGGTGAGCCTTATCCTTTGTCATCGTGGCCACGCCGAAGTCGCCAAGCTTTCGCTCTCGACATTGGATTGCCTGCTTCTGGAAGCGGGTGGGCCGGAAGTAGACTTCTTCGGAAAAGCGGAACTGTTTCAGATTGACATTCAGGCCAATCGTCGTCGCTAGGCGAAGATAACCAGCCGAAACGATGGGCTCGATAGAAGGCCATCGCTATGTTGCAGATGTCCGAGTAACGCCGGTCGAATAGGTCGGCCTTGATCTGAACTTCAGTCTCTTGGATGTCTGAAGCGTTGGTTGTGGTTCCTATCGCCGACCCGGTAAGCGGTGCGTCATTCGCGATCAAGTGAAGCGTAAGATACCCGGACATCTTGGCTGCGGATATGCGATCGGCTTTTCCTACGTCAGTCCAAGGAATAACAGCCGTGGTGATGCGTCTATCCTGAATGCCCTCCGGGCTGATAATGATTACCGGATCGGCATAGTTTCGGCGAATGTAGATCGGAACACGCACTATCGCAGCCGCACAAAATATAATGAGAATGACGACTGCATTGATGCGAAATCGCCAAATTAGCGGGTCGGAATTTTGATGACGGGTAACAATCAATAGCCCGACAAAGAAGGCCATTATTGTCAAAATCAGTATGGTTGCACGTATCGCCGCAAATTTCGAATAGCGGATCTCGTGGATACGGTGAACGGCTACATCGTCATAGAGGAATTCATCGCTAGGCAAGGCAAATTGACCGCCAAGATTGAAATGCACATTACTATTACCACCATGTAAATTCAAAGTCTAAAGGCTTCGGAAAAGCATATTCCTTTCTTGGGTCGAGTTGATCTTCTTGACACCCCAGCCTCTCCGGCGCTCCAATAGCGGGACTTTGCAAGGATGCCTCCATGAGCGACGATCAGATCCCCGCCGATAGCAAGCTCACCACATCCAAGCGCCGCTGGGCGGCGGAGGGTAAGTTTCTGACGGGGCGTATCAGCCGGCCGGAGACGGAGCGGCTGCCGCCGGGGCAGCATCTCGTTAAGAACTGGCCGGTGCTGGATCTCGGCGTGCAGCCGCAAATTTCTCTGTCGAGCTGGCGGCTCGATGTAATCGGCTTCGTGGAAAATCGACTCAGCCTCGATTGGGCCGCTTTCCAGGCGATAGAGCAAAGCACCCGTGTCAGCGATATCCATTGCGTGACGACCTGGTCACGCTACGACAATCGCTGGGAAGGGGTTTCGACGCGCGATCTCCTCGATCTCGCCATGCCGACGGCGGAGGCGCAGCATGTGCTGCTGACGAGCTATGACGGCTATACTACTAATCTGCCGCTTGCGGATTTCGCGGCTGAGGATGCGATTCTGGCCACCGCCTGGGAGGGCCAGCCGCTGACCGGCGAGCATGGCGGCCCGATGCGTCTCGTCGTGCCGCATCTTTACTTCTGGAAGAGCGCCAAGTGGCTGAATCGCATCGAGCTCATCGGTGCCGACAGGGCCGGCTTCTGGGAGAAGAACGGCTATCACATGTATGGCGATCCCTGGCGGGAGCAGCGTTACTCGGACGATTGACGCTCTCGGCGCTTTGCGGGTGAGTACCCTGCACTGGCCCTCCCGAATCGCGGTTCTTATGTCACCGTGGCAATTTTTGATGGCGACGTCTGGGTTTGTGGCTTTGCAAGCCGCCATGATGGGCGTATTCAATGATCGTATGATTGTTGCCGGGAGTACTCGGCTTCCTTGAACGCCAATATCCGAAATTTCATCTCATGACCGTTGCCAGGACCATAGAAGAGCCTTCCGAAGCAAGTTTCGGCCGGCAGTCCCGCATCATCGCCTTCGTCGTCGCCGTCTCCTTCTTCATGCAGATCCTGGACGGCACCATCGTCACCACCTCGCTGCCGCAGATGGCGACAACCTTTGGAGTCGAGCCGGTGTCGATGAGCATCGGCATCACGGTCTATCTTCTCACCATGGCCGCCTTCGTGCCGCTGGCCGGCTGGGCCGGCGATCGCTATGGTGCACGGCGGGTGTTCCTGGCGTCGATCACCATCTTCACCGTGGCATCGCTGTTCTGCGGTCTTTCGGGGAATTTGACCGAGTTCATCATTGCCCGCGCCGTGCAGGGTGTCGGCAGCGCGCTGATGACGCCTGTTGGCCGCATCATCGTGCTGAAAAACGCGCGCAAGTCCGATCTGGTGCATGCGATGTCGATGATCACCTGGCCGGCGCTGACGGCGCCTGTCATCGGCCCCGTCCTCGGCAGCTTCATCACCACCTATCTCAGCTGGCATTGGAACTTCCTGATCAATATCCCGATCGGCATTATCGGTCTGGGTCTCGTCCTGCGCTTCGTGCCGGATCAGCGGGAGGAAAAGGTCGCCCGCCTCGATTTCGTCGGCTTCCTGCAATCGGCGGCAGGGCTGACATTCTTGCTTGCCGGCCTTGAATTCGTGGTGCAGGGCACGACGGGGCTGGCGCCCAGCATAGGGTTGATCGCTGCAGGCGTGGTGTTTTCCATCATCGCCACCCGTCACTTTATGACGGTTGATGCGCCCTTGCTCGATCTCTCCGCCTTCAAGGTGCAGACCTTCGCCATGTCGACGCTTTCGGCCGGCACGGCGAGCCGTGTGGCGATCAACGCCACGCCGTTCCTGATCCCGCTGCTCTTCCAGGTCGGCTTCGGGCGCACGGCGATCGATGCCGGCACCTATCTGCTCTTCTATTTCGCCGGCAATCTCGGCATGAAGGCGATCACCACGCAGATGTTGAGAATCTTCGGTTTCCGCAACGTGCTCGTCGTCAATGGCCTGATCTCGTCGGCCAGCATTGCCGGATGCGCGTTTCTGTCTCCGTCGACGCCGGAACTGTTGATATATTGCCTGCTATTCATTGCCGGGCTTTCGCGGTCGATGAATTTCACGGCGCTGAATACGCTGGGGTTTGCCGATATCCATGCCGCGCAGCGCAGCTCCGCCTCGACATTGTCGAGCATGCTGCAGCAGGTTTCACTGCTGCTTGGCGTTGCCGTCGCTGCTGCGGTTCTCAATCTCTCGCGCACGATTCATGGTGGGGAAACGCTTTCGCTTGTCGATTTTCGCTGGGCTTTCCTCATCGTTGGCCTTATCGGTGGCATCTCCGCATTGCGTTTTATCAGCCTGCCGCACGATGCCGGTGCAGAGGTATCCCGTCATAAAGTGAAGACCTGATCAAAACCTTCAAATTCTTAACGATATTGACAGGCAAGCCGCTGTAAAGTGGGCTGCCAGTTCCCATATGAAATCCGCGTCAACTCCCACAGGAGGCAGTCCCATGCTGCTCAGAACCCTCGCCATCTCCGCTCTCGTCCTCGGCATGTCCAGCGCCGCCATGGCGGAGCAGGCTCACAAGCATCATCCCAAGCGCGTCAATGTCGAGGCGTTCCAGGCGGATGTCGGCAATGTCGACCATTCCAAGGACGCAATTCTCCCGGACGGCACCATCAACACCGACCCGTCGGTGACAGGCCCGATCCGCGCCGGCGACTCCATTTCCCGCCTGCAATGCGCCGCTGCCCCTAACTCCGTCGGCGCTCGTTCGAGCACCTATAGTGCAGGCTCCGCTTCGCTTTGCCCGTAACGGCGTGATGGCTCGAGCTGGTCTTAAGCCAGCTCGATATCCGTCTGCTTGAACCGGTCGCTTTTCGACAATAGCGGCTGGCGATAATAGCGAGCGCAGGCATAGGTCAAGCAATCGTCAAGGCTGAGGCGCGCTATATGGTCGCCTTGGCCATAGCGCTCGTAGGCTTCTGTCGCCAAGGTGGCGGCGCGGGGCGGCACAGCAAGCAGCTGAACGTTCATAAGCTGCAGAAACGTGCGGACAGCTTCGCCGGCCTCGGTCGGCGACAATCCCAAAGTATCGGAGACAAGGATTGCGGCATTCGCCGCGACAAGCGGCGAAGTCATTCGCGCTGTTGCCGGCTGTATGCGGATGGCGAAGGCACGCGCCTCCTCCTCGTCGGTCATCATCGCCGACAGCACTGAAGCGTCGATAAACATCAAATCTCTTCCGCTATGCCGGCGCTTTCGCTTTTGGCGATGGCCTTCTGTTTGAGATTGCGGCAGAAAGCCACGGCGACGTCGGCAAGCGCCGGCTTGGTCAGCTCCTCATCCAGCGCCTTCTGCAAGGCAAGCCGCACGGCTTCCGTCTTGGTCGTGGCCTTGGTCAGCGCCTGATAGCGCCGCGCCAATCGATCAATGGCATCGTCCTTGATGTAAAGCGGCATGGAATATCCCTTCAAATTCTGCGGATATCCTTAAGCTCTCTGCGCGAGGAAGGCAATCATGTGCGCCGTTGGCTGTATCCTATTTTCTGCGATATTTAGATGACGATCATCATCTAACGTGATAGGAATGGTCCGAAGATATGGTTTGCTATCCGTGAGGAGATGTCATGTCCGCTACCGATCCCATCGTCATCGTTTCCGCTACCCGCACGCCCCTTGGCCGTTTCCAGGGAGATCTCTTGCCCTTGCAGGCGCACGAGCTTGGCGCGCATGTCATCCGTGCTGCGCTGGAGCGCGCCGGACTTTCGGCGGAGAAAGTGGATGAAGTTCTGTTTGGCTGCGTTCTGCCTGCGGGGCAGGGACAGGCGCCGGCCCGGCAGGCTGCGCGCGGGGCTGGCCTGCCCGATGCCGTCGGCGCCACCACGATCAACAAGGTTTGCGGTTCCGGCATGAAAGCGACCATGCTGGCGCATGACCTACTTCTCGCTGGTTCGGCCTCGATCGCCGTTGCCGGCGGCATGGAATCCATGTCGAATGCGCCCTATCTGCTGGCCAAGGCTCGCGGCGGTTATCGCATGGGCCATGACCGCATCTTCGATCACATGATGCTCGACGGGCTCGAGGACGCCTATGAGAAGGGGCGTTCCATGGGCGATTTCGGCGAGCTGGCGGTTGAGGCCTATCAGTTCAGCCGCGACGATCAGGATGCTTACGCGGTCGAGACCTTATCGCGCGCCCGTGCCGCAACGGAGAACGGCGCCTTCGAAGCCGAAATCACGCCGGTTTCGGTGATGGCGAAAGGCGGTCCCATTACCATTGCCAAGGACGAGCATCCGCAAAAGGTCTCGCCGGAAAAAATCCCGACACTGAAGCCCGCCTTCCGCAAGGATGGCACGATTACGGCGGCCAGCGCCTCAGCCAATGCCGATGGTGCGGCCGCGCTTATCCTGACACGCCGCTCGGTTGCCGAGCGCGAGGGATTGCCGATTCTTGCCGAGATCAAGGCGCATGCGACGCATTCCCAGGAGCCGGCCTGGTACACCACCGCGCCGATCCCGGCGATCCGCAAGCTGCTCGATAAGACTGGATGGAAGATCGGCGATGTCGATCTCTTCGAGATCAACGAGGCCTTCGCCGTCGTCGCCATGGCGGCCGCCAAGGAGCTCGGCATTGCCCGTGACCGCCTCAATGTCAACGGCGGCGCCTGCGCGCTCGGCCATCCCATCGGTGCCACCGGTGCGCGTCTCATAGTGACGCTGCTGCATGCGCTCGAGCGTCAGGGTGCAAGGAAGGGCGTCGCAGCCCTTTGCATCGGCGGCGGCGAGGCAACGGCGATTGCTGTGGAGCGGGTTGGGTAAGCAAATTCGGGCAAGTCAGGTGCATCTGCCGATGCCGCGCCTGCGAGTATGCCCTTCATCCTAGCCTTCTCCCCGCTTGGCGGGGAGAAGGGACGACCGCGCCAGACGGCGAATTTGCAGGCAGATCGTAGGCTATTAGATCAAAGCCCCCTCTCCCCACTGGCGGCAGGGGTATCGCATATGGTGCGGATGAGCATCCTAAGCTCCTTCTCCCCAAGGGGAGAAGGGGACGCGACAACAACTTCGGGTCATATGCGATTGTCCTCCCGCTGGCGGGGAGAGGGCAGGGGTGAGGGACCGCGTGGGTGCGGAGAAGGCGAACAAACGCGGTCGATGTCCTCATTTCGCCAGCCGCAGTCGCAGCGCGTTGGCGATCACCGAGACCGAGGACAGGCTCATCGCGGCGGCAGCGATCATCGGCGACAGAAGCAGGCCGAAGACCGGATAGAGCACGCCGGCTGCCAGCGGCACGCCGAGCGCATTGTAGCCGAAGGCGAAGGCAAGGTTCTGCTTGATGTTGCGGATGGTCGCTTCCGACAGGTGGCGCGCCCGCACGATGCCGTTGAGATCGCCCTTCACCAGAGTGATCCCGGCGCTTTCCATGGCGACATCGGCGCCCGTGCCCATGGCGATGCCGACATCCGCGGCGGCCAGTGCGGGTGCGTCGTTGACGCCATCGCCGGCCATGGCGATGACACGGCCTTTGGCCCGCAGCTCGTCGATGAGCGCCTTCTTGCCCTCCGGCAGCATATCGGCGCGCACTTCGTCGATGCCGAGCTGCTTCGCGACGGCAGCGGCGGTCTTGCCGTTGTCGCCGGTTGCCATGACGATGATCAGGCCGCTCTCATGCAGCGCCTTGATGGCGGCGGCCGTGGTCGGCTTGATCCGGTCGGCGACGGCGACGAGGCCGGCCAGCTTCCTGTCGATGGCGACGAACATGACGGTCTTGCCTTCGCCGCGCAGGCGCTCGGTCTCGGCCTTCAAATCGTCGGTCGAAACGTCAAGATTGGCCATCATAGCGGCATTTCCGAGCGCGATCGCGGTGTCGCCGGCGCTGCCTTCGACGCCTTTGCCCGTCACCGCCGCAAAGCCGGAGATCTCCACAAAGCGGGCACCGCGTTCCTCGGCGCCGGCAACGATCGCTTCGGCGAGCGGGTGTTCGGAGCCGCGCTCCAGGCTGGCAGCAAGCGAGAGCAGGCGGGCCTCGTCTGTGCCTGTCGCGGGGACGATGTCGGTCAGATTCGGCTTGCCCTCGGTCAGCGTGCCTGTCTTGTCGACGATCAGCGTGTCCACCTTGGCGAAGCGTTCCAGCGCCTCGGCATCGCGCACCAGTACGCCCTCCTGTGCGCCTCGGCCCGTGGCGATCATGATCGACATGGGCGTTGCCAGCCCCAGCGCACAGGGGCAGGCGATGATGAGCACCGCAACGGCGGCAAGCAGCGCATGCGCCAGCCTCGGCTCCGGCCCGACAAAGGCCCAGACGACGAAGGCGATAATGGCGGCCGCGACCACAGCCGGCACGAAGACGGCGGAGACGCGATCGACCATCGTCTGGATCGGGGCGCGCGAGCGTTGCGCCTTGGCGACAAGCTCGACGATGCGTGAGAGGGTGGTCTCAGCGCCGACCTTTTCGGCTTGCATGATGAGCGCGCCGTTTTTGTTGATTGTGCCGCCGGTCACGGCGTCGCCCTTGGCCTTTTCGACGGGCAGGGGCTCGCCCGTGATCATCGATTCATCGATGGTCGATTGTCCCTCGATGACGGAACCATCCACGGGCACGCGTTCGCCCGGGCGCACACGCACCCGGTCGCCGGCTTGGATCTCATCGACAGGCACATCGGTTTCGCTGCCATCGGCGCCGATGCGCCGTGCCGTTTTCGGGGCGAGATCGAGAAGCGCGCGGATGGCCGAGCCGGTGCGTTCGCGGGCCTTCAGCTCGAGTACCTGGCCGACGAAGACCAATGCGACGATGACGGAAGCTGCCTCGAAATAGACGGGCACGCTCTCACCATGGCCTCGGAAGCTCATGGGAAACAGGCCGGGGGCGAGTGTGGCGATGACGCTGTAGACATAGGCGGTGCCGACGCCGAGGCCGATCAGCGTCCACATATTGGGGCTGCGGTTGACGAGCGAATTCCAGGCGCGGCGGAAGAAGGGCAGCGCCGCCCAGAGCACGACCGGCGTCGCGAGCAGAAGTTCGACCCATGTGGCAAGAGGTTCGCCGATCCAGTCGCGAAGGGGCAAGCCGATCATCGGGCCCATGCTGATGACAAGCAGCGGCAGCGATAGGGCAGCGCTGATCCAGAACCGGCGAGTGAAATCTGTAAGTTCCGGGTTTGGGCCATGATCGGCGGCGGGAACACCCATCGGCTCCAGCGCCATGCCGCATTTCGGGCAGTCGCCGGGATGGTCGCTGATGACCTCGGGGTGCATCGGGCAGGTATAGAGCGTACCCTTCGGCACCGGTTTTGATGCGGGCTTGTTACCGTCGAGATAGGAGGCTGGATTTGCCTCGAACTTTGCCTTGCAACTGGCCGAGCAGAAATAGAATTTTTCGCCCCCGTGCTTCAGGAAGTGGCGGGCGGTGGCACGGTCCACCGGCATGCCGCAGACCGGGTCTTTCGCCGTGAGGTAGTTTTCCGGTGCAGCCTGGAACCTTGCACGGCAGCCGTCACTGCAGAAGTGGAAAGTACGGCCGCGATAATCCAGCGATGGCTTGCCAGCATCGGGATCGACGGTCATGCCGCAGACGGGATCGCGGATCACCACATCCTGAATGTCGGCATCATGATGATGGTGATGACCGTGGCCATGATGGCCGTGATCGTGCTCGTTGTGCTGTACCATGTCATACTCCTTTGCCCGAAAGGGCGTCGGAAAGCCTTATGAACCTTCCCATCGCTGGAAGGTCAAGACGGAAAATAGTGATTGCCATCCACAGTTCACAGGGTTGCCTTCCTATCTCGCCGCGGACGGCGATGATAAGTTCCGTTAGATCGATGCAATGATGTGATTCCAATGCGATATGATCTGACCACGCTGCCACTTGCCACGCTTCTGCCTGCCATCGTCAAGGCGGAGGATATGTTGGCGCGGCTGGATGAGCGTGTCTTGAGGCATGCGGTGGCGGATGGTTTTCGCGAGCGGGGGCACTTTTTCGATGCCGCTGGTGCGCTCTGGGTCGGCGGCGAACTCGTGCATGTGGAGGATCTCGTCCTGCATGATGCGCGCATGGATACGCGCACACCGACGCACGAGTTGACCATCGCCCATGCGGTGCTGCGCAGCAGGCGCCGCCTTTGGACCGCCGATCCTTCCTGGGGCCTGGAGGCGGCGGGTCTTGCCGTCCTGCGCGGTGACGTCGGCGAAACCGAAGACATCATTGCGCCGCGTTCGACGCCTGCCCCGGCCATGGAGCCGGACGAGCCGGTGGATGAGGAAGACGATTTCGGCGTTGATTTCGCCGAGATCGACGCGATCCTCGCCCGATCCGACAAGATCCTGAATGGCGGCGTTCCGGAAGCTCGGCAGCCGACCGTTGATGTTGACGACCCCCTTGCACTCATCCGTGATGAGGATTGGGATGAGGATGAGCGGCTGGAGAGCTGGCGCGCTGTCATTCGCGAGGCGGACCTGCTGCCGCCCGCTCTTGGTGCGGCGGTGCTTTTCGATGCCTGGGAGCGAATAGAGCCACTGCGGCGGCAGCATTGGCTTGGCGGCTTGCTGGTCAGCGCCTATCTGCGCAGCCGGGGCAAGGTCACATCCCATCTCTTTTGCCTGAATGTCGGCCTGAAAGCCGTCCGTCACGACCGCCGGCGTGCGCCAGATCGCACCACGCGGCTGACAGCCTTTCTCGAAGCCATGGCACTTTCGGCCGATTCAGGTCTGAAGGAGCTCGATCGCCTTTCGCTTGCCCGGCTGCAGATGGAGCTCCGGCTCAAGGATCGGCGGTCCAACAGCAGCTTGCCCGAAGTCATCGATATCGTGCTGTCGCGGCCCATCGTTTCGGCGAAGATGATCGCGCGTCATGTCGGCGTCACCTCCAGAGGTGCGCTCAATCTGGTGGCCGAACTCGGCCTGCGCGAGATGACAGGCCGTGGTCGCTACCGTGGCTGGGGCGTGCTTTGAGGCGCTGCAGCGGCTTGTGCGGGTAGACGCATCCACCTTGCAACCACAACCCTAGTTTTTCGTCCAATGTTACAGTTTGTTACGCTAAGTGGCGCTAAAATGGACAAAATTTAATGGCCATACCAAATTCCTAAGCGGCACGATGCAAGCTAAGGTCGCGCCATGAATATCGGGGGATCGTCGATCACCCCGAGCTTTGAAGGAAGGTGCGTGAATGGCTCGGACGTTTCGGGTCGTCGTGTGGTTGGCTGTGATTGGCGCGGTTGGGTACGGCGCCTATGCGACCCGCGATCGTTGGCTTGGGCCGGCAGAGAAGCTGCTCGGCTATCAGAGCGCGGCTGCGCCAGCCGAGCAAGCCCAGGGTGAGCGCCGCGGCGGCCAGGGGCAGGGCGGCGGCAGCGGCAGACGGCGCGGCATGTCGCAGTTCGGCGGACCGGTTCCCGTACTTGCTGCCGATGCGACGACCGCCGATGTCCCCGTCTACATCAACGGCGTTGGGTCGGTGAAGGCGCTGAATACAGTGACAGTGCGCCCGCAGGTCAGCGGACGAATTGTCGAAATCAATTTCGTCGAGGGCCAGGACATCAAGAAGGGCGACGTCATCGCCCGCATCGACGATTCCGTCTATAAGGCACAGCTCGATCAGGCGATTGCCAAGAAGGCGCAGGACGAAGCTTTGCTCGCGGGTGCGCAACGCGATCTAGCCCGCTACCAGATGATGGTGAAGAGCGCATCCGGTACGCAGCAACAGGTCGATACGCAGACTTCGCTGGTGGCGCAATATACCGCACAGGTCCAGGCGGATGTGGCTGCCATCGAGAGCGCGCAGGCAACGCTCGATTATACGACGATCAGGGCAGCCTTCGATGGGCGCACCGGCATCCGCAACGTCGATGTCGGCAATCTCGTCAGCTCCTCGGATGCGACCGGCATCGTAACGCTCTCGCAGATCAAGCCGATCTCCGTGCTGTTTTCCATTCCGCAGCAACAGCTTGCCCGCGTCAATGCGGCAAGTGCGGCCGGAACGCTTTCCGTTCAGGCTTTGGGCAATGATGGCGAGACGGTAGTCGACAATGGTTCGCTTGGAGTGGTCGACAATCAGGTCGATCCCACCACCGGCACGGTCAAGCTGAAGGCGAATTTCCCCAACGACAAGTTGGCGCTGTGGCCCGGCGCCTTCGTCAATGCCCGCCTGCTTGTGGAGACGCTGAAGGGCGTTACCGTCATTCCGAGCGGCGCCGTGCAGCGCGGACCGAACGGCACCTTCGTCTATATCATCGGCCAGGATCAGACTGTTGCGATGAAGCCGGTGAAGGTGCGCCAGCAGGACGATACGCTTGCGGTCATCGCCGATGGCGTGACGCCTGGCGACAAAGTGGTGACGACCGGTTTCGCGCGGCTTCAGAATGGGTCGAAGGTGCAGATTTCGGCCAATCCGGATCAGGCGTCGCCGGCTGCTCCGTCAACCGACAATAACGGGCAGCCTGTTGCGGAGAACGACCAACAGAATGCTGCTCCAGGCACCGCAAATGCGGGCGAACGTCCGCATCGCCGCCACAATGGCCAGGGTGGTCAAGGTGGGCAGGGCGGTGCCGGCGGTCATAGTGGCCATCGCGGCCAGGATGGTCAGCCAGCCGCCGATGGCGAACAGGGTGCGGATACGGGCGGCGGCTCGGCCTCCAACAATTCCTCCGCTACGCCGACGCAGCAACAATGAACGTCTCGTCGCTCTTTATATCCAGGCCGATCGCCACCTCGCTTCTCGGGGTGGCGGTGCTGTTGGGCGGCATTCTCGGCTTTCTCTTCCTGCCGGTCGCGCCGCTGCCGCAGGTGGATTTTCCGACGATCCAGGTGACGACGCAGCTTCCGGGAGCCGATCCCGATACGATGGCGGCGCTGGTGACGGCGCCGCTGGAGCGGCCGCTCGGCCAGATCCCATCGCTGGCTTCGATGACCTCATCAAGCGCCTTCGGCATCAGCCAGATCACGCTGCAATTCGATCTTGGCCGCGATATCGATGGCGCGGCGCAGGATGTGCAGGCGGCCATCAATGCCGCCGGCTCGACCCTGCCGCGCACGCTTCCCTATCCTCCGACCTATTCGAAAGTGAACCCGGCCGATACGCCGATCGTGACGCTGGCGCTGCGCTCCAACAGCTATTCGATCCGCGAGCTCAGCGATTTTGCCGATACCATGATGGCGCAGCGCCTGAGCGAAGTGTCGGGGGTCGGCGACGTCAATATCCAGGGCGGCGTCAAGCCTGCCATCCGCATCCAGGCGGATCTGCCGCGTCTTGCCTCCTATGGACTTGCCCTGGAGGACATCCGTACGGCGATCACCAATGCCAGCGTTGCCGGTGCGAAGGGTTCGCTCGACGGCACGCAGCAAAGCTTCACGCTTGCCGCCAACGACCAGATCGTCGATCCGAACGTCTATAAATCGGTCATCGTTGCCTACCGCAACAGCGCGCCGGTGCAATTGAAGGACGTCGCAACCGTCGTCGAAGGACTGGAAAACAACCGTGTCGGCGCCTGGTATCAGGGCCAGCCCGCCGTCATTCTCGATATCATGCGTCAGCCAGGCGCCAACGTCATCCAGACGGTCGAGAATGTGCTGAAGCAGATCCCGAAGCTGAAGCAGGCGATGCCGGCCGGCGTCTCCCTTGATATCGTCAATGATCGCACCGAGACCATCCGCGCTTCGATCCATGATGTGCAATGGACGCTGGTCATCAGTATCGGTCTCGTCATCCTCGTCGTCCTGCTCTTCCTGCGGACGATGACGGCGACCTTCATTGCCGGCGTCGCGCTGCCGCTGTCGCTGATTGCCACTTTCGGCGTCATGTGGTTCGCCGGCTTCAGTCTCGACAATCTCTCGCTGATGGCACTGACCATCGGCACCGGCTTCGTCGTCGACGACGCCATCGTGATGATCGAGAACATCGCGCGCCATATCGAAGAGGGCGAAAATCCGATGCAGGCGGCGCTGAAGGGTGCCGGCGAAATCGGCTTCACGATCATTTCGCTGACCGTCTCGCTGGTTGCGGTCTTCATTCCGCTGCTGTTCATGACTGGCATCGTCGGGCGCATGTTCCGCGAATTCGCGCTGACGCTCACCATTGCCGTCGTCGTATCGGCCGTGGTCTCGCTGACGCTCACGCCGATGATGTGCGCGCGCATCCTGCGCAAGCCAAAAGAGCATCAGGGCGGCTTTCTGGCCGGTGCCGACCGTTTCACCGACTGGATGGTTGAAGGCTATCGGCGCAGCCTTGTCTGGGCCGTGGATCGCAGCCGTCTGATGCTGCTGGTGACGGTGGCGACGCTGGCTGCGACGGTCGCGCTTTATGTCGTCATCCCCAAGGGCTTTCTGCCGGCGCAGGACACGGGCCTCATCACCGCCGTCATCGAAGCCGAGCCGACGACCTCCTTCGAAACCATGAAGCAGATCCAGGCTGATGTGACCGACCGGCTGCGCAAGGATCCGGATGTTGCTGGCGTCGTTGCCGTCATAGGCGCCAGCGCGAGCAATCTGACGCTCAACACCGGCAATCTCAGTCTCGTGCTGAAGCCGCGGAGTGAGCGTAACGCGTCCGCCGATAAGATCATCGAGAGGATGCGCGGCGAGGTGACGGGCTTGCCCGGCATCCACGTCACCTTCCAGAGCGTGCGCGACATCTCGATCAGCACAAGGGCCAGCCGTGCGCCCTACCAATATACCCTGACGGGCACGGACACGAATACGGTGGTCGACTGGGCGCAGAAGCTTGTCCAGCGGCTGCAGGAAAGCCCGAAGCTGACGGATGTCGCCTCCGAAGTGGAGATGGGCGGCGGGCGCATCTTCGTCGATGTCAATCGCGAGACTGCTTCGCGGCTCGGTGTATCGATGCAGGCTGTCAGCGATACTTTGAATGATGCCTTCGGCCAGCGGCAGATCGCGACAATCTACGGCCAGGCCAATCAGTATCGCGTCATTCTGGAGGCTGCACCGCAATATCAGTCGGATCCGAAATCGCTCGACAAACTCTATGTCGCCGGCGCCAGCGATACGCAGGTGCCGCTCAACGCCTTCACCACTGCGAGTTTCACGACCGCGCCACTGGTCATCAGCCATGATGAGCAGTTCCCGGCCGTGACGCTCAGCTTCGATCTCGCCAAGGGTGCCTCGCTCAGCGATGCCGTCGCCGAGATCAAGGCGGCGGAGCGAGATATCGAGATGCCCGATAATATCCAGCGCAAATATTCGGGCGATGCCGAAGAATTTGCATCCTCGCTTGCGGGTGAACCCTGGTTGATCCTGGCAGCGGTCGTGACGATCTATATCGTGCTCGGCCTGCTCTATGAGAGCGCCGTGCATCCGGTGACGATCCTGTCGACGCTGCCTTCGGCCGGTGTCGGCGCGCTGCTGGCGCTGATGCTGTTCGGGCAGGATCTGTCGATTATCGCGCTCATCGGCATCGTGCTCCTGATGGGTATCGTCAAGAAGAATGCGATCATGATGATCGACTTCGCGTTGGAGGCGGAGCGCAAGGAAGGCCTGGAGCCGCGCGAGGCCATTCTGAAAGCCTCGATCCTGCGTTTCCGGCCGATCATGATGACCACGCTCGCAGCACTCTTCGGCGCGCTGCCGCTGGCACTGGCGCAGGGCACGGGCGCCGAGCTGCGTATTCCGCTTGGCATCACCATCATCGGCGGTCTCGTGTTGTCACAACTCCTGACGCTCTATACGACGCCGGTGATCTATCTCGCCTTCGAGCGCCTGCGCGCCAAGATCGTCGGCCGCACTAGTGGCATGCCGAGCGCCGAGATGAACGAATTGGCGGGTGGCGAGAGATGAACATCTCCGAGCCGTTTATCAAACGCCCTGTCGGGACGACGCTTCTGGCGATCGGGCTGATGATCCTCGGCATCGTTGCCTATCGCTTCCTGCCGGTCGCGAGCCTGCCGACCGTCGATCTTCCCACAATCGTCGTTTCCTCAAGCCGCCCAGGGGCCGATCCGGCCAGTATGGCGGCGAGCGTGGCCGCCCCACTGGAGCGTCATCTCGGGACCATTGCCGGCGTTACGCAATTGACGTCTGTCAGCTCGCTCGGCTCGAGCACGATCATCGTCCAGTTCGATCTCTCGCGTAGCGTGGATGGTGCGGCGCAGGATGTGCAGGCGGCGTTGAACGCGGCTGCGACGGACCTGCCCGGCGATCTGCCCACTCTCCCGTCCTTCCGCAAGATCAACCCGGCGGCGGCCCCGGTTCTTATTCTGGCGCTAACCTCAGACAATGTCTCTCCGAGCGCTATTTATGATGCGGCGGATACAGTTGTGGTGCAGCGCATCTCGCAGGTCGATGGCGTCGGCGGGGTGACCGTGAGCGGCGCCGACCAGCCCGCCATCCGCGTCCGGCTGGATCCGGACCGGCTTTCGGCGATGGGCCTGTCGCTCGATGCCGTTCGCACGGCAATCGTCAATGCCAATGTGCTCGGGCCTTTCGGTTCGATCGACGGTGCCGGCGGAGCTTTCTCCGTCGCCGTCAACAGCCAGTTGAAGACGCCGGAAGCCTTCGGACGGATCATCGTACAGAGCGGGGATGGCACTGCCGTTCGCCTCTCCGACATCGCCACCGTCGAGCCTGGGGTGCGCAACAGCCGCTCGGATGCCTGGTATGACGGCAAGCCGGCCGTGCTGCTCAACATCACCAAGCAGGCGGATGCGAACGTCATCGCCACCGTCGATGGCGTCAAGCAGCTGATCCCCGAACTGCAGCGGCTCATTCCCGCCGGTGTGAATATCTCGATCCTTTCCGATCGCACCACGACGATCCATGCCAGCGTCAACGACATGCAGTGGACGCTGCTTGCCACCATTTGTCTGGTCATGGCCGTCGTCTTCGTGTTCCTGCGGCGCACTACCCCCACAGTCGCTGCCGGCGTCACTGTGCCGCTATCGCTCGCCGGCACTTTTGCCGCGATGTGGCTCTTCGGGCTGTCGATCGACAATCTCTCGCTGATGGCGCTTGCCGTATCCGTCGGCTTCGTCGTCGACGATGCCATCGTCATGATCGAGAATATCTATGCCAATTTGGAAACGGGCATGAAGCCGATGCGGGCAGCGCTCGAAGGCGCCAAGCAGATCGGCTTTACCGTCATCTCGATCAGCCTGTCGTTGCTTGCCGCCTTCATTCCACTATTTTTCATGGGCGGCATCGTAGGCCGCTTCTTCCAGACCTTCTCGCTGACGCTCGGCTTTACCATCGTCGTTTCGACGCTCGTGTCCCTGACGCTGACGCCGATGATCTGCGGCCATCGCCTGCGCCAGCACGATATCGATGCCCGGCCTGGCCTGTTCGGCCGCATCGTCGAGGGCACACTGGGTGCGATTACCGGCTTTTATGGCCGGACGCTACGGGCGGTGCTGCACCACCGTTTCCTTTCCGTGGTCGTCATCATCGCTTGCGTGGTCATGTCCGGCTATCTCTATGTCAAGGTTCCGAAGGGCTTCATCCCGCAGGACGATACCGGCTTCATCCAGGGCGGAACGCAGGCTGCGACCGATATTTCCTATCCCGCCATGGTCAAGCTGCAGCAGGAGGCGGCGGATATCGCTTCGAAGGATCCCGCCGTTTCCGGTATTGGCTCTTCCGTCGGCGGTGGCGGCTTTTCCAGCTCCATCAATCGTGGCCAGCTTTTCATCTCGCTGAAGCCGGAATCAGAGCGTGCGCCAACGGCCGAGGTCATAGACAGGCTGCGCAAGCAGCTGATGGCTGTTCCCGGCCTCAGCACTTTCCTGTTTTCGCCGGGCGATATCCGCGCCGGTGCGCGCCAGTCGCAATCGCAGTATCAGTTCACGCTCTGGGGTGCGAATTACGATGAGCTGGTGGAATGGGCGCCCAAGGTGCTGGAGCGGATGCAGGCCCTGCCGGGATTGACCGATGTCGCGACCGACAGGCAGCCCAATGGCCTGCAGGCGACCGTCAATATCGACCGCAGTCTTGCCTCCCAGCTCGGCGTCAACATCCAGTCTATCGATTCCGCGCTCAACAATGCCTTCGCGCAGCGGCAGATCTCGACGATCTACACGCAGCGCAACCAGTATCGCGTCGTGCTGGAGGCGGACCCGAACTATGCGCTCGATCCGCATGACATTTCGAAGCTCTACGTGCCCGCCTCCGGCGGTACGCAGGTGCCGTTGAGCGCAGTGGCGTCGATCGACCGCACGCTGGCGCCGCTGGTGGTCAATCACCAGGGTCAATATCCCTCCGTCACCATCTCCTACAATCTGGCGCTCAACACGCCGCTGCAGGTCGCCAACGATGCCATCCAGAAGGCTGTGCTGGACATGCACCTGCCCGACACGCTGCATGCGGATTTCGCCGGCGATGCGGCGAGCGTCACCCAATCTTCCGGCAGCCAGCCGCTCTTGCTGCTGGCGGCACTGCTGACGGTCTATATCGTCCTCGGCATCCTCTATGAGAGCCTGGCGCATCCGCTGACGATCATCTCGACGCTGCCGTCCGCCGGCCTCGGCGCGCTGCTGGCGCTTGCGATCAGCGGTACCGAGCTGACGATCATCGCCTTCATCGGCATCATCCTGCTGATCGGCATCGTCAAGAAGAACGGCATCATGATGGTGGACTTCGCGCTGCAGGGCGAGCGCATACTCGGCCTGTCTTCGGAAGAGGCCATTTATCAGGCGTGCCTGAAGCGTTTCCGGCCGATCCTGATGACGACGCTGGCAGCATTGATGGGCGCCATCCCGCTGATCATCGCCACCGGCCCCGGTTCGGAGCTGCGACGCCCGCTCGGGATCACCATCGTCGGCGGCCTCGTCGTGTCGCAGGTGCTGACGCTCTATACTACGCCGATCATCTACCTGATGCTTGCCAAGCTGCATGCGAAATGGTCGCCGAAGGCGCAAGCCACGGCGCCACCAATATCTCCGCTATCAACTTGAGTGGTTAGAGCGTGATGCCGAAAAGCGTCATGGGATTTCGGACGACAGGTCTTAGGTCGACTCGACCTAAAATCATCCGGCTCTAGCGTTGCATGGATGGACCGGATCAGCCCTTATAGTCCCACGGATTGACGATAGTTATTCCGGTGTCCAGGAAATCGGACACATTGCGGGTGGCAAGGGTTGCTCCTCGCGACGCTGTAATTGCGGCGATCTGAGCATCGAACTGGCTGATCGGCTTGCCGGCCCGACGCCGCGATGTTGCAATGAAGGAATAAGCTCCCGCAGCTTCGCTATCGAAGGGGAGAACTCTTCCGGCGAAATCCTCTTCGAATATGGGGAGAATAGCAGCTTCCAATTCGCTTCGGCGTCGGCCCGCAGGCAGCAGCCGGAGACTGTAAAGGATTTCCGCCTGCGTCGTTGCCGTCGTAAAGATGGCGAGAGGAGGCTGGGCGGCGAGCCACGCTTCAGCCATTGGCGATGGCGATGGGTGCCAATAGGTCAGAAATGACATTTGTGTCGAGAATGATCATGGATCGAGATCGACTAGGCGGATCGGTTCATGGGGAGCCATATCCAGCACGACCCCACCACTTGCAGCCATGCGGCGACGGATAGTCTCGGCCAAATTGGGTTGACGCTTTTCTTCCGCCGACAAGGCCGCCCGCAGAATGTCTCGCGCCTCATCCTCCATCGATCGCCCGTGTGCGGCGGCGCGAATGCGCAGCCGGGTCTTTAAATGATCGTCGATGTTGCGGATCGTCATACTGGCCATAGCAATACCCTGTCATCAATGATTGCATATTCATCATTGATGACAAATTTGGCAATTCAAGACGACACATCCGGTGCCTGATCGAGATCTCCACTCGCTCTCTTTCGAGAGAGAGCGAGTGGAGAGGCCTTAATGCGCCACGTCAGGGTTGGTGGCCTCCGGAGCTGCCGTCGACCGAACATTGCCCTTGAAGACACGGCGGACGGAGACGAAGAGCAGCGGGATGAAGAAGATGCCGAGCACGGTTGCCGAGATCATGCCGCCCATGACGCCGATACCGATCGAGTTCTGGCTACCAGAACCGGCCCCGTTGGCGACCGCCAGCGGCAGCACCCCGAGGATGAAGGCGAGCGAGGTCATCAGGATCGGTCGCAAGCGCTGACGGGATGCTTCCAGTGTTGCGTCGATCAGGCTTTTGCCCTGGTTCTGCTGCTCGATGGCGAATTCGACGATCAGGATGGCGTTCTTTGCCGCCAAGCCGATTGTCGTCAGCAGGCCCACCTTGAAGTAGACGTCGTTCGATTGGCCGAAGATGGTGGCTGCCAGCAGCGCGCCGAAGATGCCGATCGGGACCGACAGCATGACGGCAAGCGGGATCGACCAGCTCTCATAAAGGGCGGCGAGTGCCAGGAAGACGACCAGGATCGAAATCGCGTAGAGCTGGCTTGCCTGGTTACCCGAAAGCTTTTCCTGAGCGGACAGGCTGGTCCATTCGTGGCTGAAGCCCGGCGGCAGGCTTGCCATGATCTTGTCGATCTCGTTCATGGCGTCGCCCGAGGAGACGCCAGGCGCCGCGGAGCCGAGGATTTCGACCGCGGACGAGCCGTTATAACGCTCCAGACGCGGTGAACCGTAGGTCCATTCGCCGCTCGAGAAAGCGGAGAATGGCACCATGTCGCCGCCGGAATTGCGCACATACCAGCGGCCCAGGTCTTCGGGCTGCATGCGGAAATCCTTGTCGGCCTGGACATACACCTTCTTAACGCGGCCGCGGTCGATGAAGTCGTTAACGTAGGTGCCGCCCCAGGCCGTCGATAGCGTCGTGTCGATATCCGAAAGGCCGATGTTCAGTGCGCTCGCCTTTTCCTGATCGATATTCACGGAATATTGCGGCGTGTCTTCCTGGCCGTTCGGGCGCGTTCCGAGCAGCTTATGGTTCTGTGCGGCTGCCCCAAGCAGCTGATTACGGGCCGCTATGAGTGCATCATGGCCAGCGCCATTGATATCCTTGATGAAGAAATCGAAGCCGCTCGAGCTGCCGAAGCCGGGGATTGCCGGCGGTGCCAGCGCGAAGACGCTACCGTCCTTGATCTTGGAAAAGGCTCCCATGGCGCGACCGGCGATGGCTTGTGCCTTCGACTGCGGTGTCTTGCGCTGATCGAAATCCTTCAACCTGACGAAGACGAGGCCGACATTCTGGCCTTGACCGCTGAATCCGAATCCGGCGACCGCGAATGCGCCCTCGACATAGTCCTTCTCGTTGTTGAGATAGTAATCTCTCACCTGGTCGAGCACCGCCCAGGTACGGGAATCCGTGGCGCCCGGAGGCAGCTGGATCGCGGTCAGCAGAATGCCCTGGTCTTCCTCCGGAAGGAAGGAGCTCGGCAGGCGGTTGAACAGGACGGCTACCGCGCCGCCGATCAAGACGAACACCAGCAGGAAGACGATGCTCAGCCGGATCATGCCGTGCACGCCGCGCTGATAACCTCTCGTTCCCCGCTCGAAATTGCGGTTGAACCAGCCGAACACGCCCTTTTCTTTCGCACCATGTTTGGGCTGCCTGAGAATAGTGGCGCAGAGAGCTGGCGTGAGGATAAGAGCGACGATGACGGACAGCACCATCGCCGAGACGATCGTCACCGAGAACTGCCGGTAGATGATGCCAACCGAACCGGAGAAGAAGGCCATCGGGATGAACACGGCCGACAAGACCGTGGCGATGCCGATCAGCGCGCCGGTGATTTCCTGCATCGACTTGATCGTCGCCTCGCGCGGCGACAACCCCTCTTCCTCCATCACGCGCTCGACATTTTCGACGACGACGATGGCGTCGTCGACCAGAAGGCCGATCGCCAGCACCATGCCGAACATGGTCAATGTGTTGATGGAATAGCCGAACATCGCCAGCACGCCGAAGGTGCCGAGCAGGACGACCGGGACGGCGAGCGTCGGGATCAGCGTGGCGCGCAGGTTCTGCAGGAAGACGAACATGACGATGAAGACGAGCACGATGGCTTCGAACAGCGTCTTGACCACGTCCTCGATCGACAGCTTCACGAAGGGCGTCGTATCGTAGGGATAGACGATCTCCACGTTCGGCGGCAGGGTCTCGCTCATATTGCCGATGGCTGTCCGCACCGCTTCGGCCGTATTGATGGCGTTGGCGCCGGAGGCGAGCATCACCGCGAGACCGGCGGAGGGATGGCCGTTATAGGTGGTCGACGTCGTATAGCTGTCTGCGCCGAGTTCCACGGTGGCGACATCGTTGATGCGTACCAGCGAGCCGTCGGACTGGCTTTTCAGGATGATGTTTTCGAACTGCTGCGGCGTCTGCAGGCGGCTCTTTGCGGTGACCGTCGCATTGAGCTGCTGGCCCTTGCGCTGCGGCAAGGCACCCAGCTGGCCAGCCGAGACCTGCGAGTTCTGGGCCTGGATTGCGCTCGTTACGTCGCTCACCATCAGCTGATATTTGGCAAGCTTGTCCGGATCCACCCAGATGCGCATGGCATAGCCGGCACCGAAGATCTGCGTATTGCCGACGCCTTCGATACGCTTCAGCGTGTCGTTCAGGGTGCTGGAGACGTAATCGGCAAGATCGTTCGAGTTGAGCTTGCCATCCGTCGACACGAAGCCGACGACCATCAGAAAGTTCGAGGTCGATTTCGAAACGGTGATGCCGGTATTTTGAACGGTCTGCGGCAGCTGGGCGGTGACGAGCTGCAGCTTGTTCTGCACCTGCATCTGCGCGACGTCGGGATCGGCCTTGTTGGTGAAGGTCAATGAGATCGAGGCCTGACCCGTCGAGGTCGAGGTCGATGTCATGTAGTCGAGATTGTCGATCCCAGTCATGCCCTGCTCGATGACCTTGGTCACCGAGTTTTCGACGGTTGCGGCGTCAGCCCCTGAATAGGTAGCGCTGATGCTGACTGTCGTCGGCGCGATCTGCGGATATTGCGAAATCGACAGCGTGAAGATCGAAAGTGTGCCCGCCAGCATGATGACGATGGCGATCACCCAGGCGAAGATCGGCCTGTCGATGAAAAAACGAGACATCGTCTAACCTCACTTCTGGACGCCGGAGGCGGCTTTCATATCGGTCTTTTCCAGGCCGGCTTGCTCCGCGGACGGCTTGCTATCGGCGGCAGCCTGCTTCACTTCGCCGGTCGCATCGTCAATCGTTACCGGAGAAACGGTGACTTCCTGACCGTCGCGAACACGCTGGACGCCTTCGACGATCACGCGATCGCCATCGGCAACGCCCTGGTTGACAAGCCAGCTGTTGCCGATGCTGCGTTCCACCTTCAACACCCGCTGCTGCACCTTGCCCTCGGCGGTCACGAACATGGCGATCGGCTCGCCCTTCGTGTTGCGGGTCACGGCACGCTGCGGCACGAGGAAGCTGTTTTCGGCAATGCCTTCCTGAATGGTGGCGCGCACATACATGCCCGGCAGCAGGATGCGATCCGGATTGGGGAAGACGGCGCGCACGGTGATGGTGCCGACCGTTTCCGCAACGGAGGATTCGGCAAATTCCAGTTTGCCGGTTTCCTTGTATTGGCTGCCGTCCTCAAGCGTCAGATGCACGGAAACGTTGTCGCCGCTCGTTTTCAGCCGGCCGTCGGCGACGGCGCGGCGGAATTCGAGCAGGTTGGTGCTCGACTGCGTGACATCGACATTGATTGGATCGAGCTGGCGAATGGTGGTCAGCGCCGTGGTCTGATCGGCAGTGACGAGCGCGCCGACGGTGACGGTGGAGGCATCGACGCGGCCGGAGATCGGCGCTCTCATCTTGGTATAATCGAGATTGATGCGAGCTGTCTCCAGTGCCGCCTTGGCAGAGGCGACATCGGCCTGTGCCTGGACGAGCGTGGACTGCGCGTCATCGAAATCCTGCTTGCTGACCGCGTTCTGGGCGCTCAGGCCCTTGTAGCGGTCGAGCTTGGCCTGGGCGCTGGGCACGGCGCCCTCTGCCTTCTGCAACGAGGCTGCGGCGCTGTCATACGATGCCTGATAAGAGGACGGATCGATCTCATAGAGCACATCGCCTTCCCGGACCTCGCTGCCCTCCTTGAAGTTGCGGCTGCGGATGATGCCGCCAACCTGCGGCCGCACTTCGGCGACGAGGTAGGCGCTGGTGCGGCCAGGCAGTTCGGCGGTGATGGCAACGGATTGCGGATGCAGCGACATCGCGCTCACTTCCGTCTTGACGGCGGGAGCAGTGCTCTGGGCGGAATTCTGCTGGTTGCAGCCCACCAGCAACATCGCTGCGACAATTCCGACGGCGGTCAGCGAGCCGCGGCCAACCGGAAGGCGGGCTGATATCACCGGATATGCGGGTACAGAAGTGGGAGGGGCGAGCTTTCGCACGTTGCTATTTCCTGTTGCCTTATTTATAGTACCAAGTCGTACAGAAAATATTTGTACTGCTTCAAATGTCAATCGTATTCGACTGTTGGGGTCAAGACGGTGTGCTGACAAAGGAACGAGCAGCCAAGGCCGACCAGGTTGCCAAGCGCCGCCCGCGCGGTCGCCCGAAAACCGTGAACGACGATGCGCGCCGCGCGGAGATCGTCGCGGAGGCGCGCGCAACCTTCTATGAGCTGGGTTACGGCGGCACAACCATGGATCTGGTTGCTGCCCGGTGCCGGATTTCGAAGCAGACCCTCTACAGGTTGTTTCCGAGCAAGACCGATCTCTTCGCGGCCATCATCGCCGAGCATCGCGCATCGATGCTGGCCCTGCCGCGGCCTGCAGACGAGAATTTGCCGTTCGACAAGGCGCTCGAACTGATATTCATGATCGACATCGATGAAGATCAGGAGCGCGAACGGGACGCCTTCATTCAACTTGCCATCAGTGAGTCGCAGCAATCTCCGGAAATCGCCAGGCTGCTACATACTTATGGCGCCAGACAATCACAGCAGTTGCTGGCGGACTGGCTTATCGAGCAGCAGCGGCGCGGCTTGATCGAAATTGCCGATGCGGTAAGCGGAGCGCGCATGCTGATGAGCATGATCTTCGACGCGATGATCTCCAGGCCGGGCCGTCCGAAGGATTGGCCGGACCGCGAAACGCGGTTGCGCCATTTGCGCCATTGCATCGGGATTTTTACCGCTGGCGTCCAGCCGCGCAAAGGTGGCTGCTGAAGCGCCGCGATCTTTTGAATTCGCTTCTTGCGTGGGGTTTTGATTTTATGGCGGTCATTGTCGCAAAGCCGCTGCAGGCTTCTGCGCGACATGCTTTTGGTCGGCTGTCCCCGACGATCTTGGTTCACGAAGAAAAATGCCGACATGGCCTGCTGAGCCATACCGGCATCGTTCCGTATCCGGCAAAGGCCGGGATTACTTTAATTCAGTGTGCCACCACGTTTGCCGTGTCCGTTCCCTCTTCGAATAAGGGATTGGGCAAGCCATTTTCATACATTTCCTGCAGCACGGCCCCGAGCGCCAAGTCCAGACACCAGACCGGGAATTCCGCATTCAGGTTTTTGGCGCTCTGCCGTGCATAAGTGATGAGCCGAGCGATTGAGGCCAGTTCCTTGAGCGAGTCCGGATCCTGGTATGCTGCGTCGATCGGAAGTGCTGCTGTCATTTCGTACCCTCTATTGCCCCCGTTCCCGGCAGACGAATCGTGTCTGGCCGGAAACATGAGCAAACCGTAACGGATGTTTTGCAGCTTGGCGCGTGACATGCAGCGTGACACGATGCGTGATTGCTGCAAAATTTTGCTTTTGCAATTTCAAGGCGTGAAATACGGCATGCAAGGAGTAGGAGGGCGCTTCGCGTCGACCATTTGCGCGCAAAATCCGCCTATGCTTCCACCATCAGCGTGATTTTGGTGCCGCCTGGATGTCAATCTTGGCGGCCCGCTTCGCGCCGATGCCAGGCTAGACGGACTGGAATTTTCGTGGAGAGTTCAGGACCCAAAGAGAGTCGCGATCCTTCGGATTCGCTCCTTGCGCTTTAGGGCCTTGATCTCGCGCATGTCGTCCTCGCAAAAGCGCTGCGCACTTTTGCGCAAATGCTTTAGTTGCGCAGGCCGACCGATGCGTTCGTTGCGCGCGGAAGGTGGTCCGGCAGCGCATCGGAAGTACTTGCCAGCGATTTGATCAATGTCAGCACGGACTGGCGAATGCTTGGATCGTTGATTTTCATGAACGCCTTGTTGAGGCTCAGGCCCTCTTTGGACGTCAGGAAATCCGACAGATCCTCCAGCCCGTTGATTGCGCCGAGGCCGTCGGTGTTCAGCGGCTGGGAATTGTCCTGCTGGAAGAAGAAGGCAACCGGCACGGCGAGCACGCCGGCAATGGCCTGCAGTCGGCTGGCGCCGATGCGATTGGTGCCTTTTTCGTATTTCTGCACCTGCTGAAACGTCACGCCGATCTGTTCGGCAAGCCGCTCCTGGCTCATGCCAAGCATAAGACGGCGCGTGCGGACGCGAGAGCCTACATAGGCATCGATCGGGTTCGGTACTTTTGCACTCACTGCGCAATCTCCTTATTCAAATAGGGCTGGCGGATTACACCATACTTTGGCCCTTAACGACAAAGGGCGCGTGCTCTATCTGCCCGCGAAATGTGCGTTAAATGTGGGTGGAGCTCAACTAAAAGTCTTTTTATATTAAGTTTTGTGACTCCGTACACGCATAAACCGCAGAAAAGCTGATTCGCGTCAATGCGGATTGAAGACCGAGGACGGCTTGCAATTATAGACAGGACAGGCCGGGTTATCTTTCGTCGGCACGTAGCTGCGGCTGGCATAGTCGGAGATGTCGCATTGCCCGCGGCCAGCCACATAGCGGTCGTAGAGAACGGGGCCGCCACGGGACGATGGATAGCGCAATATCACCGCGCGTTCGGCGGCAATCAGTTGCTGCACCGATGCGCAAGTCTTGCCGAGCGACTCATAGCGGGAAATTGCCGATGCCGGCCCGGCTATCGCCATCACCGTCAGAATAAGGGCTGCGGCAATGATCCTCATCGATGGTTCCTCCCAGCGAAAGCGCTCAATCTAAAATAGTCGCGATACGGGAAATGCCAAGATGCAATGACGCTTCCCGTTGTGCGGCTGTATGCTTTCACACTGTTCGGGTGCCGGCAGTCGCAGCCGTCCTGAAGTAAATTGCCAAATGGGGCGACGAGTTGCTTTCAGCTCAATGAAAGGTTGGGCGTGCATGTCTTTTCCGCTTCAGGAGGAAGCGCGTGCCGTGCCGTTGTCAATCGGCGCCGGTACACAAATGGAGAGGAGGACTTCATGCGTGCATCCAGCATTCTCAGATATTCCGCGATTTTTTCCCTTGCGATAGCTGCAGCCGGATTTGCTGCCACTGCGGCCAATGCCGCTGACAAGATTTCCATCATGGTGGGCGGCTATGAGAAGCAGATCTATCTGCCGGCCAAGCTTGCCGAAGGGCTTGGCTATTTCAAGGAACAGGGGCTGACCGTCGAACTTCTCAATGAGCCTGCAGGCGTCGATGCGGAAAACGAAATGCTGGCAGGCGCCGTTCAGGGCGTCGTCGGCTTCTACGATCATTGCATCGATCTTCAGGGCAAGGGCAAATTCGTCGAATCCGTCGTGCAGTTCAGCCAGGCACCGGGCGAAGTCGAGCTGGTGTCGGCCAAGCATCCGGAAATCAAATCTCCCGCCGATTTCAAGGGCAAGAGCCTGGGCGTCACCGGCCTCGGTTCGTCGACCAATTTCCTGACCCAGTATCTGGCCATCAAGGCCGGCTTGAAGCTGGGGGAATTCACCTCCGTTCCGGTCGGTGCCGGTCAGACCTTCATCGCTGCTATGCAGCAGGATGCCATTCAGGCCGGCATGACGACCGAGCCGACGGTCTCGCGTCTCCTGAAGACCGGCGAGGCCAAGGTTCTGATCGACATGCGCACGATGGACGGAACAAGGGCCGCTCTGGGCGGGACCTATCCTGCCGCGTCCCTCTATATGCAGGAGTCGTGGGTCAAGGATCACAAGGCGGAGGTGCAGAAGCTTGCGAACGCTTTCGTCAAGACGCTGCATTTCATCAACACCCATTCAGCCGCGGAGATCGCCGACAAGATGCCGAAGGACTTCTATGTCGGCGACAAGGAAGGTTATGTGAAGGCGCTCGAAAACGGCAAGACCATGTTTACCGCCGATGGCGTGATGCCGGAAGACGGTCCGAAAACCGTTCTTGCCGTACTTTCCGAATTCTCGAAGAATGTGCAGGGCAAGTCGATCGATCTGTCGAAGACCTATACGACCGAGTTCGTCAAGAACGCTAAATAGCGCGCGATAGCGTTTCCGGCGCCGTCGGTATAATCCAGCCGTCGGCGTCCGCGTTCATAAAATCGCAATGTTCCCTCGCAGGGTTGCGCACTGAAAGCTGACTGAAAGGTTGCCCGCGCTAGTCTCGCCGAGCTTCGTGGAGGAAGCGCCTTTCCAGAGCGTCGTGTGGCGCAAGAATAAAACAGGAGGAGACATTGATGCGTCCATCGCGCACCTTTTTTCATACCGTAGCCCTTTCCCTCGTCATGACTGCTGCTTCGCTTGCAGCCACGGCCGCCAATGCTGCCGACAAGATTTCCATCATGGTGGGCGGCTACGAAAAGCAGATCTATCTGCCGGCCAAGCTCGCCGAATCCCTCGGCTACTTCAAGGATGAAGGCCTCGAGGTCGAGCTTCTCAACGAATCCGCCGGCGTCGACGC
This sequence comes from Martinezella sp. CNPSo 3890, assembly GCF_057784455.1. Taxonomy (NCBI): domain Bacteria; kingdom Pseudomonadati; phylum Pseudomonadota; class Alphaproteobacteria; order Hyphomicrobiales; family Rhizobiaceae; genus Martinezella; species Martinezella sp. CNPSo 3890. The sequence continues at coordinate 2,738 of NZ_JBXSOR010000015.1, read as the reverse complement.
CGAAAACCAGCTGCTGGCAGGTGCCGTTCAGGGCGTCGTCGGCTTCTACGATCACTGTGTCGACCTGCAGGCCAAGGGCAAGTTCATCAAGTCCGTCGTGCAGTTCAGCCAGGCACCGGGCGAAGTCGAGCTGGTTTCGGCCAAATATCCGGATATCAAGTCCTTCGCCGACCTGAAGGGCAAGCGTGCTGGCGTCACCGGCCTCGGCTCGTCCACCAACTTCCTGACGCTCTATATGGCGTCGAAGGCGGGCCTCTCCCCGGCTGACATCACGCCGGTTCCGGTCGGTGCCGGCCAGACCTTCATCGCCGCCATGCAGCAGGATGCCATCCAGGTGGGCATGACCACCGAGCCGACGATCTCGCGCCTGCTGAAGACCGGCGAAGCCAAGATCCTCGTTGATCTGCGCACGCTGAAGGGTACCGAGGAAGCGCTCGGCGGTACCTATCCGGCTGCTTCGCTCTATATGGATGCCGCATGGGTCGACGCCCATAAGGAAGAAGTGCAGAAGCTTGCGAACGCCTTCGTCAAGACGCTGCGCTTCATCCATACGCATTCCGCCGCTGAAATTGCCGAGAAGATGCCGAAGGACTTCTACGTCGGCGACAAGGACGGCTACATCAAGGCTCTCGATGCCGGCAAGGAAATGTTCACGGCCGACGGCGTGATGCCCGAAGATGGTCCGAAGACGGTTCTCGCCGTGCTCTCGCAGTTCTCCAAGAACGTCAAGGGCAAAACGATCGACCTGTCGAAGACCTACACGACGGAATTCGTGAAGAACGTCAAGTAAGCAGTCATGACGCCGCTTCCGGCAGTTTCCGGAAGCGGCGGTCCAAGAGACTTCGCAGTTCACTGGGCTTTGCGTGCACGCCCTAAAGGCACGCGTCAGGATCAGCACCATGCAACAGGATGAACGCCGCTCACCGGCGATCGAACTCATCAATGTCAGCCGCCGTTTCGTATCGCCGACCGGCAAGTCGCTGACCGCACTGCGCGATTTCAACATGACCGTCGAGCGCGGCGAATTCGTCGCGGTTGTCGGGCCGACGGGCTGCGGCAAGTCGACGACGCTCAATCTCGTCACTGGCCTTGCCAAGCCGAGCGCGGGCGAAGTCCGCCTGATGGGCGGCCCGGTCGACGGCATCGACCGGCGCGTCGGTTTCGCCTTCCAGACGGATGCGCTCTTTCCCTGGCAGAATGTCATCGAAAACGTCATGGCCGGCCCGCTGTTCCGCGGCAAGTCGAAGGCCGAGGCTGAGAAGATGGCCAAGGACTGGCTCGCCCGCGTCGGCCTTTCAAAGTTCCTGCACCACTATCCGCATCAGCTGTCGGGCGGCATGCGCAAGCGCGTCTCGCTGGCGCAGACCTTCATCAATGAGCCGGAAATCCTGCTGATGGACGAGCCTTTCTCGGCGCTTGACGTACAGACGCGCACGGTCATGCATGAGGAGCTGCTGAAGCTCTGGGCCGAGCGCCAGGCCTCGGTCGTCTTCGTGACACACGATCTCGAAGAGGCTGTCGCGCTCGCCGACAAGGTCTATGTCCTGACGGCCGGGCCGGCGACGGTGAAATCGGTCTACACGATCGACCTGCCGCGCCCGCGCGTCGTCTCGGAAATCCGTTACGAGCAGAACTTCATCGATTATTGCAAGACGATCTGGGACGACCTGCGCGAAGAAGTCGAAACCAGCTATCGCCGTGCCGCGGAAGCGGCATAAGGGAGGATTGATCATGGCAAACACAGCTCTCGAAGCAGGCAATGCCCCGATCTTCCGCGCCGGCACCTCGGACGCGGAAATCGAAGCCGCAGCACTGAAGGCGCTCGCTCGTCGCAAGTATGTCGTCAAGGCATGGCAGATCGGCATTTTGCTTGCCATCCTCGGCCTCTGGCAGCTCGCCTCCGACCTGCACTGGATCGATCCGTTCTTCTATTCTAGCCCCTATGGCATCGCGCTGCGCCTCTGGGAGTGGATCGTCGACGGCACCGAGAGCGGCTCGCTCTGGTATCACCTCGGTGTCACCATGGAAGAAGCGCTGATCGGCTTTATCATCGGCTCTGTGACCGGCGTCCTTGTCGGCGTCGCCCTTGGCCGCGACAAGCTCGCTTCCGATATCCTCTCGATCTACATCAAGGCGATCAACTCGATCCCGCGCGTCGTTCTCGCGCCGATCTTCGTGATGATCATGGGTCTCGGCCTGGCGTCGAAGGTGGCGCTGGCCTTCATCATGGTGTTCTTTGTCGTGTTCGCCAATGCCTTCCAGGGCGTTCGCGAAGCCGACCGCAACATGATCGCCAATGCCCGCATTCTCGGTGCTTCCAACTGGCAGGTCACCCGCAAGGTGATTTTGCCGTCGGCGATGAGCTGGATTTTTGCAAGCCTGCACATCTCCTTCTCCTTTGCCATCATCGGCGCAATCGTCGGTGAGTTCGTCGGATCGCTGGCCGGCATCGGCTACCTGATCTCGATTGCCAAGGGCACCTATGACGCAGCCGGCCTCTATGCCGCGATCATCCTGGTGATGATCGTCACGCTCGGCGCCGAATATGTGATGACGCTCATCGAAAACCGCATCACCCGCTGGCGTCCGCAGCAGAGCCTCGACACGCATTAAGTGTTGCTTTTCTGGCACCTCCCAAGGCCAGGGCCGGGCGTTTCGCCCGGCCTTTTTTGTTGTGCCGATGTAGGAACTCTCTCTCTCTCCCCGCTCGCGGCAGGGCTATCGCATATGGAGGCGGG
>NZ_JBXSOR010000014.1:0-148747 GCF_057784455.1 Martinezella sp. CNPSo 3890 | reverse complement strand
AGTGGCGTATTCAAAACCGCCGGGGCTCTAGTCGCCGCTGGGTGAAAGTTCAGTGGCAGGTCAGGTCGGGGAAATCACGGAAGAGCAACGAAAATTGCCGATAAAAGGAATATGGAACGATACCTTCCTTATTAATCGCATTGAGGAGGGATGGCTTCCGGAGAAGGATCTCCGCTGAGAACGAGGCCCTAGATAGAACCCATGCTGGGAATTTTTAAGAAAAAGAAGCCCGGAGTCGTCGTCGCAACATTGAACGCGCGCCTTCAACCAAAGGATCGCGCTGATATCGAAGACGCCTTGAATGCGGCCATGGTCAAAAACCGGTATGGCGTACGCGTGGCCGGCGGCGGTACCTTGATGGCGCCCAATGGAGAAGTCAGTGCTTGCGATATCGAGATCGAGCTGGATGATCTCTCCGACAAGATGATCGGTATAGTCATTCGCACTCTCGAAGCGATACTGGCTCCCAAGGGCTCCCGTCTGCTGATCTCCGACGAGGAGCGGCGGGTCGATTTCGGGGTACAGGAAGGATTGGCCTTGTATTTGAATGGAACCGACCTGCCGGATGAGGTCTACCGGGATTGTGACATCAATCATGTTTTTGCGGAATGCCAACGACTGCTGGAAGGCGTTGGAGCGGTAAACAGTCATTGGCAGGGGCAGCAAGAAACGGCCTTGTATATGTACGGATCGAACTTCACGATCATGCGGGAACGGCTGACATCCTTGTTGGAAACATATCCGCTGTGCCGACAATGCCGCGTTGAACGGGTTGCATGACGGACGGAGAAGGCTCCAAAGCCAAGCGAAGATCATAGGAACTTCAGCATGCATGCAAAACTCTTTGCCGCTATCGGGCTCGGCCTGATGACTGGCCTCCTAGCGGGATGCGCCGGAGGCCGCGATCCTGGCAAGGCGGCGGCTGAACATAGTGCCGCTGTCGCACAGATCGCATCGAAGAAAAGCCAGAAGGGAGCCTTGCTGCTCATCCGGATCGTGGATGGCAACATGATGGGTGACCAGTATTGCTCCGGCCATATTCGCCTGCGTCGGATCGACAATGGCAAGCCTGACAAAAATACGCCGTTTGAAGACATCTATTCCGCCGATCGGTGGCTGCTGCCCAATGAAAAGAAACCGAAGGATATGCGGGCTACTTTCCTGTATCGGGTCGCGGACGCCGCCTCCTATGCTCGGTCTTTCAGACCCATCGCCCCCGGCCGCTATGCCATTACCTATGCGGATTGCCAGTACGGCATCAGCCAATTCAGCAATGGGGTTAAGCTGGAGGCTGGAGGTGATCACAACTTCCTATTCAGCTACGTCAGCCCAATTGGAGGCGAGAGTACGATTACGATCGGTCAAGGTCAGATTGTCGATGCCGGCTATGTCCGTATTGCCGGGCGGCCTAGCAATCCGACCATCCTAGCCTCTGGGGCATCGGCTGCGGAGCGCGAGGTCATGCAGGAAGTTCTCCCAGAGATTTACACGTCAATCACATTCACAAAATTCAGCCAGTAGCTATCGGAATGCGGTTGTTGGAGAACAAGATTGTGGTCCAGTCAGACAACCGATGGATCAACGATCCAAAACAACTCGACCCAATCGGCTGAGGTTGACGAGGGAAGGCACTGAGACGGATCTGAAATATGGGTTCGTCGGGGTGCTCACCTAATTTTGGACCAAGGCCGACTTTCAACTTCCTGCCAGCTGAACAATCTCCATAAGGCTAAAGCATGATCCTGCGAAGATTATCCCTGATGTCCCTTGCCATCGTCCTGCTCGGGTGGAGTGACGCCTATGCCGGAGCGGATGACCTACCAACGCCGCAGCTCTGCTCGACAATGGATGATTGCACAAAGCTGATCGACAAAATAACGGACTCGACCCAACTCGCGCAGGCGCTTGCCGACCGATGCAGTTTGCAGTTCAAGCCGCTCTTGTTTCTATCTACCAAGGACTGCGACAGGGCGATCGCAATCGAGCCCAACCTCATCTCGGCCTACGAAGCTCGATCCCGCATCAATGCCCTTGTGGCGGTGACGGCGTCGGATCCGGCCAAGAAGCAGTCTGCTGCGCGTCAAGCTGAAGCAGACTTCGACAAGATCGTCGAGTTGGCACCCAACCAGGCTCGCTCCTATCTGCTGCGAGGCCGGTATCTGATGCTCGCAACGCGCTATGATTTGGCCTTGCGCGATCTTGATAAGGCAGCCTCCCTCAGCCCCGAGGAACCCCTTGTGTATTTCCAAAGATGCAGCGTTTACAAGAGCCTCGGCAAAGACGACCTTGCCCTGAAAGATTGCGAAAAATTTCTTTCAGTCGCGTCGCCGCAAACTGCAATCCTTACGACGATGGCCGAGATCTATCTTGCACGCCATCAGCTTGAACGGGCACTGCCTCTTACCAATCAGGCGGTGGAATTAGGTGTGGCCAAGGGCGACGTCGAGAATTTTGATCTGAGCAAAGCCTTGACGATGCGTGGGCGCATATATCTTGAGATGGGGGATCGGGAGAGAGCGAAACAGGACTTCGCTGCGGCAATTTCCGCCGCGCCGAGCGGCACGGAAGCCCGGGAAGCACTCGGAGCACTTCTCAACAAACATATTCCTTCGGACATGGACTGCAGTTTTGCCGCGGTCAATCCGAGCCGGGAATCCCAGTTGAATGCAATAAAGATCTGTACGGATTTGTTGGATGTCGCCGAGAGCACGTTGGCAAGAGATCAACGCGCCAGACTTTACATGGCGACGAAGCAGTATGATCTCGCTGCTGCTGATTTCAGCAAGCTGATCGAGGCAGATCCCAAAAATATCAGCAATTATCTGTTCACAGCGCAAGCCTATTACAAAGCTGACAAGCAGGATTTGGCCCTGGCTGACATCAATAAATCCCTGGAGGCGCAGAAGAGTGTCAAAGTATTGGATCCCGAGGCATCACGGCGCATGAATTTAATCCTTCGGGCGGAAATCGAAATGGCTTTAGGTCATCACGCCGAGGCTCTGCAGGATGTCTCGGAAGTGCTGGCGAAGACGCCTCAAGTTCCTGAGGCATTGGCGATTCGAGCTTGGCTAAAAACGCGACAAGGTGATCTGGCGGGAGCGAAGCATGACCTCGACCTTGCGATGGGAATAGAGACATTCATCTACCGCACGCGGTTCACGAAGGTGCAGGATGCGCTCGGACGGGGAGCACAAGCCGAAGCCGATGCCGCTTTCCACGATGCGTTTCGGGATATCTAGCGCTTGCAGACGGGCGACCTTTCTCCTTCAAAATGCTATTGGATTGTTGGAGGATCCGCTCAAAATGCATCGCAGCAGGGATTAGGTATGTCGCACTTTACGTCAACGTTCATCGTAACGTTATAACTGTCAAAGCTGGATAGGGCTGCGACGTGGTCAGCCGGTTAGAAACGCGACAACAGGGTCTTCTTGTTCTGACGATCAGCCCCCGGTCCGACCGGCTGGGCCGGGTTGAAAGGGCGGAGCGGGGGCGGGTAACGAAGCTCCCCTTCGGCTTTAGATCCCATGAGGAGTGAACAGCGGCCGCCGCTCTGGCAGAGTGAGGTTGCATCAAAACACTCGCTCAGGAGGAGCAGTTTATGGAACCTGCATCCATTCATCCGACCGCTGTCCGCATTGATCTTGGCGCAATTTTTGTATCATTGGAACTGAGCCGATCGACCTGATTGATCACTTCGTTGTCGCCGGGCAGTGGCGAGAAGATGTCGAAGCACGTAGTGGCCGGTGGCAATGTAGCCGAGCTGCTGGATCGATTTGAGCAGCTACAACAGAAGGCGCGGTTGAGAACAGGGAAGTTATTTCCCATCGTGACGATCCAAGAGGCAGGATTGGACGGCTTCTGGATCCACCGCGTGCTGGAGACTCACGGCATCGAGAGTTACGTCGTCGACGCAGCTTCGATCGCGACTTCCCGTCGACGTCGGCGTGCGAAGACCGACAAGATCGATGGAGAGGCTCTGACGCGCACATTGCTTGCGTTCAAGCGCGGCGAGCCTCGCGTCTGTGCGATGGTCAGAGCGCCAGATCCGAAGGACGAAGATCGGCGTCGGATTTGCCGGGAACGCAAAGTTTTGATTGCTGAGCGGGTCAGGCATGTCAATCGCGTGAAGGGACTACTCTTCGCTCAAGGCGTCAGCGGCTATCAACCGCTCCGTAAGGATCGCCGTCAGCGGCTGGAGGAACTCCAGACCGGAGATGGGCGCGAGTTACCGAAACACCTGAAGGCTCAAATCAATCGCGAACTCGACCGTCTCGAGTTGCTGCTGGAACAGATCGCTGCAGTGGAGAGCGAGCGTAATTCGCTCCTATCGATGGACGAGCAGCCAGCGGTTGAGGCAACCTCGCCCGCAGCGATGCTGCTGTCCTTAAAGGGTGTTGGCGCTGAATTTGCCGCCGTTCTTTGGACCGAAGCCCTGTCCCGGCATTTTGATAATCGGCGGCAGATTGCCGCCTATGCAGGTTTGACACCAACCCCATGGATGAGCGGGACCATCGACCACGAACAGGGTGTCTCAAAGGCAGGAAACCCTCGGCTGCGCACTACGATGATCCAACTGTCTTGGTTGTGGCTACGCAATCAGCCAGCATCAGCGCTTAGCCGTTGGTTTGTGGATCGGGTTCAGTCGAATGGTGGACGCTTAAAGAAAGCCGCGATAGTGGCCCTGGCGCGCAAACTCCTTATCGCGCTGTGGAAGTTTGTCACTGCGGGTGTTGTCATCGAGGGGGCTGTCATGAAGACCGCCTGACGACCCCAAAAGATTGCCGAATACACAAATCTTCCAGGACTGATCACTCCTGGCGGATCCAGGTGAGCGAACCGCCTCAAAGTCGGGCTTTAAATGCCGCGCTTTAGATTGGTCCCGTTCTCCTGAGCCTTGCCGCTACGAAAGCGGGATAATGGTGCTGCCGGGCAAAACGGCGACCGTATGTGAGTTTGAACCGGTGACGGAAACGTGCCGCGTCATGCAAGGTGGCTCAGACCATGGGTTCGATACAAAATCGAAAAGGCAAGCTATGAAACTATGATTGAACTTGACGGCGAAATCCTCATGTGAGCTTTCTCAGTAGCAATTCTTCTATCGCCGGCTGATACTCGTTTGCACCGCATGGGGCGAGTAGGGATCAAAGCGCAACGATGCTTCCGGAAATCAAGTTGCAGGGTGACGTCGATGTCGCCGCGCTGTCGCCACTTCTTCGCGGCATGCTGCTTGCGGTTGCTTATGCTGACGGTGAAGGTGGCATAGGATTGACGGCAACCGGCGCCATGAACCGCAAGTTCGTGCATTGGGCCGCTGTGAACTTCCTCTGGCCCGACTTTACAGCCGAAGACCTCTACAGCATGAACAAAGTGCTGAACGAAAGCGACATGCCGCCGCTCTGGGTCGTGCGGGACATGACCCGCCATCTGAAGCTTCTTCGCCGGAAAAAGGATGTGCTGCTGCCAACCAGACGTGGCCGCGAGTTCCTGATGAATCCGCAAGCCTTCTTCGATCGCGTCGCCACGGATTATCTCTATTCCTATGTCCACACCACCGAGCGCAAAGAAGAGGTCCAAGCTCGGTTACGTTGGTGGCGCATGTTCCTCAATCTTCTCAATATCAAGACGAGAGAGGGCTGCACGCCATTGGAGGTCGTGAAGATCCTCTATCCAGACATGGCACCTCTGTCCGACACCGAAATGACCCTGGAAGCCTGGGAGCTAAAATCCGATCTCCAATATGGTGTCCTTCGGCGCCTGTGCTGGCTGGGCCTGCTTTATGAGGCACGAGAAGGGCTCACGCTTCTTCAAGACGGAGCCTTCCACAAGACGCCGCTTTGGTCCGCCTGCCTGCAGCTGGAATCAGATACACAAAGCGACATCGGCGTGCACTGACGATCTTTATTCCGCCGTTGGTTGCCGCAACAACGCTTTCTCTCGCCGCGCAATCACCGCCGGATCGTTCATGTAATCTGTCCTCGGCTTGCGGCCTCGCTTCTGATAGCCGTTGGCTGTGCTGCCGTCCCGAATGCCGAACATATGATCCGTCTGTCCGGTGCGGCGAGGGCCGCTCTTGCTCCGCTGCTGTTGTCGTCCAGCCTGCATCTCGGCGACGATTGACAGCATGTCGTCCAGACGCTTGTTGTCGACGACTTCCGGCCGATGGACCGACCGCAGCTTGTCAAAGGTTCTGTAGGGTAGGGCAAAGCTCTCGTGCATGATCTCGAGGCGACCGTCCGGATAATCGCAAACAATCACCTTTTGGCCGGCCAAGGGTCTGGAAACGTCGGTCGGATCGAGAATGAATAGCACCTTGTCGTAGCGTAGCGTCAAAGCCTGCGACAGCGTGCGGACTTCCTTGCGGCACATGGCGCCATCAAGGTTCTCGTGATCGGCCAACGGCCGGTGCATGTCCTTCGGATTGCGCGGCTGTTTGCCGAAACGTGCGTTGAAATCCGTAATGAACTCAGCCGCATAGCCGTTGGCTTCCTCGATCGTGTCGATGCCGCGAAGCCGCATCTCCTTGACCAGCCGATCCTGCAATGTCTGGTTCGCACGTTCCACACGGCCTTTGGCCTGCGGGGTATTGGCGCAGATGATGTCGATGTTCAGCTCATAAAGCGCCCGGCCGAATTGTGTCAGGCCGCTCGTCCGGTCCTTCTCCGACACATGGGTCGAACGAAAGACGCCGTGCTTGTCACTGTAGAAGGCCAGCGGTTTGCCCCATTGCTGCAGATAAGCCTTCGTCGCATGCAGATAGTCGAACGTATTCTCCGAGCCAGCAAAGCGAAGATGTAAGAGCTTTCCAGTGGCATCGTCGATATAGACGAGCAGGGCGCATTTGGGGCCGCGGTTCTCGAACCAACAATGATGAGACCCATCGATCTGCACCAGTTCGCCAAAGCAATCACGTCGGCCGCGCGGCTGGAAAATCCGTTTTTTGCGTTCTCTGCGCGAGACCCAGATACCAGCCTCGGTCATCCATTGTCGCAGCGTCTCCTTGGCGACAGAGATCCGATGCAGCTCGATCAGCTTCTCACGTGCCAGCGTCGGACCGAAATCCAGATAGCGTTCGCGGATCAGATCCAGCGCCGCATTGCGAAACGCCTCGCTATGGCGCCGGTTGCTCGGGCGCGATCGCTTCTTGGAAACAAGGCCAGCCGGACCATCCCGGTCATAGGCCTGCAGCAGCCGATGGACCTGACTTCGACTGAGGTCGAGCTGTTCGGCAGCCTGGACAACGCTCAGGCGTTCGTCGCGGATCTTCTGGATGAGTTCGAGGCGATGCAATTCTTTCTGCGACATGGTGATCATAAAGGACATGACGACTCCGACCGCTCATGGTCTCGACCAGGCTGAAGGTCGTCATCCTTGCTCCCGACGTTGGCTTTGACCAGTGCGTCGATACACCAGAAGACTGCAGCAGGCGAGTTTGGCCCACCACCTCCCTCTCAAGACAAACGAAAATGCCTGCCGCGGGAGGAGAGATGCGGCAGGCGTATAGAAACAACTGAATAGCGATGGAAGCAGTTTGAGAGCTGCGGAGGAGGCTTCCTGAACCGCTTTCGGCCGGTGCGGGAGCCTCACTCCGATTTCACTTTGCAATCTTACGATCCAGGAAGCTCCTGATCAGCGGAGCCATCTCGTCCAGCTTGTCCTCAAGCGCAAAATGGCCTGTATCAAGGAGATAGAACTCTGCTTCGGGAAGATCGCGAAGATATGGGTGCGCACCTTCTTCCGGGAAAATCTTGTCGTTCTTGCCCCAGACGATCAACGTCGGCGGCTTGCGTTCGCGGAAGAATGCCTGGAATTGCGGATACAGGGGCAGATTGGTGCGATAGTCGTAGAACAGGTCGAGCTGGATATCCTTGTTGCCCGGTCGGTCGAGCAGCGCCTGGTCGTGAACCCAATTGTCGGGGCTGATCCGCGTCAGGTCTTTGACGCCATCGGTGTACTGGAATTTGGTCGTTTCAGGTGCAACGAGAGCAGAAAGCGCTTCCCGGTCCTTCTTCGCCCCCGACTTCCAGTAGGTGCGGATCGGGTTCCAGAAATCCCGGATGCCTTCGTCATAGGCATTGCCGTTCTGGACAATTAGTCCGGTGACGCGATCCGGATGCTTGAGCGCCAGCCGGTAGCCGACCGGTGCGCCGTAATCCATGACATACATCGAATACTTGGCGGCACCGAGCTTGGTCAGCAACGTATCGACGATATCGGCATAGTGGCCGAAGGAATACTCGAACTTGGTGTGATCGGGCGCGTCGCTCTGACCGAAGCCCGGATAGTCAGGGGCGATGACCCGGTAACGGTCAGCGAGCAGCGGGATCAGGTTGCGGAACATGTGCGACGATGTCGGGAAGCCGTGAAGCAGGACGACGACCGGACCGTCGGCCGGTCCGGCTTCGCGATAGAAGACGTTGACACCGTCGATTTCCACGGAGCGATAGTGAACCGTTGCAGATGCCTGCTGGGCGATCGCCGGCGTTTCGGCGAAGACTACGTTTGCGGGCGCGGTAATAAAGATGCTGGCGGATGCGAAAAGCAGGGCGGCAAGAGTACGAGACATTGTGGTTCTCCTCAGGAACGGTTGTGGGCGGTTTGTTGCCTGCAGCCAACATCGCTCTTTCAGCCTGGAAGGAGAATGTTCGTATTCGACAAGGGATTATTGCGTCTGGTGATATGAGTGCGGCAAAACAGGCGACCATTTGGATGAGCCGCTACGGTGGCGTCGGCGTGGTTAACGCCCTCCGACAGATCAAAGCTCAGGGGATCGACTTGCGGTGCGACCATCGCGCTTCGAAGCAACGCATGTTTGTTTCTTCGAACGGCGGTCCCACGCAAAGAGACGGGGGGCGGAAGCAGTTCGCTCCACGAGCATAGGCCAAGCTTGGTGATATTGAGGGGCTAGTTGAGAAGGCGGTTCTCGCGCAGCCTTGCTGCAGCCATATCGACGAAGGCGCGCACCTTTGCTGGAGCGTGCCGACCCTCCGGATGAAGGATATGGATGGGTAAAGGTGGTTCTTCGAATTCACTGAGGATGATCTGGAGCTCTCCAGCAACGAGGGCTGGGCCGATCTGGTAATTGAGAACCCTGGTCAGGCCCCACCCCTCGCGTGCCGACTGGATCGCCGCTTCGTTGGTGTTGCATTGCAAAGTCGCGTCAACGGATACTCGCAGATCGTCGCCAAACTTCCACTCAGGTGAAGCCCAGGCTGCAGTGGAAGCCGCGATACGGTGATCTTTCAGGTCCGCTGGCGATTTGGGGACACCAAAGCGCTCAAAATACTTCGGAGAACCACACATGACGCGACGGACTGTACCAACTTTCACGGCAGAAAGATTAGAGTCGGGGAGATGGCCGATGCGCACAGCGACATCGATGCCTTCCTCGACGATGTTGACCGGTCGGTCGATGAACAGCGTCTTCGCTTTCATCGTCGGATAGGTATCGAGGTAATCCGTCACGACCGGAAGAACGTACATTTGCCCGAACAGCGCGGACGCGGTTATGGAGAGAGTCCCCGTCGGCGTCGCGTAGGAACCGCCGGCAGCCGCCTCTGCTTCTGCGATATCGGCAAGGATCCGGCGACAATCTTCAAAATAGCGAACGCCCGCTTCGGTCATCTTCACCGAACGGGTGGTTCGCACGAGTAGGCGCGCGCCAATAAGGTCTTCGAGTGAGGCAACGGCACGTGTGACAGCCGGTGCGCTCATGAACATCTGGCGTGCGGTATCAGCGAAACTTTCGGTTTCGGCGACCTTTACAAAGATCCTCATTGCTTGCCAGCGATCCATCCATTCCCCCGAAGCACTTCAGTTTCCAAGACCTTAGGGGCTTGAAAACGTAGCCTCAAGAGGCACGGGATCATCCAATTGAGAATGGTAAGCCTGCGACATGAATTCTATCTCCGCACAGGCTTCCTCGGAAAGACCGGCCCGCAGTGCGCGCTGGTGCGTCTCCTGACAAACATTCAACGCAAGGGATATTGCGATCGACGTCTCGAAGTCGAAGCTTGAGCCCCGACGCGCCACGTCCATCTCGGCACCGGTCATGCCAAGGGCACGACCGGCTTCTTCTTGTTTTACAAGCTGCGATTTGCCCGCGTTGGTTCCCGTGAGAGCAAGCTCTATTGAAAGCCTTATGCGAGCATCGATTGACGAGCCGGCCATTTTTCCATCTCCTGCTCAGCCGCCTAAAATCCGAAATCGCTGAGGCCAGGATGGTCGTCCGGCCGGCGGCCCAGCGGCCAATGAAACTTGCGATCTGCCTCAGTGATCGGGTGTTCGTTGATGCTGGCATGGCGTTCCCGCATCAAGCCGTCTTCGGCGAATTCCCAGTTCTCGTTGCCATAGGCGCGGAACCACTGGCCACTATCATCGCGATATTCATAGGCATATCGGACGGCAATGCGGTTGCCAGTGAAAGCCCAGAGTTCCTTGATCAGGCGATAGTCGAGCTCCTTGTTCCACTTGCGGGTCAGGAAAGCCTCGGCCTCGGCGCGGTTCTTCGCGAACTCGGCGCGATTGCGCCAACGGGTATCGAGCGTATAGGCGAGCGCCACTTTGGCGGGATCGCGGCTGTTCCAGCCATCCTCTGCAAGACGGACCTTTTCAATGGCGCTCTCTCTGGTGAATGGGGGAAGCGGCGGACGGGACATGGTAAAATTCCTCTCAGGATGATGTGGAGCGGGAGGCGGTACGTCTGGCACCGCCTCCGGAGCCCGGCCTCAGGCAGCCGCGCGTTCGATGCGCGGGAAGTCAATCTCGGTGTCGAGGGCCTCGTTCACGTAGTTCGTGAAGGTGTTGAGGGCCACATGGGCGATGATCTCGAGGATCTCGGCATCGCTGTAGCCGACGTCACGGACCTTGGTAATTTCGGCTGGCGAGACGGAACCGCGAGCCACGGTCAGCGCCCGGGCGAACTCGACTGCAGGTGCCGCCTTGGCATCGTTCGATGTACCGCTCCGGTTGGCTGCAATCTCGCTCTCATCGAGCTTGGCGAACTTCGTGCCGGTGAAGGTGTGGGCCGACAGGCAATAGTCACAGCCGTTTGCTTCAGCCATGGCGAGTGCGACGCGTTCGCGAGTTGCCGGCGGCAGCTTGCCTTTGCCGAGTGCGCCCTGGAGCGACGTCAAGCCCGCCAACGCGGCTGGGCTGTTGGACACCAGCCGAAAGATGTTCGGAACGGAGCCGATCTGCTTCTGGATCGTCTCGAGGATCGGACGAGAGGCTTCTGGCGCATCGTTGATGGTGGCCGGTGTGGGAATGCGTGACATTGTATTCTCCTTTTTGGGTTGAGAGAGACGTCGCTCCCTTGAGATTGAATATGACCTGGTGGGGCGACTTGCTGAACATCGAAAGGGAACAAGGGACCGTTACGTTGGACGCAGCAATCGGCCCTTAGACAGCGAGCTGCAGGCCGCCTTCCTGGTCGGCAGGAACAGCGCAGCACAGGAGCACTTCGTCGGCGTCGATCTTCGCAGTGGGCTGCTTGACGTAAGCGACGGCGCCCTTGACGAGCTTCGTCCGGCACGTCCCGCAGTTTCCTTCCCGACAACTGAACTCGGGTTCGAGGCCGCGCGCCTCAGCGAACTCCAGAAGAGTGCCGGAACCAGGTGTCCACCGCGCCTCTTTCATGGAATTCGTGAACACGACGGACACAGGTTTTTCGGACGGCTGCACGGCGGGAGACATCAAGGCTGGCGACGGTTGCCCCGTGCGGACCAGCGACGACGGACCGAAGGCTTCAGCCTGAATGCGATCGTCAGCAATGTTGAGAGCCCGCAGTCCGTCATAGAGTCCTTGGGTGAACTGGGCAGGTCCGCAGAGGTAGAAATCGTAGTCGTTGAAGGGAAGGAACCGCGTCAGCATCGCCATATCGATCCGCCCGGCCGCGTCGAAGTCCCTGCCCTCTTCAGCATCGGTGGTGTCGCTGAGGACCCTGACCAGACGTGCGACGCCCTTGGTCGCAGCAATTAGTTCGGCGATCTCCTTGTCGAACGGTCGATCGGCCTTGGAGCGAGCCGCGTAGAATAACGTGACCGGACGTACACGCTGCTTGCGGAGCCCTTCATATACCACGTGCCGGAGCATTGCGAGCATGGACGTGATGCCGACGCCGCCTGCCAGAAGAACCGCCGGGCGTGTCGAGCGGGCGTCGATGCTGAAGTCGCCGGCCGGCGCGCGCGCCTCGATGACATCGCCAACGGCGATGCGATCATGGAGGAACTGAGATACCTGACCATCGCGCTTGACGCTGATGCGGTAGATCCCGTCGGACGGCGCGACCGAGAGCGTGTAGGTCCGAATGGTCGACTTTTCCTCGCCGGGCAGCTTGATGCGGATGGGCAGATGCTGACCGGCCGCGTGCGGAAGGAGCCCTGCGCCATCGCCTGGCCGGAGGTGGAAAGACTTGATCGTCGCGCTTTCATCGACGATCGCGGTGACGGTCATTGGCCGCCAGCTTTTAGCAAACTCTGCGGCGCGGAGACGGTCGACCACTTCGCTCCAGCTGCCCGTCATCAGGGAACTCGGGGACCAGCCGTCCTTCTGAAAAGCCCACCTCAGAGCCAGCGCATTGCGGCGCCGAACAATGCGCGTCGGCTTGAAGGTCCAAAACCGCTCTGCCCCCTGGAAGGCGGCGATCTCGGGCGAATCGAAGATGACTTCGGCTTTCCCCGTCATCTGGAGCATATCGCCGGTGGTGAAATCGACGAACAGCAGTCCTGCCTTTCCGTTCAGCAGGATATTGCCAAGCGTTGCGAAGAAGAGATTGCCGTCGAAATCCGGGATCGTCAGGACGCCGTCGTCACCGACGCGGACAAACCCGGCATTGCCGCCGCGGTGGGATACATCCACCTGACGCCGGTCCTCGCGATCCACGTACGACGTGACAAAGAAGGCGTCGGCTTCCCGAATGATCGCGCGCGCTTCGTCATCGAGGGCGGGCAGTTCCTCGACCTCACCGGTAAACGGTTCGCCTGGCTGGCGCTCGAATGCGAAGTCGCGCAGCTGAATGTAGCGTGGGCAATTTCCAAAACTCTGATCGACATCGATGCGAAAGCCTCCGTCGATTGTCGAGACATAGCCGTTCATACGGTTACGACGACGCGTGTGCATCTCGATGCCAAGGAGGCCAATCGGCAAGCCATCCGCCAGTCCGCCGCTCGCCGGGTCACTTGGATCTCGGGTCGCGCGGATGTCCAGCACGACAGGCGACGGTGACGACATGAACCCGGGTTGGCCCTCGATAAACGTCGCCCAGGCGTCACCCCTCCGATCGACACTTCCCAGGACAATAAACGGGAGTTGAGCGTAGAAGTCCCGGTGCTGGTCCGGCACGAAATCGCGAATGACACGTTGACCAACTGCGGCCATGCGTTCCTTTACGCCGAGCTTTTCCTGAATAAAGGTCTCGCCTTCATGCCACGTCGGCAGTTTTGTGAGCTTCACGGACATCTGCGTTCTCCAGAGAAAGAGGCGAAGAGCGTGCAAGGTGTCGCACGCCCTATCGTGGCTCAGGCGGCAAGGCCGACCGGCGTTTTGACGAAATCGACGAAACCCGGAAGTTGCTCGACCCGGCGCAGCAGAGCATTCACGGACGGATAGGGGCTGAGGTCGACATTGCCTTCCGGAGCGCGCGCGACATAGCTGTAGATCGCGACATCGGCGATCGTCGGGCGGTTGCCCGCCAGCCATTCCCGCCCTTGCAGATGGCTCTCGGTCCGGCCAAGGATGGTATGTGCACGCCCGATGACTTCTTCGGGATTGAACTTGGCGCCGAAGACCGTCACCAGACGCGCAGCTGCCGGTCCATAAGCAATCTCGCCGGCTGCAACCGAGAGCCAGCGCTGGACGTCCGCGGCCCCTTTTGCATCTTCGGGAAGCCACTCCGTCTGGCCCGACTTCTTGGCGAGGTAGACCAGGATCGCATTGGAATCAGAGATGAAGACATCGCCATCCGCCAGAACCGGGACCTGCCCGAACGGGTTCATTTTGAGGAAGTCGGGCTGTTTGTGGGCGCCAGATTTCAGATCGACTTCGACGAGCTCGTGGGGCATCCCGATCAGCGAAAGGAAGAGCCGGGCGCGATGTGCGTGACCTGACAGCGGATGGTAATAGAGTTTCATGTGATTGCTCCTGATTGAAGGCCGGGTTCGTTCCCGATCCGTGAACACAGGATGCAATGCCCGATCGCGCAGCTGAATACTCATGTTCGGCACTGGACTGTTACGCTGAGTGGAACAGTCCAGTAGCGCCATGATACTAGGTGAACTTGACATCCACCCCGTTGGGCGATCCCCCAGCTGAAGAGCGGGTCACGTCATTCCCGTTGCCCGCAGCTCCTTTATCAAGTCGATGAACCGACGCAGCTTTGCGGGGATATTGCGCCTTCCGGGATAGCGGCCGCGTCGTGATCAACGGGTGCAACCAGTGAGCCCCTCGCTCCATGCGGTGGCTTCAAGCAGCCGGGTGTCGGCCGCGAGCACGGCGTGTTCGGCCTCGAGTCGTTCCTCGAGCCAAAAGCCATCATCGCCTCATAAGCTGAGCTTGATGGGATCGCATCACGAGTTCTGAATTCGCAGCAGAACCTCACCGACAGCTTTCCCGCTCTCCTGCAACTCGTGTGCCTCGACCACTTCGTCGAAGGCATATGTCTGCCCGATCCGCGGAGCGCATGCGCCCGATGCGGCGCAGGCCGAAACCTCTTCGGCTGCCTGCCTCATCGCGGATTCCGGCATGGTGTGGACATAGACGAACCGGAATGAGAAACCGCCCAGCAGCGCCGGAAAGAACGGGATCGTCAGCTTTGCGTCTGGCGATTCCGTCGAATAGGCCGACACGACACCGTTGCGGGCGAGACAGGCGCTTGCTACGTCGATGTTCGCGGAGATATCGACGTCGACGATACGGTCGACGCCATGGCCGCCTGTCGCCGATCGTACTCGCTCTGAGACATCCTCGCCATGCCGGTTGAGCACAAGATCGGCGCCGGCCGCACGCGCGACCTCCGCCTGCTGCTCACAGCTCACCCGCGCTATTTGATGATAGGGTAAACGAACCGCTATTCATCTGTTTTGCATCCACGACAATAATAACACTTTCGTCGGTTGCCTGCAGAACGTGGTCAAAGCCGTTGTTGCTGCCATATTTGCCACCGTTCAACACAGTTAGCCCTGATCGACAGCAACGGAATCGACGAGTCGCTCAGTCAGCTGTCCGGTCAGATCCCCGTTCATCGGCAATGGCATTGGCCTCAACCACCTGAGCGGGGGTAAGACTAACGATGCCGAGACCACGATCGGTCGCTACAAATCCATCGTTGGCGGCCGGCTAAGAGGACGGTCGTTCGCAGCACAGCAGACGGAAATCTACCTCGGCTGCTAAGTGCTCAATCGAATGCTGGCATGCGCACGCCCAAAATCCGTCCGCTGCAGAAAAGCTGCCGCATACCAGCAGCATCAAAGATGGAAATCCCTCCTATCATTGATCGATGGCACCAACGCCGTCACAGTAGCGTTGCGGAGGAGCTAACGATCCTAGGAAGGCTTGGCGGCGGAAAGTTGCTTTCTGTATTCTTCGACGGGGAGGCCGCCCCAGCCCCAGTTTTCAAGATCGATTTCCTCGATGACAACGAAGGTCGATGCCAGCGGCTTGTTCAGGACTTCGAGCAGCACATTGCTGACGCCAGCAATGATCCGGGCCTTTTCCTCAGCCGTCACCGAGTTCGTGCCCGGCGTGTTGCCTTCTCGGGTGACTTGAATATTTACGATAGGCACGTGGACTTCCTTTCAATTGAGCGGCCGGGCCTGGAAGCCCATTGCCGACAGATGATGTTCTAGTGCGTCTACCGGGGCATACCCTGCCCCGACCCGCGCAAGCCTTCCATCCTTTTGAACGAAGAGGGTCGGAAAACTTGTCACGCCCAGTGCGCGCGCGGTGGCAAAATCCGTCGCCGCTTCGTCAACAGTGCTCTCACGGCGCCAGGTTTTTAGAAATTCCAACGCGGAGACCGAATGGTCGAGCGAGGTGAGTGCGACGCTGGCAACTGTGGCGAGAACTTCGCCGTCTGTTGTATCGAGAGCGTCGACGTAGAAAGCGTGCTGGAACGCGCGGAATACGCTCAGTATGTCCGCATCAGGCTTCAAGATTCGGGCCGCTACAACTGCTCTGCACACAGGTTCCGTGTCATAGATAAATCTTTCGCGGGCCAGCAGACCCTCCCGATTGAAAGGTAGACCGCTTGCTTCTTCGACTTTTGCCCAGTGATGCAGCCGGAATTGCTTGCCTGCGTCGTCCAGCAAGTCGGTCGCGCCTGCTCGCAGACCTCCAAGGATGATCCTCAAGGACGCTTCTGGGTGCCTCGCAAGTAGCAGTTCCATTTCCTTGCCGAAGCCGTAGCACCAGGAGCACATCGGGTCGGCAGCAAGAACAAGTTCCATGATCAGTCGCCTTTCGCAGGTGGACCCGGCGATCGGTTGCCGGATCCACTCCCAAACCTCGTTCACCAGCGACCAGCGTTCTGACCGCCGTCGACATGGAGGATTTCACCAGTTACAAATCCAGCGTCCTCGAGGAACAGGACCGCCTTGACGATGTCGCTGATCTCGCCCATGTGAGCCACGGGATGAAGACCGGAGAGGAACTCGTGCGTCTCGGGCGCATGCATGGGGGTCTTGATGATGCCAGGGGAAACAGCGTTCACGCGGACGCCCGACTTTGCATACTCAAGCGCTAGGCCCTTGGTCACGGAGTTAAGACCACCCTTTGTGAGCGACGCCAGGGCGGCAGGTACGCCTGCGATGGGCTGATCGACCAGGCTGGTGGTGATCGAGACGATGTGCCCTGCACCCTGCTTCAGCATCTGACGCGCGACGCGCTGTGTAATATGGAAGAACCCGGCGATGTTGACGCCGAAGTTGAGGTCGTAGTCCTCTTGAGTGAAGTCGATGAACGACTTCGCCGTGAACACGCCGGCGTTATTGACCAGCGTATCAATCCGGCCGAAACGTTCCAGCGCCTCTCGTACCACACGCTCTGCGGTTTCTTGCTTCGCGATGTCGCCGGCGATGGCGTGGACTCCTGAGTCAGCGCCAGCTTTTACCGACCGGGACGTCGCAACGACGTTATAACCTTTCTCGCGGTAGCCCCGCACCAAGCCCTCGCCGATGCCCTGTGACGCGCCGGTGATGATTGCAACTTTCTGAGTGCTCATGATGTGCATCCTTCTCATATCCACGGCCGTTTCTTTCGGTCGTGCAACGCCCTCGGCGTCGATGAATATGATTTAGATGTTCTCGCAGACCGGGAGAATTGCCACCATCAGGGCGAGACTGTGCCGCTATACGGCATAATCATGCCATTCCTTCAGCTTCGGAGGCAATGCGTCCTAATTCTGTCCTCAGCCGCGGAGCCGCGAAATCAACGAAAGCGCGCACCTTCGGGACCGTCATTCGGCCGGGAGGTGACAGCAGGTGAACGGGAAGCGGAGGAAGTTCATCGTCCGCCAGAACGATTTTGAGGCTTCCGTCTTTGACAAGATGAGAGACGTGGTAGGAATAAAGTCTCGTAAGACCTAGGCCGGCCGCAGCCGACGCCGCAGCCGCTCTCACGCTGTTTACAACGTATCTCGGCGTGAAATGAACCGACCTCGGAATCGAGGATCCTTTCGGGGGCGAAAAGCTCCACGATTCCAGTCCGAAATTGCTGAACGCGATGATGCTTTGCGCCGCTAGATCGGGAGGATCTTCGATGGCAGGCCGCCCAGCTAGATAATCTGGCGAGCCGACGACTACCCGCCGCACGTCGCCACCAATCCTGGTCGATATGTTCGACGAGTCCGGCAGATTGCCGATGCGCAGTGCGATATCGACGCCCTCATCCACAAGATTCACAAAGCGATCCAGCATTAGCAGCCTGACGGAAACTTTTTCGTGTAGGCGCAGAAAGTCGTCGAGGATAGGCCGTAGAACCTCCTCCCCCAATATTGGTGGGGCGGAAATTGTCAGCATACCCCGAGGAGAAGCTTGCTCGCCGACTGCGACAAGGAGAGCTTCTTCGAGATCAGAAAGAATTCGCCTGCAAACGACGACGTACCGCTGGCCCGCTTCGCTCAAATGCAGGCTCCGGGTAGTTCGATGAAGCAACTCGGTTCCGACATGCTTCTCGAGCATGCCGAGTGCACGGCTGATCGCGGTCGGTGAGCGCTTCAGCTTGCGGGCTGCTCCGGCGAGGCTGCCTTCATCTACGGCTGCAACGAAAACCTTCATCGCGTCAATGCGATCCATTCCTTACCCCGTGTTCTCCATTTGCCGTCCCCGGCCAGAGCATGGTCTTGGGATCGAGCACCTTGTACGAACGTATTGCCTCACCTTGGTGCAATGGAAGAAGTTTTGTCCAATGCAACGATGATTGATGTGACTAGAATAGCTGCCGAACGGGAGATCGCCAGCGACTTCAGCCAATGAATACAAGCCTGAACGATTGAGAAGCCAGCAAAATATTGGGTGGCGAGCACGATTGGCGGAAGGGCGAGGCTCGCCTTGCTGCCATGCTCCAATCCATCACGGAGATCGATTGGGTAGACATTCACTTTATCCACGGGAAATCGAAACGCGCGGGAGCCCTTCCGATCATCATCACGCACGGTTGGCCGGGATCGTTGATCGAGCGATGAAGATCGTCCGACCGCTCACCGGCGCCGCTGCTCACGGAGGCGACGCGGATGACGCGTTCGATGTCGCCAGCATTCATAGCTTGGCTTGTTCGACGGCGCTGAAGCGTAGCGCTCTGCCGTCTGCCGCGACTATGGCGTCCATCTCTTCTGCAAGCGCGTCGCGATCATCGACACCGCGCAGGAGACGGCCGGCAAGGGCATCGAAACGCCCAACGGCGATATCGGCAATCAAGAGAGCAGCCCGCGACGGTTCGATGTCGACACCGTCGTCAAAAAGCTTCTGGATCCCTGGCAGGTAGGTCTTCCCTGCCTCCGACGATAGCTGCAGTTCGGTCATTGCAGTCCGAACAAGACCGGGATCGACGGCAAAGGCGCGCACCCCGTGGCCGATGGTTGTGTCATTGAGACACTCCGTGAGACGCATGATGGCGGCTTTGCTGGACGCGTAACCGGAGCCGTGAGGAAAGCTGTTGCCCGTTCCGCCACCAACGACGTTCACGATTCGGCCGCTCCGCCGCGCCAACATCGTAGGAGCGACCGTGCGGCAGGTGTTGAATGTACCTCGCAGGTTGATCTCGACATCCCGCCACCAAACGTGGGGATCACAGTCCCAAATAGGACCAAAGCCCTGAAACGAGCCGTGGTTGTTGATGAGAATGTCGACCGGGCCTAATTCGGTTGCTACGCGAGCAAAGGCTTTTTCAACGGCGGCGAGGTCAATGATGTCCGTCGAAACAGCGATCGCTTGCCCGCCGTCTCCCTCGATGAGGGAGGCTGTTTCTTCAATCTCCGTCGCTGTTCGAGCCAGCACGGCGACCTTTGCCCCTTCCCTTGCCTGCTGTAGAGCGATCTCTCGACCTATTCCCCTACCGCCGCCAGTTACGATGGCGACCGTGTTCGAAAGGCGGGTCATGCTTGCTCCTATGGCGTTGTGAAATTGATCTGGATACACAAAACTATGCGTGCCTCGGTGGCTATGGCAATGAAGCCCTCCGTCATTTTTGGCTTGGAGCTAACCCAGTTATCGTTTCGAACCACAAAATCGCATAGCACTAGGCAGCGAGCGGGAAGCGCGGCTCGCGGGCGCGATCGTTGAAATCAGGAGCCTATTCGGTCGCTGCTGCTATGAGTTGACACGCCTAGTTGAGGTTTAATCCGTCCCTACCGTGGGTAGCGCCTACAGTCGGCGTCCTTCAACTAGCCGTTCTCTCCTTGAGCGGTTCTTTCTTGAGTTCGATCCAAACCGATGCATGGTCGCTGCTGTGAAGTGGTCGATCCACCGTCCGCTGTCGCGGACGTAACTCTGTGGGGACGCACTGGTAATCGAAGAATTTCGTTTTTAGATCACGCCAACAAACGCATACCTTCGACGGTTATCTCCGGGCATACATGCGGGTTTAGCCCGTCGGCAAAACGGACGTGGCTGAAGCGCTTGAGCGGCATGGGGCCGCGAGACCGGAGATAGTGGAGGTACCCGCGGGTTCCATGCGTCCGCATGTGAGGATCGATCTCTTCCGAGGCGTAGCAAAAGCAAACCAAACCACCTCCCCCGCGGCCAAACATGCGAGAGGTTTCGAAGCCTCTTGTATAAACGATACGTATCGTTTATATAGAATCTACACACGAGCTGCTTGGAAGTTCGATCTCTACAACGCACCAGATTGCCGCCCTTTCGAAAGCGCGCACGAATGAGAGAGACGTTCTCCAGGATTGCGCCCTCATCGCAGATGCGCGGAAAGGGCTGTGTGACGACGTTCTGTAAAGCGGACGCTGAGTCCGGACGGTGGAAAATATGATCAGGTTGCTGAGCAGGAACCAAGTAGACAAACGATCGGAAGAGCCGGCCATGACTGTGCCGGCCAATTCGCAGGCGAGCACACCAGGCGCACCGCCGTTCGCTCCGCAGGAACAGGCAAACTTGCGGACATTAATCGTCCCCGCAACCGCTATAATGATTGCGTTCGTTGCCGTCGCTGCTTCATCAACGCGCTGGGATACATGGGTAGCGACGAGAAGCGTTCAGTCCACGGACGACGCTGCGGTCTACTCGGACATATCCGCGGTCAGTGCCCGTGTCAGCGGCACCGTCGAGACTGTCTCGGTCGAAGATTACGCCCAGGTCAAGGCGGGCGATCTGATATTCTCCATCGACAGAAAGCCGTACGAGGTCGCACTTCGTGCCGCAAAAGCGAAGCTTGCTGCCGTCAGCGCTCAACTGGACGATAATGACATCGAGCACGCGTTTCAGCTTACGCAGATTGACGTCGCCATTGCGCAGCAGCAGGCGGCAGCCGCCGATGAGGTTGAGACGGACAAGGAGCGCCAGCGACAGACGAGGCTAGGCATTGATGGGAGAGTGAGTCCGGTCCAGAGTTTCGAAAAGGCGAGCGCCGCCCACGAGCGGGCACTTGCGAACGTGGCTGTTGCGCGTGCCAACGTCGCCGCCCAGAAGGTCAGGCTCGACGTCCTCGCCAGACAACGCGATATACTGAAAGCAAATCTCGATACGGCAGCATCAGATCTTGCCGCTCGCCAACTGGAACTCGGATACACAAACGTACGGGCACCAGTCGATGGTATCGTCGCCAGGCGAAACGCGCAGGTCGGCAATTATGTTGTCGCGGGCACGCCTCTGATCTCGATCGTCCCGCTTCCGAAGATCTACATCCTCGCGAATTACAAGGAGAATCAGCTGTCTAGGGTTAACGAGGGGCAGTCGGTCGATATCTCTGCCGATTTGCTGCCGGGCACGGCATTCCATGGAACAGTCTCAAAAATATCCCCTGCGACGGGATCAACCTTTGCCTTGCTGCCCGCCGACAACGCGACCGGCAACTTCACCAAGGTCGCGCAGCGTCTCACAGTTCGGATCGAACTCGACCCGGATCAGCCAAATTTCGATCGGCTTCGGCCCGGTATGTCGGTCACGACGCGCATCGACACCAGGGGTAAAGACCATGTCTGAGACCTTGCGTCGGCGTGACCTCCCTCGCCAACGCTACATTGCCGTGGCAATGATCATGGCATCGATATTGACAGCCTTCGACGTCCGCGCCGCCGGCATTGGGCTCTCGGATCTGCGTGGCGCCTTCGGGCTCGGCTTCGATGAGGGTGCGTGGCTGAGCACCTTCTCAACGGCACCCCAGATCCTCGTTGCTCCGTCGATCGGCTGGCTGATTGCGGTGTTCGGGGTGAAGCGGGTCATGATCGGTCCGACCATACTCTACTCAGTGATCTCAGTGGTCATTCCCTTCGTCCACGGCTTCGACGTCCTGGCCGCGCTCCATGCTTTGAGGGCGGCTTTCTTCGGCATGTTCGTCGGCGCAACACTGCTGACTGCGTTCCGCAACCTTGACCGCAAGTACTGGATCCTCGCCCTTTCATTCTACGTCCTGCGGATCCTGTTCGCGCAAAATCTCGGCCTCTATACGGCCGGCAGCTATTCACAGACAATCGGCTGGCAATGGCTGTACTGGCAAAGCGCTATCGTCTCCGCTATGATCGGCATTCTCTTCTGGTATGGGGCCAAGCCGTCAGCAACTGACCATACGCTTCTCAAACGCGCCGATTGGGGTGGCATGGCGCTGTTCGGGGTCGCGCTCACGACGCTCTATTTCGCGCTTGATCAGGGCAATCGGCTTGATTGGTTTCAGTCGGGCCTCATCGTATCCTTGCTGGTCGCGGCTGTTTTTCTGATAGGCGCGTTTCTGTGGCACGAGTCGTGGACCGAATTCCCGTGGGCGCATGTCTCGGTTCTTCGCACGCGAAACATCGCACTCGGGTTCGCCGCCATTGCGTGTTTCATGACGGCAAGCCTCGGCAGTTCGCTGATCGAACCGAACTTCCTTGTTTCAGTAGCGAGACTGCGCCCCGAGCAGATCGGGGATTTCGAAATACCGTATGCGATCCTCCTGCTGGGCGGCGCGACCTTCACTGCGGTGACGCTCGTGCGCAAGCTCAAGCAGCGCGCCGCACTGACGATAGGCTTTACGTGTTTCCTGCTGTCCGCATGGCTTGGTACCGAGTTGACGAGCCAATGGTCACCACCCGAATTCCGAATGATCATGATCCTCCAGACGTTCGGCGAAGAAATAGTCTTTCTTGCAGCAGTCGCGACCCTCTTCAGTAATGTCGACCCGACCCGAGCCATATCGTTGACGGCCTACGTCCAGGTCATGAGGCTGATTTGTTCGGAGACCGTCGCGGCGATCATGGTGACCTGGATCAGACAACGCGAACAATTGCATTCCTATCTTATCGGCCTGCACGTGACCGGCACGACGCCGGGATGGGGAACCACGCTGTCGCAACTTGCGTCCAGTACAAGGACAGGATCGCCGGCAGACGTTGCCAAGCGCGGGATTGGTGTTCTCGCCACGATCGTGCAACGAGAAGCCAATGTCGCGGCCTATATCGACGGGTACTGGATCACGTTCGCGGCCGCCATCACCGGATTGATCGTAGTTGCCCTCATGAGGCCCTCCCCTGCCCATCCGCTGACCACGTGACGTGAAAATGACGGCGTCCTGATTAGCGCGCAACGCTCGGGTTTCGAACCTGCGTCAACACCTGAAATCGTGTTAAGCTTGGCCAAGGAGCCATCGCTAGCAATCAACCAAGAAACTGAAGATGCGATGCCGTTCGTCCAGCTTTTGCAGGACGACAGACGATCTCAGCCATTCAATTTCGTTCTCAAATCGAAGGAGTAGGCCAATGGAAGCCCCAGACATGCTGCGCTGCAAGACGATCCCCCTTATCACAGGCGGTAAAGAAATGCCTGCCGTCGGGTTCGGTACCCTCATTCCCGACCCGGTCGCGACGAAGCAAGCAGTTAGGAAGGCCATATCCGTTGGATTTCGTCATTTCGACTGCGCCGAACGATATGGCAACGAGGAGGCGGTCGGAGAGGCAGTCGCCGAGGCGGTCGCCGGCGGGACCGTTCGACGCGAGGAGCTGTTCATCACGACGAAGCTATGGAACACGAACCACCGCCCGGAACGGGTGAAAGCCGCGTTTGACGCAAGTCTTCGACGCCTGAAGCTTGATTATTTGGACGCCTATCTGATCCATACGCCTTATGCCTTTCTTCCGGGCGAGGAACAGGATCCTCGAGACGAAAACGGTCAGGTCATCTATGATTCAGGGATCAGCCTGATCGAAACCTGGAACGCACTTGAAGAGCTTGTCGATAGCGGTCGTTGTGGGTCGATAGGCCTTTCGGACATCACCCTGGACAAGCTGAAGGAGATTGTCGCGAACGCACGCATCAGGCCGGCGATCGTACAGGTGGAAGCTCATCCCTACCTGCCCGAATGGGAGCTGCTCGACTATTGCCAGGCTAACGAGATCGTGCTGCTGGCATTTGCACCGCTGGGCCACGCGATGGAGCCCAACTTGCTTGCAGACCCTATCATCACCGGGATCGCCGAACGCCTCGGCAAGACACCGGCGCAAGTAGCGCTCGCCTGGGCCGTACAGCGCGGCACCGCCTTCCTGACGACGTCGACCAAGCCTCTCCGCATCGAAGAGAATTTCTCCATCTCAACCATTCTCGATCAAGAAATGACGCGGATCCGTTCCGACATCTCGACGAATATCCGGTTCAACAATGTCGTCGAAACAGGCGTTCCGGGTTTTATCCCTCGTGCAAATCCAAAATAGGCTACAGGCTAGGGAGGAGCGAGAATCGCCAGTCTTTCTACGGCGCGTCAGGCTTCGATGACCATCGGAGCCGATTTCAGGTTGTGCTACAGCAGGTAAAGGAGGCCAGAATGAATGACCAAACAGTGAGACTGGCGCTTGAGCGGCATTGGGCTGCTTCCGACGCTGGCGATTTCGATCACGAGCATGAAATCTATCGGGACGATGCATTGCTCGAATACCCGCAGTCCGGCGAGCGTATCCATAGTCGCTGCAAAATCCAGGAAAGCCGCTTCGTTCAGCCGAACCAGAAGCGGTTCAGCGTGCGCCGGATCACCGGCAGCGGCGACTTATGGGTTACGGAGTTCGTTCTGACCTATGACGGCAAACCGTCCTACGCAGTCAGCATCATGGAGTTTGATAGTGGGCTCGTTGCGAGGGAAACCCAATACTTTGCCGATCGGTTTGAGCCCTCTCCCTCTCGGGCGCATTTGATCGAAAGATAGATTGCCCGCCATTGATCGATGGTGGCGAGTTGGGATAGGTGCTGGCAATGACCACGAAGACAAAGACCCCGACAGCGAAAAAACGAACGTCGATCGGAGCGCGCCGCAACCCCGACGCCGAAGCGGCGGTGCTTGCCGCCGCCCGAGATCTGATTTCGGAAAGGGGTTATGCCGGGTTTTCGGTCGATGAGGTCGCAAGACGCGCCGGCGCCGGAAAAACCACTATCTATCGCTGGTATCCAACAAAGGCCGATCTCTTCATCGCCATCTATACGACCGAACGCTCGGCTTCCGTGCCTGTTCCCGACACCGGAAACCTCATCGACGATCTCGTGCAATACACCACGAGCCTCTGGCGATTCTGGGCATCACACCCGGCAGGAGCCGCACTGCGCGGACTGATCGCCGAGGCACAAGGCACTTCGGAAGCGCTCAGCGCCTTGCGTGATAGGTTTCTTCCGGAAAGGACGGCGGACGTCAGACGAATTTTGACGGACGCGGCAAACCGGGGTGAACTGCAGGCGCAGGAGGTTGATGACAAGATTTGTTTATGGGTTGGCTTCAGCTGGCTCAAGCTGCTGATCGGAGAGCTCCATAACGAGGAGGTTATCAGCCGGACCATGATGCAAATTGTCGGCCTTTCGAGCGGTACGAAGCAGTAATCGACATTATTGAGCGCAACCTACCGACTGGAGAGACTTAACGATGTCCTCGGCTACGGATCGTCAGCGGGATGAAGAGCCGGCGACAGTAGGGCTGTCCGACGTTCTTGACCTTCATCTTTCGGTCGTATTCTGTGGCCTGAACCCCGCGCTTTCGGCCGTCCGGGATGGCCACAATTTCTCGTCTCCCAGCAGCCGCTTTTGGAAGGTCTTATACCTTTCCGGATTCACGCCGCGCCTCCTGCGGCCCGAAGAAGAGGGGGAACTGCTCCAATACGGATGCGGCATTACCGCCGTTGTCTCCCGCGCAACCCGGAGTGCCAACGAGTTGACGGGAAGCGACTACAAAGAGGCAGCGCCTCTTTTTGAAGCGAAGATGAGGGCATTCGCACCGGCCAACCTTGCCTTTCTCGGGAAAGCCGCTTTTTTAGCGATCACATCGAAGCCCGACTGCGATTGGGGAAAGCAAAGCGGCCTTTTTGCCGAAGCACAAACTTGGGTCCTGCCTAACCCCAGCGGGCTCAACCGAGGTTTCAGCCTGGATCGCTTAACGACGCATTACCTTCAGTTGAGAGCGGAAATGGGGCCAGCGCGCCGGTGTGGAGACCTGTGAGCCCGAAACGAAATACCTTGTAGCGTGTGTTGCTCTTGATTAGATTCGAACCCACGGCGACGTGTATCATTTCTCTTTGCTGAGGCGACGCTATTGTGGATACGATCCTATTAACCAGCCTGATTCAAGCGCTGCCAAGTCTTCCAGTTTGGGCAGTATTCACCGCCTACGTGGCGATTGTCGGAAATCAGATCTGCTTTGGCTTGCTTTAGCACCCCTTACGGCAACAGGTCCATCTCAAAACAGGTTTGATGGACAGGCTGTGCCTTGTGCGCGATGATTTGCAGATTGTCGGATGATCATCAGCCCCATAAGGCGGACAATGGCGCTGCGGCCAACCTGTCGCCGAAGGGAACGAAATCGGTGCTATCGTACAGCACTACACCGTAGGCGAACCGGTCCTTGCACGCTTCGGCCAGGGTCCGCAGTCCGGCGAAGTCACCGGACTTCACCGTCGCTGAGGCCTTAACCTCGATCCCCACGATCATGCCATCATCGCGTTCTAGGACGATGTCCACCTCATGCATCTGTTGATCGCGAAAATGATATGGCGTCAGGCGTAAGTCGGACGCATCCGAGAGCTTCAGGATTTCGGCAAACACGAAGCTTTCCAGAAGCGCGCCAAATACGCTGCGGTCCGCCTTTGTGCGATCGAACGTCAACCCGCGCACCGCTGCGAGAAGGCCGGCATCAAGAAAATGTAGCTTCGGCGTCTTGGCGATCCGCTTAAGCGTGTTTGTGTACCAAGGCTGCAATGTCGAGACGAGGTAGACCTGCTCCAACAGTGCCACATAGCGCTGCCCCGTCTTGTGGCTGACATGGATGCTGGAGCCGAACTGCGAATAGTTGACCAACTGCCCCGAATGCTCCGCCAGCAGTCGAACAAATTTCGGCAGCTCGGTCAGCTTCTCGATCTCGGCGATGTCTCTAAGATCGCGGGTCAGAACAGATGTCAGATAGGACCGAGCCCAATCTTGTCGTCGCCGTTCGCTCTCGCGGCTAATCGCCTCGGGAAAACCTCCTAACAGCACGAGCTGGATGAGGTCGTCGCCGACAATCGCCTCTCGGTTTCCCTGAAGCTTCCCCTCAAATAGTCGTTCGAGGAACGTCGGCGTCTGACTTTTTATTTCAGCGCGAGCAAGTGGCAGCATTCGAATGGTTTCCATTCGTCCCGCTAGACTGTCGGCAACTCGCGGCAAGGTGAGCACATTGGCCGAGCCAGTCAGGAGGAAGCGCCCGGGACGATAGCCCTCGTCCACCGTCTTTTTGATCGCAAGCAGCAGATCGGGCGCGCGCTGGACCTCATCGATTATGGCGCGATCGAGGCTGCGAATGAAACCGGTCGGATCGGATTGCGCGGCATCGAGCGTCGTCTGATCGTCGAGAGTAATATAGGTCCGACCGGCCTCCCCGATTTTCCGGACAAGTGTGGTTTTGCCTGCCCGGCGCGGTCCTACGATCAGGACCACCGGGGTATCTGAAAGGGCTTCCTCCACCCGGTGCGCGACGAGACGTTCGTACATGCTTTCTCCGAATCTCTGACAGTTGGAAATTTGCACCATGATAATTGGAAGTCAACGTCATCACGATTGGAAATTACTAAACCGTGATCTGGGAATGACGTACGTCGAAAGTCTTCCCCTGACGCGTCGAAATTTCCACTGTGCTGACCGCCGTTCAGGGAGTCCCCTTGATCGCTACCCTGCCTACAAGGATCGTCAAGCGATACGCAGGGCATTTAGCCTGGCACCGGTAGAAATCCCCTTAGTCGTCTCCCGCAAGCGACAACGATCCGGCCAATCGTTGGAAGTGATCTCAGATGGCGCAGCTTGCTTCTTCTTACTGCTAAGTTAGCCGATAGCCCTGAAATGCCTCTGCCTTCAGTCCCTCCTACTTTTGCTCTTGAATGGATGCGAACCGTCGGCCCGGCTGCTTCGAACAACCATAAGCCTGCTAAGCCTTTGAGAATGTTATGTTTCCGACGAGGCGGACTTATGCAACTCGTCTTCCGGCTTTCAGATATAAGCACTGACGATCCTACGGTCGGTCACCGCCGTTTGACGTCCTCAAATCTGAGATCGAAGCGCGCAAGATATTTCGTCAGACGATCAGCGTCATTGCTGCTTTTCTTTTCCAATCGCGAGACCGCAAACAAGGCTCTGCCGGCAGCGCTCGCCGTCGCGTGCTCGCGGCAGGTCTGAAGAACGCTTGCAAGCTGCACTGCATCAAAACGATCGAGGCGGGCGGCAGCTTCTGCGCCCAGCACATCTTCGATGATCGCATCGGTCCCATTATTATCGGTCGCGCGGCGCCAAAACGCATTGAGGCGCTTGATTTCGTCATCGACGACTTCGGTGGTAATACGCCCGTGTGGCGCAAGCGTTGCCATACGCGTCACCGAGGCCGATAGATCGCGAAAATTGGCACTCCAGATGGCTTGTGCGCTGGTGGCAAACGCCAGATAGCGCTCCCGCGCCTCCTTGTTGAAGGTGACGTTCTCGCCTTCGCGCTCCAGATAGCGCCTCAGTTCGAAATCGAGATTGGGTTCTATGTCCTCCTTTCGTTCGCGCAGAGCCGGCAGCTGGAAGGTCCACAAATTGAGCCGCGCGTAGAGGTCCTCACGGAAGCGTCCGTTGCGAACATCTTCGCCGAGATCGCGATTGGTGCCGGCAAGCAACTGGAAGTCTGCCGCGACCTCGCGGTCAGCGCCGACGGGCAAGAATCTCTTTTCCTCGATCGCGCGCAGGCACATGGCCTGCTCGTCGAGACCGAGTTCGCCAATCTCATCGAGGAACAAGACACCCTTATCGGCGGATTTCAGGAGGCCCGCACGCTCACTGGCGGCACCCGTAAAGGCGCCCTTCACATGGCCGAACAAAGCTGACATGGCCTGATCGCCACGCAATGTCGCACAGTTGACTTCAACGAAAGGTCCGCTGATCTTCCTTTGGCTCTTTTTCAATTCGTAAATGCGGCGGGCAAGCTGCGACTTGCCGGCGCCGGTCGGTCCGGTGAGAAGGACGGGTGCGGTCGATCGGATCACCACTCTCTCGATCTCGTCGATCATCCTGTTAAAGGCGGCATTGCGCGTCGAAATGCCGGACTTCAAGAAGGAGGCTGCATCCTCCCGTTCCGACGCGAAACGTTTGGCGATCTCATCGTAACGGGAAAGGTCCAGATCGATGATCCGGTGCGTGCCGACAACATCCTGTTCCCCCTCCCGATCGCGCGGCGGCGAAAGCTGCAGCAGCCGGCCGGGAATGATGCGCGCTTCGGTCAGCAGGAACCAGCAGATCTGCGCCACATGCGTGCCAGTGGTTATGTTGACGAGATAGTCTTCCGTGTCGGGATCAAAACTGTAACCGCGGGCAAAGTCCCTGAGGTTTGTGTAGACCTCGGAAAAATCCCAGGGATCACGGAAGTTGATGACATTGCTGCGCACTTCCGTTGCCGGCGAGACGGTTCCTATGTCGCTGATAATGCGATGGCTGAGGGGCTGCGCATGATTGTCGTGGATCAGCTCCAGCCGGTCGATGAAAAGACCTGGCTGCTGACAAAGCGCGACCGTGGGTCGCCACCGGCTCCAGCGATTGTCCCATTTCCCGGCATCCAGTGTCGTTCCCAATATGCTGATGGCGACGCGCCGCTTCATGGCCTATCCAAAATTATAGATTCCTAGATAACAGGATAATATTCTTCCAAGGTCAGAATCCACAACCGTAGACTTCTTCAACGGAAGCAGAAATTTTTTCTCATTTAAAACAAATAGATATAAGAATTTCTAACGGCGCTTACGTTCATTTCCTCAAATTGGCACGCCTCTTGAAATGTATCTGGCACGAACCAACAGGAAGCGACTACCACGATCCCTGCAGGTTCATCACCCAAGCGGTGTCTGAAGAGAAGCAACCTAACAGAAGGACTGCAAACGCAGAAAAGACAATGACAACGGTAATGAGCGGACAGGATTTGATCGATGCCGGCATGAGCCAGGGAAAATGGTTCCGCCCAGCCCTCGACGCCGCCAACGCGGTGTTGAGCAAGGGCGGCTCGATGGCGGATGCGCTGGACGCGGCAAAGGCTTTCCAGCCGGGGCCAACGCTCGCCCTCCGGGCCGATAACGACATCGAGATCTATTCGAACATCCGCGCCGAGAACGCTTTTGAGCAGGATAATGTCGAAAAGGTCCACGCAACAATGCGGGCACTGGTGCGCACGCCGGTCGTCCGCTCCGCGGCAATCATGCCGGATGCCTGCCCGGCGGGTCCGGTCGGCACGATCCCGGTCGGCGGTGTCGTGGCGTCCGAAGCGATCCATCCCGGCATGCATTCAGCCGATATTTGCTGCTCGATGGCGATCTCGATCTTTCCAGGCATCGATCCGAAGTCGCTACTGGACGCTGTGCATACCGTGACGCATTTCGGCCCGGGCGGCCGTCCGCGCGGCGCACAGCTCAAGCCTTCGGAAGCGACGCTGTCGGCTTTCGAGCAGAACCCCTATCTACGCGATGGAGCGTTGAGCGCCGGCATCGAACACTTCGCGACCCAGGGCGACGGCAATCATTTTGCCTATGTCGGCACGATGAAGTCGACCGGCGAAACCGCGCTTGTCACTCATCATGGATCGCGAGCTCCGGGTGCACGCCTCTACGACAAGGGCATGAAGATCGCCAACCGGTTTCGCGGCCAGCTCTCGCCCGAGACCCACCGCGAGAATGCCAGGGTCCCAGCGGATACCGAGGAAGGCGACCTCTACTGGTCGGCCTTGCAGACGATCCGTCAGTGGACGAAGGAAAACCACTATGTCCTGCACGACATGGCGGCGGAAAAGCTCTCGGCCAAGATCGCCGATCGCTTCTGGAACGAGCATAACTTCGTCTTCCGGAAGTCGGACGGGCTATTCTATCACGGCAAGGGTGCAACGCCGGCGTTTGATAACTGGGCACACGATGCAACCGATCTGACCATCATTCCGCTCAATATGGCGGAACCGGTGCTGATCGTTCGCGGGACGAATGCCGCTCACGGTCTCGGCTTCTCGCCGCATGGCGCCGGCCGCAATATCTCGCGCAGCGCGCATATGCGGCAGTTGGCGGCGGAGTATGGGGCGGATTCGCGCGGGCTCAGCCCGAACAACATCGCGGCAATCCTGGAAAAGGAGACAAGCGGCCTCGATGTGCGCTTCTTCTCCGGCTTTGCCGACGTGTCGGAACTGCCGAGCGCCTACAAGAGCGCCGCCAACGTGCGGGCACAAATCGAACATTACGGCCTTGCCGAAGTGGTCGACGAAGTGATCCCGTTCGGGACCATCATGGCGGGTGACTGGCAGAAGAATGCGCCCTGGCGCAAGAATCGCCGGTAAGAATCGGGAAGGTAACCAGGTTTGGTTGCCTTCCCTCGAACGCAAACTGTCCGCGACCGCCGCAATGGACTGTGTTTATCGTCTGGCTCGTTGGTGGTCTCGGTCGCATCAGAGTATATCGCATTCACGTAAACGCGGGCTGCGGGTGGCTCACACTCTTGATGTGAGGGGAATCAAACCTCAATTTTCGCGTCGCATCGCGCATTATCAATGACTTAGGCATCCGATCCGGCATAGTCGGATGTATGGAACTTGCTGAGGTGTTGAATTGCGGCATGATTTAACCCACTTTTTCATTTCGCGTTGGCCCACAATATGCGAGCTATCATATTGTCGGCGAACATCATTTAAAGGTCCGATTGGACCACCGCGAAATGAAAAATGGGTCAGATTCTCGCGGTAATCAATACAATTGCTTGAGGGCGCGCCGAGTTCAGTTCCGTGCGCCCGACCAACCTCGGCCTTGGCTGGCAAACTCTGCTCGGGGAACTATGTTGCCACAGCCGGCCAGTCCTTCGTCGGATCCGCGACGTGCAGCTCATATTGTTTGGCGAATTCCATTTCAGTTGCCCTTTGCGATGGACCAAGCGACCAGCTCAAAATACCACAGGCTTACTTCCGCAAAAGAGATCAGTGTTGGACCTGAAAAGGCGCAAACCAGAACCGAACTCACCACCCATTCGTTCCACTCGGCAGGACTGCACCCGATGTTTCTGCCGTTTGATCTGGAAGGAGGCTCAAGGCTGACCGATACGACACGTCAACGGCCTACTATCCCCGATGAACGGCCCCAGGCGCAGGGCTTGCCGGTATGGGCAATATGATTTCCGAGGCGACTTTCCAGTCCTTCGCGACTTTCTTCCAGGTGATGATCATAAGGAATGGCTTGGGCGTTCCGTCCTGTCCAGCATAGGAGACGGTGATGTCCATAGGCGCATAGGATTCCGCGATATCGGGGGTCAATCCAATGATCTTAAGCTTCGAGAGATCAGGGGTCAGCACGACCGGACCCGAGGCGGCTATATCGTGCAGTTTCCGATCGATTGCATCATTGCCCCAAAAGCCTGCCCAGTTTCCTTCGGATGGAATGGCACTCTTCGCGACGAGAAGAGCGGACGGCGATTGCCAGAACATCGTGTGCAGGCTGCTGATGTCATGCTTGTTCGCCAGCTCCATGAGCTTATTGAAGCGCGATTCGATCGTGCTGACGGTGCGGCTGTCCAGCCGGTCCTTATTGTTCGCCGAAGCTGCAGTCGCGAAAACAGTTGCAAGAGTAACGGCAACTGCCAAGAGCATATTTTGCATTGGATATTCTCTTTTCGAATTGAGGTAATTGGACGTGTCTTGGATCACAGGGAGAGGCGGGCACGACGACCTACCCGTCTCCAGCCTCAAGCCTGCTTCTTCGCAATGTTCGCGGCTCCCCAGAGCGAGCCCACATTGACGCGATTGGGATAAAGCTGCAGCATTGCATCATAGAGTTCGCGCGCAGTCGTCGTCGCATCGTTCAGGCGATTGAAGTCGTGGATATATTGCCGCGTCTCACCGATGATGCGCGGGTCGTCAGGATTTTCCGGTACCTTGTGTCCTGCGATCACCGTACGAGGGGTAAGGGCTTCGAGCCGATCCAGCGCCGAAATCCATTCGATCCGGCTCTCGGTGGTGGTTTCGCCGAGATACAGGTGAATTCCGTTGTAGACGACGTCGCCGCCGACGATCAGACCCGCCGACGGCACATATAGGCAGGTCGACACCGCCGTATCGGTCCGCCCCGCGTTCACCGCCAACAGCTTATGCCCTTCTAGGTCCAGTTCATTGTTTTCCAGTGGTTGAGCCGCAAGCAGCCGATCGGGGATCTGTCCTGGAAAAAGCCTGCGCCAAAAATTCTCGACTGAAGCCGGCGACAGATGTTCGTGCATGGCCTCGACCACGGCGGGCGTCGCAACGGCCCTGGCGTTCGGAAAACGTTCGAGCAGTGGCGCCAGTCCGAAGAAGTGATCGCCATGCCCATGAGTGACATAGATGGCGGTCAGATTCTTGCGGCTGGCGGCAACCCAATCCGACAGCGTCTGTGTCTGTTCAATGGTGAGGAAGGTGTCGACAAGGACCGCATCGCGTTCGCCGCAAATCAGCGTTGATGAATTTGCCACCCACAGCAGTTCTTCGCGGCCGGGTGGTACGTCGCGGCTGAGGCCCGGGCGTTTGATATTAAGGGTCCTCCAGGAAAGTCCATCGTCTGAGGGTGGGTTTGCGGTCATGTTTCTCTCCATGATTTGAGGAAGGCGGCGGTTCTCGCTTCGAGTGTCGTGGACAAGGCTGCACAGTTATGCGTCAGGCACGGCGGGATGCTCTGTAGGAGATTGCGTTTCTTGACACCGGCTTGCCAGGTGTATTAATTACAAGGTG
Organism: Martinezella sp. CNPSo 3890; assembly: GCF_057784455.1. Taxonomy (NCBI): domain Bacteria; kingdom Pseudomonadati; phylum Pseudomonadota; class Alphaproteobacteria; order Hyphomicrobiales; family Rhizobiaceae; genus Martinezella; species Martinezella sp. CNPSo 3890. Next base: position 114,886 of record NZ_JBXSOR010000014.1, on the reverse strand, counting down.
ACCGGTCGGAATTAATTAGTCAAGGATGTATCGGATGAAATCTTCGTCACCCGGCCGGAGGGGCCCCAAACCGAAGCCCGGCATCCGCGATAACCTGGTTCAGGCAGGTTTGCGGATGTTTCATGCCGACGGATATGCCGCGACAGGTGTCCAAGGCATTGCCGAGAGCGTCGGCGTCCCCAAGGGATCGTTTTACAATCACTTCGCCAGCAAAGAGGTTTTCGGCGCCGAAGTCCTCGATGCCTATTTCGATCGAAATGAAGACAAGCTGCGCAGCATGCTTTGCGATGCGACAATTGCTCCCCTTGCCCGCTTGGCGGGTTATTTTGACGACAGGATCGACGCATTCAGGGCAGCCGGCTTCGTGAGAGGGTGCCTTCTCGGAAATATCAGCGCCGAGGTCGCGGATCACAGCGCCCTGATGCGCGAGCGACTTTCAATGCATTTCGGATCGTGGACGCGGTTTTTTGAGGCTTGTATCGCACAGGCACAGGATGAGGGAACCGTCGGTCGTGCCGTGCCTGCGACGCTTTTGGCCCGGTTTGTGTTGAACAGTTGGGAGGGCGCATTGCTGCGCATGCGGGCTGAAAAAAGTGATAAGCCTCTACTCGATTTCAAGACGGTCGTATTCGATCTTCTCCTGAAATAGCGCGCCGACCTCTGGCCCGCCCCCACGTACGCGTCAGGCGTCCAAATTGCAGGGTGGCGCACAGGATGTTTTGCAACTATTTGGTCGGACATCGCGGGCGCAGATGCCGCCAAGGTCCTCCCTTTGCTCCACCATGCCTGCCGCCAAAGGCGATGCAAGCCTGTCTCGCGTCATAGGTTGACGACACTTTCAACAGAAATCTTCGCATCTCCAGCACCATGCAGCACCTTTCATCGGGAGCGCCGCGGAAACAGCAGCCCCTAAAATCGCGCTCACGGAGGCACATGAGTTCATCGCCTCAACGGCTTATCTGAATAAATTTCGACCGCTATTGTATTACGATCATAATTCTATATTATGATCGTAATTCCATTGACTGGCGCTCTCATCCAGTGGGCGGCGGAATCAGACACTTAACGAGGAACTTTTCATGCAAACGGAAGTAATTTCAGGCGAGCCGAGCGAACTTGGCTTTACGGCAATCGGCGTCGTGCAGGCTGCTCGGGCAATGAGCGACGGCGACTTCTCAGCGGAAACCTACGCCGAAGCCCTTATGGCGCAGGCGCGAGAGAAATCGGAGCTCAAGGCATTCATCACGATCGATGAGGAGGCTGTCATTAAGGCGGCATACGCTGCTGACAAGGCACGATCTGCTGGCGCGTCCGACCCTTTGCTTGGTGTCCCTCTCGGTGTGAAGGACAGCTACCTGACGAATGGGTTGCGCACGACGCTCGGTGTCAACAATCTGAAAGACTTCATACCCACTCATGATGCGGGCGTGGTCAGTGCCATAAAAGAGGCTGGCGCAATCGTATTTGGCAAGAATAACCTCGTTGAAATGTCCTATGGTTTGACCGGAGACAATGGTCCCTACGGGCAGGTGAAAAACCCCCACACCCTTGATCGGGTGAGTGGTGGATCATCGAGCGGATCGGCCGCGGCTGTAGCCGCGGGAATTGTCCCTGCGGCCTTCGGAGGCGACACCATCGGTTCGATCCGAGTACCGGCATCACTTTGTGGTGTGGTGGGATTTAAGCCGACGACTGGTCGCTGGCCACGGAACGGTGTCGCTCCGATTTCACATGTTCTCGACACGACCGGTGTTTTCGCCCGCACAGTGGAAGATTGCGAACTGATTGACCAGATCATAACGAAGACTCCGCAATCGGCGGGGCTTATGCGCGGCGATCTTAACGGAGTGAGATTTGCATACGCCCCGAAGCAATATCTCGACCTGATCGACGCCGATGTCGGAGCGCGGTTCTACGAGGTTGTGCGTCGACTGCGCGATGGTGGAGCTGAAGTTATTGAGATCGATTTTGGCGACGAGTTTGCGGCGCTCGCCAACACAACGACCTGGAACCTTTTCTTCCGTGAAACAAGGGAAGCGATCGTCGGCTTTCTTCGCGACAACGATATTCCAACCTCGTTTCAAGAAATCTACGACGACCTGAAGCCCGGTTTGAGGGACGTCTGGCAGCATTTGGTGCTGCCGACCGGATCGAAATGGCTGGCTGCGGATGCCTATCACAAAGCCCTCACTATCGACCGGCCGCAGATCCAGCGACTGTTCACCGACGCTTTTACGAAAAGCGGTGCTGAGGCACTTATTCTGCCAACGACCCCGTGCACGGCACCAAAGATTGGAAAGGAAAATGAGTTCCTGATCGGCGGCAAACAAGTGACCTTCGCGGCGCTGGCGAAAAACACCATCCCGGCCAGCGGAGCTGGTCTCCCGGGCATCAGCCTACCCATGGGCAGAGTGAGCAACAACCTTCCGATCGGCCTTGAGATCGATGCTCCCGCTGGTGGCGATCGTCGCCTGCTGACACTGGCTCGCCGGGTTGAAGCGCTCGGTATCTCGTCTCTTTGAAGCGCGAACTCGGTCAAGGCGGCGCGCTTCGACCCACCACTGAAAAGGTTAAGCAAATGACGATTACGACAGACATCAAGACGATCAGCATCGACCATGTCACGATCCGTTCCGAGAAAGATTTCAGTGCCGTCAGGTCAAAGCTGGAGTCGCTTATCCCTCGCATTGACGACGGTATTTTCACCCTCTTGCGTTATCGGCAAACAGAGCGTGCGCTTCAAGAGCTCGAGGCTCTCCCATCTCTCTCGATTTTCGGCTTCAGGGATCATGGTGCGCTTCTACAGGTGGCAGGTCTGGAGCGTCAGTCGGTCCAGTACGACATTGGAAATCCGTTGACGGCATCGAAGATGACGCGGCATCGCATATCTGCGGGCCTCTACGCACCCGTCCGAGTCCTTCTGCGCGACGACACGGGCGGCGTTGCGTTTGAATATGATCGCCCGCTCACCGCCTTCGGTCAGTTCGAAGATTTACAGGTGGGCGAAATCGCCCAACAGCTCGACCGAGACCTGCTGGTTGCTCTTGAAACGGCAGCCTCCTGACGTATGAGAACCATATGCAGATCGCGATGAATCGCGTAACGCAAGCACTTCGGGAGACAACAGATGCGGTTTGAAAAGGGCCATAAAGAAAGCACGAGACGTCGCATTGTCGAGGTTGCGGCCAGGCGATTTCGCCACGATGGCGCGGCCGCCTCCGGATTGGCTGGGATTATGACGGAGGCCGGGTTAACGAATGGCGCATTTTATGCGCATTTCGATTCAAAAGAAGCACTCGTGAAAGAAGCCATGGTGAGTGCGTTGACACATCAGCGGGAAATTCTCGAGAAGGCTCTAAACGACCAGGTAGGTCTTGAAAGCATCATCCGCAGCTATCTCAACGTCGACCATATGCTCCGCCGCGAAACCGGGTGCCCATCGGCTGCGCTGTTGCCCGAACTCGCAAGACAACCGGAACCGACTCGCGAGGCCTATGAAGTTGAACTGAGAAAATATACTGATTCCCTCGCATCAGGACTTCCCTCTTCGTCTTCATCTCTCGCCCGTGATAAGGCAAGAGCGATTTTTGCGCTCATGGTCGGCACCCTGCAGATTGCCCGTGCTGTTTCCGACCCGTCGCAGGCGGCAGCTCTTTTGGAAGGCGGTGTCCAAGCAGCCCTTACTCTGGCAAAATCCTAAACGGGCCTTTCGGTGGCATCACTCCTCAGTACAAGCGCGGCTGTGCTCTCCACCATCTGGCCCCTATCGTCGTTGCGTCGCAACGACTGCCGCGCAAAGGGGCATGGCTCTACGAAGCACTGGGTATATCGTCATGGCTGGTTACAGCGGTCTCCGAGCCAGCACACCCGGTATGACGAGGCGCTGCTCGAAAAGATCAAGAACAGCGAGCGCAAGACCGCCGTGCAACGCAATTATCTTGCCTCGACATTTCGTGCTCGCCACAGCTGAAGCAGATCATCCATGGCGTGGGCAATATGTTCTCGCGAAATTTGCTCGGCGAGCGGTCCGTTATTAGTGCGAAACGCATCAATCAAACGACGATGTTCCTCAGCAATCTGGTGTGGTCGGTAGTTGCCATAACCCCATGCAGTGCGCATCGTGTTAAAGAAGATGCTGTGGCGCTGCATCAGCACCCCAGCTTCCTGATTGGGACGGATTGCCTTAATTGCATCGTGCAGTTGCGCATTCAACTGGACGAGGCGAGCAATGTCCATTGCACCTGCGTTGGATAGCGTTTGCTCATACCGGCTTTCGATTGCTTCGAGCGCCGCGACCTGATCCGCCGTCGCGACGGCAGCCGCCTGGCCAGTGATGTAAGATTCGAGCGCGATCCTGATCTCATTGAGATCTCTGAGGAACGCCTCGTCGATTGCTCTCACCCAGGCGCCTCGGTTGGGATGGATGACGATCCATCCCTCTGTTGCCAATTGCGCCAGTGCTTCGCGAATCGGTGCCGGGCTGAGCCTGTAACGTGCGGTCAGATCACTGATCTTCAAGCGTGCGTTCGGCGCGAGGTTTCCCTTCGCGATGTCCGAACGCATCGCATCGCGTACCCGATGATAATTGGGCACGCCCATCGCGTCGAATTCCGTCTCGGCATTTTCCAGCACAAGAATCTCCTATTTGCCGGTTGATATAGCCCGATGCTTCAGTTACGTTGCAATAAAAGATTATATATAATCTATAATGCGGAGCAATGTATGAAGATTGATCGCGTGGAAACCGTCCAGGTGCAGTGGTCGCCCTCCGACACGCCGGCAATGCGTAGCGCCTTCGTGCGTATCTATACTGATGACGGCCTTATGGGGCTCGGCGAAGCTTCGCCTATGCAAGGCGGCCGCGCCTCCCTTGCTATGATCGAGCATGACATTGCGCCTTCCCTTCTTGGTGCCGATCCGTTGGATCATGCCGTGCTTCAGGACCGTCTGGTGCACGGGCTGGTCAAGCTTGGTCCCGAGGGCGCCCTCGCCGGCGCGCTTGCGGCGATTGACATCGCCCTATGGGACCTTAAGGGGAAACTTCTCGGTCAGCCGATCTACAAGCTTGTCGGAGGTGCCTGGCGGACCACCCTGCCCTTCTACGCCTCGATCGGACGCAATAGCGTCGGTCAGCGCACCGTCGACGAAGTCTGCCGGGCTGTCGAAGAACGCATGCGCGACAATCCCGCGGCCATCAAGATTCGGTTCGATAATGATCGAACGCAGCTCGATCAGGATATTGCCGGCGACATTGAAAAGGCCCGCGCGGTACGCCGTTTGGTCGGCGACGGTTTCCCCCTGGCGTTCGACGCCAATAACGGCCTCTCCTTCGGCGGAGCAATCCGAGTCGGACGCGCTTTGGAGGAGCTTGGCTATTGGTGGTTTGAGGAACCGTTGCAGCATTATCATCCCAGAGAGCTCGGAGCGCTTGCTCAGAGGCTCGACATCACCGTATCTGCCGGCGAGCAAAGCTATACGACCTCAGCCATCCTGGAGTTGATCCAGTCGGGTGTTCGTATGGTTCAGCCCGATATCATCAAAATGGGCGGCATCACCGGGCTATTGCGTTGCGCGGCCCTCTGCAACGCACATGGCGTCGAACTCGTGCCGCATCAGACACAGCCAACCGTCGGCCATCTTGCCAATTTGCATGTCTGCGCCTCCCAGCTTCACGCGACGAAGCCTTGCGAATTGGACGATCCGAGCACGCGACGTCACACGATCTTCATCAATGCGCCCAAGCCAATCGCAGGTGTATTTCACCTGCCCACCGCACCGGGTCTTGGAATTGAGATTAACGAAACTGCGCTCGAGAAACTTCGAGTGCGCTAAAGACGGAAACCGGCACGTCCTTAGAAAAAGCAGCAGCGCGATCGAGCGCTGCGACATGAACATATGTGCCATATGGGAGGAAGATATGGATTCGGCCACACCGCCTGACACCCTAGCCATTATTGAACGCGAAACGATGCGCCGCGTCACTTGGCGGCTCGTGCCGATCCTGATGCTCGGCTATTTCTGTGCGAGCCTCGATCGAGCCAATATTGGCATGGCGGCCACCACAATGAGCCCTGCCCTCAATTTCTCGAATGCGGAGTTCGGCTTTGGCGCGGGCGTCTTTTTCTTTGGCTATCTACTTGCGGAGATCCCTAGTAATCTCATTCTCGAACGCTTCGGCGCACGCGTCTGGCTGACCCGCATCCTCGTCACCTGGGGCATTGTCTCCGCGCTGACGGCATTCGTCTGGGATAATTGGTCATTTTACGCGGTCCGCTTCTTACTCGGACTCGCCGAGGCTGGATTCTTTCCTGGGGTCCTGATCTACATCACCTGGTGGTTTCCGGCGCGATATCGCAGCCGCATCGTCGCCTGGTTCATGTCGGCCGGCGTCATTTCGCAGATCCTCGGACCGCCAATCGGTGGCGAGCTCATGCATCTCGACGGGGTTCTTGGCTTAGCTGGATGGCAGTGGCTGTTTATCATTGAGGCCGTGCCATCGATTATCACGGGCGCGTTGATCCTCTGGCTTCTGACCGACCGACCTAGTCAGGCACCGTGGCTCGGCACTCAGTCACGAGATTGGCTCGAGGGGCGCCTTGCTGCCGAACGGGCACAGCAGGAATCAGTACGCCATTTCACGCTCGGCGCCGCCTTTGGCAGCATAAAGGTGTGGCTCCTGACATTCGTTGAACTCGGCCACCAGTATGCTGGTTACGGCCTGGTCTTTTTTATGCCATTGATCGTCAAGGGCCTGGGTGTCGATCGCGACTGGATCGGACCGGTAGCGGCAATCCCTTACATCTTCGGTTTTGCCGCGATGATCTTGTGGGGCTACAGCTCCGACCGCACCGGCGAGCGGGTTTGGCATGCCAGTTCGACGATGTTCATCGTCGCGGCCGCGATGGTGATCTGTAAATTCGTTGGCGCCGATCATCCCGTGATCCTGATGATCGTCCTGACCATCGCTGTCATGGGAAATCAGTCCTTCGCCCCATGCTTCTGGTCCATTCCCGGCACAATGTTGACCGGTACGGCGGCGGCCGGCGGTATTGCTATGATCAATGCGATCGGCAACCTCGGCGGCTCGATCGGACCCTCAGTCTATGGTGCCGTCCGCGATGCCACCGGCAATACGAGCATTGCACTGCTTGCTCTGGCTGCCGGCCCGCTCCTCGGCGGGATTGTTCTTGTATTGATCGGCCATGACAAACGATTGGAGCAAGTACCCATTTCGCGCTGAGAACGATTCCGCAGGCTCCAAAGGGTCGACGCTGCAAGGCTACAAGCTCCGGCCTTGCAGGAACGTCCATCATTATTCGTTGGCGCAATATTGTCGTAGCAACGCTGAATGATTGCAAATAGCGGGATCTTTCCCAGATTGGCAGTAGTGGCGACGGCCTGTGCGGCGCTTCTCATAGCCAAAAGGATATAAGAGCTGGCGATATTACCCGATATAACCAGCCTTTTAACATAGCCAGCCGATTGGAATGCCGGAGCTACCGCATCTAAACGCTTGCAATCAGACCGCCATCGATCCTCAAAACACTTCCAGTAACATAAGATGCACGCGCACTCGCCAGGAAGGCGACGACATCGGCGTATTCCTGCGGGTCGCCGTAGCGACCGACGGGGATGGAGGCGGTACTTTGCGCCGAGACGTCCTCCACCGACCGGCCTTCGCGCTTGGCCTTCTGCTCATCGAGGAAGGTGATGCGCTGAGTGGCGATGCGGCCAGGCAGTACGATATTGACCGTTACGCCATCACGGCCGACCTCGCCGGCAAGGGTCTTTGACCAGCCCAGCAATGACATGCGCAATGCATTCGAGAGCCCGAGATTCGGGATCGGTGCGACGACGCCTGACGACGTCGAGGTGACGATCCGGCCCCACTTCTTCTCGCGCATCCTCGGCAGCACGGCATCGCTGATCGAAATGACCGACAGCACCATGCTGTCGAAATGCTTGCGCCAGCTCTCCGCGCTCTGGCCGGCAACGAGCGTCGGCGGCGGGCCGCCGGTCATGTTGACGAGGACGTCGACCGATCCGAACCGGGCTTCGATCGCTGAAAGGTTCGAAGTGATGATACTAAGGTCGGCAAGGTCCCAAGCGATCGCCACGGCGCTGCCGCCACGTGCTTCGATCTCTGCGACCGTCTTTTCAGCCGCTTCCCTGTTGATATCGGCCACAGCGACGCGGCTGCCTTCGGCAGCCAATGTCTTGGCAATCGCGCTCCCGAGGCCACCACCACCGCCGAGGACGAGCGCCGTTTTTCCCTTCAGTCCCAAATCCATATGTGTTTCCTTTCATTCTCCGGCAGACAGCCGGTTTTCGTTGAGGGTCAGCCAGCCATCCAGCCGCCGTCGACCATGAGATTGATGCCTGTCATATAGCTCGACATGTCGCTTGCCAGGAACAGAGCCGCGCCGGCGACATCCTCCGGGGCGCCGAGACGCGGCCAGGGCGTGCGGCGGCGTGAATAGTCGAGCGCATCGGGATCGTTGGCGACCCCCGGCTTGCCGGTGACGATTTTGCCCGGGGCAATCGCATTGCAGATAATCAGGTCGTCGGCATGATCGACCGCGATCTGGCGGGTCATCTGCACGATGCCGCCCTTGCTCACGCCATAGGGAAAATCGCCGGGGCAGGCGACCATGCCATGCTGCGAGGAGATATTGATGATGCGGCCGCGCACCTCGCCGACGGGCTCCTGGGTCAGGAATTGCTGCGCAGCTCGCTTGCAGCAATAGAAGAAGCCGGTGAGGTTGACAGCGATGACGCGAGCCCATTGCTCCGGTGTCGTTTCCAGCAGATTGGTCGATGTGTAGGTCGCCGCGTTGTTGATCATCACATCGAGGCGACCGAAATTGCGAACGGTTTCGCTGACGAGATGACCGACCGCATTCCAATCAGAAATATCAGTGTGCACAAACAGCGCGTTGCCGCCGCCGGCGCGAATGCGCTCCAGTGTCGTCTCGCCGCCCTCGATCGGCGCTTCGATCGTATCGGCAATGACGACGGAGGCGCCTTCAGTCGCGTAGCGTAAGGCGATGGCGCGACCTAGACCGGAGCTGGCGCCGGTAACGATGGCAATTCTGCTCTGCAGCATGGGCATCGGCTGGTTCCTCAGGATTCACGGGTGACGACGCTCCCGCGTCTTTCGGAGATAATTTTCCCGTCGCGAACGATCTCTTGGCCTCGTAGGAAAACGTGTGCAAGCGTCCCCGGTACGCTCCAGCCATCGAAGGGCGTATAGCCGGCGCGCGAGACCTGTTGGCCATTTGTAATCCAACTCGGCCGGCGGCGGTCGAGCACCACAATGTCCGCATCGAAGCCTGCGGCAATCACGCCCTTGGAACGACGCAGGCCGAAACGTGCGGCTGGATTGAAGGAGCACATGCGCACGAGGTCGCAGAGCCCGATGACGCGCTCCTCGACCAGCCGCAGCATGGTCGCGAGCAGAGTCTGAAGCCCCGGCATTCCGCCGGGAATGTCGGCGAATGCGGCGTAGGCCGCCGCCTTCTCGGTAGGGCTATGCGGCGCGTGATCGGTGCTGACGATATCGATCAGCCCCTCGGAAAGAGCGGCTCGCAGCGCCTCGACATCGATTGGGGTCCGGAAAGGTGGCGAGCCCTTCAGCTTGGCACCTGCCGTCTGGTATTGTGCATCGGTGAAGAAGAAATTCTGGGGCGTCGTCTCGACCGTTGCGTCCGCCATGTCGCGCAGCCGCCGCCAGGTAGACATACCGAGCGCCGAATTGACTTGTCGCACATGGATTCGGGCATTGGTTCCCGCTGCGGCCAGAATAGCGCGGGCCACGCCCGATGCCTCCGCTAGAGGCGGGCGGCTTTCCAGAAATGCTGCAATATCGCCGACATGATTGCGTACGCCGCTGCCGACCAATATTGATTGATCCCCAGGCGAGATGCCGATCAGTGTATCGCAGCCGGCAAGACGCCTGACGATCTGGGAGACGGCGTCGATGCTGTCGAAGAGGAAAGCGTCGGGAACGTCAGCCGTGAAGAGCTCCAGCGACACGGGACGCAGGTCCAGCAATCCGTCTAGCAGGCCGATATCTTGACTGATGACGGCCTGAAAGCCGACATCCACATGGATGCGTCCCCTAGCCATCTCCATCTTCGCGGCAAGCTGGTCGGCGGCCGCGGTCCAGGGATTGTCGGTCGGCATGTCGAGCACGGTCGTCACGCCGCCCAAGGTGGCGGCACGCGTGCCGCTATCGAAATCTTCCTTATGCGTCAGCCCCGGTTCGCGCAGGTGGACATGGGCGTCGACCAGACCAGGCAGGAGATCGGAGCCCTCGGCGTCCAGAACGGTGCGAGCCTCGGCCGTCTCGCCGGGCGAAAGAATGGCTGCGATCCGGCCGTCGCGGATGGCGACGTCGCACCTTGCCTCACCGTCCGCATTGACGATGGTCGCGCCTGATATGATCGTATCGAACATACCGATCACCCGTCAGCAGAGGCCCGGCAGGCGTGGTTCTTCATGGGTCACGACCTCGATCAGCGCCGCTTGACCCGCGCGGACCCTGGCAAAGGCACGCAGAAGCCCTGGACGAAGGTCCGCCGGTGACGTGATGCACTCGCCATAGCCGCCCAGCGCTTGCGCGATCGGCGCATAGCCGCCCGACATGCGATTGGCGCCGTATTTCTGAGTGGCGATCGGCATGCTGGCCGCGTAGCCGCCGAGCACGTTGTTGCGCATCACGACAGTCAAGATCGGCAGATTGCAGCGGATCGCAGTCTCAAAATCGATGCCAACCATGCCGAAGGCGGCCTCGCCCATCAGGTTGACAACGGTCGCCTCCGGCCGTGCCAACTTGGCGCCCAGTGCGAAGCCGAGGCCGCTGCCGAGCTGCGTCGTCTTGCCCCAGCCGACATAGCTGCCTGGCACGGTCGCCTCATAGAAAGGGCTGAACTGATCACGCGGATTGCCGGCGTCGTGGGTCACGATGGTCTTGGCCGGATCCACGGCGCGCATGATTTCCCAGACGACACGATAGGGCGAGATCGGCTCGCTGTCGGCGGTCAGGAAGGGCGTCCAACGTTCCATGAAGGCGGCGCGTATGCTGCGGATCTCTTCGGCAATATCGCCGCGATCCGGGATGGCCTGCCTCTCGCTTTTTACGTGCTCGATCATCTGTTGCAAAGCGGAGCGGGCGTCGCTGATGACACCCTGCGCGATCGGATAATCCTTGCCGAGATCGCCTTCATCGATCGTGACCTGCAGCAGCACTTTGTCCTTGGCGATCGGCAGGATGTAGTGAGAGCGGGTAAGGCTTGTGCCGAGCGCCAGCACCACATCAGCCTTGTCCATGAAGTGATCGACCGTTGCCGGCCGCGCGCGCCCCGCCGTGCCGAGCGCCAGCGGATGGTTTTCCGGAAAGCCGCTCTTGCCATTCGGCGTCGTCATGACAGGGATGCGCAGCAGCTCCGCAAAATCTACCAGCTCTTTCGAGGCCGAGGCAGCAAGCACACCCTGGCCCGCGAAAACGACCGGATTCTTTGCGGCGAGCAAGGCGGCAACCAGCTCGGCAATCTCACCGGCATCGGCCTGCGGCACGCTGCGGCGAGGCTTTTGATAGATATCGTGGGATGGATCGAGCTTTTCCGCCAGGAGATCGACGGGCAATTCGAGAAGCACGGGGGCCGGGCGACCATTGCGGAGACGGGTGATTGCCGAGTGCATCAGCTTTGGCAAATGCTCGACACGGGTCACCGCCTCGCACCATTTCGTGATGTGCCGAAAATTGCGGCTCGCCTCGAAATTCGGCGCCACCGCTTCCGATCCCCGCGGATAGCCCGTCGGCAGGAAGAGGATCGGCGCGCGGTCGTTGAAGGCCTGGGCGATGCCGCCGAAAGCGCTCTCCGCGCCAGGACCGTACTGTACTGTGACCACGGCGAGTTCTCGCCCCGCCGTCGTGCGAGCATAGCCCTCGGCAATATTGACAGCCACACGCGGCGTCCGGGTTATGACAGGCGGAATGTCGAGATGGGCTGACGCATCGAACAGTTCGCTGTTCGGAAAGCCGATGATCTGCTTGACGCCTTCCTGTTTCAAGATCGAGGCGACGACCTCAGCACCGTTCATGTCTTTCCTCCAACCGCTCACCGGTTCGCTGGGGTCCGCCAGCGGCACTGCTTCGGTTCCATCACGCATGACAGCCAAATGTTTCATGGTTTTCGAGCCAGTAGCGGGCAATATCCTCGCGGCGCATGAAGGCAGCTCCCGGCGTCTTCTGGACATGTTCGATGACATCGCGCAGGCCGGAGGCTCGGTTCGGCTGTCCTATCCAGCGCGCATGGATACCGATCGTCAGCATCCGCCCGCCGGTCTCGTGCGCTTCGCCGATCATGTAGTCGATGGCGGAGCGACAATCCTCGGTGAAATCGCGCGGATTGCTGTAGCCGGGCGCGATCAGATAGCGGCTGTCGTTCAGCGTCTTGGAATAGGGAACGACGAGCAGGCGCGTTCCGTCATGATCGATGAAATAGGGCAGATCGTCGTTGCAGGGGTCGGAGTAATAAAGGAAACCGCCCTCCTTCACGATCAGATCGCGGGTGTTGACGCTCGGGAAGGACCGGCAATTCCAGCCCATCGGCCTTCGGCCGGTCAGCTTCTTGTAGAGGGCGATCGCCTCGTGCAGCTGACGCTCCTCATCCTCGCGCTCGATGGTCGAATATTCGCTCCAGCGCAGACCGTGTCCAAGCAGGTCATGGCCGCGTGCATTCATCCATCCGACGACGGCGGGGTTTTTTTCCAGCGCGATGGCGCAGGCTGACACGGTGATCGGAACGTTGTAGCGATCAAAGAGGCGCGCCAGCCGCCAGACACCGGCGCGGCTGCCATATTCGAAATGCGTCTCGGTGCCGAGATCGCGCACCGGCGGGCTGTTTGGAATATTGTACTCGCCCCAATTGTCGTTGCGGCCGTCTTCCAGCCAGGAATATTCCGAGCCTTCCTCGTAGTTCAGCACCAGGTTGATCGCGAGCTTGACGCCACCGGGCCAGCTCATGAAGGGGGGCTTCGGGCCATAGCCAATAAAATCGCGCGCCTGGCGTTCCGTGTTTTCGGGTTTGACGGGTGCCGACATTATTTCGTCTCCTCGGATGCGCCTTCATTCGCGACGATCCAGTCCATGTAGTCGTGGAAGGCTTCCCTGGCGGGGCGCGGGCGCCAGTCCGTGTCGCGCTCGATGCGGGCGAGATCATATTCGCCCCACATGCCGTCCTTCAGCGTCGCGTCCTGGACGACGTTGGCGGTGTCGTGCGGGCTGACCTCGACCTTCAAATCAGGCACGCGTTCGCGTGCCCATTCGACGATGTCGCCTGTGGTCGAGGTGCGGCCGCTACCGATATTGTAATGGCGATAGCGAAGCCGCGGCGCCGTCAGCAGTGCCACGACGGCATTGCCGACGTCGGCGGAATGGACGTAGTCACCGACCGATTCCAGGCTGTTCGGCCGGATCACCTCGCCCGCGAGCGCCATATGTGCCACCTTGTTCGGAACATGGCGGAACTTGCGGCTCTCTGTCGCCCGATCCATCGTGCCATAGACCGAGGCGAGTCGGACGCTGAGCGCCGACAGGCCGAAGAGATCGGCATAGCGGTTGACCACCATTTCGGAGGCGAACTTGGAGATGCCATAAAGCGTCAGCGGCGCGACATAGCCGTCTTCCGGCAAGGGCTCGCCGGCCCAGTCCGGCCCGTGATGACGATAGACCGAGCCGGAGCTGACGTAGATGAAGCGCTTGACGGAGGGGCGGCTGCGCGCCCATTCGAGCATGTGAACCGTGCCCATCAGATTGACATCGACGATCCTGGCCGGCTCCTCGGCTTCCGGCTGACGCTTGGCCTCGGAAGCGCTTCCGCGCGAGATCGGCGTGATCGTCGCGCCATGCACGATGACGCTGATGCCGTGCTGATCAAGCGCGGTCGACCACTGCAAGGGGTCGCAGATATCAGCGGTGATGACCGAAAGACGATCGCGCACCGGCGCAAAATAGCGCTCGGCCATGGCATCGAGGTCGGAGCGATCGAGAATGACGGCGCGGGCCGTGGGATCGCGATCAAGCCAGGTTCGTGCCACGACGCTCATGACGAAGCCTGTGCCGCCTGTGACGAGAAGGGTCATTTCAAAATCCAATCCAGATCATTGCATTCATGGGTTCAGCGCACCGCATAGCCGCCATCGACGAGCAGGTCGGTGCCTGTTACGAAGGAGGCGTCGGCGGAGAGCAGGAAGGCGGTCGCGGCGGCAATCTCGTCGGACTGGGCGATCCGGCCGAGCAGATGCGCCGGGCCGAGTTGCCGGTCGGCGGCCTCGAGATCCGGCCAGCGCTGTAGAAGCCGGGGCGTTGCGACCGCGCCCGGCGACAGGCTGTTTACCCGGATGCCCTCATCCGCATGATCGATCGCCATGGCCTTGGCGAGATGGACGAGGCCCGCCTTGGCGGCGCAATAGGCGACCGCCTTGCCCGTTGCTACATGCGCGAATTGAGAAGCGATCAATACCACGGAGCCGCCACCGCCTGAGATCATCAGGGGCAATACGAACTTCGATACCAGGAAAGCCCCCGTCAGGCTGACATCGAGCTCGCGGCGCCATTGCAGTTCGCTGAGATCGACCACCGTCCCATCCAGCGATGGCGCAGCGGCATTGTGAACCAGGCCGTCCAGCCGGCCGAACCGGCCGCGGACCGTATCAACTGCGCGCTCCATCGAACGTCCGTCGGTGACGTCGCAACGCACGGCAAGCGCGCGCGAGCCGAGTTCTTCGGCCAGATTGACGGCGGCATCCTCCGCATGGTCGGCGCAGACGACGCTGCCGCCCTCGGCAAGGCAGCGCCGCGCGATGGCCGCGCCGATGCCGCTGGCGGCACCCATGATCAGGATGACCTTGCCGGCAAGTCGTGCCGTCATGGGATCGGAGTCCGAGGTCATGACGCCAGCACCCTGGAAAGCCCCTGCTGCGGCGGGAAGGGACGCAGGCGCGGGATGAACCGGCCGCGGCCGGGCCGCGACAGAACCTCGCCGTCGTTCCAGACAAGCTCACCCCGCGAGATCGTCATGACCGGCCAGCCGCGTACCGTCTGCCCCTCATAAGGCGTGTGATCGGTCGCGTGATGCAGCATGTCGTTGGTGATGGCGACGACGCGATCCGGGTCCCAGATGGCGATATCGGCGTCCGATCCGACGGCTATCAGGCCCTTGCGCGGATAAAGGCCGAAGAGGCGCGCCGGCGCAGCAGAGGTCAGGTCAACAAACTTCTGCAGCGAGATGCGACCGCCGTTGACGCCGGCCGAAAACAGCAGCGCCAGCCGCGTCTCGATGCCGGGAATGCCGTTCGGGATGCGGTTGAAGGGTGTGTCCGATCCGCCGGCGATCTTGTCGGCGTAGTTCCACGGCGAATGATCCGACGAGAACACCTCAAGCGTGCCGTCGAGAATGCCGCGCCAGATCTCCGGCTGGTTCGACCTGTCGCGCGGCGGCGGGGTGCAGACGCATTTGGAGCCCGAGAGATCATGCGTGTCGATGTCTTCGGCCGAGAGGAATAGATATTGCGGGCAGGTCTCGGCATAGACCGGCAGTCCGCGTGCCTTGGCGCGGCGAATTTCCTCGACCGCACCGCCTGCGGCGACATGGCTGACGAGGATCGGCGTTTCGACCAGCTCCGACAGGCTGATGGCGCGATAGGTCGCCTCGCGATCACCGATCTCCGAATGGGCCTTCTCGTGATAACGCAGCTGCGTCTTGCGGGCGGCGATGAACTTTTCCGTCAGCCAGCGGATGCAGGCATCGTTTTCCGCATGCACCATCACCATCGCCCCATGCGAGCGGGCGAGATCCAGCACGTTCAGGACCTCGTAGTCGTCGAGCTTCAGCCCGTCATAGGTGAGATAAATCTTCATCGAGGTGCAGCCCTCGGCGATCAGCGCCGGGATTTCGTCGCGCAACACCTCGGGCGAGGGATCGCCGACGATCAGATGAATCCCGTAATCGATATGCGCCTTCGGCCGAGCTCGCTCGTGATAGTCGTCGACGATGGCGCGCAGCGACTGGCCGCGCATCTGCATTGCGAAGGGGACGACCGTGGTCGTGCCGCCGCAGAGCGCCGAGAGCGTACCGGTATTGAAATCGTCGGCAGTGGCCTTTCCTTCCCAGGGCTGCTGATCCATGTGGCAATGGCTATCGACGCCGCCCGGCAGGACAAGCCTGCCCTCGGCCGAGATCTCGCGCTTGCCCTCGGGCAGACCCTTGGCGATGGCGGCGAATTTGCCATCACGAATGCCGATATCGACTTCGCGTGTCTCATCCGAAAGCACGACCCGGCCGCCGCGAATGACGAGATCGAAGGGAACATCTCTGCTCATTGGTTCACTCCGGAAGCAAGGCCATCGGGCGTCGCCTCCATAATTTGCGTGACGGCTTTGCGCCGAAGGTTGAAGCAGGCGCCGACCGAAACCAGCGCGGCGCCGCTGCCGAGCATGATGAAAAGCGCATAGGGCGCGACGTAATCCATGAGACCGGCGGCAATCCCCGGCGTCATGACGTTGCCGATCGAATAGAGCAGCAGCAGGCCCCCCGACGCCGACACCATATGACGGCTATCGATCTGCGAATTGGCGAATGCGATGCCGACGGGATAGATCGTCAGGGCGGTCGCGCCATAGAGGAAGAAAAGCATGAAGAGCAGCGGCACATAATGGTTGGCGAGCAGGATGATCGCCGCGCAGAGCGCCGCGGCAAGGATGCCCTGGACCAGCAGCATCCAGCGGCGATCCAAGCGATCCGAGAGCCAGCCGACCGGTGTCTGGGCTAGCATGCCGCCCATGCTGAACGCCGTCACCAACCCGATCGTGGTCCATGCAGGAAGCGCGATCTTGGCGCCATAGAGCGGCGTCAACGCAAAGACGTTCATGTTGGTCATGCCCGCCTGGAAGACGGCGATGATCGTGACCGGGGCCAGAACGGCGAGCTTCCACAGGCCGTAACGCTGATCAGCCGCGGTGACATCGGCCTGCAGGGGGCGAACGGGTCGCATCGGAAGCCCCGGCCAGGGACGTCCCACAAACCGGCAATAGAGCGTGCCTGCCGTAATCGTCAGGGCTCCCATCAGAAAGAGGTGCGGCGAATGCGGGCCTGCAGCCTCGACCAGCAGTTGGCCGAAGAGCACGGCGAGCGAGGTCATCATCATGTAAAGCGAGAAATAGGCGCCGCGATTGCGCTCATCGGCATAGAGATTGATCCAGCTCTCCGAGACCACGAAGAGGACGGCCATCGAGAAACCGCTGAGAAAGCGCAGGACAAGCCAGACGGGCGTCGCCATCGTCGCCATATAGCCGAAGCCGGCAAAGGCCGCGAGGAAGCTGACCGCAAGAAATGCGACGCGATGGCCGAGGCGGGCGACGAGAAGACGCGCCGCAAGGCAGCCGGCCAGAAATCCGATGGGGAAGCCGGTCAGGAGAAGCTGCACGACGCCAGGATCGATCCCGGGCTGGCTGAGGCTTAGCGAAACCGCGGTCGTCAGCAGGCTGTTTCCGGTGCCGATGACGCAGATCGCCACCATGACAGGCACCAGCGCGCGAAAACGCGCCGCCCTCTTCCAGAAGCTCGCCTCGATGGAGGTCTCGGAGCTCATCCCCCCTCCCCCATAGCCGAAACATAGATCGGCAGTTCGGCGCGCAAACGATCTTCCTCGATGTGGCAGGCGATCTGATGCGTCTCAGACATCTGCCGGATCGGCGGCGCGACCGTGTCACAGATGCCGCCGACCTTGCGATGACAGCGGGTGGCAAAGCGACAGCCTGCCGGCACCTTGACCGGGCTCGGCGTTTCGCCGGTCAGCCGTATCCGGTCGCGCGGCGCCTCGTCGAGATTGGGGCTGCGGATCGCCGAAATCAGCGCCTCGGTATAGGGGTGCGTGCCGCCGCCGAAGACTTCTTCGACAGTGCCCTGCTCCATGACCTTGCCGAGATACATCACGACGACCTTGTCGGCGACATGCCGCACCAGCGCCAGATCGTGGCTGATGAACAGCATCGTCGTGTGCTTCTCCTTCTGGATATCGAGAAGGAGCGTCACCACCGCCGCCTGCACCGAGACGTCGAGTGCCGAAACCGGTTCGTCGGCAACGATTAGCGACGGATCGGCGGCAAAGGCGCGGGCGATCGCGATGCGCTGCTTCTGACCACCGGAGAGCTGGTTCGGCTTGCGGTCGGCGACCGCGGGCGACAGGCGCACCATTTCCAGAAGCTCGCGCACGCGCTCCTCGATCGCCGCCTTGCCCTTGCGAATGCCGAATTTCTTGATCGAACGGCGGATGGAGAAGGCGGCCGAATGCGAGGGATTGAGGGTGCTGTCCGGATTCTGGAAGATCATCTGGATCGACTGCAGCATGTTGCGTGGTCGCTGCCGCGCCTGCAGCTCGGCAATATTCTCGCCTGCCATGCGGATCGAACCCGAGGTCGCACTGTCGAGACCGGCAACGATGCGGGCAAGGGTCGATTTTCCACAGCCGGACTCCCCGACAAGGGCGACGATCTCAGCCTTGCGAGCACCGAATGAGATGGCTTCGTTGGCCTTGACGGTCTTGTCAGCGCCGATGCGATAAAGCTTGGTGACGTCGGAGAGCGTGATCGCCTCCTGCTTCGGTACGACCTGGCCGACTTCCGCCGGCAGCCTTCCGACCGGCCGTTCCATCTCAGGCCAGCGGGCGCAACGGACCAGATGGTCGGCGCCTGCCTCGGTCAATGCGAGGCCCGGCCTGTCGCAGAGGCCGGCGGTGAAGCCGGCGCAACGCGGCGCGAAGAGGCAGCCCTCCGGCCGCTCCTGCGGCAGCGGAATATGGCCCGGGATGGCGGCGAGCGCGCGGCTGTGCTTGTCGCTGCCGATATCCGGGATGCAATCGATCAACCCCTGCGTATAGGGGTGGCGCGGGCGGCGGAAGAGATCGCCGGTCGTGCCCTCTTCCACCATCTCACCGGAATACATGATGCCGACACGGTCGCAGGTTTCGGCGATCAGGCCGAGATTGTGGGAAATGAACAGCAGGCTGGTGGAATAGCGACGGCGCAGCTCGCCGATCAGGTCAATGACGGCGGCTTCGACCGTCACGTCGAGGCCGGTCGTCGGCTCGTCGAGCAGAAGCAGCGAGGGGCGCGCCAGAAGCGCCATGGCGATAACGACGCGCTGCTGCTGGCCGCCCGACAACTGATGCGGATAGCGCTTCAGCATGTCGCCGGCGTCGGGCAGGCGGACGTCATCGAGCATGGCGGCGGCCATCTCCATGGCTTCCGCCTTCGTCGAGCCGAGATGCAGCAGTGGCACTTCCGCAAGCTGCGATCCGATCGTCTTGACCGGATTCAGCGCGCTCATAGGATCCTGATAGACCATGGCGATACGCCGGCCGCGGATCGTCCGCAGCTGCTTCTCCCTGGCGCCGACGAGCTCCCCGCCATCGAAGCGGATGCTGCCGCCGGCGATCATGCCTGTGTTTCCAAGATAGCCCATGATCGCCATGGCCGTCGTGCTTTTGCCACAGCCGGACTCGCCGACGAGGCCGTAGCTCTCGCCCGGGCGAACGGAGAAAGAGAGATTCGGCACCGCGACCACTGTCTCACTGTTGCCGCGGAACTCGATCCTGAGATCCCTGATATCGAGTAGCGGTGCCAGATCAGTGTTTGGAGCGTCGGGCATGGCGGCGCCTTGCAGGTTGGAGACGGACAGGTTCATGGCTTCCATGCCTCACGCATGCCATCGGCCAGAAGATTGAAACCGAGAACGAGGCTGACAAGTGCGGCGGACGGAATGAGCGACATCAGCGGCCAGACATTGAGAACGGTGACGCTCTCCTTGACCATCCCGCCCCAATCGGGGTTCGGTGGCGGCAGACCGAGACCGAGGAAGCCGAGAATGCCGATGGTGATGATCGTGTAGCCGATGCGCAGGCAGGCATCGACGATCAGCAGGCTGCGGCAATTGGGCAGGAGCTCGACGAGCATGATGTAGAGCGTACTTTCGGCCCTGAGCTTTGCCGCGGCGATATATTCCTGCTCCTTGAGGCCGAGGACCAGTCCGCGGGTGATGCGACCGATACCTGGCGACGAGGCGATCGTCGTCGCGATGACGATATTGAGCACGGATGGCCCGATATTGGCGATCAGGATCACGTAGATCACGAGCACCGGGAAAGCGAGGACGATGTCGGAGACGCGGCTGATCAGCGTATCGATCCAGCCGCCACAATAGCCGGCGACCATGCCCATGGCGATGCCGACGACCATGGCGACCACAACCGATAGCGGAGCGACGAAGAGTACGGTGCGCGCGCCGAAGATCAGGCGGGAGAGTACGTCGCGGCCGAGGATATCGGTGCCGAGCCAATGGGTAGCGGACGGAAAAGGATTGCCCATCGCCATCACATCCGAATCTGTCGGTGACGGCAGCGGCAGGAGCGGCGCGAGAATGGCTGCGGCCACCCAGAAGACGACGAGGAAGAGGCCAACCACGGCCGTCTTCGAATGGAATATCCGCATCCAGTTCGGCCGCGCCGCGCGCTTGGCCGATGTAATCTTGATGCCGGCGATATTGTCTTGGAGTGCCATGGCTTACCTCACCCGGATGCGTGGATCGAGCAGCATGTAGCCGAGATCGCCGAGCAACTGCGTCATGACGGCGACGGCGACGGTGATCAGCGTTGCGGCTTCTAGCGTCGCGATATCGCCGAAAAGGCTGGCATCGAGGATCAGCCGGCCGAAGCCTGGATAGGCGAAGACGAGCTCGGTGACGACAACGCCGCTGATGAGGAAGTTGATCTGCAGAAGAAGTACGGTGAAAGGCGCGATCATGGCGTTGCGCAGCGCATGGCCGAGCACCATACGGCGGGTGCTCATGCCCTTCAGCACGGCGGTGCGGATATAGGGCCGCTCCATGACGCCGATCATCGAGACGCGGATCATGCGGGCGACATAGCCAAAATCGTAGATGACGAGCACGGCAACCGGCAAGACGAACTGATAAGGCACCGGCCATCCGCCATCGCTGCTGAGCGGACTCGTCCCCGGAAGAATTGGCCAGAGAATGACGAAGAGCGTTACCAGGAAGACGCCCGATGCGAACTCGGGGATGGAGGTGAAGGTGATGCAGATGATCGAGAGCGTTCGATCGAGCACTCCGCCCTCTTTCAGTCCCGACAGGATGCCGAAGATGATCGATAGTGGCACGATGAGCATAAAGGCGAGGCCGGCCAGGATCGCGGTATTGCCGAGCCTGTTCCAGATCACGTCGTTGACCGGCAGCTTGTTCAGCGTGGAGTAGCCGAAATTGCCGAAATATTGCGCTCCGCGTGGATCCGTGAAATTGAGGCCCGTGCCCGGATCCTGCAGCGGATCCGGAATGGCGCCGAGAAGCACGCCGAGCCAGCGACCATAGCGCACAAGCAGCGGATCATTCGCCTTCAGCTTTTCGGTCAGGATATCGACCTGTTGTTGTGTGGCAAAGGGGCCGAGCGATTTTCGCGCCACGCTGCCGGGCGTAAATTCGCAGACGGCAAAGACCAGGAAGGATGCGCACAACATGGTGAGGAGCATCATGATCAGCCGTTTGAGTAGGAATTTCGACATTGCACTCTCAGTCTGGTTTTCTCGCGGGCTTCAAGGGATCGCCCGGACGAAACCAGGCGATCATTGCGCCGCTTGATCAGGCGGAGATCGCGTATTGGTGCGCGAAGATGTACTGCGAAGGATGGAGCTCAAAGCCCTTCACCTTCTTGTCCATCACAGTCGAGAAGACGCGCCAGAAAGGTTGAACGATCGGCCCATCATCCTGCATGATCAGCTCGATCTTCTCGATCACCTTGCTGCGCTCCTTCGGATCAAGAATGCCCTCAGCCTGGGTCAGCAGTTGGTCGAATTCCGGATTGGCATAGTGGGATTCGTTCCAGGCGGCGTTCGACCGATAAGCGAGCGACAGCGTCATGATGGCGAGCGGGCGATGGCCCCAAGCCGTCAAGCTGAAAGGGGCGGAGGTCCAGACTTCCCAATATTGGGCGCTCGGCAGCGACTTTATGTTGATTTTGACGCCGATGTCGGCGAACTGCTGGGCGAGCACCTGTGCCGTGTTGAGCTCCCAGATAGGATCCGGACGCGTGACCATGTCGAATTCGAAGCCGTTGGGATAGCCGGCGTCGGCCAACAGCTTCTTGGCCTTGGCGATATCGCGCGGATATTTCGGCAACGCCGCATATTCCGGATGCGACGGGGCGACGTGGTGGTCTTCTGCCGGCGTGCCGGCGCCCAGCAGGGAGGTCTGGATAACCTTGTCGCGATCGATCGCAAAACGCATGGCCTGACGTACGCGCTTATCCTTGAACTGCTCCACGTCAGGATGCATGCGAGCAACGACGGTCTGCGTCGTCTCTACCTTGTATACCGCCACATGCGGGAAGTTCTTCATGGAGCTGATCTGCACGGCGTCAGCTTCCGACAGGCCGTCAACCTGCTTGGATGCCATGGCCGCGATGCCGGCACCTGGATTGTCGCCGAGGTCGACGAATTCGAAGGTCGAAAGATAAGGGCCGGTGCCCCAGTAGTCAGTGCGAGCTTTATATTTTGCGCCCTTGCCGACTGTGTACTGCATCATCTCGAACGGGCCGGTGCCATTTGCATCGGGGCCGAAGGAACCATTGTCGGCCGGGTCGAGGATGAACATTGGATAGTGATAGAGATGCTCTGGAACGGCAATCTGCGGCGCGAAGCAGTTCAAGCGAACCGTGTAGTCGTCTACCTTCTCGATCGCGTTATCAGACCAAAGCTTGCTGGACTTCTTCGGATTGCCCTTATCGTCCTTCTCGCCGCCGTCATACTCCTGCACGAGATAGCCAGTGAACAGGCCTAGAACCGACGAGCCGACCTTAGGGTCACTGACCCGCTTGAGGTTCCAGACGACGTCATCGGCATTGAGATCGCGGCCGCCCTTGCGCCATTTGACGCCCTTGCGGACATGCAGCGTCCAGGTCTTCAGATCTTCGCTGACATCCCATTTTTCGAGAAGATAGGGATGGGTGATGTTGTTGCGGTCGGTGAAGGTAAGGTATTCGCAGACCTGCCGGATGACATTCGACTTTTCGGCGAAGTCGGCAAGATGTGGATCCTTGATTTCCATGCAGCGCATACCAATGCGCAGGTTGCCGCCCTTCGGCATGTCGTCGGCCTTGGCTTCGCCGAAAGGCTGGGTAACGCCAGCGAGAGAATAAGCGGTGGCAGCTGAGAGGCCAAGAAGGGTCGACTTGCGCAGGAAGTCCCGGCGGTTGATGCTGCCGTCCGAAAGGTCCTTAATAAGTGTCGGAATATACGAATGCTGATTCTTATCCACGAGGATGGTCTCCTAGTTCGTGCAAACTGTTCCCATTATTGTCTGAATGCGAAGCGGAGCGGGCTTTCCCGCCGCTTCGGCCTGCGCGGATCTTGTGTCCGTTTTCGCCGTCGAGACCAAATCTAGAGGCAATATGAATGCGACAGAATGCATTCATCCGACATGAAATATGCGCCAGGCGACATATTGCTGCATTGCACCAGTAACGTTGTTCTTAGCCAAAAGACAGGCAGAAATTGCAGGCGTGCCGATCACGCGCGGCGGGTGGCAGCAGGGCTTTCCTTGAAGTGCTGGCGATAGAAGCGGCTGAAATGAGACGGGGATTCGTAACCGCAGACGCCGGCGATATCGGAGACGCTGAGATCAGTATGGATCAACAGTTCCTTAGCCCGCGCCATGCGCAGATCAATGTAGAATTGCGACGGGCTTTTGCCGAGATGTGTGCGAAACAATCGCTCTAGCTGGCGCGGCGAGACCTTGACGCTCGCGGCAAGCTCCGCGATTTCGATAGGTTCCGACAAGCTGCTTTCCATCCGACGGATGACGAAACCGAGCTTGGCGTTCCTGATACCAAAACGGTCCTCCGGCACCATGCGCTGAACGTCGTCTTGGCGACGCATGCGGGGATGATTGAACTGATCGGAAATCTGCTCTGCAAGGTCACGACCCTCGATCGCGGCGATCAGGTAAAGCATCATGTCCAGGGTGACGGTGCCACCGGAGGACGTAATCAAGCGGCCGTCGACGGCGAAGATATCGTCTGTCGCCAGGCAATTGGGAAACTCGCTTCGAAACGACGGCAGTGATTCCCAATGTATGGCGCAGCGGCGCCCCTCAAGAAGCCCAGCCCTCGCCAGATAGAACACGGCGGTGCTCACGCCGCCGAGAACGCAGCCCTCTGAATAGACGCGGCGTAACCAGGAAAACAGCGACGGATCGTAGCTCTCAGTGTAATTGACGCCGGCACACACGAAGAGAATATCGCATTTCGGAGCCTTTGCCATAGCATAGTCCACTGGGAAGGCCAGCCCGCTGCTCGACCTCGCCTCCTTGCCCTCGGCCGAGATTAGAACCCATTCGAAGGCCTTGCGCTTGAGCAGGCGGTTTCCCTGGCGCAATGAATCCAGTGCCGCCGAAAAGGTCATCAGCGGATAATCGGGCGCCAGGAAGAAGCCGATACGCACCGGCCGCTCGCTATGTTTCAGCTGTCCAAGCGAAAAGGATTGTCGCGTCATTCCCCAGCTATACTGCATGCGAAAGCCTCCGCCTATAACAGCGGCTCGCTGTTGCCGCCCGAAATGGCTCTTTGGCAGTTCGAAGCGTGTTGATGCTTTGGTCAGGACAGCCCGCTTCGTCTCGCGGCGCGGTTTCTGTACAGGATCAAACAGGAAGTTGGACGGGCTTGGCTTGTCCTCCACTCCATTCAAAGAGCCCCCTCACGAGCATTGCACCCATCGAGAGAATTGGTGGAATGACCGACATGCCTGAAACACCGGAAACGGTACCAGCGCGCCAAGTCGTAGCGTTGCGAATATTTGCTTGGCGAGGATCTCTCAGGTGAGGCGAAATTCGCTACCATGCTCTATGAAAGATGCACGGACCACCTCCCTCAAATCAGCGGCTTGTTCGCCCTGCATCGATCTATAAAACAGGCGCCCAACCATTGCCCGATAACAAAATTGGGAAAATAATAGGTGCTCAGAGGCGGATTATAGAAATCATACAGTTGGCTGCCGCTATATGTGAGAACTGAGAAATCTTCGTCCACCTTTCGGCCGAGAGCAGCCAGTCCTGCGACGCGATCTGGCAATTGGCTGACTTTCGAAGCGAAAGCATCAGTTATTTAACAACCTCGTCAAGCCGCCGGCGTCTTGTCGTGACAAGCACCGCGAGGATGACGACAGCGCCCCGGATACCGACCTGATAGAAGGGATCGACCTGCAGAAGGGTCATTCCGTTCGCAAGAATCACGATCGTCAGGACACCCAGAACAGTGCGCAACGGGCCGCCGACGCCGCCTGTCAAAAGCGTTCCGCCGAGGACGACAGCCGCGATCGTATCGAGGAGAAACGGATCGCCCATGCCTGGTGACGCCGAGAAGGTCCGGATACCAAGAAGGATGCCGGCCAGCCCTGAGATAAGCCCTGCCGCGACGAAGACAAGGATCTTCATCTTGGTCGTATTGATCCCGGACATCCTGGTCGTGCGCTCGTTGTCGCCGATGGCATACATGTATTGACCAAAACGGGTAAACCGGGCGACGAGCGTACAGATCACCAGTACACCCACTGCCCAAAGCCCGATCTTTGGAAACGAGCCGAAAGCCACGCCGCCGGCCAGCATGCTGGATAGAGGGGTATTCCAGGGCAACGGGCGGCCACCTGATATGATAAGCCCGAGGCTTTGGAATATGAACAGGGTTCCGAGGGTGACGAGAAAGCTCGGAAGTTTGAGGACGGCATTCAGAGCACCGTTGATTGCGCCGCAAAGCGCACCAACGAGAAGCCCGACAACAATGCCTGCCTCTCCCATCGTCGGGACCAGTGTGACCGCACATATGGCCGACAACGTCATGATCGATCCTACCGAGAGGTCGATCGAACCGATCAGGATAACGAATGTAATGCCCATGGCGGCAACCAGAAGGACCGATGACTGTCGGACAATGTTCCAGATATTTGGCCATGTCAGAAACGCGTCGTGCATGAACGAAAAGAAGATAATGAGCGCAAATGCCGCCAGGAATGGCGTCAATTTGCCGACGGCACCGAATTTAGACATCGTATTTCCTTAGTTGCATCCGCGTCAGAACATCATCGAAATGACGTCTTGTTCTTTTGGCTTGCTGTGAGGATCGGCAACGACCGCTTCCGATAGCTTGCCGTTTGCCATGAAGTAGATCGTGTTTGAGAGCTCGATCAGTTCGACAAGATCATCCGAGATCAGAAGCACCGCGCATCCGGTATGAGTGATGTCTCGGAGAAGACGGTAGATCTCTTCCTTCGCACCGGCATCTACGCCGCGGGTGGGATTGTCGATGACCATCAGCGCGGGTCTCCGCGCAAGCCACTTTGCAAGCACCACTTTCTGCTGGTTTCCGCCGCTGAGCGAGCCGACAAGAGCATCGCTGTCAGGGGCCTTGACCTTGAGTTCAGTCATGCGCTCCGCCGCGAAAACGCTGGCTTGAGAGACGGAAAGGAAGCCGAACTTGGTAAATCGCCGCAGCGACGGCAAAACGATATTGTCGCGGATCGAACGGCCAAGCATCACGCCGTCACGATGCCTATGCAGCGGGACGTAGCCGATGCCCATCTCAATCCGTGCCGACGCTGGAAGTGCCGAGACATCCCTGCCCAGAATCCGAATATCCCCTCGCCCGGCCTCGACCCCCAGGATCGTTCTGCCCAGCTCTGTCTTGCCCGACTGCACAAGGCCGCCGAGACCGACTATCTCCCCTTCTCGTACAGAAAGCGTGACATCGGAAAATGCCACCGAGTTTAGACCTTTGACTTCAAGCACCGGCGGTCCGAAGGCCGTCCGTTGCCTATCGGTAGCATAGAAATCGGTGAGCCGTTCGCGGCCGACCATCAGGCTGTGCAGCCGCTTCTCGGTCGGCTGCCTGACGTCGGCATCGATGACCTGGCCATCCTTGAGCACAAGGATCTGATCGCAGAGGTGCAGCACCTCGTCGAGCCTATGAGAGATGAAGATGATCGAGGCGTTGAACCGTGTCTTGAGAAGCGAAACGATACGGTAGAAAAGCTGCAGCTCCGGGCCTGATAACGAGGCGGTCGGTTCGTCGAGAAGGATGAGCGGGCGCTCGATCTTGAGAATCTCGGACTGCGCGACAACGCGGGCGATTTCCACCAACTGCCGAGTACCGAAATTCAGCGTGCCGGTGATGAGCCGCGGATCGATTGAAATACCCAGTTGATCAAGAATCCGGGCCGCGTGGTCCCTCATCCGGCAAAAGCGGATGACGCCATTACGGGTGAAATGTTTCTCTAGCCCCAGAAAAAGGTTCTGATAGATCGTATAGACGAGGATCAGCGCCTGCTCCTGGTGCACACGGAATATACCGGCTTTCGTAGCGGCCGCCGGGCCATGGAATGTCCGTAGCGTATCATGCAGCAGCAGATCACCGTCATCAGGGCTTTGAACGCCGCTGATGATATCGAGCAGTGTACTCTTGCCGGCACCGTTCTCGCCGACGAGACCGAGGGTGCGGCCGTGCTCGACCATGAAGCTGACACCCTGCAGGGCATTGACCCCGGGATAGCGCTTGGTGATCGACCGAAGTTCGAGATGTACAGTCATGGCCTCTTTGCCGTCCGCATGCAGCGATGATACGTATCCGCATTCCGGCCCTGTCAGCCGGAATGCGCTATCGTCTTGTGGGTGGCCGTTAGAAGCCGAGAACCGTCTTGCCGGCTTTTGTGTTCTGCGCGACTTCCGAGAGCGGTCCGGCTGCAGCGTGGTCCTTGAACATCTTGTTCAGCTTCTCGACATTGCCCGCCTTCAGCGAGGTGGCGACGTCTTCCGGTAGCGCCCAGTTCGCTGGCTTCAAGGATTGCATCGAATCGATGCCGCTCCAGAACTGAGACGGATCGATCACTTCCATGCCCCACTGGATCTTCCAGTTGTCGCCGTTCAGATGGCGCGACATCGATTTGAAATCGAACGCAAAACCGCCACTGCTGTCCATCAGTGAAAGATACTTCGCGGCAGCATCCGGGGAATCGAGGAAGAGGGAATCGAAGTAGCGCATACGTTCCAGCGGATCGTATGTGACGCCATTGAGCGCATCGAACAGGGTGACAACAGAATATCCCGTCATGAATGGCGCGTTGATCGAGACCGTGCCGAGCGCGCTCGGATCGTCTTTCATCCGCGTCAGCATCTCCCGGGTAGCATCGTTGCCTGCGGTCAGGATCTGACCGCTCAATCCGCGCTCTCGCAGAACATCCAGGACCGCGATCGCCGTATCGTCATTGTAGGAAATGATCGCCGCCACATCCGGATGCGCCGTGAGAAGATTTTCAACCACCGGGCGTGCGGCCACGCGATTTTCGCCGGCAGGCTGTTCGGCAACGAGATCGATATTAGGGTTGTTTTTCAGGGCGAGCTTGACGCCCGCCGCGCGGGTATCGGCCGAAAAGTTGCCGGGCATGCCGGCAGCATAGAGCACCTTGCCCTTGTTGCCGATCTTGTCGAACAACGCCTGCGCCATCGCCGCGATGCCACGGATATTGTCCGGCTGGCTGTAGAGCATATAGGCGTCTTTGAACGTCGGATCGGTGGGCGCAAGCCATGCTGCGGTGGAATGCGCATTTGCGATTTTCACGCCGACCTGGGATGCCGTGGCACAAAGCGCCTTTATGACCTCTGCATTCTGAGCGAATGTGACGACGGCATTCACACCGAGAGACGGCGCCTGCTCGATCTGGGCAATCTGCTTGTCGACGGAGTCGTCGAACGTCTGCGACATGTATTTGATGCCGAGCTGTTCGGCCGCGCGCTTGGCCCCGGCGTCCCATCCCTGCCAATATTCGTTGGCCAGCGTCGGGAAGGTGTTGAGAACCGTGATCTGCTGATCGGATGCGCGAGCGGTCTTGCGAAGCACCAGCGGGCTGGCAAGAGAAACGGCAGCGGCGGCACCCGCCACCTGCAGCAGCTTGCGGCGGTTGATTTCGAGATTTCCGATGTTACGCAAATTCAGATCCTCCTCGGTAGCCCCCTCCAGGGCTGTTGACGACGATCAGTGTAATGAATGTCAGCTACACAAGAACAAGAGATTTATCCACATTGGATAAATGTAAGTCACTGGATATACTGGATAATATGCAATTCCTGCCGGCAGGAATCCTACAGACGAACGGCGTTGACCACGCCGTTTATCCGCCACAGTCAGGCTATCGCAGCCGCACCGTTTCATGCCTCATCGACCGGTCAGATCAGTCGCGGGATGACTATCCGATAAGATGGAAGACGGGCCCAAATTGTCTTCCGGTTCACGTGGTAACGTGCTGCTCCGGCGCCTCGCGCTCAAGCAGTCTTGGCTCGCCAGAGTTTCGTCTGCGAACTGTCCTCGTAACCTAGCTTATCGAAGCTCGCGACCTCGAGCAGAAGTCCCCATGGGGCACGCAGGTAAATCCAGTCGAAACCGGCCAGCGGCCCCTCGGTGATCAGGTTCGGACCGTCGAGAAGGTCGACGCCCTGGGCTAGCAGCCGGTCGGCCGATGCATGCACATCCTCGACTTCGAAGCAGATATGCGCGCCCCCGACTTCCGACGGACGCTTCGGCGGAGACATTTCCTCGCCGCTATATTCGAACAGTTCGATGCTCGTCCCCTGGCCGCAGCGAAGAAACACGAGGTCGCGTATCGTCGATTGCGGAGCAGCGCCGATCTTCTTCGTCATGAAATCCTGGTCGACATCGAAAGGCCCCGTCCGGAACACCTCGACCGCACCGAAAACGGCCTTGAAGAAGGCAACGCCCTCTTCGATATCAGGCACCGTCAGACCGATATGATGCATGCCATGAACCCTGTTCGTCATGTTCTTTCTTCCTCCTTAGAAATTCGGGCCTACGCCGTTCCCACGATCAGCAGATCGCCCGAGCGTATGGGAGCGGGAGCCGGGATAGGCGTTGAATTTTTCAATGGCCGGTAGCGCGGCGGCCTCGAACTGCCGCGTAAATGAGTGCTGCAATGACGATCAGGATGCCCTGAAAGAAATACTGGTAGGTCTGCGACAGGCTCAGAAAGGTGACGGCGCTTAGCACTTCGGTCAGCAGGATGGCGCCGAGAACGGTTCCGATGAGCGTCCCGCGCCCGCCTGCCAGACTGGTTCCGCCGAGGACCACCGCAGTGATGCTGGAAAGCGTGTAATTGATGCCCTGGCGGGGATCGCCCACGCCGATCTGCGCCATCAGCATGACCGCGCCGAGGGAGGTCAATACCGAGCATGCCACGTATCCGGAAATGAATGTAAGATCGACGCGAATGCCCATACGGCGGGCCGAATCCTCGTTCGATCCGACGGCCCGCAGGCGCCACCCCGATCTTGATCTGCGGAGAACATACTCGCCCGCAAGCGTCACCAGCAAAAGCACAAGGAATACAACCGGGAACGGACCGCATTGCCAGTTGATCCAGTCTGTAATCCCATAGCTGATGTACCCGTCCGGATTTTCACGCAAAAGGAAACTGAAACCTTGTATGGCGATATACATGGCCAGTGTCGCCGCGATCGGCGTGAAATTCGCATACCGTATTAGCAGCCCGTTGACAGTCCCCACCGCGACCGCGCCGGCCAGCATTAGGAAGAACCCAAGTGCCATCATGTAAGCCGACATGTCGTCGGTCAGAAAGAATGATGCGACGACCACCAGAAAACCGGCCAGCGGCCCAACCGACAGATCGATACCGCCCATCAGCAGGGCGATGGTTTGCCCAAGTGCAATGAATCCGAGCGCCGTTGCCAGCAGAAATATGTTGTAGATGTTGTAGACCGACAGGAAGTTTTCGTTCTGCCCGTTGACATAAAGCCCGAGGACGATCGCAACGAGCGCCAGCGGAATGACCGGTGCGTTGTCCGATTGCAGCAAATGCTTAAAACCTTTGGCAGGGTCGGAAGCCTTGGCTGCGCCAGGCTGAACATCATGCGTTTCAGCATTGATGGCCGCGGCGACGATCTTCTCCTCGGTGACATCCTCTCCTGCGAGCGTTGCGACCACGTGCCCACGTGACATGACGATGACCTTGTCGCAGAGCCCTTCGAGCTCAACAGCATCGGAGGAATTGATGACGACGGGTGTGCCCGCCTCACATAGATCCCGCAGGATACGGTAGATCTCGAAGCGGGCGCCAACATCGACCCCTTGTGTCGGCTCGTCAGCGACAACCAAGCCCGGATCCGAAAGCATCGCCCGCGACATCACGATCTTCTGTTGGTTGCCACCCGAAAGCGACAAGATCGGTGCTTCCATGCTGGGTGCCTTGACCGCGAGTTCGGAGAAGATCGCACTGACTTTATCGAATTCGCGTTTCCGGCTCATGATCCCGGCGGTTGCAAATTTCTCAAGCGTCGAGAAGGTGGCGTTCTCCCGAACGGTGAGGCCTTTCGCCACGCCTTCCCGAAGCCGGTCCGATGGCATGAAGGCAGCCTCTTCGAGAAGCTCCGTATGGCCGAGGTTGCGTCCGCGCAGGTTGATCGATCCGCGTGAGATATTCAATCCCGCCAGGGCTCGCATCAGCGCGGCTTGGCCGTTGCCGGCAACGCCCGCCACGCCAATGATCTGCCCCCGCGGCACCTGGAATGTGACATCGTCGACGCCTTCACAGCTGAGACCGGTGACCGAAAGCCCAATTTCCCCGCTTTTGCCCGGCGCTTTCGGCGGGAAAGCCGCCGCAAGCGTACGCCCTACGATCATACCGACAAGCTCGGCGTCGCTGATCTCCCCGACCAGCGCACTGCCGCGAATTTTTCCGTCGCGCAGCACGGTCACTCGCTGTGCGATCTGCCTGAGTTCGGCAAGGCGGTGGGTGATGTAGACGACGGCCGTTCCCTCTGCTGCTGCCTGCCGCACAAGACCGAACAGCAGTTCGCTGGCCTCCTGGTCGAGTGAGGCGGTGGGCTCGTCCAGGATCAACAACCGCGGCTTGACGGCAAATGCCTTGCCGATCTCCAGCAGGTGTTTCTCCGCAACCGTCATTTCCCCGGCTCGCATATGCAGCGGAAGATCGAGGCTGACCGTTTGAAGCATCTGCTGCAGGGCATCGGACGATCGCCGCCCTGACGCGCCAGAGGCGGTGAGCGCCACGAGCAGATTTTCCTCGATCGAAAGATCGTCGAGAATGGCCGGATGTTGGAAACAGATGCCGATCCCGAGCGAGGCAGCGACCTCCGGGGTCATCTGCTTGACGGGAACACCGTCGAAAGTGATTTCACCCTCGCTCGGCTGCAGCGTGCCCGAGATGATGTTCATTAGGGTTGATTTGCCGGCGCCGTTTTCGCCCAGGATGGCATGCACTTCCCCAGGTCGGAATTTGACACTGACATCGCGAAGCGCTGGAATACCGGCGAAATATTTCGAGATACCATCGAGCCGGATGGTGACGTCGTCTTCGGTCTCCAGAAAGGGCGTATGGGAATGGATGTCTGCTGCGGCCATGACCTGATATCCGACTGAGGTTGCATCTGCCCAGGTACAGAGTCCCGGGCAGATCGACGAGACACTGCGATTACTTCGTAACGGCCTTGGCCTGATCCTCGGGCGGCAGCTCGGACGAAAGATAAATCGCGCCAGGCAGATCCTTGCGGCACTTCACAGCATTGGCGCCGCCGGCGACAGAATCTTCGAATGCTGGCGCCTTGAATGTTGTATCGGCCGGCGGCTTGCCGTCGGTTGCCAATGCAACGGCCCACTGAACGGCAAGACGAACGTTGTCATTGCCGGTCGCCACGGTGAAGAGCTTGAAATCAGGGTTGCTGGCCTTGTTCTCTTCGTAGAAGCAGCCGAGTGAATTGCCGTCGGAGGTCGCAAGCGCCGGGATCGATTTGCCCTGCTTGCCGAAGAGCGGCAGCGCGCCGACCATCGACGGACCGAAGTCGGAGATGATCACGTCGATCTTCGGGTTCTTGGCAATTTCCGCGGTCAACACCTTTTGCGTCAGGGCAGGATCCCAGTTGGTGACGGCGAAGGGTGCCTGATTGACGAAGACGTACTCGGCGCCCAACACCTTCTTGAGGCCCTTGAGCTCGTCAAGACCTTGACTGTTACCTGCAGGCCCGCTGAGGAATAGCAGATTTCCACCCTTGGGCAGGATCGACTTGATCCATTTGCCCCAGGTCTCGCCATCGTTCTCGAACGACGCTCCAACGAACTTGGAATAGTTTTGCCCATCCTTGCCGCCAACGGCCACACGATAGGGAACCACAACCTTGCCGGACTTGTAAACACTGGTCAGCGCCGGCAGGACCGCCGGTCCTGCATCGCCGAAGACGACCAACGCGTCGATGCCCTTCGCGGCCATGCTCTTGATATCGGAGATCGACTTCTGGGTATCGCCCTGACCGTCCGCATATTCGTACTTGGTTATGCTTGGACACAGCTCGACGGTCTGCTTACCGGAAGCGGTCGTCACTTGACGCCAGCTGTTGCCACCGTAGCCGTCGAGCAGCGCCAGCGTCGCCTTCTTGGGCCCGCACCAAGATGGGGTTTCCGCCCTGGCAATATCGGCGCTGGCGAAAACCGCCACCCCGAAAACGGCGCCAAGCGCCAATTGCTTCGCCATTGGATGATATCTCATTGTTTCTCCTCCACTTTTTTTACCCCGGTCGTCGATCTTAAATTTACCGTCCATCGGAACGAGTAAACACCGATGCCAAAACCCAGGGCGAGAGCCTGGATGATGGTCTGAGCGGAAAACGGCACACCGACTGTCAGTGCGAATTGGCTCAGTTGATTCAGGAAAAAGGCCGCTATGACGGTCGAAATCGGGAAGCCTCTGCCGCCGAGCAACGATGTGCCGCCAAGGACAACGACGGCTACGGACGGCAGCAGTAGGCTGTCGCCCTGGAAGGCTGTCGGCTCTCGCGTAATGCCGGCGATCAGCGTGCCGGCCAGACAGTAGAGTACTTGCGCCCACACATAGGCCATCATCTGGTGAGCGCGCACCCGCAGGCCGGCCGCCTGGCATGCCAGCGGATTGGCGCCGATCGCTTCGAACCTGCGGCCTGCGACCGTCTTCTTGAGCGTGAAGGAGACGACTACCATGGCGACAACCGCGAAGCCGACGGAGTTGGAGAGCCCGAACATCTGGCCTCCGGCGATCGTGGCCAGCAGGTTCGTCGTGATGGACGGAACGCCACCGGATACGGCAAATACGGCGCCGTAAAGCAGCGCGTTGGTTCCGATCGTAGCGATGATCGCATTTAGCCGGAAAAGGCTGACAAGAATGCCGTTCAGCAGGCCGGCAACGAGCGCAATGCCCAACGAGATCAGCACGGCCTGATAAAGCAACGCGTCGTCTTGCTGCGGGTAGTGCGTGGCCATAACCACAGCAAGAGACACGGCCCCTGGGAGGGAAAGATCGAAGCCACCCTGCTGCACCACAAGCAACTGCCCAAGACCGACGATCGCGATAATCGCGGCGAAAGGTAGGCTCCCAGAGAGGGCGCCGGATGACAGACTGGACGGCGCGAAAACACCGCAAAGCACAAGAAGAAGCAAAGTCGAGAGCATGACTGTCAGGAAGCTTCGCGCCAGCGGTATCGCCATGAAAGGCTCCTTGATCCGCTGGTTAGAAGCGATGGAGGTGATGTTCGTCATCGAAGCTTCTTTCCGCATTGTTCACGTCAGAACTCCCCGTTCCGCGACGGCCGGCGCCGCGGGTAGAAAGTCAACAAAGATGAATTTCGGCGTAGCGCTAGAGCTCGCGCCCCTTGATCGTCCGGACGACCCGTAGCGAGGAGTGGCTCAAATTTTTGTCGGCGAGGGAGTGCGGATGTGGTCTCGGACGCAAAGCCTCATACTCGGCATAATAACCGCTGCAGGCGCATCCAGCCTGCGCGAGCCAGTCTCGGACCTTGTCCCAATTGATAAATCGTACCGCTCTCATTTTCTCTCCTCCTTCGAAAACTGACCGGGCATCGAAATTCACTCGCCGCCGCGTCAGGCGTTGCCGCCTATCGTCGGGCGCCACTCGTAAATACTGACGGTCGAATAGACACCATGGCGCACGAACGGATCTTCAGAACTGAACCGGCGCATATCGTCCAGCGAGGCTACCTCGGCAATAACGACACCGCCGCTTCCCTTACCAGCGCCGTCCAGAATCGGTCCTGATTGAACCACGCGGATGCCTCCTGAGCGAAGATGACGTTTGTGATCTTCGAGATGAAGTTCGCGCGCTTCCGCCTTGCCTGGGTTGGATATTGCAACACGAACTGCCAGCATTGTCTCAGGCTCCTCACCAAACTCTCTATTCGCTCCTCCCGAGCGACCGGCGACTTGTAAATGTCGCGGCTATGATCGTACGCGGACCGAGAACAAAGGAAACAGAGGATTTATCCATTTTGGACCTCTGCTATTCCACCCTTCCACGTTTCTGCCAGGCAGCGCCAAGCTAGCTCAGATCACGCCCCAGGGGCGGCTTCCCTTGGAATGCACGATCAAGCAATGCGCTCAAAGCGGGCTCCTCAAGCTGGCGTGGATTCCAGTAAGCATTGGCCATTGCTTGTTCGACAGCGCTCTCGACACTGCCATCGGGCATTCCGAGGTCCTTCAGCGACATCGTCGCACCAAGTCGCTTCGCAAGATCAAAAAGACCTGTAGCCGGATCATCAACGGCCATGGCCCGCGACAAACGTTTCATGGCCGCTGGCGCAGCCGACGCGTTGTAGGCGACAGCATGCGGAAGAACTGCGGTGTGCAACGGGGCATGGGGCAGATTGAACATTCCGCCCAGCGTATGACAAAGCTTGTGATGTAGCGCCATGCCGACCGCGCCAAGGCAGACGCCGCAGAGCCATGCCCCGTAGAGCGCATCGGAGCGCGCGTTGCGGTTACCAGGATCGGCGTGAATAAGCGGCAGCGAACGAGTGACCGCCGATATTCCCTGTTCGGCCATCAACGAGATGATCGGGTTCGCTTCCCTGGCATAAAGCGCTTCCACGGCGTGCGCGACAGCGTTGATGCCGCTGGTCACCGACAGCGCGACCGGCAGGGTCAGGGTCAGATCCACGTCATATATGACGACTTCGGGAAGAATGCGCGGATCGGACTTGGTGACCTTGCGACCACCTTCAGTTTCGCCCAGGATCGGCGTTGCTTCCGAACCCGCATAAGTCGTCGGCACGACGATCTGAGGCAGATCGGTACGAAATGCGATTGCTTTTCCAAGTCCGGTAGTCGACCCGCCTCCGACCGAAAGCACGGCATCGGCCGAGCACTCCTTGAGGGACTGCATGGCATCCGCAGTCACCTCCACGGGAGTGTGCATCTGCGCTTTCGAATAGGTTCCGACGACGCGCGATCCCAGATGTTTGGCGATGCTAGCCGCTTGTCCAGCCTGCTCAGGCGTCGAGAGCACAAGAATTCGCTTTGCCTTCAGCCGGTCTGCCTCCTCAGGGAGGCGGGCAATCGTGCCGCTGCCAAAGACAACGCGACCGGGATTTCCTGTATAGACGAAATCTTCCAATGCTGGCTCCTAACGCGTCTGATCTGGTCTTGCCAGAACGAAATCGTAATCGGATCGCCAGAGCGTTTCATCGCCTTCGACCCGCGTGAACGGCGCGACAAGGGTCTTCTTGACGCCGAATACCGTGTCCGACTCCAGATAGGGATCACCGCCGACGAAGGTATGCGTCACCAACTTCTGGAAGCCCTCTGCACGCACCATGTAATGCATATGCGCCGGGCGATACGGATGGCGGCCGAGGCTTGCCAGCATCTTTCCGACCGGCCCATCGTCGGGGATGGGATAGGACACCGGCTTGATGCCGATGAAGCTGTAGCGTCCGTCTTCAGCAGTCACGAACACGCCGCGATTGTTCCATTTCGGCTGGATATCGGGCTGCTGAACGTCGTAGTAGCCCTCGGCATTGTCGGACCAGACATCGATCCTCGCCCCGGCGACAGGATTGCCGTCGAGGTCGAGCACGCGCCCGATGAAGAGACAGCTCTCGCCCTTACCATCCAGGCAGATCTGATCGCCCATCTGGCGAACGGGGCAACCCTCGACATGGAAAGGACCGAAGACGGTGTTTTCGGTCGCACCTTGCGGCCGCCTGTTGTTAATGGCGTCGACCAGCATGGAAAGACCGAGTGTATCCGAGAGCAAAATGAATTCCTGACGCTCCTGCGTACAGATCTGCCCGGTGCGCGTCAGGAAATCGATGCCGAATTCCCATTCTTCCTGCGTGAGCTCGGTCTCGCGCGCGAAATTATGGAGATGCTTCACGAGAGATGCCATGATCTCGGCAAGTCGCGGATGGACAGTCTTGGCCATGCGGGCGTTAACGGTCTCGATCGAGTTTTCTTCGGTGAAATATCCATCCGGCGAAGCCGGCGTGGTGAGGTCGGCATTCATGCGATCCTCCTTCAATTAGGGTATGATGCGATCCGCGCGCAGGCGGTCGAAAGCGTCGGTGAAGGATTCGGTCGTGTCCTGATAGTCCATGAAGCCGAGTTTGCGGCTACGGCCCATGTCGTTGAAAGTTTCGACCTGACGTCCGAGATCTGCGTCCGAGTGCCAGAAGGACGCGACCCGTGACAGCGCGTTGGGCTGCAATTTGTATTTTCTTACCATCCCGTTCCAGAGCTCGTCCGCGCCTGCCATTTGGATTTCTAGGGGATCTGGCGCACCTGAGTAGGGTGCCGCCTCAATGCCGAAATAGGCGGCGATCCGAGGCCAGAGCCATTTCCACCGGAAAACCTCGCCGTTGACGACATTGAAGGCGAGATTGGCGGCATCCTTCGTGGTTGCGGCCCATCGAAGATGACGGGCAAGCAGGCGCGCATCGGTGACATCGGTCGCCGCCTGCCATTGCTGCGGCGATCCCGGGAATATGAAGGGTCTATCCGTCTCCTTGCAGATCGATGCGTAGACAGCGAGCGTTGCCGCCATATTCATCGCGTTTCCGACGGCATAGCCGATTAGCGTATGCGGTCGGTGGATTGACCACGTAAACCCATCGCGGGCGGCGGCGGCGAAAACCTCGTCTTCCTGGACGTAGTAGAAGTTGTCGCCCGGCAGACGGGCCTGCTCTTCGCGAAACGGTGTTTCCGGTTGCGTCTTCGCGTAGGTTTCGAACGGACCGAGATAGTGCTTGGTCCCGGTCGTCAGCGCGACATGTTTGACGCTCCCGCCTTGCAATCCGTCGAGCACATTGCGGACGATCGCTCCGTTCACCTTGCAGTTTTCCGCTTCCGTTTCCCGGCGCGACCAGGCTGTGATGAAGACGTGTGTCGGCCGCAAGCCAAGCAGCGCGCCGCGGACGGAATCCGGATCGACGAGATCGCATTGAAGCGTTTGCACGCCTGCAACAGGGCTGACGGATCGGGACAAGCCCGACACACTCCAGTCATCGGAGGCCAGCAGGAGTTCAGCGAGATTGCTTCCAGTAATGCCGGTCGCGCCGACAATCAGGGCATGCTTGCTCATGTGTTCAACCGTTCAACAGGGTGATCTTGATACTCTTCGTAGGGTCCTGACCGAACGAGAAGGCCTGGACTGCCTCCGTCAGGGCAAAGTCATGCGTCTGGATCGGCGACAGATCGATGCCCGTGCGTTCCAGGAAGCGAATGGCGGCAGGCCAGACGCCCGGCGAGCCAATACAGCCGCGCACGGTTAGGTTCTTCATCTGAATCTGGCCGATCGTGACCGGCACCTTGCGGCCGATATTGATGCCCACCATCGACATGCGACCTTCCTCACGGGCGTAGTCGAAGGCCGCAGCAAGCGACGCGTCGTGGCCAGAAGCCTCGATGACAAGATCGGCGCCATGGCCACCCGTCAGCTCGCGAATCCTATCGGCGGCACTACCGTCGGTCGGATCGATCGCCTCGTCGGCGCCAAGGCGCCTTGCCACCTCACGGCGCGAGGCCAGCGGATCGACAACGATGACCCGGGCACCCATGCCGATCGCCGCCGCGGCCGAGACGAGGCCGATCGTGCCGCCGCCCGAGACGACGACGGTCTCGCTGGCATTGGTGCCGCCGGAGCGCAGCACCGCATAGAAGCCGCAGGTAAAAGGCTCGATCAGAGCCGCCTTCTTGTCATCCACCGCATCGGGTAGTTTGTGCAGCCATTCCGGATTGACGGCAAAGAATTCGCGGTCCGCGCCGCTCATGGAAAAGCCGAAATGGTGCAGCCGCTCCGGCGTCTTCACCACGCATTCGCCCACAACCCGGTCCCCCCTCTTGAAGCCCTTGACGTTGCGTCCGACCTCGACGATCTCCCCGCTCCACTCGTGGCCCGGGGTCACGGGATAGGAAATCGGGATGATGTAGCGCCCCGCCAGAAGCTCATAGTCGGAGTGGCAGATGCCGACGGCCTTGGTGTGAACCAGCACTTCGTGCGGCGAAAGGTCGGGCATGCCGACATCGGCGATAACAGGCTTTTCGGGTGCCTCGAAAACCAGAGCTTTCACGTCGTCCTCCCTAGACCTCGACCAGCGCGCCGCTCTTCGATGAGCGCACGATGGCTTCGAGCAATGCAATATTGTTGACCATGTCCTCGCCGGTGATCGGATAATCCGCCTCGCCGCGAACCGCCTTGGCAAAAGCTCTGAGATTGTCGCGGACCGGCTCGGCCGGCGGCACTTCCCGCATCATGATTGGCTTGTTCTTCCAACCCTCCGTGACGATCCAGCCGTCGGGTGCTTCGACATGCGCCTTGTCGCGTACCTCGATCCATCCATTCGTACCGAAGATAGCGAAACGCGAGATGAAGGGCGTCGCAAGCGTCGCCGAAATATAGGCTGAACCACCATCGGCAAAGCGGATATGCGCGCTCATCGTATCGCCCTGCGGAATATTTGAAGCGAGGTTTTCGCAAACGACGCGGACATCCTTTGCCAGGCCCATCAGCTTGACGGCAAGGTCGGTCAGATGGATGCCAGTTGCGGTCATGCCGCCGGCAGGAGCCTGATTGGCCTTCAGCCGCCAGTTCGACGCGTCGAGGCCGAGGAACTTGTCGTGGCTGAAATTTGCCTCGATCTGCAGCAGCCGGCCGAGCCTTCCCGATTTGGCTGCCTCCAGGATCTCGGCGATCGGCGGCTCGAAACGACGCTCATGGCCCATGCCAAGAACGAGGCCTGCCTTGCGGCAAAGTGCAACGGAGGCTTCGGCGCCGGCTCGGGTCAGATCGAGAGGTTTTTCGCAAAAGACATGCTTGCCAGCGGCAACGACACGGGCGATCTGCTCCCGATGCAGCGAATGCGGTGTCGCGAGCACGACCGCTTCGATGGTCGGGTCGGCCAGAGCCTCATCCATGTCGGGCGAATATTGCAGACCCATCTGGACGGCAAAGGCGGCCGCGTCAGGGCTGGGATCGACCGCGCGCACGAAGTGCATCTTCGCGCCGCCAGCATTGACGAGGCTCGCCATCTTGCGACCCCACCAGCCGAGGCCAACGAGCGCCGCCACGACCGGCTTTTTCTCGATCACCGTCATCGATTGTCGACCCGCTTGCTGAAGGGATGGATGTTGACGGACTTCCAGACGCCGGCCTTGGTAAAGGGATCGGCCTTATTGAAGGCGACGATCTCTTCCTTGGTGTCGGCTTCGAAGACGAAGAGAGAGCCGATCATGGTTTCGTTATCATCGGCGAGCAGTGGGCCGGAAATGACGGTCTTGGTCTTGCCGGCCGAAAGATAAGCCTTGTGGGCATCGTAATTGGCAAGCCGCTTTTCGACAGCGCCTTCGTGATCGAGGCAATGAACTGCATAAAACATCGATTATTCCTTTCGAATTCAAGCGATAGAGTAGCCGCCATCGACCATCAGCAGCTGGCCAGTGATGCCGCTCGCCGCATCGGAGAGCAGGAAGGCCACGGTTGCAGCAATCTCTTCGGGTTTGATCAGACGATTGACCGGCGTGTCATCAAGCCACTTCTGCATGACGGCAGGCTGCGTGCGGCCAACCTCGGCCAACATCACGGTATCGGTGTATCCTGGGCCGACCGAGTTGACACGTACGCCTGAGCGCGCCCATTCAGCCGCCAGAACCCGGCACATGTGAGCGACGCCAGCCTTCGAAACATCGTAGCCGACATGTAGCTCCGGCCGCACGGCTTTGACGCCGGCAATCGACGCCGTCATCACCACCGAACCACGTCCGGCCGACACCATCGAGCGCGCGAAAGCCTGTACCGTCCAAAAGACGCCGTCGAGATTGACGGACATGACCGTGCGCCAGTCTGCCTCACTGTGCTCCAGCGCCGGGCGTTCATACGACATGCCGGCATTGGCGAAGATACCGTCGAGAGGGCCGAAACGCTCACCGACCTTCGCCGCCACAGCCTCAACCGAACTCTTGTCGGCAACGTTGAACGTGACGGCCTCGGCCTTTCCTCCCGCCGCCCGAACGGCGTCGCGCGTGTTTTCGACCGCACCATCGCGATCGGCGGCCACGATGGTTGCGCCGAGCGAGGCGAGATAAAGGGAAGTCGCGCTGCCGATGCCGCCGGCGGCACCCGTGATCAGAAACGTCCGACTGCTGAGATCCATCGGGTTCATCATGATCAGGCCTTCATATTGACGAGGATTTTCATGTGGGTGGCCTTAGGGTCGAGCAGCGCCTCGAAGCCCTTTTCCACCACGTCTTCGGGCGCGATCTCGGCCGTGACAACCTTTTCGACCGGGAAAATGCCGGCGCCGATCATCGAGGCAATGCGGGGCCAGATCGTCACCGGGTAGCACCAGGTTGCCTCGACCGTGATGTCCTTCAGCGCCCAGAGCATCGCATCGATCGCAGCCGGCTTCACATGTAGGCCGACCTGCACGACGGTGCCACGACGACGCACGGCCTTGGCGCAAAGGTTCAGCGATGCTTCGGCGCCGACGCATTCAAGCGCGACATCGACACCAACGCCTTCTTCGGTCTGGTCGCGGAACAGCTTCTCTGCATCCGTTTCGCGCGGATCGAA
This sequence comes from Martinezella sp. CNPSo 3890, assembly GCF_057784455.1. NCBI lineage: Bacteria > Pseudomonadati > Pseudomonadota > Alphaproteobacteria > Hyphomicrobiales > Rhizobiaceae > Martinezella > Martinezella sp. CNPSo 3890. The sequence continues at coordinate 72,843 of NZ_JBXSOR010000014.1, read as the reverse complement.
GACGATCGCCTCGGGCACCAGCTGTTGTGCCAGCGCGCGGCGGTTCGGATTGAACTCGGAGACGAAGATCTTAGTCCCGCCGGCAGCCTTGGCCGCGAGCAGAACCAGCGCGCCGATCGGCCCGACACCTGACACGAGCACACTGCTGCCGCTCGTCACGCCACCGCGATCGACACCATAAACGGCTACGGCCGCCGGCTCGATCATCGCGGCTTGAACGTCCGAGACCGTATCCGGCACCGGAATGGCGTTGTAGCCGTTGACGACGGCGCGTTCGCCCATGCCGCCCCAGTCCCAGGAGAGCCCGACAACAGCCATGTTTTCGCTGAGATGGAAGAGGCCGCGACGACCGTAATAATCATCGCGTGGCGAAATCAGCGGCTGGATGGAAACGCGCGAGCCGGGCGAGACATGCGTGACGTTCTTGCCCACCTCCAGAACGCGCGCGGAAAACTCGTGGCCCAGGATCTGCGGAAGGATAGCGCCGGAATAGGAGTTGGGGGTTGCCGGCGTGACGATCGGGCCTGCGATATATTCGTGTATGTCCGTGCCGCAGATGCCACAGACCAAGGGCTCGATCAGCACCATGTCGTCGCCGAGCGGGCCGCTGGGTGCCAGCACATCTTCGACTCGGATGTCTCTCTTCGCGTAATATCGTACAGCCTTCATCGCAATGCCTTTCGTGATTGCAGTTGGTGGCCGCAGTCGCGGACCAGTCGCATGTGTTTCAGATCAGGACCATGCCGCCGTCGACCATCACCGTTTGTCCGGTGACGTAATCCGATGCATCGGAGGCGAGGAATGTCGTTACGCCTGTGATATCTTTGGGAAGCGAGACGCGCCCGAGCAGGATGGACTGGGAGAACTCGTTGAGCGCCTGTTCCGGCTTCTCGGTCAGCCCATGCTCGATGAATTCACGGTCTAGCTGCTCCCAAAGCTCCGTCTTAACAACGCCAGGGCCGAAGCAGTTCACAGTGATCTTATGCTCAGCCAATGCGCGGGCCGCAGCCTGTGTAATGGCGACGACGGCAAATTTCGACGCACAGTAATGCGCAAAGAGCGGATAGCCCTGCTTGCCGGCGATCGACGCTGTATTGATGATCTTTCCGCCGCCGCCCTGGGCGATCATCTGCTTTGCCGCTTCCTGCGTCCCGATCAGCACACCTCGGCCGTTGATCGCCATGATGCGGTCGAAGTCCTCGTCGGTGACTTCAAGGAATGGGCAGGTCTGGCTGATGCCGGCGTTGTTGAACATCACGTCGAGCCGGCCGAAATGCGAGACGGTCGTTTCGATCAACGCCCGAACGTCCTTACGGCTCGATACGTCCACCCCGACGGCAATGGCGCTGCCGCCCTGCGAAGAAATCTTTGAGGCGGTCTTCTGCGCAGCCGCCGCGTTCAGATCGGCGATGACGACATGGGCGCCCTTGTCGGCAAGGTCCGAAGCTATGCCAGCACCGATACCCCGTGCTGAGCCGGTTACGATAACCACCTTGCCGGCAACGGCTGCAACGACGCTCGATCCCATTTCATACTCCTCCGACATGCCGGCAAACCGACAAAAAGATATCGTCCGCGGCAGCGCTGAGCTTCCGCGTTTTCCTTTTTTTTCTGACGGCTTATTCCTCCCGAGGAACCGCCGTGCGATCCGGGATTGAAGCTACGGGTGAATACGCGCTTCGACAAATCTTTAATTATCCGAAACGGATATTTTCAATACAGCAAACGATCTGCCTGCGGCGTTAGTATTTCAGCAGGAGGAGAGTGCATGCACCGAGCGGTCCGACGGCCCGATTGGCTTGTTCGCGCTCCTTCGTGAAATGACGGCATCGAATATTTCTGGATCGCACCTGCTTCCAGGCAAGAAAGGTTATGCATGAGCGACACGTTGAGAGTGGGTTGGGCGGGCATCGGAAAGATGGGGGCCCCCATGAGCAGGCGCGTTCTGGAGCGCGGATATCCCCTGTCCGTCTATGAACCGCTGCCGGAAAACCGCGCGTCGGTCGTCGCCCAGGGCGCGAACGTCGCGTATAGCCTCGAGGATCTCGTCGAGGCCTCGGACGTGATCATACTCACGATTCCGAACGATGCCATTTTGCGCCAGCTGACGCTCGGGCCATCGGCACTCGTCGATCTCCTCAAGCCCGGCCAGATCCTGGTAGAGATGAGCACCGTCTCGCCCGAACTCTCGGCCGAAGTCGCCGAGGCACTCGTCCGCAAGAGGGTCGCCTATCTTCGCGCGCCGGTTTCAGGCAGCACCGTCACGGCATCGGCAGGGATGTTGTCGGTGATGGTTTCGGGACCCGAAGCGGACTACCGCAAGGTCGAGCCGATTCTTGCAAGCTTTGCGGCGAAGCAGTTCTATCTCGGCGAGGGTGAAGAGGCTCGTTATCTGAAACTCGTCCTGAACGCCCTGGTCGGTGCGACCGCGGCCCTGCTTGGAGAGGCCCTGACGCTCGGGCTCAAGGGAAATCTCTCAGTCGAGACGATGCTGAATGTCATCTGTGAAAGCGCCGTTGCCTCGCCGCTGATCGCCTACAAGCGGGACCTGCTGGTGAAACGGAATTTCGATCCGGCATTTTCGGTTTCGCAGATGATGAAGGACTTCGATCTCATTCTCGGCGCTGCGAAGTCTGACCACGTACCGATGTATCTCGCCTCTATGATCCGCCAGCAATATGAGGCCGCCTTCGCCGATGGTCTCGCCGAAAAGGACTTCTTCGTTCTCTTCGAACAATACGAGCGCCTTGCCGGTTTGAAGCGAGATCAATCCGGATCATCGCACGTACTCAAGGCCATATAGGCAGACTGGTGAAAGGACGACTTGCCAGCTAGTGTGATCGTCGGAAACGCGACGGTTTGGGAGGCCGACGTGAACGAATATGAGATGTTACGCGTCATCGATTTCATCGAGAAGACGCGCCGGCCCTTTCGAGAGGTTGTGGCGGAGGCCGACGATGATGCCATCTGGCTTATCGTCACCTTCCTGGTCAAATCGCATATTCTCAGCCAGACGGTTTCCATTTCGACCCTTGGGCAGGAATCCGGCCTGCCTTACGCGACGTCGATGCGGCTGATCAACAGGCTGATCGACAGCGGTTACATCGCCAAGGTTGCGAAAGGTTCTTCGGGCAAGAGCTTTGCGCTGCAGCCCAGCGAGCAGCTTCTCCGCTCCTTCGAAGTCTACGCGCGAAAGACGAAATCCCTTCTTGCGCAGACCCTTGGCCTGCGTGCCGGCGAAGAGGAAGACGAGTATTATTTCGGCGGGACTCCCCTGGGGTCGCAGATCATTCCGCCAATGCGTCTCGTCCAGAAGCGTGCTGAATCGCAGATCGAACTGCGCTTCCTGCTGAACGACGACAATTACTTCTCGGCCATGCGCAACATGTGGGCCGACTTTCGCAATAACCTCGCCTCGCGCAAGAATTTCGATCTGCTGCCGCTTCCCGAGCTCTATCGCCGGGCGCGTGAGAATGGCGCCAAGCCCCGCTCCGATTACGACGTTATCGCGATCAACATGCCCTGGCTTGGCGAGTTCGCAGAAAGCGGCGTCATCCGGCCGATTGACCAATATGTCCAGAAGACCGGCATCAATCCGCTCGACTTCCACCCGTCGATCTGGTCGGCCGCGACCTGGGAAGGCAAAGACTACGGCGTCCCGGGCTATTGCACGGTCGAGTTCCTGGCTGCCCGCAAGGACCTATTTGCCGACGCAGGCCTGTCCTTCCCCAAGACCTTTGACGACGTCATCAGCGCCGGACGCAAATTCCATGCACCTGATGACGGGATGTACGGCGCCGTCTGGGATGGCGCACGTGGCATGCCGATCGCGTCGAGCTTCCTGTTCTTCATGGGCGCCTGCGGCCATCCCGCCATTTCGCTTCGCAAGACGCGTTCTGGTTTCACTCTCGATGGAACCAATCTCGAGGAACTGAGCTGCACCATCCTGTCCGATGCCGGATTTGCGGCACTCGATTACATGCGCCGGCTGGTGGAGATATCACCGCCGACGATCCTCGAGATGGCGTGGGACCAGACACTCGAAGTGTTTTTGAAGGGCAAGGCAAGCCTTGGTTACTTCTGGACCATGCGCGCGGCTCGCTTCGAATATGACGTCCAGTCAGTGGTCAAGCGCCGGGTCGAGTATCTGCCGCAGCCGTTCGGACCTGGAGGCACCCGCGCCTCTCCGATCGGCGGCTTTCTCTTCTGCATCCCGACCAATCTGCCCGAAGAGCGCGTCGAACTGGCCGCCGACGCGATCGCTTGGATGGCGTCGCGGGAAGCTATGAAGGCGCATGTGAAGAACGGCTTCCCGGTCGCGCCGCGCTTTTCTGTCAGCGCCGATCCGGAAGCGGCTGCGAGCTCACCGATCGTGCGCTTCGTCGACCAATTGGCAAAGAAGAACCTTCTTCATACCTGGCAGCGCCCCAATATTCCGCAATACACGACAATTGAGAAGGTTCTGGGCGTAGAGATCCATGACGCCCTGCTCGGCAACAAACCGACAAGACTTGCTCTCGAGGACGCGTCGGCCCAGATCGAAGCCAGCCTCAAATCCACGCAAAGAGACTGGGTCAGGCGAAGCGCGGTCTAGCGCAACGCAAAGGGGCGGTCCGAACGAACCGCCCCTTGATCTCTCATAACCGGCCGCAAGCGGCACTATTTGATGATGCCGAGCTTGCTGCGGTCGGTCGTCAGCGCCACTGCAATCAGCGCAGTGAGACCGAACACGATGTTTTGCGCCGTCGGCTGCACGCCGATGATGACTGTCACGATGCGCAGCCAGGACGTGATCAGGCCGCCGACGACCGCCGGAAGCAGCCCGCCGACACCGCCCGAGATCGCAGTGCCGCCGAGCACGACACCGACGATGGACAGAAGCAGCAGGTTGCCGGCAAGAGTTGGCGAACTGAATGTGGTGATGGAAATCAGGAACAGACCCGCGACCGCCGCACAACCGGCCGAAATTGCAAAGATGACGGTACGGACGGCGACGACATTGACGGCAGACATGATCGCGGCCCGCTCACCGGTGCCGAGCGCGTAAATATCCCGTCCAAACCGCAGATATCGCATCAAAAAGCCGAGCACCGCGACAACGACGATCAGCGCAATTATCGTGTTCGGGATCTCTGCGGTGTTGTTCGAGAGATAGGCAACGAAAAAATCATTTTCGGGGATCGGCTCCGCCGTCGCGTTTGAAAGAAGCAAAGCAAGCCCTGACAACATGCTTAGCGTACCGAGCGTGACGATGAAAGATGGCAGCTGGAGCCAGGAATGCAGAAAGCCCTGGGCCGCACCGAATGCCATGGCGAGCAGGATGACGACGAGCGACGTCCATGGGCCAAAGATCGGATTGAGGACGACGACAAGGACGCCGGTGAGTGAAGCGACGCCGGCGACTGACAAGTCGATACTGCCCGCCAGGATCGGCAGCGTTCCGCCAATTACCAGCGCAATGATCGGCGCCGCATCGGACAGGAAGCTCAGGAGCGAGTCCAGCTCGATCACGCCGGGGGCAATCACCGCGCTGATCGCCACAAGCGCAATCAGAACGGCCAGCGGTCCAAGCGATCTCATCAAGCCCGGCCTTTGGCTGCGGAGCGCCGAGATCACCGCGCTGTCCAATGTATTTTCCATGATCGTCAATCCCTTATCCGAAGTCCAACTTGGGCGCCGTCACGTCCGGCTCAGACCATGGCCGCGACGACTTCCTCTTCTTTCGGCAATGCGCCATTGGCGAGGTCGAAATGCGCGGTGATCTCACCATCCCGCATGACCAGGATGCGGTCCGAGAGCTCAACCAGCTCCGAGATCGTGTCGCCGACGAAGACGATCGACAGACCTTTCTCCGCCTGCTGCCGGATAACGGCAAACAGATCGTCGCGGGCGCCGGGATCGAGTCCACGGCTGGGGTGGTCGAGGAAGAGAACCTTTAACCGTTTCGCCAAAAGCCACTTTGCCAGGACAGTCTTCTGCTGGTTGCCGCCGCTCAGGCTCGATATCGGCGCATATGGCGTGTGCATCTTGACGTTGAGGCGCTTCATCCACTCGAGAGCCGCCGGCCGTTCGCTGCTTCGCCTCAGGATGACCGAGCGCCAGCCATAGTCGAGGCCGAACGTAAGAACTGCGTTCTCGAAAAGAGACCGGCTCGGCAGCATGCCCTCCGCCCGGCGGTCAGCCGGCAGATATCCAATACCCTCGCGTACCGCGTTTCGCGGACTGCCCGGGGTCATCGCCCTGCCCTCGATCGCAATCCTTCCGGAATCGATCCGCTCTGCGCCAAAGACGGCTCGGCACAATTCCTCGGCGCCTGAACCCAGCACTCCGGCGATGCCCAGAATCTCGCCGCGGCGAAGTTCGAAACCGACATTGCGGAAATGCTGTGCGCTGCCAAGCTGCTCGATCTTCAGCACCGGCTTGTCATCGGATGCCGCAGCAGGCCCCCGGATAGATCGCGCGTTGCTCAACCGCTGACGTCCAACCATCAGCTCGTAGAGCTCATTTCGGTCGACTGAACGGCTTTCACGTTCGGCGACCTTGCGGCCGTCGGTCATCACGACGATCCGGTCGCTGATCTCCAGGACCTCCTCAAGCCGATGCGAGACGAAGACAATCGTCGCATTCCCACGCAACCGGTTTATCTGCTTGAAGAGCAGCTTGATTTCTTCAGGTGTGAGAACGGAGGTGGGCTCATCGAAGAGAATGACCGGAGGGCGATCGACGAGTTCCTCGATCGCGAGAACCTTGGCGAGCTCCACCTGCTGGCGTTCGGCGAAGCGCAATTCCTCGACGAGAGCCTTCACCGGCAATTCGACCGAGATTTTGCGCAGTTGCTCCTCAGCCGCCTTGTTCAGCGCTCCCCACCGGTAGAGACCGTTCTTCATGGCCGGGTGTGGCTTGTCGAGGAAGATATTTTCCGCAACTGTCAGATTCGGAATGAGAGACTGCTCCTGATGAACCATGCCGATGCCGAAGCTGCCGGCGGTGGACGCCGAATCCAGTACAATCGGTTCGCCATCGAGAATGATCTGCCCGTCATCGGGCATTGCCAATCCCGCCAGGATCTTGAGAAGCGTCGACTTGCCCGAGCCATTCTGGCCAATCAATCCGAGAACCTGGCCAGCCGGGATTTCGAGATCGATCCCTTCGAGCGCAACGACGCTGCCATAGGTCTTGCGGATACCTTTGAGAACGAGCGAGCCTGTCATTTTACGACCCTCAGTTTGCGACGGCGATGCCAGCCGCCTGCAGCAACGGCGACTACGATGACCGCGCCGCTGATGATATGACGCGTATAGGGACCTGCGCCGATCTGGATCAGGCCGTTGTTCAGCACCTCAAGCAGCAGGGCGCCCAGTGCGGATTGAACCGCGCCGCCACGTCCACCCGTCAGAACGGTGCCGCCGAGAACAGCAGCACTGATCGCGGGAAACAGAAGTCCGTTGCCGATATTCGCGTTACCGGTGCTGAGCTGAGCGGAAAGCAGCACGCCGCACATGCCCGCGAGCAGACCGCAAATCGAAAAGGCCGCGATCCTTACCCACCGAATGCGCAGACCGGATGCGACCAGCAGGCCTTCGTCTCCACCGATCGCGTAGATCATGCGGCCTAGCCGCGTGAAATTCAGGACCAGCTGGCTGACGATGATGACGGCGAGCGCGATGTAGACGATAAGGCTCAGATCGAAGATTCGAACACGGGCTAGGTTGAGAATGAGCGGATCGTTGATCTGCGGCACGCGCGACGGAAAGAGAACGGCGGCAATACCGAGCCCGACAAACCAGGTTCCGAGCGTCACGATCAGCGACGGCATCTGCAACACCGCATTGAGCACAGCGTTGAAGAAACCGAAGCCGAGGCCGACCGCCAGCGCCGCCAGCAGGCCGACCAGGCCGTAGTCGTTGCCGTTGACGCCGTTTGCGACAAGCAGGGCAACGATCATGCTCGTCGTCGCCATGGTGCCTTCGACCGACAGGTCGATGGAACCCATGATGACGACGAAGCTGATGGCAGCGGCGAGAATGGCTGGAACCGCCGCTGCCTCAATCACGGATTTGAGGTTGTCGATCGTAAAGAAGCTACCGCTGACCAGCTGGAAGCCTACGGACAGCACGATGAGCGCCACGATCGGGCCTGCAAACTGCGTCCATGACGACTTGCTTCCGATTTCGCCAAAAAGCGCCAGCGAGCGAGCGCCGGTTTTGGAGTTCATACTGGTAGCGGCGTCCATCGACCCCTCCTCCGATTACTTGTTCTCGTTTGCGCCTTCCGGAATCTGGCCCGCAGAGTCCTTCCAGAAATCTTTCTTGATTTCATCGTAGGTGTATTTCGGCGCGTTCTTCTTGAGATCGAGATACTTGTCGACGTTATCTTTCGTCACGACATCCTGCTTGATGTAGAAGTCGCGCTGGGCATGCGTCAGCTTTTCCGGGTCGATATCGCCGACAGCAGCGGCATAGGCTAGAGACATCGAAACGGCGCCCTGAAGAACGGGATCGTTCCAGACGGTGGCGAGCATATCGCCGCTCTTGACCATTTCGAGGCCAATGTTCGACCCATCGGAACCAGTGACCAGAACCTTGCCGTTCAGGCCCTTTTCCTTGAGTGCGGCAACAGCGCCGCGGCCCATGGCATCGTTCGATGCAAAAATACCCTGAAGTTGATCGCCGTAGCGAGCAAGCCAGGTGCGCGTGATGTTCTGAGCCTTGGTTTCCTGCCAGTCACCGACCTGCGTGTCGACGAGCTCAAGCCCCGGGCATTCCTTCAGGCCCTTCTTCAGGCCTGCAATGCGCTGGAATGCCGGCGGCGTCGACGGGACGCCCTCGATGGCTGCAATCTTGCCTTTGCCGTTTAGCGCCTTGCATAGCGCCATGACCTGATAGTAGCCGGACATCACGCCGTCGAAGGATGTATGAGCGACCCAGTACTTGGAATCCGTATCCCAGGGGTGGATGTCCTCGGGCCGGTTCCAGATCGTTACGACATGAACCTTCGACTTGGCTGACCGGTTCACGACGGCCTTTACGAAGGCGTTAGACGACGGATCGGTGGCAAGCGCGCACTGGTTGCACCCGGCAGAATAGGTCGCGCCGAGCTGCGCCAGCAGCTGATCACCCTGGTAGTTGCTCGTCAGCACGACGGGCTCCTTGCCGAGCGATGCACCGATATCCTTTACACCTTGCAGATACTCGGACCAATATTCGGACGCGGTCTCGTCGATGCCGACAATCAGCTTTCCTCCCTTGGCCTCATCGGCATTCGCCGGCGCGGCCGAAAGAGTCACGCTGGCGCAGAGTGCCGCTGATGTTAAAAGCCACCGCGCGACGGCTCCGAATTTCAAACGCGATTTCATGCCATTCTCCTCCTCAGGTTAGATGATATCTCGCCTTTCCGTTCGCGCCGGGAGTTCATCCGCGATCGCTGACGGCCCGGTATGTTTCGATCAGTAGAGCAGCGTTCTCCGGACGCGCTTCGAGACGGCCGGCCTCAATGTCGTAGGCGACTTCCATCACCCGCTTGTTGACCGGTGCCTCTTGCCCGTGGGCGCGCAGGATGTCGACGACAACACCGTTGACCTCCTGCACTTCCGCCCGGCGCCCCTTGCGCCAGTCCTGCAACGACGTCGTCAGCGTGTCTTCGCGCGAGAAGGTCTTCAGCACCTCCTCGAAGATCTGGTCGACATATCGTTCCGGATGGTTGGTGGTGACCGGCGGCATACCGATGATCGGAATGATCTTGGCACCATCTGCCAATGCCGCCTGCATCGCCTCGTAGCCGGCGGCACGCATGACTTCGAGCATGCCGGGGGCACGCGCCGCGTCGTTGAGCGGCAGGTTGATGATGGCCGATGGAATGAGCTCGGCAGCATTGACGACCAGCTTCATCCACTTGGCGGACCGGATATCCTCCATCACCTCGACGGTGCCGGAGTTCCTGAGCAGGTTGGCGACGTCTTCGACGCGCTTCTGCGTCTTCGGATCGAGCGCGCCGAGCGCAAACCAGGACTCATCATGGTCGTTCTGCCGGTTCGTAATGCCGGGAATGAACATGTTAGAGGCAATCTCAATGACCGCACCGATGGTGCGCTCGCGCCCCACTACCGCAGCGATATCCTCATGCGTCATGCCGTTCTGCAGGCCAACGATAAGCCCATCGGGGGCGAGGCAGGGCTCGATCAGCTGACAGGCCCATTTCGTGTCGTAGGCCTTGACGACGAGGAAGACGACATCGAACGGTTCCTTGATCTCGGCGACCTGGCAGAGATGAAGCGCGGGCACCTTCGCATTGATGGTGCGCGTCGGCAGATTGACGGTGATGCCATTCTGGCGGATCGCATTGACGTGGTCCGGCCACTGTTCGATGAAGGTGACATCCAGTCCGGCGAGCGCAAAGTCCGCGCCGATGGACGCACCCTGCGCTCCGGTGCCAACAAACGCGATTCTGGGGCCGCGCGCGTTATCCCAACTCATAGACTTCTCCTTTTCCGTGACGCAGCTTGCGCGCCTTGCTTTAAATTCCGTCGCCGCTCACGCACCGAAAAGCGCGCTGTTCGACGGCTGCGGGACAAGCCTGCCGCGCTCGATCGATCGAGCGAGTTCGACAACCCGCTGGTTGACAGGGGCGCTCTGCCCCGCCTTTTCCAGCATCGCGACAACATGCCCGTTGATATCGAGGACCTCGCTTCGCCGCCCCTTTCGCCAGTCCTGCAGCACCGTCGTGAGGGTGTCCGGCATCATGAAGGTCCTCAACACCTCGTCGAAGATTGCATCGACATAGCGCTCGGGGTCATTCGTCGTGGCCGGCGCCATGCCGAGGATCGGAACGATGGTGGCGCCATCGGCCTGAGCTGCGCGCATCGCCTCGTAGCCGGCGCTTCTCATGACGGCTTCCATTCCGGGGACCTTAACAGCCTCGCTAAAGGGCAGATCCAAGATCGCAGACGTAACCAACTGCGCGGCATTGACGATCAGCTTCATCCACTTGGCAGAGCTGATATCGTCGGACACCTCGACCCGGCCGCTCGCGCGGAGCAGTTCGGCGATCATCTCGATGCGGTCTCGGTTGGCCGGATCGAGCGCACCGAGCGCGAACCATGACGTGTCGTGATCGTTCTGCCGGTTCGTGACGCCCGGGACAAACATGTTCGACGCCATATCGAAGACCGCGCCAACGGTTCGCTCGGCGCCGACTACCGTGGCAATCGCATGTTGCGTCATACCGTTCTGGATACCGACGACGAGCCCATCAGTGGCGAGAACCGGTTCGATCAGCTGGCAGGTCCAGGAGGTGTCGTAGGCCTTGACAAGGACAAAGATCAGATCGAAACGCTCCCGAATTTCAGCGACTTGGCAAAGATGTTTAGCACAAACGTTTGCATGAATTGAGCGAGCCGGGAGGTTCACCGTGATACCGCGAGCGTTCATGGCGTCAACGTGCTCGGGCCACTGCTCAATAAACGTCACATGCAAGCCTGCCTGTATGAAATCCGCGCCGATCGAGGCACCTTGGGCGCCTGTCCCGACAAATGCAATTTTCAGATCGCCCCCTGAGGACCAAGCCATTGTGCACTCTCTTCACAACCAGCACCGACAGTGCTGCTCCATCCGGGTAACATGCTTAGGAGGCGCACAAGTTTGAGTCAAGAGCAAACGTTTGCTCAGTTCTGGCACGACGATTATGGAGATGCTTCATTTCTGCTATGCAAAGCTAATGTTTTCAGTCTCTTGACTACCGCCGGATTGAGCAATCGATTTCGCGATATATGGGAAAAAACATACCGCGCTGGCCAATCTTCCCACGCAAAAACTACCTTTGGTGTGCGAAGCATACGAAATGACGCGCTCAGATAGCTGATCTTTGGTTCGCCGAGAGGCTTGATCATCTAGAACGCTGCTACTTTCGCCGACCAATCCGCACCTTGTGCGCAAAGGTTTGATCGAATATTTTCCCGGGTACACGGGCTAAATAGCGGGCATCCTCATGAGCGAAAATCCAAAACATCCCGGCAGCAAGCGTCCACGCGCGACGATCGTGGATGTCGCCAAGAGCGCGGGTGTCCACGTCTCGACGGCTTCACGCGCCCTCAGCTCTGGCGCGACGCATCGCATATCCAGCAAGGTGGTGCGAAAAATTGAGAAGGTGGCCGAGGAGCTCGGATACACACGGAATTCGCTGGCCTCGAGCTTGCGCACCCAGAAGACAGGAACCATTGGCCTCATCGTTCCCAATCTGAGCGACCCGCTGTTTTCTCCGATTATCGCCTCTGTGGAAGAGCGCGTGGCCAAGGAAGGATATGTTACCTTCGTCGCCAATTCCGACTATAGCGTAGCGAAGCTTCGCTCAATAATTGAGCGCATGAGTGGCCAGTTCGTCGCCGGTCTGGTCGTCGCCAGCTTCGAGCTGAACGATCCCGCCGTCGATCTCTGCCTTGAGTTGGGTATACCAACCGTCGCCGTTCTTCGGGATCCTCGCGATAGCCGCATTTCTTCTGTCTGCATGGACGACGCGACCGGTGTTCAGGCGATGGTCGAGCATGTTCTCGACCTCGGCCATAAGGATATCACCTATGTCACACCGCCATTGGCGGCCTCCACCGCCCAAAACAGGCTCGCCGGGTTCAATGCGGCGATGCGCCTTCCAAAAGCAGCCGGCTGCCGTTTCGAAGTCGTAGAAGCTCGCGCCTACGACGTCGCGGAGGGCGAACGGATCATGGCGCATATGCTATCGTCCGGGCTCACCAGTACTGCCGTGATGGCATTCAATGATCTTCTCGCCGTCGGCTGTCTTACCACAATGCGGGCAGCTGGCGTCAGCTGCCCGCAGCAGATATCGCTGACCGGTGTTAACAACCTGCCCTTCATGAACATGCTCTTTCCTCCGCTGACAACTCTTCATACGGCGGGAGGTGATCTCGGATTCGAAAGCGCCGATCTGCTCATGAGCCTGATCAAGAACGGCTCACAGCCAGTGAAGCGGATCCTGTTGACACCGCACCCAGTGATCAGGGGCAGCACCGGGCCGGCACCGCGAGCCTCATTGTCGAGTGGCGCAGGTAAGACACCCGCGGTCGTATAGCCGCGGCTTGCCCGTCTGGCGCCGACCATCACGTTAGTCGGCAGCCACCATTGACATCGAGGGTCGCACCAACGAAATAGCTTGCATCCTCTGTCGAGAGGAAATGGATCGCCGAAGCGATCTCCGTCGTGGCGGCGGGGCGGCCCATTGGTATCTTGGCCCATTCGATTTCGCGCATCGCTTCTGCTGAAATGCCGCGCTTCTCCGCCTCGACCGCCAGGGCATTGTAATGCATCGGCGTATCGATATTGCCAGGCGCAACGCAATTTACCCGGATTTCAGGGGCGACTTCGATCGCAACGCTTTGCGTCAACGAAATCAGCGCCGCCTTGGAAGCACAGTAGGGACTGAAGAAGGCGTGCCCTTCTCGTCCCCAGTAACTACCCACGTTGACGATGGATGCATCACCCGCCGCTCGCATCAAAGGCACGGCCGCGCTGATGAACTTTACATTCGCCCGCAGATTGATGTTCTGCACCTTGTCCCAGAGGGACATGTCGATGTTCGCAATGCTGACGGCAGGATGATTGATCGCCGCGATCAGTCCGAGGAAGCGCAACGGAATACCTGTTTGTGCTGCCCTCTCTATCACCCGTTCGATTTCCGCATCGCGCTCGAGATCCATCTGCATCCCGATACTGGTCCGACCAAACTCGGAAGACAGCGCCTCTGCTACCTCAACGACTTGCGAAGCACGGTCACACAATAGAAGCGACCAGCCACTTTCGGCAAAGCGCCGCGCAGTAGCTCGGCCGACTTCACCCGACGCGCCGGTTAGAATTGCCAGTTTTGTGTCCGACATAGATTTTCTCCTCCCGATAATCGACGTCGCTGACGATCGTACAGGAGAGATCGGAAATATGAACGAGAGTATTGTCCATTTTGGACTTCAATCTTCGAAATCCTCGAATAATGGCCACACAGTTTCCGACAAGTCTTAGCTACGGCGACGGAATTGAGTGAGTGCTCTTGAAACGATTGGAACCGTCCGCACCGCCTCGATCATCAAAGGCTCGTACAATCACCTAATGGGCGTCGTCGAAAACCGAAGCGATGTTAGGGTCTCCGTCTACTTCGAGCGACAGTATCACAACTTCGGCGTCAACATCTCGAACCGGTCCCGAATCGTGCAGCAGGTATCGCCACCGAGCCGCGCGATCGCATCGATGCCGGCCGGATCCACATGAAGGTTATCATCGACAACGCCATCCTGATAATGCGCGAACAGGATTTCGCCCATGATGATCTGGCGCGATTTTCCGAGTTCAAGCGTGATGTGGCGGCGGCATTCGAAAGCTGCCGGAGCTTCCTTGATGTAGGGAGCAGCGATTTTCGTTCCCGGCAGGGCCATCAGCCCGGCTTCCTCCAGCTCATCGACCCCGCGCGGATATTTCGCAGCACATTGATGCATTGCCTCAGCGATGGCGAAGGATACGATATTGACCGTGAAGACTTCGGTCATGCGGATATTGTGGCCGGTATCCTTAAACGACATGTCGGGATTGTTCTCGACACCAAGTGCGAGAATCGGCGGTTCGGCAGACAGGCAGTTGAAGAAGCTGAACGGTGCTGCATTGATGCGGCCATCCTCATCGACCGTCGTGACAAGGGCGATCGGCCGTGGGATGATTGTCCCGATCATCAGCTTGTAGCGCTCGCGTGCCGTCAGCGCGGTGAAATCGAAGCCGGTTCGTTCGCTTCCGATGGCTACATCAAATGTCATCGTCATTGGTAAATTCCTTCAATATTCAGTCCTTTGGCGCCAGATGACAGGCAATCGTGCCGCCGCCCTGACGCAGGCGTACATCAGGCGCAACCGATTGACAGATCTCGGTTGCTAGCGGACAGCGGGGATGAAAGGCACATCCTTTCGGGGGATCAAGGGGGCTTGGTGGCTCACCGCCCATCATCTGACGGTCGCGGTTGGGCGACACCACGTCCGGGATCGTCTGGAGCAGCAATTGCGTATAGGGGTGCTGCGGATTGGCAAAGAGCGCCTCCGTTTCCGCCGCCTCGACGATACGGCCAAGATACATGACGGCAATCCGGTCAGCCATGTGACGGACAACGGCAAGGTTGTGGCTGATGAAGAGATAGGTGAGGCCAAGCTCGTCCTGCAGTTCGCGCATGAGGTTGAGAATCTGCGCCTGAACAGAAACGTCGAGCGCCGATGTCGGTTCGTCGCAGACGAGAAATTCCGGCTCGCTTGCCAGCGCGCGGGCGATCGATATGCGCTGACGCTGGCCGCCGGAAAACTCGTGCGGAAAACGCCTGGCATCATCGGGCGAAAGACCGACGGTGCGCAGCAGTTCCGTAACACGCTCGTCAATGCCGTCCTTTCCCTCACGCAGGCCAAATTCGCGGATCGGCTCCGCAATAATGTCGCCGACCCGCCAGCGTGGATTGAGGCTGGCATGCGGATCCTGAAAGATCATCTGCGCCTCCATCGGGCGGCCGTCTGATGACGGCCCGAACACGATGGCACCTTCACTGGGGGAATAGAGCCCGGTGACAAGTCGCGCCACGGTGGATTTGCCGCAGCCGGACTCACCCACCAGCGCCAGGCATTTGCCCCTCTCGACGACGAAAGTGACATCCTGCACGGCACGCAGATAGCGCTTTGGCTTGCGATCGATCATCCGGTTGAGCCAGGGAGCCGAAACGTCGAAGACACGGCTCAGCTGATCAACTTCCAGCGCATTTCTGGCGCTTCTCATTGCACACCTCCATCATGGACCAGACAGGCAACGCTACTCTCGGCCGCGCCGTAGCCTTCGGCCACCATCGCCGGGCGCACCTGCCGGCAGCGCGGTCCGGCGTCGAGACAGCGGGGATTGAAGGCACAGCCTGACGGGATCGCATTGAGACGCGGCATGGCGCCATCGATCTGGGCAAGCCTTTCCACCCGTGCGCCAAGCGCCGGAATGGAGCCCATCAGGCCCCGCGTGTAGGGATGTTTCGGCCGGCTCAGCACCTCTTCCACCGGGCCGATCTCGATCACGCGACCGGCATACATGACTGCGACGCGATCGGCCGTTTCAGCGATCACCCCCATATCGTGGGTGACGAGCATCACGCCGGTACCGTGTTCGCGGCAAAGTCTTCGCAACAGCGCAGTGATCTGCGCCTGGATCGATACATCGAGCGCCGTGGTCGGTTCATCGGCGATGATCAGTTGCGGGTTGCCTGCCAGCGCCAGCGCTATAACAACGCGCTGGCGCATGCCGCCGGAAAACTGATGCGGGTAGTGATCGATCCGCTCACCGGCGCCGGGAATGCCGACCTGTTTCAGAAGGTCGACCGCATGAGCCTTCGCCTCCGCGCGGCTGCGATCCGAATGCAAGCGGATCGTCTCGATCAATTGCTGGCCGATGGAGAAAAGTGGATTGAGCGAGGTCAAAGGGTCCTGAAAGATGGCACCGACCATACGGCCACGGATCTCCGCCATTTCGGCTTCACCAAGATTGTCCGTGCGCTTGCTGCCGATGCGGATCTCGCCGGCTGAAATGTGGCCCGGCGGTTCGAGAAGTCCCAGAACAGACATGCCAGTCATCGACTTACCGGCGCCGCTTTCGCCGACGACACCGAGAATTTCGCCGCGCCGGATGGTGAGGGACACGTCGGACAACGCGGTCAGGACACCCTTACGCGTGGGAAATTCCACCGAGAGCCCCCTAACGTCGAGCGCCGGCGCATCCGATATGGAGGGATGGATTGCGGTAGTCATGACGGGACCTCGCTGGTGACTGGATGCAAGGGATAGCTTGGCGGGAAAATCTCACGGACCGGCGGGTGGCCGAAGGTGCGTTCGGGATAGCGGGCGACAAGACCGTCGAACTGCACCTGAGCCCGATCACGGGCAGCAATGAGATCGATACCGGCTACCACACCATTGCGCATCGACAGGCGCCCGTCGACGATCGTGGCGCGGGTGACGCGGCCGGTCGCGCCGTAGACGAGTGTCTGAATGGGATCGATACGGGGCGCGATCATACGGTCCGTCATGTCGAATACGGCGATATCCGCTTTGGAACCGGGGAAGAGCCGACCGAGATCCGGTCGTCTCAGCGCATCGGCGCCGGCGATGGTCGCCGCATCGTAGAAATCTGCGGCTGAGCCAGCATCACCGCGGCCTTCAGCGATCCGGTTGGCGATCAGGCCGGTCGCCATGTTCAAGACCATGTCCGGCGGCGCTGTGTCGGTTCCCAAGCCTATGCGAATGCCCAAGGCCTTGAGCCGCGAAAAGGACTTGAGCATCGAGCCATGTCGGCCGGAGACCAGTGGGCAATGGGCGATGGTGACGCCGTTTGCGGCATAGCGGGCAAGATCCGCGTCGGTCGCGACCGTGGCATGCGGCGCAATCAGCCGTGATGACAGGAGCCCGAGACCATCCAGCCATTCCGGCGCCGTCACACCATGCAATCGGCGGACGGTCTGCAATTCCATATCGCCCTGGGCCATGTGCAGGCGCACCGGCAGGTCCATGTCCTGAGCATGCGCGAACGTTTTCCGCAATAGCGCCTCCGTGCAGGTCTCCACACGATCAGGCGCGAACATACCGCAAATCAGGCCGCCGGCCGTTCCGTGAACGCGGCGGGCGAAGGATGCTGCCTCGGCGAGCTCCGCCAAACCGCGCTCTTCATTGAAGACGGGCTGCATCGCGCCCGTCTCGTCGAGGATGACGCCGCCACTGCGAAAGGCCGGCCCGAGCCAGACGCGCAGGCCAAGATCTTCTGCCGCCTCGGCTGCCGCTTCAAACTCCGCGACCGTTTCGCCCCAGGCCCGATAGAAGAGCGAGGCTATCGGCAGCGCCGAAGTAATGCCATTCAAAAGCAATTGCGCGAAGGCGTATCGCTTCTGGAAAGCCAGTTCTTCCGGTGTGTACATTTCGCAGGCCCGCGCAGCATAGTCTGCCGGCCACACACGGCCTTTCTTCCACCCCGGCTGGTTATCCATGCCGAGCACGGTCGTATCGAGATCGGACAAAGCGTCGAGATCGACAAAGCCGGGCCCGATCAGCGCCTCGCCCATGTCGTAACGGGCGGAGACTTCGCCTTCGAAGTTCTGCCCGACCCAGACGACGTGATCGCGCTCCATGACGACCTCGCCGTTCTCGATTAGCCGCCGCCCCTGCGGCATGTCGGCGATGACGAAGCGCGCACCAAGTGCCCAGCGGCCGTCAGGCCGCTTGCCAAGAGGAAGATCCGACCAACGGGTTGCAGATGTCATGGCCGTTCCCGCAGGCTCTTGCCGTCTCGGGCGACGATATTTCCGGCAGTAACCACAAGCTTGCGGGGCGCATGGGTAACGATCGCTTCGCCGAGGGTTTCGCCCTCGACGAGAACGACGTCACCCCGCCCGCCGACCTCCAGGGCATGCCGGGCGCGATCCATCACAACCGCACCGCCGGTCGTGCAGACATCAAGAGCAAGTGCCAGTTCATCATCGCGTCGCAAGTTGTTCTTCATGCCGAGCAGCATTGCCCGCTCCAGCATGTCGCCATTGCCATATGGTCCCCAGGTGTCGCGGAAACCATCGACGCCGGCGCCGAAGCGAACGCCTGCGGTTCGCAGGCGCTTGAGCGACGGAACCTCGCGTGAGGGTGGCGCGGTCGTCAGGATCGGCACATCGAGCTCGGCGCAAGTGTCGATCAGGCCTTGCGTGATGTTCCAGTCCTGTGCGCCGAGGCAAAACGCATGGCTGACGGCGACCTTGCCCTGCATGCCATGGGCGCGAATGCGCTCGAATGTCATTTCCATCGAAAAGGCGCCGAGCTCGCCGCCTTCGTGAAGGTGGATATCGATACCTTTGCCGTATTTTTCCGCGATGGCGAAAATCGTGTCGAGATGCGCCTTCGGATCGCGATCCATGCCGCAGGGATCAAGCCCGCCGACGAGATCGGCGCCCATGGCCATGCCCCTGTCGAGAAGTTCGGCGGTTCCCGGCCGGCGTATCAGGCCGGATTGCGGGAAGGCGACGATCTCGATCTCCACCACGCCGGTGAGCTGCCTGCGGGTTTCCATCACGCCCTCGAGCGCGATCAGGCCCTGATCGGTATCGATATCCACATGGGTGCGGATCAGTGTCGTGCCATAACCGACCGATTGCAGCGACTGGCGCATCGATTGGACATGAGCATCGAGTCCGTAGTCGCGCTTGACCTTGCGTTCGTTATCGATCTTGTCGATCAGCCGCGGGCCGACCTCGTTCTTGTACCAGGGGTAGCCGAGCAGCGACTTGTCGAGGTGGGTATGGGCATCGACCAGACCGGGGATGGCAATGCGACCGCCGGCATCTTTCACCGGCACGCCTTCCGCTGCCAATGACGATCCGATGGCCGCGATCCGGCCGTTCTCGATGCGGATGTCGGCAAGCTCGCCGCCCATCGGTCTGGCGTTTTTGATCAGAAGATCGCTCATGGAAATACCTCAGCGCAGTTTGGGATTGAGGGCATCGCGAAGCCAGTCGCCGAGCACGTTGATCGACACGACGAGAAGGCAAAGCTGCAGACCCGGAAAGAGCACGATCCACCACTGACCGGAGAATAGAAATTGGTTTCCGATACGGATCAGCGTGCCGAGCGACGGTTGCTCCGGCGGCATGCCAACGCCGAGGAACGACAATGTCGCCTCGATCAGGATGCCGAGGCCGAAATTGAGCGTCGCGGTAACGAGCAGCGGCGTGGTGGTGTTGGGAAGGATATGTTTGACGAGGATGCGCCAGGTTGGGACACGGATCAGCCGCGCAGCCTGCACATATTCCTTGTTGCGCTCGACCATCGTGAGCGCCCGCACGGTCCGGGCATATTGCACCCAGGCGGAAAGCGAGATGGCAAAGACGATGACGCCGGAGGCACCGATCTCGCGCAGCGAGGGTGGCAGGGCCTGGCGTGCCAGCGCGGAAACGAGAATGGCGATCAGCATGGTCGGCATCGATAGGAGCACGTCGCCAGCCCGCATCAAAAGGCTATCCGCCCACTTGCCGTAATAGCCGGCAACCAGACCGAGGATTGCGCCGACCACGAGCGAAACAGCCACCGAGGCCGCGCCGATGATGATCGAGGCGCGCGAACCGTAAAGCACCGCCGAGAGCAGGTCACGCCCTTGCGTATCCGTTCCGAGCAGGAAAGGCCACTGGCCGCCGTCCATCCAGATCGGCGGGATTTCTGCGTTCAGAAGATCGAGCGAGGCAAGATCATAGGGGTTCTGGACCGTGATCCATGGTGCAAAGAAGGCCGAGGCGACAAGCAGGAGAAGCAGTGCCGCGGCGATGACCGCCGATGGATGGTGCCAGAAGCTCCACCACAGATCGGTATCGCGAAATCGCGCGATCCATGACGGCGTCGGGCGGGCAGGCTTTTTGGTGGTCTGTTCGACAATGGTCATGATGAGCTCCCGTCAGGCGGCGCGCAGCCGCGGGTCGATCACCGCATAGGCAATGTCGACGAGGGTGTTCAGAGTCACGAAAATGAAGGATACAATGCAGAGATAGGCCGCCATGACGGGGATATCGACAAAGGTGACGGCCTGCATGAAGAGCATGCCCATGCCGGGCCACTGGAAGACGGTTTCCGTCACCAGCGCGAAGGCGATCAGGTTGCCGACCTGCATGGCCGTCAGCGTGACGACCGGCATCAGACAATTCTTCAGCGCATGACGGAACCACAGGGCACGGTGCCTGACGCCGCGGGCGCGGGCGAACTTGATGAAATCCGCACGTAGGGTCTCCAGCATCTCGGCGCGGACGAGGCGCATGACGAGCGTGATCTGAAAGAGTGACAGAGACAGAGCGGGCAGGACGAGCGCTGCCCTTCCGGATGCGGTCAAAAGTCCCGTCGACCACCAGCCGAGCTGGATCACCTCACCGCGACCATAGCCCGGCAGCCACCCGAGGCTGACGGAGAAGACGAGGATAAGAATGATGCCGACGAAAAAGCTCGGCAGCGACACGCCGACGATGGAGGAGAACTGCAGGCTTTCGGCCCACCACCGCCCTCGTCCGATCGCCGTAAACACACCGAGCGGAATGCCGATCAGGAGCGACAGGAGCGTGGCGATGATCACCAGTTCGAATGTCGCCGGAAAGCGTTCGGCGATCAGCGTGGTGACGGATTGCTGATTGCGCCAGGACAGGCCGAACTCACCACGTGCCGCATTATCCACGAAGCGCACATATTGCGCAAGGAAGCCATCATTGAGGCCCAGCCGGGCGCGAAGCTCGTCGCGTTCCACCTGCGTGGCACTTTCGTTAACCATCATCTCCACCGGATCACCAAGGAACCGAAAGATCAGGAAGGCGAAGAATGCGACTGTCAGCATGACGAGAATGGCATTGCCGACGCGCTTGACGAGGAAGGCGAGCATGGGGCGTTCCTGAATGTGGCCTTGGCCGGGTGGCTTTCAGGCTTTTCAGCCTGCCTGCTGAATTTGCCGGGGCCGGCCGGGCAGCCGGCATAGCCTTGAAATATCCCCTCGCCGCGCTTCAACCGCAGCGAGGGGGCGGGATTACATCTTGACCAGCCACAGGCGGGGCAGGTTATCGGAAAAGAGCGGAAAATCCCTGATCTTGGAACTTGTGGCCCAGGCCAGTGGCTGCTGGTGAAGCGGGATCATGAGGACATGTTCCTTGGCAATTTTCAGCGACTGCGCTTCCATGGCCAGACGCTTCGTCTGGTCGAGTTCGACGGCGGAGGCTTCCGTCACCTTGTCGAATTCCTTGTCCGACCAGCCGCCCCAGTTGAAGATGCCGAACGAGCCTTCCTTGGTGTGCAGCACCTGCGAGGTGAGGCTATAAGTGTCGAGCATGGGCAACGTCGCCCAGCCGAGTGTATAGACATCGACCCTGCCCGAGGAGCGTTTCGGCGTCTGGACGGCGCGGGTGCCCTGATCGAGCTGCGGCTTCAGGCCAACCCGCGACCACATGGAGGCGACGGCCTGGCAGACCTGCTCCTCGTTGACGAGACTGTCGGCACAGTTGAAGTTGAAGGCGAAGCCTTCGGCGCCAGCGGCCTTCAGCAGTTCCTTGGCCTTTTCCGGATCGGCCTTCATCGGCGTGTCGAGCGCTGCATCGTAACCGGGGATCTGCGGCGCAACGAGGGCGCCGGCGTTGCGCGACTTGCCGCGCATGATCTTCTTGTTGATGAGGTCGAGGTCGATCGCGAGCTGCATGGCCTGACGGACGCGGATATCCTTCATCAGGTTCGGCTTGCCGTCGATCAGCTGGTCGCGCTGACTGAAGCCGATCATCACCGTGCGAAGATCGGTGCCTTCCAGCACCTTTACCTGCTGCGACGCTTGAAGGCGCGGAATATCCTGTACCGGCGCCTGATCGGTAAAGTCGATATCGCCGGCCAGAAGTGCCGCCACACGCGTCGCATTGGATGCGATCGGGGTGAATTCGATCCGGTCGATATTGTGCTGCGGCTTGTCCCACCAGTCGTTGAACTTGGTGAACACCGTCTTTGCGTCAGGCTGGCGGCTTTCGACCCTGAACGGACCGGTGCCGTTCTCGTGGTAGGTCGCATAGCCCTCGGTGCCTGAGCCTACGTCTGTCGGTGCTTCAGCACTATTGTCCTTCAGCCAGCCGGCATCGAAGATGTAGATGGTGGTCAGGTCGTTGAGGAGAAGCGGATAGTTTGCGGATACATCGATCTCGATCGTGCGGGCATCGATGACGCGCGAGCCCTTGTAGGCGGGAATATTGCCGCGCAGCGGCGATTTCGGATCGCTCGCACGCTTCAGCGATGCCTGCACATCCTCCGCGGTGAAATCGGCACCGTTATGGAATTTCACGCCGTCGCGCAGATGAAACCGCCAGGTGGTCGGCGAAACGATCTCCCAGGACGTGGCCAGAGCCGGCTCAATCTTCAGGTTGCGATCGTAGCGGACCAAGCCTTCATAGACATGGTTGAGCACGCCAAGCGCAAAGCTGTCGCCGTAGGAATAAGGATCGAGCGAACTGATATCGCGCGAGGCGCCCCATTTCAGGGTCTCGGCCATCGCTGGCATCGAGAGCGCCAGAAGCGCAACGCCAGTTGCTATAATTCGTGTAAATCGCATTGCAAATTCCCCTCGGATTGCATGCAATGTCCGCTCATTCTTGAGCAATGAACCAATGCATTTCATTGAAAACCCATTCCGACAGGCTGCCTTTCGCATTATTCTCTGTGGATTGAGCTGAAGGCTAGATCACTTCGAATACAAATTCAAGGTAAAATTGCATGCAATTTAGGTGTCTGGATTTAATGCAATATCTGTGCGATACGAAGCTGCACTGCATTCAGGCGAAAGAACCGCGCGTTATGTCTACGAATCTCAGCAGAAGTGATGCGATTTATGCCTCGCTGCGCCGGGCAATTCTCGAGCAGGCGCTGAAGCCGGGCACCAAATTACCGGAGGATTCGATAGGCGACACATTCGGCGTCAGCCGTACGAGTGCACGCAATGCGCTGCTGCGCTTGGCCTCCGACGGTTTGGTGGAAATCAAGCCGAACCGCGGCGCCGCCGTTGCGATGCCGACGCTGGAAGAGGCAGTAGAAGTGTTCGCGCTGCGCCGCTGCCTCGAGCGCGAGGTGATAGAACGGCTTTGCAAGCGCATTCCGCGAGATGGCGTCGACGCCCTGATCAGTCATGTGCGAGAGGAGGAACGGGCGCTCAAAGCATCCTCGCCGCGCTCTATCCGCCTTGCCGGGGAGTTTCATATCCTCCTGGCCGAATTGACGGGATCCAAGCTGCTCATCGACTTCATCAGCCAGATCGTGTCCCGCTCGTCATTGATCCTTGCCCGTTTCGGCCGGCCGCATTCGGCAGAATGTGGCATCGACGAGCATATCCAGTTGATCGAAGCATTGAAACGGCAGGACCTCGGCCAGGCGACCGAAATCATGGACCACCATCTGCACGCGGTGGAGGATCGCGCCAAGGCGGACGATAGCCACGAGGGACCGGATATCAGCGAAATTCTCAGTCGGTATATGGCGACATCCGACTAGGCCTGCTCTGGCAAAGTGGATTTCGTTCACGATCAACTCACCACCGACTAGAACTGCGTGTCCTGACGCTGGTGGACGCCTTCTCGCGATACGTGCCGGTGCTCGATCCGGGTCGCAGCTATCGAGGTGATAGATGTCGTGCAAACCTTGGAACGAGTATGCCGGAAAGTTGGCTATCCGAAGACGAGGTTTGCCTGTGGCAGCCTGGCTCGTCATGGACTGCGAAAGGATGATCCTATGTGACGATCTGGCAGTCTGTCACCTTCACCAAAGAGCTTTCTGCGAAGCGACCCCTGTTCATAACTAGTCTTGTAGAGACCGCGCTCCTGAAGCGCCGACACCACAATGTCGATAAAGTCCTCAAAGCTCTCCGGCACGACGGTACGGGTAAGATTGAAACCATCGATCTCACCTTCACCCATCCATGACGAAAGCCCATCGGCAACCTCCGTGGCATCGCCGACGATAACGGGGTAGCGACCACCTGCGGCTAACTCCTGCAGCAACTGCCGCTTTGTCCAGCCGCGCTGTTTGGCGATCTGCGTTGCCGATTGGCCGGCATTGGATTTGCCGTAGATGATGGTCTCATCGAGATCATACCTGGAAAAATCGATGCCCGTGCTAGCCGAGAAATGAGCAAGCCCCGCCTCCAGTGCACCGGGTCATGCAGCGTATGTGTGCGGGCGTTGCGTAGCCCGTCGTCGGGCGCTCTATCCGCTCTCAGCCGCATCTGATTCCCACCGGGGAATGGAAGCCGGCGGCGTGCTTGGCAAAATCGTTCTCGGCGATTTCCATCCGGAATGGCGGAAACCTGATCAGAGCTTTTGAAGAGATATGGACCATCGGCCCGGCTTCGGTTTGCCAAGCCGAAGGTTCGCTGCCTTACCGATATCAATCATAGCTTCGGGGTCAACATATCGAAACGATCACGGATCGTCGAACATGTATCGCCGCCAAGGCGGGCGATGGCGTCGATACCGGCAGGATCGACATGCAGGTTCTCATCGACGACGCCATCCCGATAGTGAGCAAAGACTATTTCGCCCATGATGATCCGACGGATTTGCCTAGTTCGAGTGTCACGTGACGCCTGCATAACAGGATGCGTTGGCGATGCGGGACGAACGTGCGGGACCGCCGGCCGCCATGATCTGACGGAATTCGGCTGACAGCTCATTGATGAGGTGAACGAAGCGTGGCTGAAGCAAGACATGGTGATGAAGCCGCCATCACTTGACGGCTTCATCGACCTTTGTTGCACTGTTGGTACAATCACGTCCCTGGCTGCTTTTCCTCGCAAACACACGACCATACGGAGAAGCGATGTGCTTAGGCGGACGACCTCAAACTGAAGTCTCCACGGCCATTCCTGCATGAGGCTCATCATGTTCTCTTAGCGGAGAGCCACCTCAGCTTTCTCACCCTTGAGGGCGGCTTCAAATTGCAGTTTCCCAGGCCCATCGAGCCATTCCTCAAGCGAAGTCATATGGCCAAACTCCCGCTCGATAGCGGGGATATCCGCAGCGCCGGCGAGCAAACCATTGTCCAGAAGTTCCGCGAGACGGTTGAGGAAAGGATTCGTCGCAAGCAATTCTTCAGGAAAGCGCTTGTAAACAATCGCTTTCCCGGCAGCTTTTGTGAATGCCTGTTCGATCTCCTTGCCTGTCACAGACGCACTGGCAAGCTCGATCGTCTTCTCCGCGAAATGATCCGGAGTCGCCAGGATTTCGGCGTTGATCCGGCCCAGGTCATCTACGGCGATCATCTGCATGGATTGGTCTGGCCGCATGAAGAAGGTAAATTCGCCCTGAGACAGTCCCATACCGGGCAAAAGCATCATCTCCATGAAGCTTGCCGGACGCGTGATCGTACTTTTTATCGGAAGGCTTCGCACATAAGCTTCAATTTCCGACTTGCTGTCGAAATGACCCATTCCCGTCGGGCCTTTCCCCGCTGCCCCGCCGGAAGAATAGACGAGATGTCGAGCGCCCTGCCGAAGTGCGCTATCCGCAATTGCCTTGCCTTGCGAAACTTCCTGCGCATCAGTGACCTCACCTGCCGGTGAACTCGTCTGGACACTGAAAACTCCGGAAATTCCGACCATCGCCCGGTCGATGGAGGCAGGGTCGAACAGATCGCCCCTTGCCAAGGAAATACCTTCGGCGGCCAAAGCCTCGGACTTAGGGCTCTTTGGATCGCGCACGAATGCTCTGACCCTTTTACCCTTTGCGTTCAGTGCGCGTGCAACCGCCCCGCCTTGTTGTCCGGTCGCGCCAAACACGAGAAATTCTGCAGTGTGATCCATATGGGTTACCATTGGTAATTAATGACGGTTATCAAATGATACTGATTGAAAATCGGCGCAAGACGGCACATTTTTGGTCGTCGGTTACATGACGATAACTATTGAAGGAGTTAATCCGTGCAGCGTGAAATCAATGGCCGTCCTGTTATCGAAACTGCGCGGGGCCCTGTGCTGACTCCCTGCGCACCCGGTAGCGTTCTGGCCCGTCTCGGCGACAAATGGACTATTCTCGTCGTATCGATGCTCGCCCTGTCGCCTGATGCACCCATGCGGTTCGGTGCGATCCGACGCGGCATTCCGGACATTTCGCAAAGGATGCTGACGCTCACGCTTCGTAGCCTCGAGCGCGACGGTCTCGTTGCCCGTCATTATTATCCTGAAGTGCCGCCAAGGGTTGAGTATGAATTAACGGCCCGCGGCAGATCCATGCTGGAGCCGTTGGCTGCCTTCACGGGCTGGATCAGGGATACCTGGCAAGACATTGAAGCCTCGCGGAAGGAATTCGATGATGTTGAACGAAGCGGAACAAGCCTTAATTTGTCTTCGGGCGGATGAACGGCGACTGCTTCGAATCCTGTTTGACGCGGGTGCTGGGATCTCGTCGCCAGCCGCGCCAACAGCTTCCACCCCACGACGGCGTCACCAGCTTCGGGTATGACCTGGAACGACCGAAAACTGCCCTATCGTTGTGAACTCCACGTTAGGAAGGTCTCTGGTTTGACGCCTTCCGTTCTCGCCTTCTCGATCAGCGGCCTGAGGGTGTTTTTGACGAATTCTTCCATTGTCGTGGGCAGCGCCGGACGATCAGCGTGGAACTTTACACGCCCATCGTTAAGAGCAGCTGCGGTGTTCTTGTCATAGACCCACCGATCGAGCGTCCCGAACCTCTCCCGGAATATCGTTTCGACCTCACGATCGCTCGGATCGACGAAGCGATAGTCCACCTCCCTCCTGAGTGCCCGGCCAATCATCGCGGCGATCTCGGGCATCGTGTAATCGATGCCCAGTTGCTTCACCGATCGGTGCTGGTCTCTCGGTGTGTCGAACTCCTTCGCCACGAGATCCGCGATGTCTTCAACGGCAACCCAGGGAGTTTTGACGTTGGGCTCAAGCGTCCAACCGATCCTGTCGTACTGTGCGATCGCGTCCACCCACCTGGTCAGGTCCTGCATGAACCAGCCACCCTGCAGATGCACCAGATTGATGTCGCGTAATCGGTTGAGGATCTGATCGAGGATATGGAAGCCTTGGAAATGGCCAGTGTTTCCACTGACCTCGGATCCCATCCCGGTCAGGTTCACGGCCAGTTTCACAGGGGAATCCTGAAGTGCGTCGAAAAACCGCAGCGCTACCGCAGGGTAGTGCCCATGGAAGTCCTCCGCACCCCAAAGAGTTTTGACCATCAGGAACGCAGCATCAGCATCTTCGAAGAACGTGTTAAGCTCACCAGCGCCCGTATCGAAGCTGCCAATGAAGGGCTCTGCTCCTTTCGCGACGAGCGCATCGAGGGCGGCCCCTCCTCTCGAAAGAGCTTTGACTGAATGGCCTTTGGCCAAGAGGTTTTCGGTCAGTTTGGCACCGATCCTGCCGGTCGCGCCAACCACGGCAATACGCATGGCTAATCTCCTGAAGTTGCTGAACCATGAACGTAAAGGATTGCGTCGCGAGCAGAAGTGGAGATAATGCCATATGATCTCGAAAATGGGCCAACCTTCGAATAAGCCACCCTGCAGTACCGCCATCGATCTGAGCCACCCGCATGGGCCGGCGATGGCGTTCAGAGTGGACTTCGCCGACTATCAAGCCGAGGGGCACCAGCACCAACACCGGCAGGGCCAACTGGTCCTGGCGCTGCATGGTGCGGTTACCTGCAGAGCGGAAAGCGGGGTCTGGATCGTTCCGCCAAACTCGGGAGTTTGGATACCCGGTGGCGTTCTTCATAGCAATCAGGTCACGTCCAATGCTCGTTTGACGTATCTGTTTGTCGAGCCCGGCGCGGCCATGCTTCCAGCTGAATGCTGCACGCTTGCGGTATCGCCGATGCTTCGGGAGATGATACTCCAGATAGCGGAACGATCGGAAACTGTTGCGGGCGACGCTCATCTCGACCGTCTCGTGCGAGTCATGCTCGATGAGCTCGCCCTGATGCCGCGGGAGAGGCTGGAGCTACCCATATCTGACCATCCAAAGATCGCCTTGATCACTGCGGCTCTTTTAGCGGACCCCAGCGACCGCCGACCCCTCGACCAATGGGCTGAGCATGTTGCGGTCAGTGAGCGATCATTGAAGAGGCTTATGGTCCAGGAGACGGGATTGAGTTTCGGCCGGTGGCGGCGCCAGCTCCATCTCGTCATCGCGCTGCGGGAACTTGCCGGCGGTGCGACAGTCCAGCGGGTAGCAGGCAACCTGGGATACGAATCCACGACGGCCTTCATCGTCATGTTCAAGAAGGCGCTTGGGACCACACCAACACGCTACTTTGCCGATCGGCTTTTGAGCGCCGAGCGCGCGTGAGACGATGGGACTCCCTCCCTTAAGCTGGGCAATGAAATTCAATCGGCAATCCGGTCAATCTCGGCTGCAATCTGAGAACGAAGCCATTCCGCAGCTGGCTCGCGGTCTGAATGGGCCGACCAGACCATCGCGATAGGATTGACTGTGAGGTCGAGTGGCACCGGGCTTTCTGTCAATCCAAACGTGGAAGCGAAGCATCTGATGATACGTGTCGGCAACGTAGCCAGAAGGGGCGCCGTCCGCGCAGCAGCCAACACGGTCAGAAACTCGGGTGCCGCCATGGCAACATTGAGCTTGACGCCGAGCTTATCGAGCGCTTCATCGAGACATCCTTCGATGGCGTCTTTTTGAGACACCAGTACGTGCTCGGCATTCAGATACGTCTCCCTGTCAACAGGCTCATCCAGTGGCAGAAGGTCTTTGTTGTAACAACACATCAACGACTGCTCAAACAGCTGCTGGTGGCGGTGTCGGTTGTTTCCCTCGTCATAGCAGCCAACCCCGAGGTCGATGACGCCCTCGTCCAGCATTCGATAGACCTGCTCGGGACTTGCCGGCCGCGCAAGCAGTCTTATTCCTGGTGCTGTCGTCCTCAGACTCGCGATCAACGCTGGCATCAGGATAACTTCCAACTCGCTTGAGAAGCCGATGCGAAACGTGCGTGTCTCCTTCGAAGGATCAAAGCTTTCTGCCGAAGTCAGTGCTTTATGGGCTTGCGTAAGCAGCTGCTGTATCGTGGGAGCAAGTGCGTGTGCCCTCGCAGTTGGTTGCATGATCTGTCCAACTCTGACGAACAGTTCATCCTGCAACAACACACGTAATGTTGCCAGATTATGGCTCATCGCCGGCTGCTGGATTTTTAGGCGCGCCGCCGCCTTGGTCACGCTTCTGTCCCTCATCAGGGCGTCGAAGGCGACAAGCAGGTTGAGGTCGAAGGACCACAAATTGAAATGATCGATAGACGCTATGTCATTCATCGATTTGATCGTTAGAGCATTCCCGGCTTAATGTCCAGCCTCTGCGGCGGTGTCGCCGCTACAGGAGGTAATATGACGGGCGTGCAGAAGGTCCACCGCATCGGCGACGTTACTATTCAGAAGGTCTTGGAGCAGTCGCTGCGGAATGTTCCCAAGAGCTTCGTTTACCCATCCGCGAAGCCCGAGGATTTCGAAGGCATCGCGGCCCATCTTGCCACGGTAGACGTGGAGGAGAACAAGGATGATCTGGTCCAAAGTATCCATACGTGGGTGGTTCGCACGCCCCGGCACCTCGTGCTAATCGATACGGGATCGGGGAACCACAAGCAGCGGCCGCTCAATCCTCTGTTTCACGAGCAGAATATTCCTTTTCTCGAGCGACTCCGGGATGAGGCCGGCGTGGACCCGGCTGACGTCGACTATGTGTTCAACACTCATCTCCACGTCGACCATTCCGGTTGGAACACTGTCCTGGACAATGGACGATGGGCGCCAACGTTTCCAAACGCACGTTATGTCTTTCCACGAATGGAAGCCGAGTACTATGGCAGCCGCGCCAGCCATAACGAGGTCAATGTCCCAAGCCGCGGCGTGTTCGAAGACAGCGTTCTTCCTGTAATCGAGGCCGGCCTCGTGGATCTTATCGAACCTGATGGTGGAGATTACCTCGATCATTTCACGTTCATTCCGACACGCGGTCACAGCATCGGACATATGTCGATCCGCCTGTCGTCGGGCGGTGAAACAGCGATCTTTGGCGGCGATGTGCTCCATCACCCTATCCAGGTCCTCAGACCACATCTCAACACGGTCTTCTGCGAGTTCCCCGATGATGCGACCGCTTCACGAGAGAGGATCCTCCGCACACTCGCAGACGATCAGGCGCTCTACTGCGCAACTCATTTTGCGGGTTCGTCCGCTGGTTACGTGACGCGTGCGGATCAGGGCTACACCTGGTCCTACGCTTGAAAGGAAGCGATCATGTCACACAACACAATCGACCTCGAAGAAATCCTGTTCGAGGACTATCACATCGCCTGCGATACACCCGGCATCACGTTATACTTACGCAACAAGCGGCGCCGCGGGGTTGAACGGTTTGGTCCGGAAAGGACCGTCGTCATGGTGCATGGTGCAACCTATTCCTCGGGGAGTCTGTATGACGTTCGACTTGGCGGCATGTCCTACATGGACTTTCTCGCGGCTCGGGGTTTTGACGTCTTTGCCGTTGACGTGCGAGGCTATGGACACTCCACGCGACCACCTGAGATGGAGCAGGATGGAGCCCTCTCGCCACCTGTGGTTAACACCAAAACCGGGGTCATCGATCTAGGTCATGCGGTTGATTTCGTCTTGCGGCATCGCGGGCTGGATCGTGTAAACATTTTTGGTATGTCCTGGGGCGGTACCGTCGCTGGCGCGTTTAGTGCGGACAACCCCGAGAAAGTTGTCAAGCTCGCGCTGCTCGCGCCGCAATGGCTCAGCGACAAGCCCATTCCTATCGACACGGGCGGAAAACTGGATGCCTACCGGCTCGTTCCGGTACTTGAGACGAAGGCGCGCTGGCTTTCGACCGCACCTGAACATGCGCGGGATAGCTTGGTGCCTGAGGGATGGTTTGAGACCTGGGCTGAGGCGACACTCGCCGAAGATCCGTGGAGCGGCAAAAAAGCTCCGGATCGTCTCCGCGCCTCGAATGGCCCTATCCAGGACATCCGCGACTATTGGCGGGCAGGCCGTGCATTTTACGACCCGGTTCGAATTATCGCACCGACCCTTCTCGTGCACGGCGAATGGGATGTCGATGTGACGATCGACCTTGCAGTTTCCTTCTTTCAAAAGCTGACAGGCGCATCATACCGGCGCTGGGTCGAGATCGGCGAAGCCACACATCTCGTGCTGATGGAGAAGAACCGAATGCAGGCTTTCGAGGCCATCGCATCATTCTTTTCGGAACACTACGCGCCGGAATGAGAACTAGCGCGGCGGTGGGAATGAAGTGGGACGGGACGTGCAATGTCGTCCGGGCGACCGCGCCCGAGCGCTTCGGTAACAGGCATTGGGGCCGACCTGAATGGCGGGCGCTGTTCCTCGCTGCCTCGTCTGCGCTCTTTACGTTGGAGACAAAGATCGGCGCGCTTCGTTTCCCTCGCTGTAGGGCGGAAGGCGCCCCTGGATGCCCTCCTCGGCCATGTCTGGGTGGCCGCAATCGACGAAACAACCGCCAATGTCAGCCTCCCACCGCAGTGAGCAACTGGGGTCGGCGCAGCCATTGCACCGCTACGCTCAGCGCCAGCAGTATGAACGCCGGCGCTGGGTTGCCGCCAATCATCACTAGATGGATGAATACCGCCCCCGCCATCACACAAGCGAGCAACAGAGCCCCCCAGACGCTCGTGAGGGGTACAAGCACGAGAAAGCCGCCGACAATTTCGAGAATACCCGCGACGAAGCGAAACCACTGGCTCGCCCCGATCTGGTCAAAGATCGCCACCATCGGAGGCGCCTCGGCGAGCTTCGCTGCTCCAGCCGCGATGTAGGCGAGCGCCAGCAAGATGCGGATGATCCAGTCGGCAACCCGTTTGATAGTCCACCAGGCACCTGTCGGTGCAAGGGGCGGTGCTCATCGCGTTACCCTCAGAGCCGGAGCCAGCCCCCGTCGACCACCAGCGTCTGGCCGGTGACGAAGCGGGCGTCGTCGCTGGTGAGGAAGGCAACCGGGCCGGCGATGTCGGCCGGCGTGCCGAGGCGCTTGATCGCCTGCTGCATATAGACCTGCGCCTTCTGCTCGTTGGGCATGCCGCTCGCGCCCTCGGTATCGGTGATACCGGGATGAACCGCGTTGACGATGATGTTGTCGGCGGCGAGTTCGCTGGCGAGCGCGCGGACCAGGCCGACGACGCCCATCTTGGAGGTGATGTAGTGCGAGAAGCCCATGCCGGGTGGGGTCACCATGCCGACCGCGTCGGAGCCGATCGCGACCATCGAACCGCCGCCCGCCTTCTTCATGAGCGGCACGATGGCGCGCGCGCCCATCAGGTGCGCGTCGAGATTGAGCGCCATCACCGAACGCCAAGCCTCCGGCGTCATCTGCTCCAGCGTCGCCATCGGATAGGCCCCGGCGGCGTGAACGAGGATGTGCGCACGGCCAAAGGTGCTTTCCACCGTGCTCGCGACTTTGGCCCAGTCGGCTTCGCTCGTGACGTCCGCCGCGACCGCAATCGCGCCGTGACCGATCGCGTCAGCCACGTCGGCGGCGTCCATGCGATTGACGATGACAACCTTAGCTCCGCGCTTGGCGAGCAGGTCCGCCACGCCCCGGCCAATGCCCTGCCGGCCGCCAGTGACGATCGCCACCTTTCCTTCATGAGTGCTCATTCCTATGCTCCTTTTTGAGTTTGAGAGATGGCGAGCGCGCGCAGTCGCGGCTCGCCGATTTCCGACAGCATGTCGGTATGGCGTGGAGACCAACCGAGTGCCGCACGGCTTGCGGCGTCGCGCACGCGGCTCGACACGCTCATGATCAGTGCGCCAAACTCGCCCCAGATCTCGGCCGCTTCAGCCATGCTGACACTGCGGGTCGGAACGCCGAGATCGCGCGCGACGGCCTCGGCGATCCAGCGGTTGGCGATTTCTCCGGCAACGGCATGGTAGAGTGCGCCGGCTTCACCCGATTGCAGCGCTCGAGCGAAGAGGTCCGCGATATCGTCGACGTGGACATTGCCGTAGGTCGCCAGACCATCGCCGACATAGCAAGCAGCCCCGGCAACGGAGACCGACCGATAGACCATCGGCACATGGCCGTGGTCGCCCGGCCCCCAGATAAGCGGCGGACGCACGACCATCGCCCGCAGGCCCCTCCGGGCGGCGGCGCGCACGCGCTGTTCCGTCTCTACGCGCGCGATAGCGAGTGGCTCGGGCGTGAATGCGTCGTCTTCGGAAAAGTTGTCCGCGCTCCAGGCGCCACCAGTTCGTTGGCAGAGCAGGCCCGATCCCGACAGGAACAGGAAGCTCTTTCCGCTGTCAGCCAGCGCTTCCAGCAGGCCAGTGACGGCCTGCTGTTCGGCTGGCGGCGCTATCTGCGCCGCATAGATGACAGTATCCGCTGCGCGGGCCGCCGCCTGAACCGCTGACAGATCCGTTTCGATGTCACCGTCGACCGGATCGATGCCCGCCTCACTGAGCTGCGCCGTCTTGATGTCGCTTCGCGCCAGCCCACTTACGCGATGGCCACTTCGAACAAGATGGCGGGCAATGGCACCGCCGACGAAGCCTGTTGCTCCTATTATAAGAACATGGGTCAAGCTCGGGATCTCCTTCGAAGGAGAAATACGAGCTTCTGTTCTCCCTAAGAAGCCTATATGATTAGATACCATCCATCGTTTGGACAGATACATTGCTTGACGGCGTTTCTCTCGATCACTTGCGCACCTTCGTCGCCGCCGCCGATCAAGGCAGCTTCTCGGCTGCGGGACGCGTTCTGGGGCGAGCGCAGTCGGTGGTCAGCCAGTCGATCGCCAATCTGGAGGCGCAGCTTGGTGTTTCGCTGTTCGAACGGGTGGGACGTTACCCTCAATTGACGCCGCATGGCACCAATCTATTGGGTGATGCGCGGCGCATAGTGAACGATGCCGAAGGATTGAAAGCGAAGGCGAAAAGCTTTTCCGCCGGACTTGAGCCGGAGCTTTCGATCGTCGTCGACGTCATGTTCCCACAAGGGTGCCTCACCGACGCCCTAGCCGGTTTCAAGAAGCACTTCGCCTCGACACCGCTCCGGCTCCATGTCGAGGCGCTGGGTGCGGTCGCTCAAATGGTGCTCGACGGCCGATGTGGTCTCGGCATCACGGGAACGCTTCCGTTCGCGCCGCCGGGCGTGGCGACCGAACGTCTGTTCAGCGAAAAAATGGTGACGGTTGTCGCACCAGGTTCACCGCTTGCATCATCGGCGGGTCCGGTAACGCTTCGGGAGGTGCTGGACGAAACCCAACTGGTCCTGACCGACCGCTCCTCCATGACCGATGGGATCGATTATGGTGTGCAGGGCAAGAACATCTGGCGCATGTCCGACCTCGGCGCCAAGCACGCCTTTCTTTGCGCCGGATTGGGCTGGGGGCACATGCCTCATTGGATGGTCTTCGACGATCTCGCGAGCGGCCGGCTCGTGAGCATCGAACTGGAAGGTCCCTCGGCAGGGCTGATGCCGTTCCAGGCGATCTATCCGGCGGATCAGCTCCCAGGCCCCGCGGGCCGATGGCTCCTTGGAAGGTTCTCCAATACACGCCCGAACTGAGCCTCTCCGACCATCTGGAAGCAAAAGTGGCTCAAGGTGGAGCGCGGGGTGACCGTTGCACGCCATCACCAGCTATCCGGAACATTGCTTACCAGATTGCCTGAGACTTTTACCGACACCGGCTGCCCGGCTGGCCCGACGAAATGACATTCGTCACCATGAGGATAGAAAGAGTACCGGCTACAATGGTCGTGTTAGATCGTCCAGCGTCTCGAGCGGCGAGCAACCGTCCAAAATGCGCTGGAGATGCACAGAGGGTACGGCGAAAGGCAAACAAATTGCGAACGATTGACCTCGATTCCGGCGGCCGCCTGGTGCGGCGCTAACGATTGTTGGTTGCGCGCCCCGGGCTGGCGAAGAGATTATCCGTCAGAGCGGATGGATCCCGCAGGTCCGAGACATCCGCTCAACCGGCCTCTACCTCGTTGAACAGCCAGTCACGAAACAGCCTGACTTTCCGGTGTCGTAATGCGCCTTCAGGATAGACGACGTAGTAGCTCCACCGCGAAATCAGCGCCAGGTCGAAGGGGCGAACGAGCCGTCCCGCAGCGAGATCCGCGGAAACGAGCGCGCTGCGGCCGAGGAGCACACCTTCCCCCTGGACGGCGGCTTCCACGGCATAGGCGGCAGATTCAAATCGCACTCCACTGTCGTGGTCGATGCCAAAGAGCCCTGCTGCTTGCAGCCACGTTGCCCAGTCGATGCGGAAGTTGTCGTGGATAAGCCTGTGATGTTTCAGGTCTTCTGGCCGTGTGAGGGGATGATCTCCTTTGAGGAGTTCCGGGCTGCAGACAGGAGAGACGTCTTCGCTCATTAAAAGCTCCGAGACGACCTTGTCATAGTTGCCCGCGCCGTAACGCACCGCAATATCGATTCCGTCCCGGATAAAATCGGTCAAGCCGCCTGACGTCGAAAGGCGCACGTCGATATCGCGATGGGAACGATGGAACCGGTGGAGGCGCGGCACGAGCCACCGCCCGGCAAACCCATCCGACGTGCTGACGTTGAGAACACCGGTCGATCGCGACGCTGTCGTTGCGATGGTGGCCACACCAATCCGATCGAGCGCAGCAGCAATCTCGGCCGCATAGGCAACTCCTTCCGCTGTCAAAAGCACGGAACGCGTTCCCCGGTCAAACAGCCGGACGCCCAGCACCTCTTCAAGATGACGCACGGCCCGGCTGATCGCCCCATGCGTGACGTTCAGTTCGGCCGCAGCTTTGGTGAAGCTCAGATGACGGGCAGCGGCATCGAACGCAGGCAGAGTTGTCAGTGGAGGGAGTTTTCGTGCCACCGCTCACCTGTGAGTTTTGATCACAAATCTGAAACTATTGCTCGTTTGTCATGCCGTCAAGATCGTCGCAATCTAAACTCGACGCTGGCCTTCACAGTCAACGATCAAGGAAAACTCAAAAAGATGAGGACTTCACTGTGAGCACTATTCATGCATGTGCGACTGCTTCCACCCCGACGAGACAGGCACTCGAACAGACACTGACAAAGACAACTGCGTCATTGCCGACTCTTGCTTGGCATGTCTTCGTCCGCATCCCTTCCATGGTCCGCAACTGCATCGCATTACAGCGCTTCAGCCGTTTCCCGGATCACCGCCTGCGCGACGTCGGCTTCGAACGGGACTGGGACGGCTCGGTCATCCCGGCGAGGCAATAGCCAGCATCGCCGTGCCTTTAACGATTATCGAGGGAGAAACGACATGAAAGTCTATCCGCATCTCTGGTTCAATGGCCAGGCCGAAACGGCCATGGAATTCTACACTTCCGTCTTCAAGGACTCCAAAATACTGGAGCGCACGGTTCTTCCCGACCCGGAACTCTCCGTGGTCCGTTTCGAATTGGCCGGGCTGCCGGTCGCCGCGTTGAATGCCAATTCCCGTGTGCCCTATAACGAAGCGTTCTCCTTCCTCGTGGAGACCGGCGACCAGGCGGAGACCGACTACTACTGGAATGCATTGACGGCCGACGGCGGCAAGGAAAAGCCGTGTGGATGGCTGACCGACAAGTTCGGCGTCTATTGGCAGGTCACGCCCACTCTTCTGCTCCAGAGGATTGCCGACCCGGACAAGGAAAAGGCCTGCCGTGTGATGCAGGCGATGTACAAGATGAAGAAGATCGTCATCGCGGACATCGAGCGCGCCTATCAAGGCTAGACACGTTCCTGCCCCGGCAGAGCAAAATCCATCAACACCAATTCAATGTGGAGGGTCCCATGGCAAAGCTTATGGGCAAGAAAGTTATCGTCATTGGCGGCAGCTCCGGTATCGGTCTCGGTGTCGCGGCCGCGGCACTCGAAAGCGGCGCAAAGGTCGTACTCGTTGGGCGCTCTCGAGATAAACTGCTGACTGCTGAAGGTAAGCTATGTGCTTACTGACCAATTTCTATATCTAAATATTGGTCAGCAGAATAAAACATGATGCGCGCTGGAGCGAAAGTCGTGGAACGTACCACACCGGGCTTTCTCCAGATCATTCATCAGGCTATGGGCTGATAACATTAGACAGAAATCAGACTACAGACTGCTGTAACGAAGATCTGATACAGCCTACAGGCTGATGAAATGTGCTTGAGGATCAGCCTTTAAGCTGATAAAACAAGTCCAGTATCAATTTATGGGCTGCAAATGAAAAGTGAAACTCGCAAAAGAGCACGGGGACGGCTTGACGAAAGACTTCAGCCGCTCCACCCAGTTGATCGGTTTAGGGCGCCGCCGAAGGGATGGATTCGAGCGTTGCGCGATGCCCTCGGCATGACGGGTGCGCAGCTGGCCACGCGCATCGGAGTCCGGCCACAAACAGTTGAATCAATCGAAAAGTCGGAGGCAGCCGGGACAATCCAACTCAATACCCTGCGTCGCGCCGCCGAGGCACTGGATTGCACGCTCGTCTATGCCCTCGTTCCGAACAGCTCGCTTGAAGCCGTTATCGAGGCACGGGCACGCAAGATCGCCAAGCGCGAACTCCAGCGCGTCGCGCACACGATGCGTTTGGAAGCACAGGGCACGGACAATGCGGATTCCGAATCTCGCATCCAGGCATACATCCGCGACAGGCTCTCTGAGCGCGATCTCTGGAACGAGGTATGACAGATCTTTTCCAAGAACCCGAAGACGCGACGCCGCTTGAGCCGCAGGAACGGGAGGGTTTGCTTCAGACTTGGATCACTCACCGCCGCGACCTCAACGAAGCGGAAGAGGAAAACATTGTCGAGGGTGCGGCTTGGGCGCGTGGCCGGCGGCGCTTGCCACTCGAACGGATCCTCAGCGAAGACTTCATGCGGACACTACATAAGCGGATGTTCGGTGACGTCTGGCAATGGGCCGGCACGTTCCGGGCGACGGAGCGCAACATCGGCGTTCAGGCTTATCGTATTGGAATGGAGCTCGCGAGCTTATTGAGCGACATCCGTTACTGGATTGAACACAAGACCTTTCCACCGGATGAGATAGCAATCAGATTCCATCATCGTCTCGTCGCCATCCACCCGTTCCCGAATGGAAATGGACGGCAGGCACGTCTCGCAGCCGACCTACTGATCGAGCGGCTTGGCGGTGATCCTTTTACCTGGGGCGGCGGCAGTCTGGCCAATGTTGGCGAATTGCGTGAACGCTACGTCGCAGCACTACGCGCGGCGGACGATCATGACATCGCTCCGCTTCTGGAATTCGCACGCAGCTGACAGGGCTCATCGCATTTGTGACAAAGACGGTCGGTTGCCACATGGCGCCCAATTGGCGGCACTCCAGGTTTCTTGGCCCATTCTGGGTTCGCGACCTAGCAAGGATCGACAGGCGGATCCCAATGCTCTTGAAGGGATAGGAACTTCTGACCCGTCACTTGAAGGATTCATCGATGTCATCGGCGCAGGCTTTGACGCAGGCGTACGCCTTGGC
The DNA here is from genome assembly GCF_057784455.1 of Martinezella sp. CNPSo 3890. NCBI lineage: Bacteria > Pseudomonadati > Pseudomonadota > Alphaproteobacteria > Hyphomicrobiales > Rhizobiaceae > Martinezella > Martinezella sp. CNPSo 3890. Next base: position 33,784 of record NZ_JBXSOR010000014.1, on the reverse strand, counting down.
GAAGGATATGATCGCAGTCCCCCTCGGCGGTCCGCAGAGGTTCTGCGTCGTGGGCTCTCCAGCCTATTTCGAGAAGCATGGCCGCCCCTCCCATCCAAAGGACCTTGTCGACCGGCCTTGTTTCGGGCAGATCTTCCCTCGCGGAAATCGTCTGGCTTGGCCATTCGAACGAAATGGCGATGAAATCGAGATCGCGCCGAACGGTCCAATCTTCACGACCGAACCCCATACCCAGCTCGAGGCGGCACGCAACGGGCTGGGACTTGCGCTCTTGTTCGTCGAGCACTGTGAGGACGATATAAGGTCCGGCAGGTTGCAGACGGTTCTGGAGGACTGGTGCCAGCCTTTCACGGGCCCCTATCTCTACTATCCCGAGCGGAGGCTGATGCCGTTCCCTCTTCGCGCCTTCGTAGATTTTGTCAAACGCGCCAGACGTAGCGCGCACAGTGCCTCTTCAGCGTAGACCCAGCGCTGAGCGGTGAAGGTCATGCCGCCCTGCGAAGGCTTGTGAATATCGTAGGAAGTGCAGAATCTTACACGCTTCACATCAGCTTCGGCAATCAGTTACCGCACGCATTGTGCACTGCTGACCGACGCAGCAGAGCGCCGGTCAAACGCGGCTGGAACATAGTCCGATCTCGGTAAGCCATTGAACAATACACAGATCCTTCTACTCGGCAGAGGGCCAGGTGATCAAACTTTGGCGACATTTATTTGTGAGGCATTCCCACGGGTTGAAGACTTTGGAATTGGCGTGAACTGCGCCTGCCCAGGTATGACGAACACTGTCAGGCTGAGGGTCGGTGGGGCCGAATTCGTAAAGGCAAATTTGGCGACCTCACCGATGGAGCAGGCCCGCCAACTGGAGGATTCGCTTCGGCGTATATATGCTTGGCGTCGGATTTCGCAGGCTCCTTCGTCGGCCAGAGCACTTCGCGTAATGGCGGAGATGTCATGTCGTAGATGATATGAGTTGAGAGCCTCGAGACGCGATCGCCATGCGCGCAGCAAGCAACAACGCCTCTTCACTGGCGCGCGGATTGGCAATGCCTTTTCCAACAATGTCATAGGCTGTGCCATGGGCAGGGGTGCAGACAGGAAAGGGCAAGCCGCCGAGCATGGTGACGCCGCGATCGAAACCCAACAGCTTCATCGCAATCTGTCCCTGATCGTGATACATGGTAAGCACCGCGTGGTAGCCGCCCTTGAGTGCGGTCAGGAAGACCGTGTCGGCCGGAAAGGGTCCGGCAACGTCGAAGCCGGCAGCCGCGGCCGCTTGAACGGCGGGACCGATGATCTCGATTTCCTCCATGCCGAAACTACCCCCGTCACCGGCATGCGGATTGAGACCCGCAACGAGCAGACGTGGGCTTTCGACGCCCGATCTCTTCAGGCATTCCGACGTCAAGGCGATTTCAGCCAGGATCGCCTTTGGCGACAGGCTTGCCGAGACATGTTTCAGTGGGATGTGCGACGTGACGCGAGCGTTCCAGACCTGATCGAGGACGTTGAATTCCTTGACCCGGGTTGTCAAATTGAGAATTTCGGCAATGAAGCTGCTCTCGTCGTCATAGCCGGGATGAGCAAGCCGCATCGCCTTCTTGTTAAAGGGTGTGTAGCAGACCGCATCCACCTTGCCGGCTTCTGCAAGCTTGAGAGCATGAACGAAGTTGTCGAGTGCAAAACGCCCACCCGATCGCGTCGCCACACCGACCAGCACATCGGCCGGGTCGAGATTTTGCAGATCAATTATGACGGGTTCCTCTGCGGGGCCAATGTCATCGGTCTCGACCGTATCGATGTCGAGGTCAAGTCCCGCTTGGCGCGCGCCGAGCGCAAGCACACGTTGGTCGCCGACAACCACCAGCCGCGTCGCCACGGCGACCGCCGGAGAGCGGATGAGCTTGGCGGTCAGTTCCGGACTTATGCCGGCGGGGTCGCCGATCGCAAGTGCAATCAGTGGCCGCTTTCCTGACGAGGGGAGAGCCGCGGCCGTCATTGTGTTGCAACCATTTCCCGCGTTGCGATACGCAGCCGGCTGCCGTCGGATGAGAACAACCTCACTCGCGCGGCGTCGAAGTTCAGCCAGACCTCCTCACCTGATGAAAGATCCGCGCCGCTGCGCTCCTCAATCGTCAGGCTCTCGCCAGTCGGCAGCATGGAGTATACGTAGCGGGTGCTGCCAAGATACTCCACGAAATCGACTTTTACCTTCAGGGAATTTTCCGATGTTCCGCCAAGTGTCAAATGCTCGGGACGGACGCCAAATTTGACGGTCTCACCCTCGGCAACACCAGCCAGAGGATGGCCGAGGGAAATCGCCGTGCCGGCCACAGTAACATGACCGTCACCGACGTAGACCGCATCGATGATGTTCATCCGGGGTGAACCGATAAAGCCCGCCACGAAGAGGTTGTTCGGATCCTCGTAGATCTCGTGCGGCGTTCCGACCTGTTCTATACGGCCCTCACGCAGAACCACGATTCGATCAGCAAGCGTCATGGCCTCCGTCTGGTCATGGGTCACATAGATCATCGTGTTTCCAAGCTCTCGGTGCAATCTTGCGATTTCGATACGCATGCTGACCCGCAGTTCGGCATCGAGGTTGCTGAGAGGCTCATCAAACAGGAAGGCGAGAGGCTTGCGCACGATGGCGCGACCGATTGCGACGCGCTGACGCTGGCCCCCGGAAAGCTGTCCCGGACGCCGCTCCAGGAGCGCGCCGATCTTCAGGATCTCGGCGGCCGACTGGACTTGTCGTTCGATTTCGTCGGCGGGCGTTTTCGCCATTTCGAGTCCGAAGGCGAGATTCTGGCGAACGCTCATGTGGGGATAGAGCGCATAGGATTGAAATACCATCGCAATACCGCGTTTGGATGGATCAAGCTCCGTCACGTCTCGTCCGGCGATTAATATATCGCCGGCGCTGACGTCCTCGAGCCCGGCGATCATCCGCAGCAAGGTGGATTTTCCACATCCGGACGGACCAACGAAGACGACGAATTCGCCGCCTTCGATGATCAGATCGAGACCATGGATCACATTCAGGGAACCGAATGTCTTGCGAACGCCGCGAAGCTCGATTGTCGCCTTTTCCGGTGCGCGCGTCATCTTTGAGTCCTCACCCAAACAAGCATTTCGCCGGGATCACGATTGTCCCAGAGGTGATAGGGAACGAAGCGCGCCGTCGTGTCCTCTAGCGATGGCGTTTCAGTGCTGTAAAGCTTGCCACCCCAGTCATTCCATCGCTCGCGTTTCGCTCCGATGTCGATTGCAAGGACCGCCGGACCCAGCGAATGAATGGGTGCCGTCCTTGCCTGCGCGACTTCCTCGACAAGCACCAGGTTGTTGAGATCCGCCTCATTATCGACTTCCTCGACGCAGTAGATCATCGGACCTCTGGCAAGCGCCGCCCGGCCCAGGTCTGCCTTGACTGCGGGATTGGCGCGCACAGCGCGCGTCTCCATCGGCAGATCGAGGTGAAGCGTCTCTCCGCCCTTCCACAACCGGTCGATCCGCAGATAGCCCCTGTCTTCGATCGAGCCGATATCAATCGCTTCCCCGTCAATCGACAATGACGCATTCCGGCACCACCCAGGTATCCGTAATGCCAGCTTGAAGGACGCCGGAGCATCGACATCAACCATAATGGCGATACGCCCGTCCCAGGGATATTCCGTGCGCTGCGTCAGTGTCACTGGAACCGCGCCGAGCTGCAGGCGGGCTGTGCTTTCCCCATAGAGATGAATGGCCACCTCATCGACAGAGACGCCGTACATATAGCTACCGATGGAAGCTACGGTTCTTGCAATATTCGGCGGGCAGCACGGGCAACGGTGCCAGATCCAGCGGTGATGGGTTCCGCGGCTTTCCAGAGGATTGTCGTAGAAGAACTTAGCTCCGTCGGTCGCAAGACCCGATAGCGCACCGTTGTAGAGGGCCTGTTCCATGATATCGGCGTACTGCCTATCCGGCCCGCGTCCGAGCATGCGGCTAGCCCACATGATCAGGCCGACAGACGCGCAGGTCTCCGCATAGGCGCTTTCATTCGGCAGATCGTAATAGTCAGTAAAGCCCTCATTGCTTTCGGCCGGTCCGATGCCGCCGGTAACGTACATCTGCTTGGTGGTCAGATCATCCCAGAGGATCTTCAGCGCATCGGTCAGGCTGTCATCCCCGAATTCGGTCGCAACGTCAGCCATGCCGGAATAGAGATACATGGCGCGGACAGCGTGTCCGGTAACCTTCGTCTGCTCTCGAACGGGCAGATGCGATTGATTGTACTCGTAGGTGCGGTGGCGGAATTGTTTCGGATCGGCGCCACGTTCGGCGGCTTCGATATCGAAATAATGTGGCTGCTGCCCGCGCTGTTCGACGAAGTAGCGGGCTAGTTCGAGGTATTTCTTCTCGCCAGTGGCACGGGCGAGCCGCACCAGCGCAAGCTCGATTTCCTCATGCCCGCAGTAGCCAGGCCTCTGTCCCGGCCGCGGACCGAACATCCGATCGATATGATCGGCGTAGCGGCACATCACGTCCAGCAGCCGGCGCTTGCCGGTCGCGTAGAAATAAGCGACCGCAGCCTCCATCAGATGGCCCGCGCAATAAAGTTCGTGACAATCGCGTAGATTGGTCCAGCGTTGGCCTGGCTGCATGCGAATGAACCACGAGTTCAGGTAGCCATCCGGCTGCTGCAATTTGTGGAACATGTCGATGATGGAATCCATCTTCTCTTCAAGTTCCGGATTGCGCTTGCGATAGAGGACATAAGCTGCCGCCTCGATCACCTTGGCGACGTCCGAGTCCCAGAACATCTGAACGTTGGCGGTGTCGGGCGAGCCGTCCGGACGGGTGTGGAACGGCAGCCGAGGTTCCGGAACCGGACGGTCGGGATCGATCTGGTCGAACATTCCGGCAGAGACGCAGCGTTCGTAGAGGATCATCACGGTCTTATCGGCAACCGACTCGATACGGTCACCCCAGAAGCCGCGTACATCAACTTCATGAACAGCAGGGGGCCGGAAGCCGCTCGTCTTCGGTGTATTCAAGATAGTCATATCGATCTACCCATTCGGTTCGTGGATTGGAATTACTTGACGGCACCCGCGGTCAGGCCGCGAATGTAGTAGCGCTGCAGAAGAAGAAAGATGACGAGGCAGGGCGCCATCATGAGCGTCACGCCGGATTGGACCGCCCCCCAGTCGATCGTCCCAAACTGACCGGAGCGGACGGCAGCCATGAGCACCGGAAGCGTATATTTGTTCTGGTCCGTGAGCAGGATCAGGGCTGCCAGGAATTCATTCCATGAGGCAAGGAAGGCAAAGATCGCCACCGTTGCGACACCCGGCAGAACCAATGGCAACATGATGCGATGGAGAACGGCGAATATCGATGCGCCGTCCACGCGCGCGGCGTCCTCGATCTCCTTTGGCACGGCATCGAAGGCGTTGCGCATCATGAAGATCGAAAACGGCATCTGCAGCGTCACGTAGACGAAGACGATGCCTGTCAACGTGTTCTGGAGCTTCAGTTTTGTCAGGATGAGGAAGAGCGGTGTCAGGATCGACTGGAACGGGATCATGACCGTCGAGATGATCAGGACGAACAGAACGTTCTTGAATGGAAACTGAAACCGCGAGAAGCCATAGCCCGCAAGCAGGCTGATCGCGACGGAGGCGGCGACCGTCGCCAGGGAGACGGTGAGACTGTTTCCTGCATAGGTCCAGATTCCCGCCCCATATTGCGCAAGGTTCTCGTAGTTCTGTACGCTGAACCCGTCGGTCGGCCACGGCGGAATTGGCGGCTGCCTTGCTTCAATCGAGGGCTTGAAGCTTACAAGTACGCTCCAGACAAGCGGTCCGACGAAGAGCAGTGCGGCGGCGATCCCGACAACATTGTAACGCGCGGTTTCGAGCAAACGCCGAGCGGCTGACAGGCGGCTGTGTGCCATCACATGCCCTCCGGGTTGCGCAGCAGTCTGAGCTGCAGGACGCTTATGAAAACGAGGATCGCGAGAAGAACCATGGAAAGCGCGGCACCGTAGCCGAGATGGAACGAGCCGAAGGACTGGCTGAAGATCCAATAGACCGCCGTCACCGTCTTGTTCCGTGGTCCGCCGTCGGCGATGATGTAGAACTGGTCGAACGCCAGCATCGAACCCGAGACCGAGAGAATGAGCGCAAGAGCAATCGTGCGCCGCATCAGCGGAAGGGTAATGCGGCGGAAGCGCTTCCAGGATGATGCGCCGTCCATGCGGGCCGCCTCCTGAATCTCGGTTGAGATACCCTGAAGGCCGGTCAGCAGGATGATCATGTTGAAGCCAGCTGTCTTCCAGACCACCATGATGATGATCGACCAAAACGTCGTGTCAAAGCTGGCCAGCAGATTGAAGCGGTTCGCCGTCAATCCGAGATATTGCGCGGCAGGAGAAAAAAGCCCCGAGTCGACGTCCAGCAGCCATGCCCATAAAAGGCTCGCTGACCCAAAGCCCACGACAACGGGCAGGAAAAATGCCGTACGGAAAAGCTTGGTGAGCCGGCGTGACTTCTCTGCAAAGAGAGCCATCGGAAAAGCGACCGCGAAGATCGCCACCGTCACCACGACGGTATAATACACCGTGAACCGCAACGACGACCAGAATTGAGCGTCGCTCGCCAGCCTCGCATAGTTGTCGAACCAGATGAAACGCGGTTTGCCGAGAAGCGGCCAGTTGTGCAGAGACATCCAGAACGCCATTCCGAGAGGAATGATAAAAAATACCAGCACAAGGACGAGAGCCGGGGCAACGAAGGCAAGGCCCGCCAGCTGCTTACGCCGCTGCCGTGTGTTGCGCCTTGGCGTTGGTTCGCAGTCGTGAATTTGCTTTTGATGGATCATTGCCTTTGGCCTTTTACCCGTTGCACGGCCCTCGGAAGGCCCGGACGGAAGGAGCCGTCCGGGCCTAGCTTCCGAGGTAGGGAGAAGGGAACCCCGGTTGCAGTTGCCGTCAGTTCGCGGAGTCGAGGATCGATTGCATCGCTTCTTGAGCCTTGGCGACGGATCCCTTCACGTCATCTCCGAAGAAGACCTCGTTCAACATCTGCTTCCAGGGGCCGGTGCTGCTGTTGATGATGTCGTTGTAGACGGGCGAGGAAGGCGTGCGCCCAGTCTTCATGGCCTCGGTCGCGACTTTGTAGCGCTCATCCAGTGATTTGATCGCCTCATCCGCCACGTCGGATCGCGTCGGCAGGCTGCCGCCCTTGGCGAGCAGGGTCTGTCCTTCAACGGAATAGACAAATTCCAGGAACTCCTTGGCCGCCTGCAGGTTATCGCGGCCGGCGGTAACCACAAAGTCGTCGCCCCCGGCGAAGGACGCCTTGCCGCCATCCTTGCCCGGAATGAAGGTGACACCGAATTCGACGCTCGGATAGTTTTTGACCAGATTGCCGATAGCGAAGGCGCCGATTGGCGACAGGCCGATCTTGTCGGTCGCAAAGCCACCGAAGAAGTTCTTGCCTGAATCTGTCTTGGCGCTCTCCGGTACGAAACCCTTCGCGATCATGTCGCGATAGAAGTTGATCGCGTCATGCATCTGCGGAGTGTCGATGGTGGCGCGCTTACCGTCATCAACGAGAATGTCGCCGCCGGACGCCCAGATCAAGGGCATGAAGGTAAAGGCGTTGCAGCCGCCGCAGGCACCGGAGAAGTAAAACCCTTTGATGTCCCCGCCGAGCGCGTTGACCTTGGCTGCATCGGCTTCAATTTCTGCCCAGGTGGTCGGTGCCTTTTCCGGATCGAGGCCTGCCTGCTTGAACAGTTTCTTGTTCCAAAGAAGAACCGAGGCGTCAGCCGACATTGGCAGGGCATAGATCCGGCCTTCGTAGGTACCGGTTCCGACGTGAGCCTTTGACAGTTTATCGAAATACGGGAGACTCTTGGCAAGGTCGGTCAAATCCTCAAGCGCTCCTGACTTGGCGAAGGCGGAAGCGTAGACGAGATCGAGCGAGACAAAATCAGGCGCAGAGCCGCCTGCGGCAGCAGTGGCGTATTTCTGAACCATTTCCGTATTAGGAACGATCTGAAGTTCGATCTGCGTTTCGTGCGATTCATTGAAGGCCTTGATCAAGGTCGGCATAAAAGCCTCGCTCGCACTACGTGCCCACATCGTAAGTTTTTGTTGCGCGAGCGCCGTAGATGACAACGCGGCGAGGGTGGTCGCAGCAACAGCCATAACTCTCAGCATTTTCATGATCGGGTCTCCTCCCCTGTGATCGTTGTTACAGTTTTGAGCCAAGCCTCCAGCTCGTTTGCGAAGTCGTCATGAGCCGCGGACCACGAGCGTGCATGGCAACTTCCACAGTCCCTTTTCAACCTGATCGCCATTCACGAGGCGCACGAGCACCTGACCGGCCTGCCGTCCAAGTTCCTTGAGATTCATGTCGATGGTGGTGAGCGGCGGCCGGGTTTGCTCGGCGACGATCTCCCAATTGTCGAAGCCGACGATGGACACATCCACCGGCACCCTGACCTGACGCTCCCTAAGCGCATCGACCACGCCTCGCGCAATTTGATCGTTACCACAGAAAATGCCGTCCGGACGTCCACCGGCGTCCCACAGCTGCTCGATGGCCTGATGACCCCAAAGCTCGGACCAACTCCCATGTTTCACCTCCGGCACCGGAAGTCCCGCGGACTTCAGCGTCTCGGTAAATGCCGCGGCGCGTTCCTGCACAACCCTGAAGCTTGCAGGGCCGGTGATATGAGCAATCCGCTTGCGGCCCGTCGCGATGAGACGTACGACCGCCTCCCGCGCGCCCTGCCAGTCGTCTGGCACCAGCGTGACGGCATCATCGGGTCCCGCGGTTAGCGCGTAGACGATGGGAACCGGAAGATTGGAAAGGTCCACCGGCAGTTGCTTGTCGACGCGTTTGCCGGTTGCGATGATACCGTCGACCCGTTTGTCCAACATGGCATCGAGATGTACCTTGGCAAGTTCGGGATTGTCTTCCATGGTGCACAAGAAGACCGAGACGCCATGATCAATCAGACCTTCCGAAATTCCGGCCATGACCGGCAGCGTGAAGCGTCCATAGGTATCGTTCGTAAGCAGTCCGACGGTGAAAGATCGCTTGCTCGTCAAACTGCGCGCGAGTGAATTGGGACGGAAGCCGAGCTCTTGAGCAATCTCCCTGATCCGGATGCGTGTTTCGGCCGAGATGCGGCCGGTATCGTTCAACGCCTTCGATGCCGTTGCTATGCTCACGCCCGCTGCGGTCGCGACGTCGTATATAGTGATCCGCTCAGATAACTCGCCGGGCAAGGTTTCCTCCCTTGAGAAAGCGCTTTCCCACGACATATAGTCCATTTTTCGGTCAGGGAAAAGGCTTTCCCTAAAATATTTTTGTCGCGCGCTCATTTGCCGCTCGGCAGCAGACGCTCTTAAAGTTTGCTGAAAGAAAGAAATCGAGTAATGAAAGTTACGCACCGCCGGCCGATGGTCTAGCGAAGCACGGCGGGATGTCGTGGGGCGCCTTAGACAAGCTGATCAAGCCGTCGTGCACACACGCGAGTCGAACAATGGAGGAAATTATCCAGATTCTGGGCTAGCTGACGCAGAAGACGAGGCCGATCATTTGCTTCGGTAACCTCATAAGCCAGTCAGTCCAAGATCTGGCTGAGGAACAGCTTGGTGCGCTCATGCTGCGGATTGTCGAAGAATTCCTTCGGCGAATTCTGTTCGACGATCTGGCCCTGGTCCATGAAGATGACGCGATTGGCGACCTGACGGGCAAAGCCCATTTCGTGGGTCACGCACAGCATGGTCATGCCTTCTTCGGCAAGGCCGACCATGGTGTCGAGCACTTCCTTGATCATTTCCGGATCGAGCGCAGAGGTCGGCTCGTCGAACAGCATGATCTTCGGGTTCATGCAGAGCGAGCGGGCGATCGCCACGCGCTGTTGCTGACCACCGGAAAGCTGGCCGGGATATTTCTTCGCTTGTTCAGGGATCTTGACGCGCTTGAGGAAGTGCATGGCGATCTCCTCCGCCTGCTTCTTCGGCATCTTGCGCACCCAGATCGGTGCCAGCGTGCAGTTTTCCAGAATGGTCAGGTGCCGGAAAAGGTTGAAGTGCTGGAACACCATGCCGACTTCGCGGCGCACTTCGTCGATCTTCTTCAGATCGTTGATCAGCTCGACGCCGTCGACGATGATCTGGCCTTTCTGATGCTCTTCCAGGCGGTTGATGCAGCGGATCATCGTCGATTTGCCGGAGCCAGAAGGGCCGGCGATGACGATGCGCTCGCCGCGCATGACCTTCAGGTTGATATCGCGCAGCACGTGGAAGTCGCCATACCACTTGTTCATGCTTACGACTTCGACGGCCACCTTAGTGTCCGAGACATAGAACCGCTTCTTATGCGCTTCAGCCATTGTCTGGCCCCTTTTTTGACGAAAGGCGGAGCTGGGTACAGCCCTCTCCGCCTTGGTTCCAACTGACCGAAAGCGATTCGTTTAAGGCAGAGCAACCGTGAACTGGATCTCGACCCGGATGTCAGGCAGGCCAAGAACGGCTTGAACGGTCGCGCGTGCCGGCGGCTCGTCCTTGTCGATCCATGCCGTCCAGGCACTGTTCATCGCATCGAAATCTTCGATGTCGCGCAGCCAGATCGTGGCACTGAGAATCAGTGCCCGGTTCGATCCAATCTTTTCGAGAAAGGCATCGGCCTTCGCGAGAATCTGCTCGGTCTGACCGATCGTATCCTGGCTCTTGTCATCCGCAGTCAGGCCCGAGAAGTAGGCAACCTTCTCGTGAACAACCACCCGGCTCAGGCGCTCTGTCTTTGCAATACGTGTGATGGTCATTATCGTCCGTTCATCCCATTCTTGGCCGCCAGAAACCGGTCAGGGCGGAAGTCGTGAAGGCTCTCATGTGCATGCCCGCGCACAACTTCCTGTGCGACAGCCTTGCCGAGATGCGGCGCGATCGACACGCCGCTATGGGTTACAGCGACATAGTAGCCCTCGACGCCCGGGATCCAGCCGCTGCATGTAAGGTTGTCGCTGGGAATCGGGCGAATAACCGTCCGAATGGATTCCATGTCGTTCGCCTGAACCGGCGGCAGGACCTTGCGCACCGCATCAAGCAAGTGCTTGGCTTCCCGACCTGCAGTATCCAGAGGCTGCATCTCAGTCACGAGCGCGTCGGCCGAGATTTTATGGATCATCAGCCGCCCAGCGCCATCCGGACGCACGTCGAGATCGTCCATGTGGAATTGGCGGCGAAGTGTGGTTGCCAGCGGGAATGTGAAGCCGATGATGCCCATGGTCGACGCCATCGGGATCGCAGGGACGCCGTCCAGCACGTGAGCAGCCCAGCTGCCCGTGCAGTTGATGATCGTATCGGCTTCATAGACCGCCCCATCGACGGTCTTGACCGCTTTAGCGACACCGTTGCGGACATCGACGGACTTGACGCCCTGATATGGACGGATATCAGCGTTCCACTTTTCCTTGGCCGCCCGTAGAAGCCAGGCCGCATAAAGCGCAGGCTGTATCCAGCCCTCTTCCGGATAATAGACGATAGGTGAGTCGCCGATTGCGGACAGGTCGATTTCCGGTTCGAGTTCTGCGACGCGCCCCTTGCTGATCCACTCGACGCCATAGCCCCAATCGCGAACCTCGTTGGCATTTTGCAGCTGTGCTGGCCAGTCGGCTTCATTTGCATACCATTCGATGCTGCCGGTCTGATGGAACCATGGTGCATGACCAAATTCGCGGGCGAGATCCAGATGCGCCCGCATGCCTGCAACATTGAGTGCGTAATAGGAGTGTGGGCGCTTGCCTGTCGCGTTTGTCCAGGCAAAGCTGGTGGTCGATGCCCCGCCAGCTATTCTGCCGGCCTCAAGGACGGTTACCTGAGCTCCGGCCTTGGCCGCCTCGTAGGCCACGGAACTCCCTACGATCCCGGCCCCTATCACTACGACGCGCATGTTCTTCTCCTGTTGACATCGGTTCGACCGGTTGACGCCTTCCAAACGGAAGTCGGCAGCTGCGGCGATGCCTCACTGTATGGGTGACGGAGGTTCCAGGGGTCAAACAACCGGAGGGGGCCGGTTTATAAGCAATAGTTATGAAGGTGACGCCCGCTTCCTGTCTCTGGCGCCGTCATGAGAAATAGGCAGGACCTCGCGGGCCTAGGTTATTAACTTCGCCGGCTTGGGCTCATTCTTTGATGATATCTCTTGTCTCGTCTGCCATCAGCTTGAGGCTCGAATGTCTTCATCGCCGTCACACGGGATACTGGTCATTGATGGACCAACCGCCGAGAAACTCGTCAGCATCGAAGATGGGATAGCGCTGGCTGAAAAAGCTCTCCGCAGCACATCCGATGGAACCGCGCAGCAGGACATCCGACGCACCCTGACGCTTCCCGGAATGACTGGAACCTGTCTCTCGGTCATGTACGGGTCGGCGGCGGAGACGGAGCCGTTCGGCGCAAAAGTTCAGTCGGTCTTTCCGCAGAATTTCGAGCACGGGCTTCCCTCGCACCAGGGCGGCATTCTGCTATTCGATCGCGAAAGTGGCAGACCCACTGCCCTGATCAACGCCAGCGCCGTCACCGGCATGAGAACGCCTGCGGCATCTGCGGTCGCCACCCGCGCGCTTGCCCGGCCTGAAGCAAGTGAACTTGCGCTCATTGGCTACGGTGAACAGGCCGCCCGGCATATCGAGACGATCAGTGCCGTCCGACCAATATCCCGCGTTCGCGTATGGGGTCGAAATCCGGACAAGGCCAAGGCCTTCGCCGAAGCCCAAACCAGCAAGGACATTCCAACTCTTGCCTACGAGACAGCGCGCAAGGCGGTCGAAGGCGCCGACATCGTCTGTACCGTGACGGCGGCCAAGCTGCCTGTTTTGATGGGTGAATGGCTGACGCCAGGCACGCACATCAATGCCGTCGGCGCCAGCGTGGCAGCGCTTCAGGAAATCGATCTGGAATGTGTGAAGCGCTCACGTATCTGGGTCGACTATATGCCGATGGCAATGGCCGCAGCGTCCGATATCTTTGAACCGCTGCAAAAGGGTCTCATCGGATCCACCCAGCTGATCGGTGAGATTGGTGCGATACTGAACGGCGCGATTCCAGGGCGAATGAACCCCTCCGAGATCACCCTTTATCGCTCACTCGGTGTGCCTGCTCAGGACATCGTCCTTGCAAACTTCATTTTCCAGACGGCGAGAGACCATGGTCTCGGCGTCGAAGTATCCTTGTGAGGTCAAAAATGCTTCCCAGCCAAAGACATCTGTTTTCGATCCCCGATGACGTGACCTATCTCGATGCGGCCTATATGTCGCCGATCCCGAATGGTGCCGCCGAGGCCGGACGCGACGGCGTTCTCGTCAAGGCAGCTCCGTGGGACATGACAATCAACGCCTATTATGACGGACCTGAACGGGCGCGAGAGCTGGCGGCGTCCTTTATCGGCGCATCCATTGATGACGTCAGCGTTATCCCCGCCACCAGCTATGGGATCGCTGTCGCCGCGGTAAACGTTCCCGTTGCACCGGGCTCGGTCATCATCATGATGGACAACGAGCATACCTCGCATCGCTATGCCTGGTATGAGCTGGCAAGGAAGAAGGGCGCCACCGTGGTCACAGTACCGCGGAAGGCCGACGAGGACTGGGGCTATGCTCTTGCCTCAGCCATCAGGAACTCGCCGGCGCCCGTCGCGGTCGTCGCCGGCACGATCGTCCATTGGTTCGAGGGCATGAGCGTCGATATCCAGGCTGTCGCGGACGCCGCGCATGCCGTAGGTGCTGCCCTCGTCATGGACGGGACGCAGTGGGTGGGTGCGGTCCCCTTCGATGTCGCGAAGGTTCGGCCGGACTTTCTGTCCTTCGCCACCTACAAGTTCCTGCTCGGGCCCTACCGCCTGGCATTTCTCTATGCCGACAAGAAGTGGCAGGAGGCAGGAAGCCCGATCGAATTCCATTCCTGGAACCGCAAGGGCGGTGAACGATCGGACTTTTATCTCGAGACAATGCCTGACTACCTGGCGGGAGGACGCCGCTTTGACATGGGCGAGCGCTCCGACTTTGCCGTGCTACCAATCGCCATCAGCGCACTTGAGTTGCTGCAGAGCTGGGGCGCGCAGCCCGTGTACGAGCGTCTGGTGCATCTGAACAAGCTAATCTGGCAGGAGGCAGAAGCTCGTGGCTTCGGCGGCCCGCCGGCAAATTTGCGAGCACCGCACATCTCCGTTGTCGAGCTCGGGGAGCGGTTCAGATCGGATCTGGCGAAGAACCTCAAGGACAACAAGGCTTTCGTCACGGTCCGCGGCACGAAAATGCGTATCACTCCGCATGTCTACAATGAAGAGCGGGACATCAGCCGGCTCTTCGAGCTCGTTGGTACGTTAACACGTTGAGCCTTCTGGCTCAGCACTCGGTGAGTGCTTTTATCTCCCGGTCGATGACATTCATGTAGTCACGCGTCGACTCGACAAGGTGCTCGATAAAAGTATCAGCTGCCGATGAGGCGATCGTGCCCCACGGGCGGTAGACACCAAGATTGATGTCCAGATGCGGCTGGAAGTCGCGGATTTCGATTGGCAGATCCCTTGCCATCCAGGCCGACAGACGATCAACCACCGTGACGCCAACACCGTTCGCCACCAGATTAATGCAGGTGTTGGATAATGCTGCCTCGACCTTGAGCGACCTGTTGATGCCCCTGCTCTCGCAGAGTTCGTCCAATTGCCTGCGCATCGGATCACCGACGCCGAGCGAGACAAAGTTCAAGCCATCGAGATCGTCCGCCTGAATGACGGGAAGTTTGCTCAAAGGGTGGCCTTTCGGCATCACGCAAACCGGGGGTGTCGCGACGAGAGTCCGTCTTACAACGGATGGCGTATCGTCGTTGACTTCCGCCGCTACGCCAATATCGAGCTGGTTCCGGCCTGCCCGCTGTATGATGGTCGATGAGCTTCTAATATCCAGGGTTACAGAAACATCGGGATACCGTCTGGTGAAACTGGCGATGATCGATGGCAGCAGAGTCAATCCGAAAGCCGGCAAGGCCGAGATATTGAGACGGCCGCTCCGCAGTTCTCGGATTTCCTTGGCAATTTGGGATATGCCGCGGACCGTTTCGAAAAGACGCTTGACCTCCGCATAGAGCATATGAGCTTCCGGGGTCGGGATCAGTCGCTGACGGTGGTTGCGAAACAGCGGGAAGCCGGCCTTGTTCGTCAGCTGCAACAGGATCTTGCTGACCGCCGGTTGGGTGATATCGAGGGCATCGGCTGCCTTCGTGGTCGTTCCATGCGACATGACGGCCGCGAAGACCTCGACCTCACGAGCGGTGAAATCCGCCTCACCTGGGATCAAAAGCGCCTCCATCAACGCGAAACAACAAAGACATCCCGATTAGTATCGGGAAGCCATGCGTGTTTCCACATATTTGAAGCCGGAAGTGATGATGAAGGCCAGGACGAAGTAGACGAGCGCTGCCGCAAGCAGCGGCTCATAGGTCCGGAAGGTCTGGGCCCGCACCAGATTGGCGGCCGCCATGGTCTCGAAAACGGTGATCGCGGCCGTCAGCGCCGTTCCTTTCAACAGAAGGATGTTCTGTCCGCCGATTGCCGGCAAGGCCAGGCGAAATGCCTGCGGAAGTAGGACGGATCGAAAGATGCGGCGCTTGGACAGACCAAGCGAGCGACCCGCCTCCGCCTGCCCGGTAGGGACACCAAGGATGGCGCCTCGCCATATCTCGGCGCAATAGGCGGCCGTATTCAGCGTAAGCACGACGAATGCATAGCCGTTCGCACTTCGAAACAGCGGCCAGAACACGCTGTAGCGGATCGCCGGAATGGTTGCGAGCACCTGACCTATGCCGAAGTAGAAGATGTAGAGCTGGACGAGCAGCGGTGTTCCGCGAAAGGCCAGCATGAAGGCCATCGCCGGGTATCTGAGCCAGCCTCGGGTCGAGATCCTCGCCACTGCCACCGGGAGCGCTAGAAGATTGCCGCTGATGGCACAGGCGATGAACAGGACGATCGTGGCCTGCAACCCAGAGAACAGTTCGCCTGTGAGATAGTAACCGAAATCAGGCATCCTATTTGCGCCTCCAGGCGTGAGAAGCCTTCACTTCGAAATAGTGGAATAAGATGGAGGATATCCCCGACATGACGAGGAACACCACGCCGACCGCCGCATAGAAGAGCAAGTAGTGTCGCGTGGCACCGGCGGCCATCTTGCCGACGAGCACCAGTTCCGTGAAGCCGATCAGGCTGACCAGCGAGCTTTCCTTCAGAACGATGAGCCAGAGATTGCCGAGACCCGGCAGGGCCAGGGGGAGCATCTGCGGGATGATCACGAGGAAAAATGACTGCTTGCGCGTCAGTCCCACGGCAAAGGCGGCTTCCGACTGCCCGCGCGGAACAGCAACGATCGCGCCACGAAGCACTTCCGTACTATAGCCGCCCTGCACGACACCAAGCGAAATCGCGGCGGCGACAAAGCCGTTGAGATGAAACTGCATGGCGAGCCCCGTCATGCCGAGCAGGTAACTGAGGGCATCCGTCGCGGTGTAGTAGATCAGGAAGATCACGAGGATGTCGGGGACGGAGCGGATGACCGTCGTATAGGTGCTGGCCAGGGATCTGGCGACGACGCTCTTTGATTGCTTGGCAATTGCACCAAGCAGACCGAGCAGAAGGCCGATGGCGTAGGCACTCAGAGAAATCTCGATACTGAGCCATGCCCCTCGCAAGAGCTCGTCGGTCCAGCCCTGATCACCAAAGCTGAGTAGATTAAACCAGGACATATATGCATCCATGCCGCTTTGTTCGTCGAATAGGTCTGGAGCCGACCACGATGGCCGGCGCCGATCCTAAAGTCGCCCATCATTCGCCATAGATGTCGAAGTTGAAATAGCGCTTGGTAATCGTGTCGTACTCGCCGCTGGCACGCACGGCCTTGAGCGCCGTGTTGAGCTTATCCTTCAGCGCAACGTCTTCCTTGCGCAGGCCGCCGCCGTCGCCGTAGCCGAACATGGTTTCGTGCGGCAGGGTCACCTTGATCTCGTAGTCCTTGCCTTCGGGCTTGTTGAGGAAATCCTGGATCTGGATGCCGGCTGCAGCCATCAGATCGACACGACCAGCCTGCATGTCGGCAATCTCGTCATCAAGGGTCGGGTAGAGCTTAAGCTCGGAGATGCCGTTGAACTTCTGCTGCATGTAGGTCGCCTGCAAGCTCGAACTCTGGGCAGCGACCGTGATGCCCTTGAAAGTGTCGGGTTTGGTAACGTCAAAGGACCGCGTATCGGCCTTCGGGCCGACGAGGACATTTGGCGAGTAGTAGTACTTGTCGGTGAAGTCGATGACCTTCTTGCGCTCGTCGGTAATCGACATCGAGCTCCAGATGACGTCGAATTTCTTCGCAAGCAAGGCGGGGATGATGCCGTCCCAGGCGACGTCGACGACTTCGCACTTGGCTTTCATCTCCCTGCAGACGGCATTCATCAGGTCGATTTCCCAGCCCTGCCACTTGCCGCTGGCATCCTTCACCGAGAAGGGCGCATAGGGCTCGGCGGCAACGCCGAAGCGAATGACGTCATCGGCTGCCGAGGAGGTCTTGGCGACGCCAATCGTGGCGGCGATGACGGAGAGTACAATTGCGATCTTCTTCATGTTTTAGTTCCCCTTTTTTGTGGATGTTGGATTGACTATGCTGGTCCGGTCTCCAATCGGCTCAGCGTATTGCAGACGGAAAACAGATAGTTTTCCGTATACTTGGGCGTTGTGATCTGGATAGATGCCGGGAGGCTACCTTCAATAGGCAGAGGCATTGCAAGGGTTGGGACGCCGAAAAAGTTAGCCCATCGACGGAAATGCCCCCCAGCCAGACCGTAGGGCACGAACTCCGGTCCAACGGCGGTCATCTCGTCGGATAGCCTTGGGGCGAGACCTGGAACGACGGGCGTCGCGAGCACATTGATTTCCGAAAAGAGCCGGTCGAATTCGCTTTCGATCGCAGCTCGATATGAGATGGCTGACTTATAGGCTCGTTCTGAGATTTCCGCTCCCTTAGACAGAAAAGCATGAACCGCGGCCGCCACCCTGTCGGGATTGGCTTCCACAAGGTTTCGGTATCGCTGCGTGAACTCGTACATCAGAATCGTCAGTCCTGCCTCGCGGACCTCGGCGGCATGTCGGAACGGAACCATACGAAGATGGGCTCCAGCCCTTTCCACCGTCCGCAGGAAGCTCTCCTGCACAGCCGCCACTACCGGATCGACCGCAGCTTGGTAGAGATCGGGACAAATGCCGATGGTTATATCGGCAAGCCTGATGTCGACCGGCCGTGGCTCGGCGACACCGAGCATGGCGTAATGCACCGTGCGCGCGTCTGCAACGCTGGAGGCGATGGGACCGATGGCGTCAAAACTCGGCGCCGTCGGCAATGCGCCATCGGCATCGATAACACCTTGCGTGGGCTTGAAGCCGACCAGACCTGTTGCTGCGGCGACCGATCGATTGGATCCGCCAGTGTCCGTTCCGATCGCGGCAACACAGAAGCCGGCACCAACTGCCGCGGCCGAGCCGCTGCTCGTTCCCCCGGTACCCCGCTCCGGATCGAGAGGGTTCACGACCTTGCCATGCCAGGGATTGTCGTGATTACCGGCGGTCAACTCGTGCAGGTTAGTTTTGCCGATGATGATAGCGCCGGCCGCTCGAAGGTTTGCCACACAGACGGCGTCCCGCTCGGCGACCGTCGCCTCGAACAAGCGGGTGCCTGCTGTCGTCGGCCATCCCCTGACGTCGATGACATCCTTGACCGCGATCGGGATGCCGTGAAGCGGACCAAGATGCTTCCCCACCCGCATCGCTGCGTCGGCCGCGCGGGCGGCTTCCAAGGCCTCTTCCTCGGCAACATAGATCAGCGCCCGAATTGCCTCGTTTTGCCCTGTAATCCGCTGCAGGCAGTCTTGGACCACATTCACAGGCGACAAACCATCAGCGAAGCTGCCGTGTATCTGGGCAATCGTCTGAGGAAGGGTCTTCGCCATCAGGTCTCGTCGCTCTCGCGTCGCTGTTTGCACTGCAAGAACGCTAACAGGTCGGCTTGAAGCTTCCTAATTCCTGCGGACGGAGGGTTGATTACCAATAGTTATAACTCAAAGGAGGATGAACAGATTTTGGATACTCGTTTCTAGGTAGCTGATCCGGCGACATCTAATATATTCAATGACTTGCATCCCGATCGGATCGCCGAGGAAAAGATTTGCCCGAAACAGACGCCGATTCAACACGTTCCATACTCCTATGGTGCGGGGAAACCCTCGATCAAGCGTGGTACCAGGGAGCTGCCGGATACCGGTTGACGCACCAACCTCGTCACTTTGCTCTTTTGGCAAGCGGAGAGGTGGCCCGTTTCATTTTCGACAGAGGCTCTCAATCCCCCGCTCGTCCCGGAAGCCCAGTCAGGTCCTGCGTCCATGCCAATGCCGACGAGCACCAGATCTGTGAACGGGGCGTTAGCTCCTGGCGCTGGTTCACAGTTCCTAGTCTGATCCCAATCTGCTCGGCATCTTCATCCTCTCCCGTCGTATAAATGGGCGACCCGCAATCGGAGCAGAAAAACTGCGGCCGCCGACGACCATTGTCGGCGGTCTTGACGTAGAGCTTGGGCTCGCCGGACGTTATCTGGAACTGACTGCGTTGCGTGCTGACGGTCACCCTGTACGCGGTGCCAGTCAATCTCTGGCAGTCCGTGCAATGGCAGATCCCAACGTCTTGCGGGTCAATCTCGGCTTCATAAGTGATCTTTCCGCATTGGCACGCGCCGTCGATGTGCATGTCGGACCTCCATCCATTGTTGCTGTCTCGGGACATAGAGGACGGCCCTGCCAAGTCGACATCTGGCAGGGCTCGCTTCGCTGTGAGGACCGGTGCGGGTGCATTCAAGAAGCTCAAGTCGCAACGACCCTGCTGGCGAAACTTACACGCTGATGCCCTGGACAGAGGACGCGAGTGGCGCAAGGGCGTCCATTTCGCCATCCGTCAACATCATGGAGACCGCCGCGACGTTTTCTACGAGGCGGCTGCGCTTGCGCGTTCCTGGGATCGGCACCGTCTTGACGTTCAGGCGGCGCCCTTGGGCATGTAGCCAGGCAAGTGCGATCTGCGCCGCCGAAACGTCG
The DNA here is from genome assembly GCF_057784455.1 of Martinezella sp. CNPSo 3890. Classification (NCBI taxonomy): domain Bacteria; kingdom Pseudomonadati; phylum Pseudomonadota; class Alphaproteobacteria; order Hyphomicrobiales; family Rhizobiaceae; genus Martinezella; species Martinezella sp. CNPSo 3890. Next base: position 13,599 of record NZ_JBXSOR010000014.1, on the reverse strand, counting down.
CGAGCTTTCGCGATCTCCTCGATCTTCGATACGAGTCGCATATTTGCGGCGCGGTTATCGGCCGAGAACCTTGGGAATTGCCGGCGCGCATCGGTGTCGGCCAAGGCTTTTGCGAAAGCTTGGCCGGTTAGCATTCCGCGCCCGAGCGGCGCGTAGGGCACAACGGTTACGCCAAGTTCTGCCGCAGTGGGTACCACATCTTGCTCGATATCTCGGGAGAACACCGACCATTCCGACTGCAAAGCCGCGATCGGATGAACGGCATGCGCCGCCCGCAGTTCTGAGGCGCTGACAGCCGACATGCCGAGCCACTTTACCTTGCCTGCTTCCACCAGCTGCGCCATCGCGCCTACTGACTCGTCCAACGGCACGCTGTCGTCACGACGATGCATGTAATAGAGGTCGATGACATCGACGCCAAGGCGCTTGAGGGACCGGTCGACGGCTTGCCGGATGTAGTCCGGGCGATTGTCGATGCTCCAGTCGTCGGGATTATCAGATGTCCGGCGATAACCGTATTTCGTTGCGATGATGATACGCTCGCGGTTCGCCGAGGCGAAGGACGCCAGAAACTCCTCGTTTGCCCCGACACCATACATGTCCGCGGTATCGAACATGCTGATCCCGAGGTCTACCGCCTTCTCCAGCGTCAAACGAGACTCGGTCTCGTCACTTTCTCCGTAGAATTCGCTCATTCCCATGCAGCCGAGGCCTTGAGCCCCGATCATCGGGCCGTCCTGGCCGAGCTGAACCTGAGGCAGGGGAGTGTTTTCACTTGTCATGTTTGGTCTCCAAATTTCGACAAGCATCGCCTATAAGTGTGGAGTGCACTCCATGGTCAAGGGTTCAAAATGCTGATTTCGGAATTTGCAAAGGCCACGGGGCTTCCAGTCGACACCATCCGCTTCTATGTCGCCAAAGGGCTTATAAAGCCTGACCGTGGCCTCAAGGGCGGTTCGAACCCCTATCAGGTCTTCAACTTGAAGGATGTGACGGCCGCTCGGATGATCCGCCTTCAGCAGACGCTCGGTTATACGCTTGGAGAAATCCTCGCTCTCAACGAAGAGTACCGTGTGGGCGAGCATTCGCCGGAACGCACCGTCGACGTCCTGCAGGCGCAGATCGAAAGGCTTCGGCAACGCAAGGGAGCGCTCGATGTGGCCTTGAGTTTTCTCCAGGGCAAGGTCGAATGGATCAAGTCCGGTAAACCAGGCGATGCGCCGAACCTGGAGGATTATCGCTGCTAAGCACAGCTCTCCGGCCTCCGGCCAACTGACGTATTCCCCTCGTAAGTCGACATCTCCATGGGATAGGCGAAACTATCAGCTTCCTCAACCTAATCGGCCCGCCTCAACCCACGGCGGAGAAGGCAGGAAGCGTCCGGCCAGTTCGTCCACGACGACACGAACCTTGGGCAGAATGTCGCGGGCTCGCGGCCAGACCAGGTGTATTGGCCGGTCGTTGGTGGCCGAAGTCGCCAACACCTCTTGCAAACGCCCTGCCCGTAGATCGGCACTGACCAGCCACATCGGGAGACAAGCCAGCCCAGCGCCGGCGACCGACGCGTTTAGCAGGGCATCCCCATTGCTGATGATGTGACGAGGACTGATGTCGACCCTGATAGTGTCACCGTGCTCGCCCTGCAGGAACCAGGGCAGTACCTTTCCGCCGCGCGTCTCGCCCAGACAGTCGTGCCCCACAAGATCACCCGGCCTCTCCGGCCGGCCACGTCGCGCGAGGTACTCCGGCGAGGCGCAGACTAGAGAAGTCTGAACGCCGATCCTTCTGGCTATCAGGCTCGCTGAGTCCTCTAGCTCACCGATCCGCACCGCGAGGTCAAACCCCTCGTCTATGAGGTCAACGTAGCGGTCACTGAACGCGGCGTCCAAGGTGAGTTGCGGATGGCCTGTTAGTGCCTCCGCGAGCACTGGGACCACCCATCGCGGTCCGAAAGTCGCGGGGAGGCTGACCCGCAGAGTGCCCGATGCCACTCGTTGGCGAGATGCGAGCAGAGCCTCAGCACTGTCGAGTTCGGAAAGCACGCGCAAGCAGGTCTCATGATACGCGCGCCCATCAGCGGTAAGTCCGAGGCGTCGGGTGGTTCTGTCGAGGAGGCGCGTCCCCAACCGCTCCTCGAGTCGAGAGACGTTTTTCGCCACAGCTGATTTTGAAAGCCCCATCCTCTCGGCCGCAGCGGTGAAGCTACCGAACTCCACTGTCATGACGAAGGCGGTGATACCAGTGAGATGCGAATGCGGCTGCACACTCATTGATTGACGCTCTTTCGTCGTAAATGTTTCGAATTTTTAGCAGCAGAAATTTGGTCCGGTTGTCAATATCGTCTTGGAGCCAACGAGACCGAACGCGATCTCGCCTCGCCTGGACCGCGCTGCGAGCGACACGCGGCCTGATGATCGTCGGGTGAACCTCTGGTGCGGCGCGGCCCGCACACGAGCATGTGCATCACAGCGTAGACAAGGAACCTGGACATGAAGAACACGATGACCCGCTGGCAGTCGCCATCCTTCGGCCTTGCGAACCTCAAGCTTGAAACCGTCGAGCGACCCACGCCTCGGACGCGTGAGTTACTGGCTGCAGCAAAGCTTCATGATGTGCGAAATGGCGCAACACGAGGCCCTCAATTGCCGCTCTCAAAACCATACGAGATCGTTGACACCACGCTCTCATTCACCGGAGTGGCCTGCATATCTGGGCTAAGGCTTCTCGCGGCATGCATATCGGCACTAACGCTTTTGTCGGCGAGTGTGTCCGCTCAAGCACTTTCCGACGTGGCGGCCACGCCCGAACCGTTAGTGCTGCAGCGGCAGGGCAGCTTCTTCATCGGGGGACGGACGATCGAGACAGAAAACGCCGGGTGGGGCAATTTTCGAAAAGTATTCGGAGAACCATTCGAGGCCGGGAAGGTCACCGTCGATCAGATGTACGTTCAGTTTCAGGTTCCCGTTAAACCATCGCATACCCCCATCGTCTTCATGCATGGTGGCCTGCTGTCTTCCAAACAATGGGAGACGACGCCCGACGGCCGAATGGGCTGGTTCGAGTATTTTACCAGGAAAGGATTTCCCGCCTACTTGGCGGAGCAGTCAGGCCGGGCGAGATCGGGATTTAACGCCTCCACCTTCAACGAGGTTAGCCGGGGCAAGCTTTCGCCCTCAAAGCAGCCAAGGATCTACCTGGGCACATCGAACATGGCATGGAAGGTGTTTCGCTTTGGCCCGCGCGAGGGTCAGCCCTATCCAGGGGAGCAGTTCCCGGTGGATCACGTCAATACGTTCTACAAACAGGTCATACCTGACATGTTCGAAACGGAAGTTCCCAGCCTGATGACCGAACTGGTCACGCCTACGACCGACAATCCCACCGTCGAAAATGTCGCCGATTTGGCAAACCAACTCGGCGGTGCCATTCTAGTCGGCCATTCTCAATCTGCCGGCTTTCCCACCCAAGCTGCGCTGAAGGCGAAAGGCGGCATCAAGGGCATTATCCAGTTGGAAACGGGATGTTTTGCCAATCTCACTGACCAGCAGGTAACACTGCTCGCCAAGATCCCGATGCTGGTGATGGTCGGTGACTACCTCGGCGAGCACCCGAGCGCAAGCTGCGACAGAGAGATTGCTCAGGTCAAGGCGGCCGGCGGTGACATCACATTTGTTTCACTTCCAAGCGTCGGCCTGCACGGCAACAGCCACATGTTCATGCAGGACAAGAACAATATCGACGTCGCAAATGTCATCATAAGCTGGGTGGGCACTCACGTCGACAAAGCCTCGAAGTAACGCATTTCAGTGGGCCAAAAAGCTGCCATTGCTGAAGTGGCAGCTCGATAGCGATTAACCGTAGAAGCAGAAGGAACGTAAAATGGACTTGAACCTCAACGGCCGCATCTGCCTGGTCACTGGTGCAAGCTCGGGAATTGGTCGAGCCGCAGCGCTGGCGCTGGCGGCGGAAGGTGCTCAGTTGATCGTGGCCGCTAGAACAGCGGCGCCGCTGCAGTCTCTCACAGAAGAAGTTGTACAGGCGGGCGGGCCCGCACCCCACATCCTCACCGGCGATCTTTCCCGACCTGAGGCCGCGATGAAACTCGCGGAAGACGCGATCGATATCGCCGGCAGAGTTGATGTTCTCCTCAACAATGCCGGCGGCTCCCGTCCGATGGAACAACCGAACGACAAAGCTGCCTGGGACGAGTCATTCCAGCTCAACTTCGTTTCACCGCGCCAGCTTGGGGAAGAACTCGGGCGGGCGATGGCAGAGAGCGGCTGGGGTCGCATCATCAACATCACCGGCGTCATCCTTGCAAAGAGCTTCAATGCGGCATCTCCAGCGAAAGCTGCCCTTGAAAGCTGGGCAAAGGCGGCCGCAGGGAATTGGGGAAGCAAGGGTGTCACCGTCAACTGCATTGCACCCGGTCGCTTGAACACGCCCCAAATCCTCGAGCGTTTGCATCCAACCCAGGAGTCGCGACAGAGCTTTATCGACGCCAATATTCCAGCGGGATATTTTGGCGAGCCGGAAGATGCTGCCAATTTGATCGCGTTTCTGGCTTCCGACAGGGCACGCTACATCAATGGTGCGACGATACCTGTTGACGGAGGAACGATGCGGCTCGCATTCTAGTTTGCTGGCATTTGACGAGGCCGTTTTGCTTCAAGCCGGCGAACTTGGACTGCAATACGTCTCGCATTCGTTGGCCGCATGGTTCTCTGATGTGTTGCAGAAGTGGGACGGCGTATCCCAGCGGATGGAAGCAGCGGCCCGCTCGATCCGCGACCTTCCTATGCAGCTAACCGCCGCTGGCGAACCATCGCCAAAAAAGCGCTTAGGACCGGCCGCATCTGCCGTCTTGAGGGATAATACAGATGAAAACCAGGAAACGGAGGCGTCCAGTCGGCGAGAAGACGGACAAGCTTTCCGCTTTCCAGATAGGGCGCCACCTCGTGCTCAAGAAGGTAGCCAACGCCGACCCCGTCTAACGCGGCACTCAACATGACCTCGGGCTCGTTGCAGGTGAGCGGGCCCGAAACGCTGACTTCCAGCGGTTTTCCATCTCTTTCAAACTCCCATGCGTATAACGATCCAGCCGTCACCATTTTGTAGTTGATGCAGCGGTGGGCCGTGAGGTCGGCCGGATGAGTGATAGTCGGATTGCGTTGGAGGTAGTCCGGTGCTGCCACGACGGCCATGGCCAGATCCGGCCCGACCTTCAAGGCGATCATATCCTGCTGCAGCTTTTCTCCTAGCCGAATGCCGGCATCGAATTGGTCGGCAACGATGTCGCGATAGGCCGTGTCTATTAAGACTTCTAACGTCGCCTGAGGATAGGCGTTGCTGAAGTCGACCAGGACAGGTCTGACGACAGCCTCGTAAGCCTGCCGTGTTGCGGTCAGCCGCAAGGTTCCTGAGACCAGATCCCGTTTCTGGTCGAGAGAGTCCAATGCATTATGGATGCTGGAGAGAGAAGGCTCCAGGGCCTCCAGAAGGGTTCGGCCGGCTTCGGTCACCGAGACGCTTCGGCTGTTGCGCTGAAGAAGTCGGTGGCCCACCGCTGTTTCAAGACGTCGGATGGTATGGCTGAGATTTGAGGTCGACATGCCGAGCGCCACGGCTGCGCGCGTAAAATTTCCGGTCCGCGCAACATGGACAAAGGCTGCCATGTCATCCAGCTTTATCTGATGATCGTGCAATCTCATTCAACGGGCCTTACAATGTATCCCACCTGATCACACGCTTTATCAGCTCCTAAATAGGTCTGGTCAATCTACGGAGACGATAAGATGATTAGCAAAGAAGCCGTATGGCTGATTACCGGATCCTCAAGAGGCCTCGGACGCGCAATTGCCGAGAAGGTGCTTGCCGCAGGCTACCGCGCCGTTCTGACGGCAAGAAAAACGGATCAGCTGCAAGACCTTGCTGCCGACTATGGCGCCGCTGTGCTTTTGGCAGCTTTGGACGTCACAAACCAGGACCAGATCGATGCAGCTTACAAGGCAGCGATCGCTAAATTTGGCCGGGTCGATGTTCTCGTCAACAATGCCGGCTACGGATACCTTGGCGCCATCGAGGAGGGCGAAGACGCCGAGATGCGCGCCATTTTCGAGACCGATCTCTTCGCGCCTGTGAACCTGATCAAAACGGTGTTGCCAGGCATGCGCGAGCGCCATCACGGTCATATCGTGAACATCAGTTCGATCGGTGGCCACGTTACTTATCCCGGCGTTGGCTACTATCACATGGTCAAGTTCGGGCTCGAAGCCATGTCAGAGACTCTCGCGAAAGAGGTCGCCGGGCTTGGCATCGGCGTCACGGTCGTCGCGCCTGGCGCGTTCAGGACGGATTTTCGCGGGCCCGATTCGATGAAGTTTTCGCAGATCATCATCGACGACTACAAGGACACGGCGGGGAAATCCCGTGAAGGGACGGCGGCAGGTCACCGCAAACAGGTTGGCGATCCCGCGCGCGGCGCTGAGGCCATCATCAAGGCAGTTGAGGCAGAGCATCCGCCGGTTCGTCTGCTGATCGGCGGCGACGCGCTCGACCAGCTGCGCAACAAGCTCGATGAGATCCGCGCCGAGACAGATGCGTGGGAGGATGTTACGCGCAGCACCGACTTCCGGGAGTAGGCTGCCATGGCGATTACGCACCGCCTGTAACGGCGGTGCGTCTCCGCCGTGCTGGTCAAGATGGCATGATTCTCAGATCGCGGTAGTGCCGACCACAGGTATGTACGGAGCTTTGGACGACGCGTTAAGTCGGCCGAAAGCTGCGAATGACACGTGGATCAGGCGGTCGCTGGAAGCCGATCTGAAAGTGATAGAACGCTTTGCCGCAACAAATCGATCACTCTGTCCGTAGCGTGGGATCGTTTGCGGCTCGTGTAAAGGCCGTACTTCACGGTTGGAGAAGCGCCTTTGAACATGGAAGAGACCACTCGCATGGTTCGCGGATTGATACTTTCTCGTGTCAGCAGTGCCAAGCCCAATCCGTTCTCGACCGCCGCCGTCATGGCTGCAGCGTTGTGGCTTGTCATAGCAATGCGAAATTCGAGTTCGGCTTCCATTAATTTTTCGAACATGGTGCGTCGCCAGGCGCACGGCTCAGCATAGACTATGACGTCCAACGGACGCGTGACATCGATGGTTGCGTCTATTCCACAGACCCAATGCAAGTCCACGTTCCACACCTCAAGTGGATCGGCTGAAAACGCAGAACACGTGGCAACCGCAATATCCAGGGCGCCATCCGCCCAGCGTTGTGCGATCCCGCTGCCGTGATCTATTGTGACACTCAGCTGAAGTGTTGGCATGGCGCGGCGAATTTTGCCAAGTGCCGCCTGCAAGGTATGGACTGCAATCGTTTCTGCCAGTCCGATTCTAAGCTCAGTCGCTGCCTCTGCCTCCTGGAAGCGGGCCGCGGCCTCCTCTCCCAGGGCAATAATCCGCTTTGCGTATGCAAGCATGAGTTCTCCGGCGTCAGTCGGGATCACGCCCCGTCCCGTTCGGCGAAGCAACTGCTTACCCACTACCTCCTCAAGCCGCCTGATCTGGGTACTGAGCGCCGATTGGGCGCGGCCGTCCTCGGCTGCCGCTCGATTGATGCTTCCATGGCTACAGACAGAGACGAATGCTTTCAGTAGCCGGGGATCAAAGGCATCTGATATCATCTATCGGTAATCTCTGGTTTCCATGAATTCTGCCTACCGTGATATCTCATCGGGCCTTAACCTCCAAGGCCGGCTAGAACTGAAGAGTTTCAAAGACATCATTGGCAGGTGGAATATGGTCGACATCTCTCTCGAAACACCCGATCAGACCGACGCGCGGCTCAGGCGCCTCATGCCTCGAACGACGCTGAAGACATTCGAGAGGCCGTATGGGTTCGTCGAATTCGGTCTGGATGGATTTCCCGAGCGAGTGTCACCCGAGGCGCTTGCCATCGTTCGAAACGAACATTGCTGGAGTCAACTGGTTCCCGTGACAGGCGGCGGGGAGCAATTCCAGATCTTCAGCTTCCATTTCCCTCAAGGGGAAGACAATAGCGGCTTTGTCGGCTGGCTCGCATGGCACTTAAAGAACAAGTTCGGCACTGGTGTCTTCGTCATCTGTGGGCAAGATAACGGCAACGGCGGCATCTATGATTATTGGGGCTGCCCGATATCGCTCGCCGACGAGATTTCCGGCGAGCTCGCAAACCTCAGATCATCGGGCAGCTGAAAGGGGTGCTCGCCCTTGAGGCCGAAGCACCATCGCCAATCGGACCGGCTTTTGGCTGTGCGGTGCAGTTCGGACGTTTCTGCTGCAGCCGCACGGGGCCCGTTACCAAGGTAGCGATCGTCCTCGCCAATCAAGGTACAAATTTTTGCCGGTCCCCATATGCGCCTTCAGCACATCCACCATGCCCTTGACGCTTTCGTCGACGGAAATCTCAGCCGCGACGGTACCATCCAAGGTCCCCATCGCGGTGGCTGCCCATCCCGGATGAATCGAAAGCACGGTCAGATCGGGATGATCTGCATGAAGCGTCCGCGCGAGCATGTTGAGGCTCACCTTGCTGGCCCGATAAAGATCAAGCTTCAGTCCGGGCTCGGTGTTGAGCGCGATGCTGGCACGATGAGACGACATCACGGCGATCGTGCCCTGAGGTTTCAATCGATCGAGCAGACCGTGGGCGAGCCGGATGGGGCCAAAGCAGTTCGTCAGCATGATTTCGGCGAATTCCGCGTCGGTTGCGTCGACGACTGAGTTGTGCAAAGGCCCGAAAATGCCCGCAACCAGAAAGATCACGTCAAAAGGCCCGTCGATTTCTTGCCTGAGCGGATCGATCTGATCGGCGCGCGTCACGTCGACATGCGCAACACGCGCGACCTTCTGTAGCTCAGCTGTGTCAGCACCTTGGCGGGCTGTGCCGGTGACCTCCCAGCTATAGGAATCAAGGGCCGCGGCAAGGCCCAGACCGAGACCGCGTTCGGCCCCGATGATAAGAATGCTTGGCATGTTCAGGTCCTTTACAGTGCGGAGAAACCACCATCCGCCATCACGAGAGCGCCCGTCATGAATGCGGATGCAGGAGAGGCAAGAAAGGCGATGACTTCGGCGATGTCTTGAGGCTGGCCCACCCGTCCGATCGGATGGGCGGAGCCGTAGCTTGACAGTGTCGCGCGGCTGTCTGGCACGATGCCCTCAAGGATGTCCGTTTCGACGACGCCGGGAGCGACGGCATTGGCGCGAATTCCCTGGCTCCCGTATTCGACGGCTATAACCTTCGTCAGTTGCGCGATCGCTCCCTTGCTCGCTGCATAGACGGAGGTGTCTTTCATCGCCACCTGGGCGACGATCGAGGCGACGTTGACGATGACGCCGCCCCGCCCCGCGAGCATGGCGCGCACGGCTTCACGGCAGTGAAGGAAAGTACCGCGCGCGTTGACGGACATAATGCTGTCCCAGTCGGTAACACTCATATCAATGAGGGCCCGGTTCATGGTGCGACCCGCGTTGTTGACCAGGATGTCGAGGGCACCGAAGCGTTCGATTGCCATGCCGACGCTTTGGATGGCGGTCTGCTCCTCAGCGATGTCGCCGGTCAGCGTGACGATGTTTTCCGCTTCCAGTTCATGGACCGTCTCGCTGACATCGGTCGCGACGACGCGCGCTCCCCTTGATCGAAGCGTCAGCGCCGTTGCGCGTCCAATGCCCCGGGCCGCTCCGGTCACCAGCGCTACCTGATTTTCGAAGATCTGGATCATATCGATCTCCTTTCGCAATGGAGACTAAGGCGATAACGGTGCCGCGATAATCCAGAGAGTCTTTACAAGATTGCGTAGCTGTGCTTCGTAATAGGAATGAGATCTGCCGACTTTGCCCGCATCCGTACGTTCCTGGCGGTTGCCGAGACACTGAGTTTTTCCAGGGCGGCCGACGAGCTCGGCATCACATCATCTGCTGCCAGTCAGACGGTTAGGGCACTGGAGGCAGATCTTCGCCAGCAGCTTTTTCAACGGACAACCCGCACCGTGGTCTTAACCGAGGCGGGAGCCTTGCTTCGGGACCGGATGCGCCCGGCCCTGACTGAAATGGAGACAGCGCTGGTTCAGAGCAGGGATGCAGCTGGTCGGCCAGCGGGCACGGTTCGCATCGTTTCTTTCCGGTCCGCAGGCGAGAAGTTCATCCTGCCGGCCCTGGCGGACTTGCGTCGAAATTACCCTGAGGTCCGGTTGGACATCACCTTCGACGATGAAGTGACAGATCCGGTCGCAGGGGGTTTCGACATTGCCGTGAGGATCGGTGAGGTCATCAGCCAAAACATGATTGCAGTGCCGCTCGGCGGCGAACTTCGGCAGATAGCGGTGGCTTCTCCGGACTACATTACTCGGCACGGCGCCCCTGAAATACCGCGCGATCTTCTCTCTCACGAATGCATCTGCTGGCGCTGGCCCGGCCAGCAGCATCCATTCCCGTGGGAGTTCTATGAAGACGGCCGCTGGTTTTCGATTAGCCCGCCAGCTGGCATCGTCGTCAATGACCGGCGCGCCGTTCTGCAATTGGCAATCAATAGTCTCGGGATCGCCTTCTGCATCGAGGACACCGTCACTGACCTCATTGATGCAGGAAAGCTTGTGCCTCTTCTACTGGAGTGGAGTAAGCCATTCCCCGGGTTCTTCCTGAGTTACTCCCGTCAGCGGCATATGCCAGCAGCGACCCGGGTGGTGATCGATGCAATACGGGCCGGGTGCCCTGCGCCAACCGCACAAAAAGCACCATCACCGTCGCCGTATAATGCTAAGGATTTCTTTGAGAACTGACGTGAGCTTAAAACAAGATGCCAGAATGGTAGGACGCCTTCCGACCTTCGGTATCTAAAGGTACTAGAATGGATCGGCTTTCCGAGCTTGAGGTGTTCGTCGCTGTCGTCGAGACGCGCGGTTTCACGGCCGCCGCCCGGAGAACCGGCACGTCACAGCCGGCGGTGAGCAAGGCGATCGGTACGCTTGAAGACCGCCTTGGCATTGCGCTTTTTAATCGCAGCACCCGAAACGTCACCTTGACCGACCAGGGCCGAAGATATTTCGACCGAATGAAACCTCTGCTCGAGGAGATCGAAGACGCCAATCGAGAAGCGATGGGCAGCCGCGCCGACATGTCGGGATCGATCCGCGTCGCGGTCCCCACCACGTTTGGTCGACTTCATATTCTTCCCGTCATTCCGAAGTTGCTGGCCGAATACCCTGATCTTCAAGTGGACCTGGTTTTATCAGATCTTCGGCGGGACATGGTCGAGGATCGGGTCGATCTGGTGATACGAGTGGGAGCTATCGAGGAGCCCGACGCCGTCGTCAGGCGCGTGGCAAGCACCCCCCTCGTGTGCGTCGGATCGCGGCAATACTTCGAAAAGCATGGGGTTCCCTCTGAGCCCGCCGAACTTGTACGTCACAATTGTCTTGTTTACGGCGGCTTTGAGGAGATAGCGAATTGGCCATTCGTCGGCCCGAAAGGTCCTTTCAGCGTTGCTGTGCGGGGTAACCTCACCTCCAACAGTATTGAGACGATCCGTGCAGGTGTGCTTGCCGGCGTCGGCATTGCCCTGTTCACAAAGGCGTCGCTTGTCGGCGAGCTTTCGCATCCTGACGTGATGACAATCCTCGACGATTATGTCCAGGCCACCAGAGACATCAGCTTTGTCTGGCCCACACGCCGTCTGGTTTCCGCCCGGGTCCGGCGCGTGACGGATTTCCTGGCCGCGTCGCTAGAAGGGCAGTTCTAACTATTGAGCGCTCAGCGAAGCAGGATGATGATCGCCCTTCGGGTAATCGCTATTTATTCCATCTGAATATGAATATCATACCGATTTCGTTTGTTATCGCTGTTTCCGGCATGCGTTATGAAGAATGATCGTCGCAATCAGAAAGAACGATCATGAACATTTCACTTTCAGGCCGCAGCGCGGTCGTGACCGGATCAACAGCCGGCATTGGCCGGGCGATCGCAGAAGGTTTGGCGCGCGCTGGCGCGTCAGTCGTTATCAACGGCCGTAGGGAGGAGCGGGTTGCCGCGGCGGTGGCCGAGATCAGCGCGCTCTTCCCCGGCGTTGCGATCGCCGGCGTCGTTGCCGATGTCGCGACCAAGGAAGGCAGTGCGATCCTCGCGTCCCAAGCTCCCAGTGCAGATATCCTGATCAACAACGCCGGCACAGCCAATCCCAAGCCGTTTTACGATCTAACGGACGAAGACTGGCTGAGCCTGTTTCAGCTCAACGTCATGAGCGGTGTTCGTGCAGCGCGTCACTATCTGCCCAAGATGACGGAGCACGGCTGGGGGCGTGTCGTGTTCATCAGCAGCGAATCCGCACTCGCAATCCCGCAAGATATGATCGACTACGGCATGACAAAGACAGCGCAGCTGGCCGTCTCGCGAGGACTTGCTGAAACTGTTGCCGGAACTGGCGTGACGGTCAACTCAGTACTTCCCGGTCCGACGAGTTCAGAGATCATGTCGAACTGGATGAAGGCAACGGCCGCTTCCGAAGGTATTACGCAGGAGCAGGCCGAGCTGAACTTCGTGAAGACTATGCGGCCGACCTCGCTGCTGCAACGGTTCACGACGACGGAGGAGGTCGCCAACATGGTCGTCTACCTGTGCTCGGAGCAAGCATCCGGCACGACCGGTTCCGCCATGCGCGTTGACGGCGGCGTGCTGAGGCAGATCGCTTGATCCCAAGACGACGCTGTTAGGAAATTGACCATGATAACATCACAGAACGAATTCGCGCGTTCACATTCACCTTCCTATGATCTCACGGGGAAACGCGTGGTCATTGTCGGCGGGAAAACTGGAATAGGACTCGGCATGGCTCTCGCTGCTCACGCGGCGGGAGCGAGGGTGACGGTTGCCAGCCGGCGCTCGGCCTCTGTAGCAGACCATCCGGAGCTGACGCCCTTCGAGCAGCTGGTGCTCGATATCAGTGACGAGGATGCTGTTCGGGCCACGTTCCACGCTATCGGCAGTCTGGACCACTTGCTCGTCGCCGCGGGTCCGACCGATGGCAACTGGGGTGCGTTCATGGACGAAGACATGCGAGGTGTGCGCAGCTATCTCAATAGTAAGTTTCTTGGGTCCTGGGCATGCGCACGATATGCTGCCCCAAACCTTTCCGCCAATGGGTCCATCACCTTTCTGACTGGGGGCATCGCGGCACGCTCAAAGATCGGCATGACGGCCGTCACCTCGACATTTGCCGCCGTGGAGGCATTGGCTCGATCGCTAGCACTCGAACTCGGACCCGTCAGGGTAAATGCCATTCGGCCCGGGTTCATTGACACCGATCTCTGGAACTTCTTGTCACCAACGGATGCGGCAGATATCCGTGAGAAAGTGTGCGCCAATTTCCCGGCGCGCAGGATCGGTTATCCGGCCGATATCGGCCACGCTGCCGTGTTCCTGATGACCAATCCCTACGTCACCGGCACTGTACTTGAGGTCTCAGGAGGCGAAACGCTGGTTGACTGGCTGTTTTAAGCGGTTGCAGCGACCTACTTGCTATGGACATTGAAACGTTGCACCGTGCATTTCGTGTCTGCGGGTTTTCTAA